>NZ_PSWS01000004.1 GCF_002932875.1 Rathayibacter tritici
GCGGGGCGGGGCACGAGGAGAGGGGGTGACGCGCGCAGCCGCTGCGGAGGCGGGCGCTCGTACACTGGAGACATGCCTCCGATCGTGCACGGATTCGACTGGCCCGATCGCGTGGTCGTGGGAACCGTCGGCTCACCCGGTTCGCGCTCCTTCTATCTGCAGGCCAAGACCGGACCCCGTGTGGTCAGCGTCGGCCTCGAGAAGCAGCAGTCGGCCCTCCTCGCCGAGAAGATCGACGAGATCCTCGACCAGCTGATGACCGCGCAGGGCAACCCGGTCAGCGTCCCGGCGGGCACGCCTCCGGAACTCGTCGACAACGACCCGCTCGACCAGCCGGTGGAGCCCGAGTTCCGCGTCGGCGGCCTCAGCCTCGGCTGGGACCCGTCCACCGCCCAGATCGTGATCGAGGCGTACCCGATGATCGAGGGGGACGACGACGCCGCCGAGGACCCCGAGCCCACCGAGATGCTGCAGGTCAAGATCCCCGTCGGCACGGCCCGCGCCTTCGCGAAGCGCACGCTCGAGGTGGTCGGCGCGGGACGTCCGCTCTGCCCCCGCTGCGGCGAGCCGATGGACCCCGACGGGCACGACTGTCCGCTGGCATGAGCGACCCGGGCGGGCTCGACGGCGAGCTGACACTCACCGGCCGGATCACCATCGCCTCTAACGCGACCTTCCTCGCGCAGGTCGGCGAGACGTCCGTCGTCTACAAGCCGATCTCGGGCGAGAAGCCGCTCTGGGACTTCCCCGACGGCGTGCTCGCGGGCCGCGAGGTCGCGGCGTATCTCGTCTCCCAAGCGCTGGGCTGGAACGTCGTGCCGCGCACCTGGCTGCGCGACGGGCCGCTCGGGCCGGGCATGGTGCAGCTCTGGCAGGACATCGATCCGGAGCAGGACGCGGTCGACCTGGTGCCGGCGGATGCGGTCCCGGCGGGGTGGCGACACGTGCTGGATGGCAGCGACGACGAGGACCGAGAGATCTCGCTCGTGCACGAGGACTCGACGGCGCTGCGCCGGATGGCCGTGTTCGACGTGGTCGCGAACAACGCGGACCGCAAGGGCGGGCACGTGCTCGCGCTGCCGGGCGGCCACCGCTACGGCGTCGACCACGGGCTCACCTTCCACTCGGAGCACAAGCTGCGCACGGTGCTGTGGGGCTGGATCGGCGAGCCGCTGCACGAGGAGGAGCTGACCGCGCTGGCCCTCCTGCGCGCACAGATCGACGGGCCGCTGGGTGCAGCACTCTCTCAGCTGCTGACGGAGGAGGAGGTCGCCGCGTTCGCGAAGCGCTGCGAGCGGCTGGGCGCTCGTGGGCGGTTCCCGGGCCCGCGCGGCGAGATGCCGGCGGTACCCTGGCCGCTGTTCTGAGCCGAGCGCGTTCACAACTCCGGATGATCGTGGCCACAGCGACGACCACGAGCGGATCGCACTGCCGCGACACACATTTTTCCGGAGTTATGAACGCGACGCGGGGTCAGAAGCTCCAGCCGCGCCCGAACAGCTCCTCGCCCGGGGCCCCGCCGCCCGGTCCTGCTCCCCGCGCGCCCAGGTAGGACGACACCACGGCCGCCCCCAGATCCTCCGCCTCTGGGTTCACCACCGAGCCGCCCACCCGCTGGGCGAGCGAATCGATGAACCGGGCGAGGCCGGGGTCCTCGCCCAGCCGGAAGAACGTGGTGTGCGCACCGAGGCGGAGGGAGGCGTCGAGCTCGCGGACCGAGACGGCGACCGTCAGCGGGTCGGGCGGGTAGTCGAAGAACACGCCGCCGTCCGGCTCGAGGTGCGCGGTCGGCTCGCCGTCGGTGACGATCAGCAGGATCGGCTGCGCGTTCGGGTGCTTGCGGAAGTGCCGGTTGGCCAGCAGCAGGGCGTGGTGCAGGTTCGTGCCCTTGTCCCACTCCGCATCCAGGCCCACCAGCTGCTCGACGTCCATCACCTCGGCCCGGCGGCCGAAGGCGACCAGCTGCAGTGCGTCTCCGCGGAACCGGCTGCTGATCAGGGTGTGCAGGGCGAGCGCCGTGCGCTTCATCGGCACCCAGCGGCCGTCCATCGCCATCGAGAACGAGGTGTCGACGAGCAGAGCGACGCAGGCCTGCGTGCGCGCCTCCGTCTCCTGCACCTCGACGTCGCCGATCTCGATGCGCACGCCCGAGCCGACCGGGCGGCCCTCGCCGGCGGTGCGGGTGAGGGCGTTGGTGACGGTGCGAGGGATGTCCCAGGCCTCGGTGTCGCCGAACTCCCACGCGCGCGTCGCTCCGGAGCGCTCCCCTGCCGCGCCCGCACGGCGGACATCGCGCACGCCCTGGCGGCCGGAGACGGTCTCGGCGATGTCGCGCAGGAGCGCCCTGCCGAGCTGACGCATCGCCTTCGGGCTGAGCGCGAGGCGGCCGTCGGAGCCGCGGCGCAGCGTGCCGGAGTCGCGGAGGGCGCGCTCCAGGCGCTTGAGCGTCTGCGCGTCGACGGCAGCGTCCTGGCCCAGGCGCTTCGCGAGCAGGTCGAGGTCGAGATCGTCGAAGGAGGAGCGATCGGACTCCGCGAGCTGGTCGGCGAGGGCGTCGAGGTCGGCCAGCTCCTGGAACACGCCGGTCCCGTCGCCGAGGCCGAGTCCCTGCCCGCCGTCCATCCGCTCCACGCCTCCCCAGTCCTCGCCGGGACGCAGCCCCCGCAGGGTTTCGTCGAGGCGGCCGAGGGACTGCATCAGCTCGGGCGTGCCGAACGCCTGCTGGGCGAGGGCGTCCAGCTCGGCGCGCTGCGCGGCGGTCATCGAGTTGCGCATCCGCTGGGCCGCCGCCGCACGGGCGGCGAGGGCGTCGATCAGCTCGTCGACGGACTCCGGCGATTCGGGGAAGTACTCGCCGTGCTGCGCCATGAAGGCGTCGAACTGCTCGGGAGTGTCCTCGCCGCGGGCGTGCGCCTCGAGCAGCTCGTTGAGGTCGCGGAGCATCGCGTCGATCGCGGCGCGGTCCTCGTCGCTCGCGTTCTCGAGCGCCTGCTTCATCCCCTCGAAGCGCTGATCGAGCATCTCGCGGCCCAGGAGTCCGCGGATCCGCTCGAAGTCGGAGCGCGCCTCGGGGCTCTGCCAGCGGTAGTCGCGCAGCTCCGAAACGGCTGCGGCGGGCGAGGGCGGGAGGCTCTCGAGCTGGATTTCGGCGAGCGCACGGTCGCCGTCGTCCATCTGCGTGTCTCGAGCGAGCTGCTTGCGCTCGGCGAGCACCGCCCTGTCGAGCAGCTCGCGGATCTCACGGAGGGTGCCGTCGAGGTTGTTCTTCTGCGTCAGCTCGCGGCGGCGCTCGGCCACGCGAGCGGCGAGGTCGTCGAGGCCCTCGCGGTCGCGAGTGCCGCGGCGCAGGAACTCGCGGAGGGCGCGCTCGGGTGAGGTCCCGCCCATCACGTCCTCGCCGATCGCGTCGAGAGCCTCCGCGAGGTCGATCGGAGGGGCGAGCGGATCGGGGCCGCCGTCGTACTTCGCGTAGCGCGCGTCGCGCTTCAGCCGCCGGTTGCCGCGCGAGGCATCAGCCATAGACGGCTTCGCCCCCGCCCGTCTCCTTGCTCAGCTTGCGCATGAGGTAGAGGCCCTCGAGGGCGAGCTCGACGGCTCCGGCGCGGCGCCCGTCCCCCACGGCGTCCAGACGCTCGGCGACCTCGTCGTAGACGCGCGCCTCGCCGAGGATCGGCAGGCCGGCCAGAAACTCGCGCGCTGTCACCTGCTCGCCGGTGGTGATCATCGCCCCGTTCTCCACGGCCTCGACCAGCGGGCCGAGGTCGACGCCGCGCAGATGCGCGCGCACGGTCTCGGCGGTCGCCTGGCGGAGGAGGTGATCGAGGATCTCGTCCTCGCGGCCCTCCTCGCCCGACTCGAACTCGATCTTGCCGCCGAGCACGTCGACCGCGGTCTCGAGGTCGATGGGGCGGGCAACCGCCTCCTCCTCGCTGCGGCGGGTGGCCCGGTGGAGGGCGGCCGCGGCGATGGTCTCGGCGCCGGCGATGGCGAAGCGGGCGCTCACTCCGCTGCGCTGATCGACGGAGCTCGACTCGCGCAGGGCCCGGGTGAAGCGGGCGAGGATCTCGATCAGCGCGTCGGGCACGGTCGCGACGAGGTCCGCCTCCTGCCGGATCACGGCGATCTCGTCGATGAGAGCGGTCGGGTAGTGGGTGCGGATCTCGGCGCCGAAGCGGTCCTTCAGCGGAGTGATGATGCGGCCGCGGTTCGTGTAGTCCTCGGGGTTCGCGCTCGCGACGACGAGCACGTCGAGCGGGAGGCGGAGGACGTAGCCGCGGATCTGAATGTCGCGCTCCTCCATCACGTTGAGCATCGCGACCTGGATCCGCTCGGCGAGGTCCGGCAGCTCGTTGATCGCGACGATGCCGCGGTGGCTGCGCGGGATGAGGCCGAAGTGGATGGTCTCGGGGTCGCCCAGGCTGCGGCCCTCGGCCACCTTCATCGGATCGACGTCGCCGATCAGGTCGGCGACGCTGGTGTCCGGGGTGGCCAGCTTCTCGACGTAGCGCTCCTCGCGCGACTTCCACGCGACGGGCAGCTCGTCGCCGAGTTCGACGGCGCGACGCCGACTCACGGTGGTGATCGGCTCGTAGGGGTGCTCACCGAGTTCTGACCCGTCGATGACCGGGGTCCACTCGTCGAGCAGGCCGACGAGGGTGCGCAGGAGGCGGGTCTTGCCCTGACCGCGCTCGCCCAGCAGGACGATGTCGTGGCCGGCGATCACCGCGCGCTCGACCTGCGGGATCACGGTCTCGGCGAAGCCGTGCAGGCCGGGCCAGGGGTCGCGGCCCTCGCGCAGGGCGTCGAGCAGGTTGTCGCGGATCTCGGTGCGGAGGCTCTTCTGCGCGTGCCCGGAGGCACGGAGCTGGCCGAGGGTCTGGGTCATCGGACGCATCACCTCGGCAACGCTACGCCGCAGGTCCGACACGCGGTGGAGGTGCAGCGGATTCGCGGCGTGGGTTGCGCCGACGGCAGCAGCGAGACAGGACGGCAGCAGCGAGACACCGCCGCAGGAGCGGCGTCTCGTCGAGAAGTAGGCGCTGCCCGGCGGCACTCGACCTCGACTGCGAGTCGATCACGACGCAGTTTTGATAGAACGTCGTACCAGTCCGAGTGGTGCGTCACGAAACAGCGGACGACGCGGGGCGCTCAGGGTGCCAGCCGCGGAGCCGCCGCGAGCAGGCGCCGGGTGTACTCCTCCTGCGGCGCCGCGAGGAGTGACGCGGCCGGCCCGGCCTCGACGATCCGGCCCGCGCGCATCACGGCGATGCGGTCGCTCATGTGGGCGATCACTCCAAGATCGTGCGAGATGAGGAGCAGCGCGAGCCCGTGACGGCGCTGTAGCTCGTCGAGCAGGTCGAGGATCTGGGCCTGCACCGAGACGTCGAGGGCCGAGACGGGCTCGTCGCAGATCAGCACGTCGGGGCGGGTCGCCAGCGCGCGTGCAATCGACACGCGCTGGCGCTGACCGCCCGAGAGGGTCCGCGGCGAACGCCGCTCCAGAGCCGGGTCGAGCCCGACGCTCGCGAGCAGCGCGGGCACGGAGGCGGCGCCGGCGTCGCGGAGGAGGCGGCCGACGCTCCAGCGCGGGTCGAACGAGGAGACGCTGTCCTGGTAGATCGCGCCGATCCGCGGGCGGTGGGGCCGGCGGGCGCGCTCCGTGGCCGCCGACCACGGCTGGCCGAACAGCTCGACGTCACCCGCATCCGGTCGCCGCAGCGCCAGGACCAGCCGGGCCACCGTGCTCTTGCCCGACCCGGACTCGCCGACGAGCCCCAGGGTCTCGCCGCGCCGCAACTCCAGGTCGACGCCGTCGACCGCGGCCCTCGCTCCTGCGCCGGGCAGGGGGAAGCGGACGGCGAGACCGCGGGCCGCGACCACCACCTCGCCGGGAGCGTCGGGTGGGAGCACCGGAGCGGTCGGATCGGTGAGTCGCGACCCGCGCGGTCTCCCGGCCGGGACAGCGGCCACGAGCGCCCGCGCCTGGGAGCTGCGGGGCGCGCGCAACACCTCGTCAGCTGTCCCCTCCTCCACCACCCGCCCCTCGGCGAGCACGAGGATGCGGTCGGCGAGGCCCGCGACGACGGCGAGGTCGTGCGAGACCAGCACGAGCGCCCGGCCGCGCGCCTTCTGCTCGGCGAAGAGGTCGAGCACGCGGGCCTGCACGGTGACGTCGAGCGCGGTGGTCGGCTCGTCGGCGACGAGGAGCGGCGGATCGAGGGCCACGGCCGCCGCGAGAAGGGCGCGCTGGCGGAGGCCGCCGGAGAGGTCGCCAGAGCGCTCGCGCATCCGCTCGGCCGGCTCCGGCATGCCGACACTCGTCAGCGCCTCGACGGTGCGCCGGGCGTGCTCGGCCGCTGGCAACCGGCCGTGGAGGCGGAACGCGTCGCCGATCTCGCGGCCGATCGGGCGCAGCGGGTCGAGCGAGAGCAGCGCGTCCTGCGGGACGAAGCCCACGGATCCGCCGCGCAGCCGCCGCAGCGCGCGCTCGCCCGCGCCGACCACCTCGGTGCCGCCGATGTTCACGGAGCCCGACACGGCGCCTCCGCTCAACCCCAGCAGCGCCCGGGCGGTGACGCTCTTGCCCGACCCCGACTCGCCGACGATCGCGACGCACTCCCCCGGCTCCACGCGGAAGGAGACCCCGTGCACCACCTCGACCCCGTCGAAGGCGACCCGCAGGGCCTCGACGACGACCGCGCTCACCGCGCACCCCGCAGGCGCCCGCCGAGCACCGTCGTCGCGATCGTGGTCAGCACGATCGCGAGCCCGGGGAACACGGTCAGCCACCACGCACTCGCAAGGTAGGTACGGCCCGCCGAGAGCATCGCGCCCCACTCCGGCGCGGGCGGCTCGGCCCCCAGGCCCAGGTAGCTGAGGGCCGAGGCCCAGACGATCGCCTGGCCGACGCCGAGAGTCGCCAGCACGGCGAGCGGGCCGAACGTGTTGGGCAGCACGTGCCGGACCAGGATGCGGGTGGGCGAGTGCCCGAGCACGCGCGCGGCCTCGACGTAGCCGGAGTCGCGGATGCCGAGCAGCTGCGTGCGCAGGATGCGGGCGTACCCGGGCGCGGTCGAGAGGCCGACCGCGATCGTCGCGGGGACGACTCCGGGGCCCGTGACCACGATCACCAGCAGCGCGAGCAGCAGCGCCGGGAACGCGAACAGCACCTCCAGGACGCGCCCGATCACGCCGTCGACGAACCGGCCGCCGAACGCGGCGACGACCCCCAGGACCGCCCCGAGCACCAGGCCGATCGCGGTGGCGCTGGCGCCGATCAGGAGGGACGCGCCCGCCCCCGCGAGGAGGCGGCTGAGCACGTCGCGGCCCGACTCGTCGGTGCCGAGCAAGTGCGCGGCACCCGGCGGCGTGAAGGCGTCGCGCGGGGCGATGGCGAGCGGATCGGCGGGGGCGAGCAGCCCGGGCGCGACGGCGGCGAGCAGGAGCAGCACCACGAAGACCGCGGCCAGCACCTCCCCCGGGCGGATGCGCGCGGTGCCCCGGCGTCGCGGGCGGGCGGCTCGCAGCTCGAGCTCGCTCACGCGACCGCCTCCTGCCGGGCCAGGCGCGGATCGATCACCCGCGTCAGCAGATCGGTGGCCAGGGTGACGACGATGTAGGCGAGCGCGGTGACCAGCACCACTCCGGTCACCACCGGCACGTCGCGCACGGTCACCGCCGCGAGCAGCGTCCGGCCGAGCCCCGGTCGCGCGAAGATCGTCTCGACGACCACGGCCCCGCCGATCAGGTAGCCGAAGGCCCAGCCCGAGAGCGAGACCCCCGGCAGCACCGCGTGGCGCAGCGCGTGCCGGAGGCGAACCCCCAGCTCCCCCTCGCCCCGAGCGCGGGCGGCGAGCACGAACGGCGACTCCAGCGCGTCGAGGAGGGAGCGACGCATCACCTGACCGAGGAACCCCGCCAGGGGGATCGCGAGGGTGAGCGTCGGCAGCACCAGCCCGGCGGGGGCGCCGGTGCTGACCGGGGGCAGCCAGCGCAGAGCGGTCGCGAAGACGGCGATCAGCACGGTCGCGAGCCAGAAGTGCGGCAGCGCGGCGGCGGTGAGTTCAAGTCCTGACCCGATCGCGGCGGCGATCCGTCCGCCCCGCGTCGACCAGAGCGCGGTGCCGAGCGCGAGGATCCACGCCGCGGTCAGGGCGAGGACGGCCAGCAGGAGGGTGCCGGGCAGCTGCTCGCCGAGGATCTGGGCGACCGGAGTGCGCAGGGAGTAGGAGGTCCCGAGATCGCCGCGGGCGAGCCGACCCAGCTGCACCAGGTACTGCACGAGCAGGGGCTGGTCGAGGCCGTACTGCTCGCGGACAGCGGCGAGCGCCGCGGGGGACGCCTGCGAGCCCGGGCCGCCGAGGATCGCCTGCGCGGGGTCACCGGGGACGAGGCGGATGAGGAGGAAGACGGCGGTCGCGACGGCCCACAGTACGACGACGGCGCCGCCGAGCCGGAGCAGCACGCGGCGGATCATGCGGGCAGGCGGGTCAGACCCAGGCGTCGGCGAACCAGGGGGTCGACACCGTGTCGAGGGCGACGAGGCCCTGCACGGCCGAGCGGTGCAGGTAGTGGTTCTGCTGGTCGTAGAGCGGCAGGATCCAGTAGCCCTCGAGGACGATCCGCTGCGCCTGCCGGTACAGGTCGGCGCGGGCGGCCTCGTCGGTGGTGGCACTCGCCTGTGCGAGCAGCGAGTCGAGTGCGGGGTCGGCGATCTGCGCGTGATTGGCGAAGTAGCCGCTCGGCGCGGGCGTGATGCCGGAGGAGGAGTAGAGGATCCGCAGCACGTCGGGCCCGACCTTGGTGTACGGCGCGCTCACCAGCTCGTACTCGTTCGCCCCGAGCGCCGTGTACCAGCTGGACAGGTCGAGCAGGCTGATCTGCACGTCGAACCCGAGCACCTTCGCCGACGCCTGGACCTGCTCGAACAGAGACTGCTCGGCCGGGATCGACTGATTGGTGCTGACCGGGAAGCGCAGCGTCAGCGGCTTCCCGTCCTTCTCGCGGACGCCGTCGCCGTTGGAGTCGACCCAGCCGGCCTTCTCGAGCAGGCCCTCGGCGGCGGCGACCTCGGAGTCGGAACCCGCGTCCTTGAAGAGCGACGGGTCGGAGTAGGCGGTCGCCTCGCGGCTGGACAGCGGCGAGTAGGAGCGCTCCGCGGTGCCGAAGAAGAGGGAGTCGATCGCGTCGTTCACCCCGACTCCGCGGACGAACGCCTCCCGAACCGACTCGTCGTCGAACGGCGCCTGGCCGGAGTTGAGCTCGAGGCGGTTGACCGAGCCGGGGCGCGGCGCGTCGAGCTCGACGAGGTCGGAGGCGCCGGTCGCGGCTTTCAGCGTGTCGGGCTGGGCGTTGTCGAGCACGTCGACCTCGCCGGACTGCAACGCCGCGTAGCGGGTGGCGGAGTCGGGGATGAAGCGCCAGGTGATGCTCGCGAGGTGCGCGGGGCCCCTGTGTCCGTTACCCGTCGGGCCCGTCGACGCGTCGTACCCCTCATTGCGGCTGAGGGTCACGTGGTCCTGCTTGACCCACTCCGAGACGGTGAAGGGGCCGGTGCCGATGGGCGCCTCGCAGTTCGCCTGCTCGCCGCGCGCGATACCGGCGGGCGATTCGATCGCCGTCCACGGCTGCGCGAGCGACTCGAGCAGTGCGCTGTCGGGCTCGGTGAGGGTGAACCGGGAGACGGTCGGCGACACCGCCGTGACGGAGGCGACCTTCGCCACGGCGAGATAGCCGGTGGAGGACTTGGTCGCCGGGTCCTGGAGGTGCGCGATGTTCTTGGCGACCGCCTCCGCGTCGAGGGCGGTGCCGTCGGTGAAGGTCACGCCCTCGCGGAGGGTGAAGTCGTAGCTCAGCGCATCGCCGGAGACGGTCCAGGACTCCGCGAGCCACGGCGTGATGGTGCCGTCTGCGTCGCGCGAGACGAGCGACTCGAGCACCTGCGTGGCGAGGAGCGCCTGCGGATAGTTGCCGCCGACTTGCGGGTCGAGGCAGGTGGGCTCGGCGTCTCCCGACGCGTAGGTCAGCGTCCCGCCCTCGACCGGGGTGCCGGAGGCGTCGGGCGCCTCGGCGGTACAGCCGCTGAGCAGGAGCGCGGCGGCCGCGAGCGCGGCGGGGAGGGCGAGGAGGCGGGGACGCAGCTGCATGAGGGCTTTCGGGAAGGGGCCGGGAGTACTCGCGTTTCTTGGACGCGACCCAGGAGACGCTAGCAGGACGCGCAGACCGCGGGCGAGGATCGCGCGGATCTGTGGAGGAGTGCGCAGATCGCGATGCTGGGGAGGGACAGAACGCGCTCGCTGAGGTCCCCGGCGCGCCAAGCGGAAGGGATTCGCGCGCACTCTCCTACTGTCAACGCATGACGTCCGCAGCGCTCGCGCTCGTCACCTACACGCTCCTCCCCCTGCCCGACGACGGGACGGTCGCCGCCGCCTGCCGCGCCGGAGCGGGGCCGCAGCTGCGCCTGTTCGCCTTCGTCGGCGACATCGCGAAGGAGGGCGGGATCGACGGACCCCGCGCTCTGCTGACGAATCCCGCGTCCGCGCAGGTGCTCCTCAACGTCGCCTTCTTCGTCCCGCTCGGGATGCTCGTCCGGCACCTCCCGCTCCGTGGGCGCCTCATCGCCGGCGTGATCGGCGCCACCGTCGCCGGCTTCGCCGTCTCGCTCCTGATCGAGTTCACGCAGCTCACGGGTGACTGGTTCCTCTTCCCCTGCGCTTACCGGCTGGATCTTTCCCCCTGCACTGGATCTCGATCACGCACGGGGCGCACACCCTCGCGCTCCGACCGCGCCCGCTCACACCGCCGCTCGCAGCCCCTCCACCAGGGAGCGCTGCGCTTCGCGCCCTGCCCGCGTGGGCACGAGCGGGTAGACGTGCAGCTGCCCGACGGCCTCGTGCAGCTCGAACGGCACGCCCGCCGCCGCGGCCCGTTCGGCCAGTACGTGAGCGTCCGGGTTGAGCACGTCGCGCGTGCCGGTGAAGACGGTGACCGGACCGAGGCCCGCCAGGTCGCCGAAGAGAGGACTGACGGCAGGGTCGAGCAGGTCGAGGGAGCCCCGCCAGCGCTCGGCGAGCACGCGACCGCCCGGCGTGCCGAGCCACGGATCGCTCGGCTGCACCTCCGGGATCCGCGGGTTGCTCCAGGACAGGTCGAGCGCCGGCGACACCAGCACCGTCCGGGGCAGTACGACGCCCTCGTCGCGGAGGGCGAGAGCGGTGGAGAGGGCGATCTGGCCGCCCGCGGAGTCGCCCGCGAGGCAGGTCGCGCCGGAGCGGTCCAGGCTCCGCAGCACCAGGTCGCGCACGCCGTCGCGCGCCTCGAGCGCGGTGCCGAAGGGGACGAGCGGGTAGATCGGGAGGGTCACCGCGACCGAGGCCTCCTCGGCGATCCGGGCCGCGAGCCACCAGTGCTGCGGTGCGATCTCGTTGACCCACCCACCGCCGTGGACGTAGACGACGCCTCCGCGAATCGACCGAGGGCGGATCGTGTACACCGGCCAGCCGTCGACCTGCTCCACGTCCACCCGCACGCTCGGCCGCAGCCGCGGGGGCGGGCCGTAGGAGGCGGGGCGCAGCGCCCGCTCGCGGATGCGGCGGCGAGCGCCGTCAGCGGTGGCGAATGTGCGATTCGCGCGGGCGAGCCGGAGCGCGAGCGGGACGAGGGCATCGGGGACGACGAGCGGCATCGCCCGAGCATCGCGCACCGCAGTGCGTGCAGCCTGGGCGATGCCGCCGCGCGGATCAGCGGCGCGCGGCGGAGCGGCCGGCGAAGCGCGTGTAGACCAGCAGGACGATGATCGCTCCGATGATCGAGCCGATGATGCCGGCGGGCTGGAAGAAGCCGTCCATCGGGTCGTGCTGGAAGATCAGGAAACCGAGGAAGCCGCCGACGAACGAGCCGATGATGCCGAGCACGATCGTCATAGCGATGCTGATGCTCTGCTTCCCGGGGACGATGAGCCGGGCCAGCGCTCCCGCGATGAGTCCGACGACGATGAGGCTGATGATGAGACCGAGCATGGCGGTCGTCCTTCCGTTGGGCGGGCGGGGGCCCGCTAGTCGGTTCCGCGGTTGCGGGACCGGTGGCTACGCAACCACCCCGGAGGAGGCGGCGGTACACCCCTAGGGGTGTCCTCGCGCCGTCGGGCGGTGCGGTAGCGTCCGACCATGACCCGCCGTGCGCCCCTCACCGTCGCGCTGGTCGACGACTACGACATCGTGCTCACCGGCCTCGCGCACATGTTCGACCACTACCGCGATCGGGTGGTCGTCGCCGAGATCGACGCGAACGCCCCCCTCTCGGACCGGATCGACCTCGTCCTCTACGACTCGTTCGCTCAGCCGGAGTCGGACCACCACGAGATCGCGGAGCTGGTGCGCAACGAGCGTGCCGAGCACGTCGTGGTCTACACCTGGAACTTCGCGCCGACCCTCGTCGAGGACGCCCTCGAACAGGGCGTCCACGGGTACCTCTCCAAGACGCTGCCCGCGCGCGAGCTGGTCACCGCGCTGGAGCGGGTGGCGGCGGGCGAGGTCGTTGTCAGCGATCCTCCGCGTCGCGCCGGCTCGGCGCCGGGTCTGGACTGGCCGGGGCGGCACGAGGGCATCACCGATCGGGAGTCGGAGATCCTCGCGCTGATCACGCAGGGCAAGAGCAACGCCGACGTCGCGGCGCTCACCTACCTCAGTCCCAACACGGTGAAGTCCTATATCCGCAGCGTCTACGGCAAGATCGGCGCGACCAGCCGCACGCAGGCCGTCCTCTGGGGCGTGGCCCACGGCTTCACCCCCAACCACCACCGCATCAACCACTGGCTCGGCGGCCCCTAACCCCCTCCCGCGCCCCCTCCCCGCCGCGAGGTGACCAGCGCGGCGAGGCGGTCGAGGAGCATCCGGCGCAGGGGCACGGTCGACCAGCCGTGGTCGGCACCGTCGACCAGGGTGAAGGAGCCGCCGGGCAGCAGGTCCGCGTAGCGGCGGCCGTACTCGGGCGGCACGATCGCGTCCTCCCTGCCGTGCAGCACCTCCGCCGCGCCGGTGAACGCCTCGACGCCCGCGTAGACGTCGATCCCTCCACGCACCTCGTCGAGGAACGCAGTGCCGAGCGCCATGCCGCCGATGTCGACGTAGCCCTGCTCGCGCGCCGGTGCGAGCGGCCGCCCCTCAATCTCGTCCTTCACCGTGATGTCGTCGACGACGACCCCGGCCGGCGACCAGAGCGTGAGCGACGCGATCAGCTCGGGAACGCGGCCCGCGGCCATCGCCGACTCGACCGCTCCGAGGCTGTGCGCGACGACGTGCACGCGTCCATCGCCGTCCGACGCTGCCACGCGGATCATCGCGACGACCTGCTCCACCTCGTCGCCGAGCGTGATGTCGGCGAACTCGCCGTCGCTCACGCCCTGGCCGAGCCGGTCGTAGCTGCGGACGTCGAGCCCGAGGGCCGCCAGCTCGCGGCACGTCTGCACCATCAGCCCAGTGCCGCCGGTCCCGGAGTCGCTGAAGCCGTGCACGACGAGGGCGGCGGGAGCGTCGCGGCGCGCCTCACCGAAGCGCCAGCCGCGGAGGGTGGAGCCGCGGTGGTCGAGGGTGATCGGAGCGGGCACGTCAGTTGCTTCGATCCGCGAAGCCGACGGGGAGGTCGCCGGGGGCGGTGTCGATCACGGACTCGTCGTCCTCGCCCACGTGCTCGAACAGGGTGATGCGGGCGAACTCGGGCACCACGTAGATCGGGTAGGTGGGGCCCGCGTCGCGGTACTCGCGCATCCGGTCGAGGTGGTCGTTCTGGAAGAGGACGGTCTTCGATCCGTCGAGCTCCACCCAGTGCGGGAAGAAGATCGTGCCGTGCAGCACGCGCTCGGCCGGGACGACCGTGACGACGACGCTGGTGCCGGTCGGCTCGTTCCAGGACACCGTGTAGACGCCGAGCGTCAGGGCGACGAGGTCGACTTTCTGGTCCTTCACCCAGCGGCCGCCGACCATGCCGGAGTGGATGCGGTAGTCGATGGTCGTGGCGTTCTTGACGTACATCTCGTACTGCCAGCCGTTGGCGTAGGTGTAGATGAAGCGGTGCCCGACGATGCCGGAGAGGTCTTGCTCGGGGGTCTCGATGCTGCTGGTCATGCAGTAATTTTGCGACAAAACAAGTTTGGCAGCAAGCGCTTACCGATATCGTAAGGGAATGGACACCGGGAGCGTGGCACGGCGGCTGAGCGCCGAGATCGGTCCGTTCCGGCGCACGCTGCTCAGCGCCTCGCGTCGCGACGGCGCCCTGCCCGAGATCCCAGATGCGCAGATCGAGGTTCTCCGCCGACTCGACGAGGACGGCTGGTCGACGCCGACCGCCCTCGGCCGCTCGCTGGGCCTCGCCCGCTCCACGATCAGCAACCTCGTCGCGGCGATGGAGCGCGAGGGCCTGGTCGAGCGCCGGCTGGCGACGGGCGACGGGCGCAGCACCGAGGTCGGCCTCACCGCGCTCGCCCGGGAGCGCCTCGCCGTCTACGACGCCTCCGCCGAGCGCGTGCTCGTCGCCGCCCTGGCCGCCCTGCCCCCCGCCGACCGCGCCGCCC
>NZ_PSWS01000035.1 GCF_002932875.1 Rathayibacter tritici
GGCGTAGGAACCTCCATCATCGGAAGACCTCGACCCCACTCCCGGCCACGACGCGCCGACCCCACACTCGTACGGCTACACCCTCAACTGCGAAGAGCCGATAAACACCAGAAAACCATCGGGCCGAGTGGCTTCCCACTCCGACCGCGGAATGCAACACACGTCGCGGGAATTTGCTTCTTACTGCGATGAGAATAAAATCGACCGATCACTCGGTCGCACCGGCATCTGCTACGACAATGCCGTCGCCGAATCCTTCTTCGCGTCCTACAAAAAGGAAATCATCGACACCACACCCTGGCCGACGCCCATAGCACTCCGCACAGCGACCTTCCGCTGGATCGAGACCTACTACAACATGCGACGACGACATTCCAGCCTCGGCTATTTGACACCAAAGGAGTATGAGTTAGGATATAGAGACATCCACGAACTCGCGGCATAAACCCGAGTCCACCGAAACGGGAACACTCCAGGGGTGCCTCGTACACCTGCGCCGCAGTGATCCTGATGTCCTCCCGCGACAGCGCCACCCCCGCCGACCCCAGCGCGAGGGCCAGCGCACTGTCCGCGACCGTGGACACCACTCCCTCCCCGCCCGCTGCAGCGAACGCCTCCGCGATGCTCCGCGCCCACACCACGTCCTGGTCATTCGCCGCGAGCCACGACACCACTCCCTCCGCGTCCAGCGCCCCCCACCGGCACTGATTCGCGAAATCCGTCAGGAGCCCCCGCAGCTTTCCCGGACGCTCGCGGAGCTCGTCGTTCGCCGCCGACGACGCATTCGCGAACGCCCGCCGATCCTCCGGCCGCGCGGACGAGGTCCCCCACCCATCCCGCCGCCACCGGACGCCGGAGTCTGCCGCGCTTCCGAGCGGATGTCGCGCCTGCCGAGCGTCGAGAGTCCACGAGTTGTCGCACTCGGCGCCGAGTGCGACAACTTTCGGACTTTCGCGGCGGTCGCGGGGCTCGGGCGGAACGCGAGAGGAGCGGGACGACGCGACGCGCCCGGGCTGCACGAGCGCGGGGTCAGTCGGAGGGCGAGGAGAGCGCTCTCTTGCGGACGGGATGCCTCAAGGCCCGCCGTCAGATGTCGCGTAATCCTGCGGATCCCCGGCCTGGCGCGCAAGCACAAGCCGGCCGACGTGACTGGGCAATCGCCCGAACCGCCTTCGAATCGGTTCAGAACTTTTGCTTGACCCGCGACGTAAGTGGAAGTAGCTTCATCCGCATGGTCACCGCAGACCCCCGCAGCCCTGCTGCACAGCCTCTTCCCCGCCCGTCCGACGAGTCTCAGCAGCTGCTTCTGCAGATGCGCGGCATCGTGAAGGTCTTCCCCGGCGCCCGTGCTCTCGACGGCGTCGACCTCGATGTCCGACCCGGTGAAGTGCACTGCCTCCTCGGCCAGAACGGCGCGGGCAAGTCCACCCTCATCAAGACCCTTGCCGGGGCACACCAGCCCACGGAGGGCGAGATCCTCGTCGACGGGAACGTTGTTACGATCCCGTCCCCGACAGCCGCCCTCGCCCTGGGCATCGCGACGATGTACCAGGAGCTCGACGTGGTCGACGGCCTCTCGGTCGCCGAGAACATCTTCCTGGGCCACGAACTCTCCCGCGCCGGCTTCACCGCCCGCGCCACAGCGACGAGGATCACCCGCGAGCTGATGGAGCGACTCGGCCACAAGGAGATATCGCCGAACCGCGAGGTCGGCAGCCTCTCCGCCGCCGGCAAGCAGATCGTGCAGATGGCCCGAGCCCTCTCGCACGACGCGCGGGTGATCATCATGGACGAGCCCTCCGCCGTGCTCGACTCCGAGGAGGTCGAGAACCTCTTCCACGTGGTCCGTCAGCTGACGGCCTCCGGGGTCGCCATCGTCTACATCTCGCACCGGCTCGACGAGATCCGCGCCATCGGCGACCGGATCACCGTGATCAAGGACGGAGCCACCGTCGCGCAGAACCTCGCCGTCGCCGACACTCCGACCGCGCAGCTCATCACCCTGATGACCGGCCGCGCCGTCGAATACGTCTTCCCCGACCGCCAGGAGCTGGACACCGAGGCCGAGACGCTGCTGAAGGTCGAGAAGCTGGGCCTGCAGGGTTCCTTCTCGGACGTGTCGCTCGAGATCCGCGCCGGCGAGGTCGTGGGCCTCGCGGGTCTGGTCGGCTCCGGCCGCTCCGAGATCCTCGAGACCATCTACGGCGCGCGCCGCGCGAGCACCGGCACGGTCAGCGTGGCGGGCAAGCGCCTGCGCGCCGGATCCGTCACCTCGGCCGTGGACGCCGGCATCGGCCTGTGCCCGGAGGAGCGCAAGAGCCAGGGCCTGCTCCTGGACGAGCCCGTGTACCGCAACATCACCCTCTCGACCTTCGACCGCTTCGCCAAGCGCGGCTTCCTCGACGAGCGCTCCGAGCGCGCAGCGGCGGCCGAGCAGGCGGTCTCGCTCGACCTGCGGCCCTCCGGGGTCGACCGCGACGCCCGCACCCTCTCCGGAGGCAACCAGCAGAAGGCGCTCCTCGCCCGCTGGCTCGTGCGCGGCTGCCGCGTCCTCCTGCTCGACGAGCCGACCCGTGGAGTCGACGTCGGCGCGCGGGCCGAGATCTACACCCTGATCAGGGATCTCGCGACCAACGGCGCCGCCGTG
Source organism: Rathayibacter tritici (assembly GCF_002932875.1). Classification (GTDB taxonomy): domain Bacteria; phylum Actinomycetota; class Actinomycetes; order Actinomycetales; family Microbacteriaceae; genus Rathayibacter; species Rathayibacter tritici. The sequence continues at coordinate 2,648 of NZ_PSWS01000035.1, forward strand.
CTCGTGGTCTCCAGCGAGATCGGCGAGGTCCTCGGGCTCTCGGACCGTGTCCTCGTGATCTCCGACGGCGCCGTGGTCCACGAGGGCCCGGCCGATTCGATCGACGAGCACCGCGTGCTCGATCTCGTTATGGAAGGAAGTGCAGCGTGAGCGGACAGCTCGACACCGCGTCGCCGTCGATCGGCGGTCCGCAGGAGGACGCCGCCCGTCACGCGTCAGCCGCAGCGGGGGGCGCCTCGGGCGGGACCCCGTCCAAGGACGCCCGCTCGGGGCTGGCCAGGATCATGCAGGGCTCGCTGGGTCGCAACGTCGGCCTGCTGCTCGCGCTGGTGATTCTCTGCGTCGTCGGATTCGCGACCGCGGGGGAGCGCTTCGCCAGCGTCGACAACGTGCTCACGATCCTCCGGCTCGCCGCCGTGATCGGCGTGCTGAGCATCGGAATGACCTTCGTCATCACCTCCGGAGGAATCGACCTCTCGGTCGGCTCCGTGATGGGGCTCGCGACGGTCTGGGCGAGCACGGTGTCGACGCAGTACTACGCGGCGAACACCTCCTGGCTGGTGATCGTGCTCACCGCGGTCGTCGTCGGCCTCGTCTGCGGTCTGATCAACGGTGCGCTGATCGCGTACGGCCGGGTCGTCGCCTTCATGGCGACCCTGGCGATGCTGGTCGCCGCGCGCGGCTTCGCCGAGCTGATCTCGAATCGACAGACTCAGGTGGTCACCGTCACGCCGTTCCTCGACTTCTTCCGCGCTGACGTGCTCGGCATCCCAGTGCTCGTGCTCATCTTCGTGGTCGTCGCCGTCGCCGGCTGGATCCTGCTCAACCGCACCACCTTCGGCCGACGCACCATCGCGGTCGGCGGCAACCCGGAGGCGGCCCGCCTCGCCGGCATCAAGGTCCGCCGCCACACCATGTACGTCTACGGCCTCGCCGGGCTCACCGCCGGCATCGCCGCCGTCATGATGCTCGCCCGGACGACTGCGGGCAGCTCGACCAACGGCCTGCTCTACGAGCTCGACGCCATCGCAGCGGTCGTGGTCGGCGGCACGCTGCTGGCCGGCGGCCGCGGCACCATCGTCGGCACCGTCTTCGGCGTCCTCATCTTCACGACCCTGACCAACGTCTTCACGCAGAACAACATGTCGACCTCGACGCAGGCCGTCGCGAAGGGCGCGATCATCGTCGCCGCCGTCCTGCTGCAGCAGCGGTTCGCCGCGCGCGGCAGGAAGTCCTGACCCCGGGGCTCCGGCCCCGCTCCTCCACACCCAGCACCCCACCCGACCACTCAGGTCACTTCCCCGCAGGACACGTGTGCCCTCGGACCCCTCGGATCGATCGAAGGAGATCACTTCCATGCCCGCACGCCCCTTCACCCGCAGCCGACTCACCCGCACCACCCGACTCGGCTCGGCCGGCATCGCCTTCGGCGCCGTCGCGCTGATGCTCACCGGCTGCATCTCCAACGCCCCTGTCGAGACCGGTAATGCCGCAGGCGGCACCGCCGCGGCCGTCGCCGCCTCCGACAACGACGCCTCCGGCGACAACGTCGTCATCGGATTCACCGCTCCCGCTGCCGACCACGGCTGGATGGGCGCCGTCAGCCGCGCCGCCATCGCCGAGGCCGAGAAGTACGACGACGTGGAGCTGCGCACGGCGGAGGGCACCAACGACGTCAACCTCCAGATCAGCCAGGTCGAGACCTTCATCAACGACGGCGTCGACGCAATCGTGCTGCTGCCGATCGACGGAGCAGCGCTCACTCAGGTCGCCACCCAGGCGATGGAGGCGGGCATCACCGTGATCAATGTCGACCGCGAGTTCTCCAGCCCCTTCGCCGCTCGCTCGACGATCCTCGGCGACAACTACGGCATGGGCGTCAGCGCCGGCACCTACATCTGCGAGCAGCTGGGCGACAACCCCGGCGCCGTAGTCGCGGAGATCGCCGGCATCGACTCCCTCCCGCTGACCCAGGAGCGCAGCCAGGGCTTCTCGGACGCACTTGAGGGCTGCGGGCTGAACGTCGACAACCGCGTTGCCGCGGACTTCACCGTCCAGGGCGGAGAGCAGGCGGCGGCCAACCTCCTCCAGGCGGCGCCGAAGATCGACGCGATCTGGAACCACGACGACGACCAGGGTGTGGGCGTCCTCGCGGCGATCGACACCGCCGGACGCGACGAGTTCCTCTTCGTCGGCGGCGCCGGATCGGCCAACGTGATGCGCTCGATCGAGGCGGACGACTCCGTGGTCAAGGCCACAGTCGTCTACCCCTCGACGCAGGCCGCGGACGGCATCAAGCTCGCCCGCCTGGTCGAGCAGAACAAGTCGATGGCCGACACCAGCTCGCTCGGCGTCCCGCGCCAGATCCAGCTCTTTGCGCCGGTCGTCACGAAGGACAACGTCTCCGAGTACCTTCCCTCGGCCTTCGAGTCCTGACCCCACCAGCCCGGGTCGGCGCGGGAACCATCTCGCGCCGACCCCCACCTCGGCGCCGCCCGGATCACTGACGATCCCGGCCGCCGCGCCATCGGCATCCGCGAGAGGGGGAGTGCAAGACGCCGGCCCACGGGCCGGACAGGAGGAGACCGGATCCGCATCGTCGTGCGGACAGCAACGGACCCGGCCTCTGCGATGAACACCTCACTGAAGGAATCACATCACGCATGAATGGTAAGCGACCCTCGAGAAAAAGCATCAGGCGTTTTCTCGCACTCGGCATCGCCGGGTTGGTGACGGTCTCCGGACTCACCGCCCTCGGCCTGCCCGCCTCGGCCCACGACGGAGTGGACCACGGCTCGGAGCCGGGCGCGGAGTCCGCGCTCGACTGGAGCAATTACGAGAAGGTTCTGCTGACGAAGAACGTCGGCGAACCCCTCGACCTGGCCGTCCTCCCGGATAAGTCGGTCCTGCACACCGCTCGGAACGGCGAGATCCGCCACACCGATCCGAAGACCGGCACGACGCGCGTCGTGGCCACAATTCCCGTCTACCAGAACTCTGAGGACGGGCTGCAATCGGTGGGCATCGACCCCGATTTCGCCGAGAACCAGTGGATCTACCTGGTCTACGCACCTCCCGGGAACACGCCGACCGGCGCCGCCCCCAACATGCTCCCCGAGGGTGCCGACGACAGCTACTGGGACCAGTGGAAGGGCGTCAACCGCCTCTCGCGGTTCAAGTGGACCGGCTCGGGTCTGGACCTGGCGAGTGAGCAGAAGATCATCGAGGTCGAGACCCAGCGCGGGCAGTGCTGCCACGTGGGTGCCGACTTCGACTGGGACGCCGATGGCAACCTGTACCTCTCCACCGGAGACAACACTCCGGCGAGCGCGCCAGGTGCCGCAGGTTTCGCGCCGAACAACGACGCGCCGCGGATGAACCCGGGATTCGACTCCCGTCGCGGCGCCGGAAACACGAACGACCTCCGCGGCAAGATCCTCCGGATCGCCGTGCAGGACGACGGGTCCTACCGGATTCCCGAGGGCAACCTCTTCCCGGTGGGAACCGAGAAGACCCGCCCCGAGATCTTCGTGATGGGTGTCCGCAACCCGTTCAAGATCGATGTGGACGCCGAGACGAACACTCTCTCCTGGGGTGACTACGGTCCCGACGCCACGAAGGCCGCTGCGGCCGACGGCATCCGCGGCCCGATGGGCCTCGTCGAGTGGAACGCCACGGGACTGGACCAGCCGCACAACTCCGGCTGGCCCTACGTCCACGGACCCAACGCGCCGTACAACGAGTGGAACTTCGAGACGTCGACGCCCCGCGGCTTCTTCGACCCGGAGAACCTGAAGAACAACTCGCGCTGGAACACCGGCCTCGTCGACATCCCGGACGCCAAGGCGGCGACCGTCTACTACGGCGACAACCCGGGTGACCAGCCGTTCGACGAACTCGTCACCTTCGGCACCGGCACCGGCCAGGGCCCGATGGGCGGACCGGTCTACCACTTCGACGCGGACAACAGTTCGACGTCGAAGTTCCCGGCCTACTGGGACAAGAAGACCTTCTTCGGCGAGTTCTCGCAGGACTACATCGCGGCGTTCACGCTCGATGAGAAGCGCGCGGTCACGCACATCGAGGACTTCCTCCCCAACGCGGCGCTCAGTCAGGCCGCGCAGCCGATCCACGACAACCCGATGGACATGGAGTTCGGCCCGGACGGGTCGATGTATGTGCTCGAGTACGGCGATGGATTCTTCCGCGCCAACCCCGACGCGGGCCTGTACCGGATCGATTACGCCGAGGGCAACAAGGCCCCGCAGGCGCGTTTCACGGCGAGTCCGCTGTCAGCGTCCCAGACGCCGCTCGAGGTCAGCTTCGACGCCAAGGGATCGACCGATCCCGAGGGTGACGCACTCACCTACGACTGGGACTTCGACGGCGACGGCACCTTCGACGCCACGGGAGTCACGGCCAAGAAGACCTACACCGAGCTCGGACAGTTCACAGCCCGACTGCGCGTCACCGACGCCAAGGGCAAGTTCAGCCTGACCTCGCGGGTCATCTCGGTCGGCAACCAGGCGCCGCAGATCCAGATCCAGACGCCCGGCAACGGCTCGTTCTTCTCATGGGGCGACGCGATCCCCTACCGGGTGACCGGTAAGGACGCGGAAGACGGCGACCAGATCGTCAGCAGCCGCGTGAACTGGACCTACGGCCTCGGCCACGACGAGCACGCTCACCCCGAGGTCACCGGCACCGGTGCCACGGGAGCGTTCCCCACCTCGAAGGACTCGCCCGAACACGGCCCCGGCGCGCTGCTCTACGGCACCGTCGTCGTGACCTACACGGACGCCGGCTTCAACGGACTGCCCCCGGCCGCGGCCGAGGCGACGCTGCGGCTGAACCCGAAGACGCAGGAGGCGGAGCACGCCGCCCGGGAGGGCGTCCTGCCCTACGCGGACACCACCGCCAGCGGCGGCAACGCCGTCAGCGGACTCGGTGCGGGATCCTTCCTGCGCTGGGACCCGGTGAACGTCGCCAACCTGACCGGCGTCGTGGTCCGCGCCACCGGTGAAGGCACGGTCGATCTGCGCTGGAACGCTGCTGACGCAGCGCCCTTCGCCACGGCGACCATCCCCGCCGGAGCCGGCTGGAAGGACGTCCTCGTCCCCTTCGCCAACGCTCCCCAGGGCACCGGGTCGCTCTACGTGACCTCGCCCAGCGGCCTGTCGCTCGACTCCCTCACCTTCCAGGGTGTCGGCGCCGGTGACAAGACGGCTCCGACCGTCGCGGCGACGCTCGACCCCGCAACTCCCACCGGAGTCGGCGGCGTCTACAACAAGCCCGTGACCCTCGGCCTCACCGCGACCGACAACGGAGCGCTCTCCACCGTCCAGTACTCCGCCGACAACGGCACGACGTGGACCACGGTCCGCGCCACCAACGGCGCGTACACGGTTCCGTTCACCACGAACGGCGCCCGGACGATCCAGTACCGCGCCACCGACACGGGCGGAAACGTCTCGACCGTCGGCACGGTGTCGTTCACGATCGACCTGGCCGCGGCAAACGCCCCGACTGTCGCCTCCACGACGACTTTGGCGCTCTCGGCTCCGCGCGTGAGCTTCGGGGCACCCGGAGAGGCGACCGTCACCGTCACCGGTGAGGGCGGAACGCCCGGCGGAGAGGTCGTCCTGTACGAGGGCGCCACCGAGCTCGGACGCTCCGCGCTGAAGGACGGGAAGGCGACCTTCGCCCTCCCGCAGACCCTCGGCGCCGGCACACACACCCTCCGCGCCGCCTACGGCTCGGATGGCACCTTCACGGCGTCGGAGGGCACCGCCCGTCTGATCGTCTCGAAGGCCGCCTCGGTGCTCACCGCGACCGTCTCGCCGAACCCGGTCAAGCCCGGCGCCAGCGCGCAGGTCTCGATCAGCGCGAAGTCCGCCACCGGCGTCGCCGGCACCGGCGAGGTGACCGTGATGGTGAAGAGGAACCTCTCCACCGTCGCGATGCTCACGGGCACCCTCGACGAGAACGGGAATGTCGTCGTGACGCTGCCCAAGCTCGCCGCGGGCAGCTACAAGCTCACCGTCACCCACACCGCCACGGCGAACACCACCGCCGCGTCCACTCTGTTGAACCTCACGGTCCAGCAGTAGCGATCGCGGAGGGGCCGGCCCAACCGGGCCGGCCCCACCCCCCGAACCACCTGCCATTTCGAAGGAGAAATGATGCACCACCACCACGCATCCATCACGGCCAAGCCGATGAGCCGACGCTCGCTGATGACGGCCCTGGCCGCATCGACGGTCGCGGTCGGCGTCGGAGCGGGAGCCCTCGCGGCGCCTGCCGGGGCCGCACCCGCGCCCTCGTCCGGATCCACGCGCCTGGTCCCGATCAACCGCATCGGCATCCAGCTCTACAGCGTCCGGGACAAGGTCGCGTCTCTGGGCTTCCGGGCCGTCTTCGAGGAGCTCGGCCGCATCGGCTACAGCGAGATCGAATTCGCCGGCTACACCCAGGGCAACGTCGGAGCGATCACGCCGCAGCAGATCCGTCAGCTGCTCGACGACAACGGCCTGCGGGCCGTCGGCTCGCACGTCGGCACCAACCTGCTCCGCTCGGAGTTGGGGAAGCAGATCGAGATCGCGCAGATCCTCGGCACGCCGCACCTCGGCACCGGCAACGCGCCCACCAACGTCAACACGAAGGTGGGCTACCTCGCCGCCGCGGAGGAGTGGAACCGCTGGGGCCAGCAGGTCTCGGCCGCGGGCATGAAGCTCTACCAGCACAATCACGCGGGCGAGTTCGCTTTCGCCTCGGACGACCCGGCGACCCGACTGTACGACCTGTTCTACGACAACACCGACCCGCGCCACGTGTATCTCGAGATGGACGTCTACTGGGCCTACGTCGGCAAGAAGCTCTACCCGGGCTTCGAGCCGCTCGACTACATCAAGCGCAACCCGCGCCGCTACCCGATCCTGCACCTCAAGGACGGCAAGACGAACAACGCCAACACCAACGGCTACGACATCGTCGAGTTCGGCGCCGGCAACCTGCCCTACCAGGCGTTCCTCTCGGAGCTGCGCGACCGCGGCCAGCGCTTCGGCGTCTGGGAGCAGGACACCGCTCCCACCCTGGCGACGCCGCCCAGCACCGGGAACTCCCTCGAGGCCGCTTCCCGCAGCTACTCCGCGATCGCAGCGCTCCGTGGCTGAGCGCAGCCCGCGCCGCGCGCGCCGCACCGACAGCACCACCACCAGCACGACGCGCACGAGCGCACCGAGGAGAACCCCCATGAAGTGGAAGACGCCCACGGCGGTCCTCGCGGCCGCGTCCCTCGCGATGGTCGCTGCACCGTCCGCCTTCGCGGCGACGACGGACTGCAGCACCGAGCTGGGGAACCAGACGATCACCGGCGACCTGAACGTCGCCGCGGGCGACACCTGCGTCCTCGGCAACGTGACCGTCACCGGCAACGTGATCGTCGGCGACGACGCCTGGCTGGACGCCACCTCGGCGACCATCGGCGGCGACGTCATCGGCACCGACGCGTACGGCATCTCGATCGACGGCACCAGCGTCGGCGGAGACGTCGTGTCGCTCTCGGAGGGGAGCCGCAACGGCTTCCTGTACCTGCGCGACCTCACGGTCGGCGGGATGGTCGAGGCCGGCGGCATCGACGTCGAGCTCAGCGACCTCTCGGTCGCGGGCGGAGTGAGCACCGCGGCGGCGACCTACGTCGACGTGGACCGGACGAGTGTGGGCGGGGACGCCGTCTTCGCGGACAGCGACTTCGGCGTGAACGTGCAGGGCGCGATCGTCGGCGGCTCGCTCTCGGTGACTGGCTCCTCGCGCGGCGTGCTTCTGGGCGCCGAAGCGGACGGCTCGTCCAGCACGCTGGGCAACACCGTCGGCGGCGATGTGACGCTGTCGGGCAACTCCGGCAACGTCCAGCTCGCGGGATCGACGGTCGGCGGACGCATCGTCCTTACGGGCAACGCTCCGGCGGTCAACTTCGGAGCGGGCAACTCCGCCTCCGCTGTCTCGGGCGACTTCACGGGAACCGCGGCGGGCGCTGCGGCCGAGGGCGACCAGTCCGTGGCCGTCATCGTCCCCGAGGCCCGCGAGGGCGAGCTGACCTGGACGCTCGAGGGCACCAGCAACCTGGTGAACCTCGGTGTCGCCGAGGAGAAGGGCGACCACTTCGCCGCCTCCGGTGAGCTCGTGCCGGTCCGCGTGACCGACTCGCGCCTCAACGGGCCGGCCTGGTCGGTGTCCGGACAGCTGAGCGATTTCCGCGCCGGCAGCACGACCGTCTCGGGCAAGTACCTCGGCTGGACCCCCGAGGTCCTGGAGAACGACGGCGGTGCCGTCGCCGGCGCTCCCGTTCCCTCCGGCTTCGACTCGGGTGACGGCCTCGCCACCGCCCGCGTCCTCGGCTCGGCCGCGGCCGAGCACCCGACCGGATCCTCGGTCCTCGGCGCCGACCTCGACCTGAAGCTCCCGCTCTCGGTCGGAACCGGCACCTACACCGCGACGCTGACGCTCACCGCGCTCGGCTAGCCCCGGTGGGGCGGCCCCCGGGCCGCCCCACCTCCCTCCCCGTCTCTCCGCGAGATGCCACTTATGACGCCCGCGCTCGGCGCGTCGCCGTCACAAGTGGCATCTCGCGGGAGGCATCCGCACTGCAACGGAAGCCTGATCGATGTCGCTCCTGCCACGCACCACCCGCACCATCGCCGCCCTGCTGCTCGTGACGCTCCTCGCGGCCGGCCAGGCGGGTGCTCAGGAGGCGGACCCCGCCGTCACCTGGGGGGTGCGCCCCGCCGACACCGAGCAGGGCAGCGAACGGCCGAACTATGCGTATGCCCTCGACCCGGGCGGGCAGCTGAGCGACGCGCTGATCGTGTCGAACTACGACGACGAGCCGCAGACCTTCCGCGTCTACGCGGCCGACGGGTACATCACCGAAGCGGGTCAGCTCGACCTGCTCCCCGCCGCGGAACCCTCGACCCAGCTGGGCAGCTGGATCTCGTTCGACGCCCCCGAGGTCACGGTTCCCGCGGGCGAGAGCGTGCAGGTGCCGTTCGAACTCGCCGTCCCCGACGACGTCACGCCCGGCGACTACGCGGCGGGCGTCGTCTCCTCGATCCTGGTGCAGGGCGAGACCGGAGTCTCGGTCGACCGGCGCCTGGGCTCCCGGATGTACCTGCGCGTCGGCGGCGACCTCGTCCCGCGCCTGGCGATCGACGGCCTCACCGTCTCGTACGACGGCGGTGGGAACCCCTTCGCTCCCGGCTCCGCGACCGTCGACTACACCGTGACCAACGCGGGCAACACCCGCATCGCACCGGGCGCCGAGATCAACGTCGCCGGCCTGTTCGGCCTAGCGTCGGTGTCCGCGATCGATCCGGAGCCACTGCCGGAGTTGCTACCCGGCACGTCCGTCTCGCGGACGCTGACCGTGGCCGGCGTCTGGCCGCTCTTCGTTGCGACCGCCCGCGCCACGCTCTCGGGCACTGTCGTCACCGCCGACCAGGCTTCTCAGGCCGACTCCGCTGTCGTCATCCCGGACGTTCCGGTCGCCACAGCCGAGTCCGTCGCCGCGGCCATCCCGTGGAGCGCGCTGCTCCTGCTCGCCCTGCTGACCGGGCTCATCGTGCTGACCGTGGTCCGCCGCCGTCGCCGGGCCGCCGGGGAGCAGGCGCGGATCGACGCCGCCGTGGCCGCCGCTCTCGGCGCCCAGCCGGAGGCGGCCGACCGCGCGGGGGTCGGCTCCTGACCGGGTGCGGCCGGTGCGATTCGCAGGGGATCGCGCCGTCGAGGCCCGTTTCTGCCCGTCGTGCCGCCCGCGCGCGCCGGATCCCCTGCGAATCGCACGGGGTCCTGCACATCGCACCGGCTCCTGCAGAGCGCACGGCGGCACTAGCGGCCCGCCCGGCCCTCCGCCCGCAGCTGCTCGAGGAAGCCGTCGACCACTGCCGGGCTGAGCAGGTGCCCGCGCAGCATCAGCGCCGCGCCCCGCACGCCTCCGCTGCCTCCGTGCTCGGCGGTCACCAGGTCGAGCCGCTGCGTCGCGAGCGGGAGCGAGCGCTCGTCGATCACCGAGCGCACGGCCGCGAGGATCTCCGGGCTGGCCAGGGCGACCGATCCGCCCAGCACGATGACGGAGGGGTTCAGCAGGCTCACGCAGGTGGCCAGCACCTCGCCGAGTTGCAGGCCCGCGATCCGCGCTGCCTCGACCGCTTCAGGGTCGCGTGCGTTCAGCAGATCGATCAGGTCGCGCACCGACTGCACGTCTCGTCCCGCCCGGGCCAGCCCGGCGGCCAGGGCGGAGCCCCCGGCCACCGCCTCGAGGTCCCCCTCCTGACCGCCCGCCGCGGCCGGGGCCGTGCGCGGGACCTGCACGTGGCCGAGGTCGCCGGCGGAGCCGAGAGCGCCGCGCTGCAGCAGGCCGGACGAGACGATGCCCGCACCGATGCCGGTGCCGACCTTTACGAACATCAGGTCGAGGGCGTGCGGGAAGCGCGAGGCCCGCTCGCCGAGCGCCAGCAGGTTCACGTCGTTGTCGACGAGCACCGTGGTGTCGAAGCGCCGGCGCACGAAGGCGGGGATGTCGAAGCCGTCCCAGCCGGGCATGATCGGCGGGCGCACCGGGCGGCCGCTGGCGTGCTCGACGGGGCCCGGCACGCCGACTCCGATGCCCGCGAGCACGGAGCGCTCGGCGCCGGCCGCGACGAGCACGTCCTCGCACACGTCGAGCGCGTGCCCGAGCACTGCTTCCGGACCCTGCGCGATGTCGAGCTCCTCGCGGCGCTCGACGATGATGCGTCCATCGAAGTCGGTCAGCGCGATGGTCGAGTGCGCCGCGCCCAGGTCGATGGCCAGGAGAGCGCGCACAGCCGGGTCGAAGACCAGGCGGGCGGAGGGGCGTCCGCCGGTCGAGGGTGCGCGGTCGAGGTGCGCGATCAGTCCCAGCTCGAAGAACAGCTCCAGCCGCGTCATCACCGCGGTCCTCGCGAGCCCCGTTTCCTCGACCAGCTCGGCGCGGGTGCGCGGCCGACCGTCGGCGAACAGCCTCAGCATGTCGCCGGTCGCGGTACCCGCGCGCTCGGCCACGCTCAGCTCCTTTTCTCGGCCCGGCTGGCGGGTTCGGGGGTCAGCACACCTGAGGAAACCAGTCACCGCACGGTCCCGCAAACTCGGCGCGCCCCCCCGTGCGGGTTGTGCGCGAGACCGTCGGCCGGAGGCGCGTCGCGCGCTGCGCCGGGGCCCTTCCGCACTCCGATCGCCGGGGTGTGCGCCGAGTTTGCGGGACCGTGCGGTGACTGGTTTCCTCAGGTGTGCTGACCCCCGAACCCGCCAGCCG
>NZ_PSWS01000088.1 GCF_002932875.1 Rathayibacter tritici
ACGTCACCGTGACGGTGACCGTGCATGTCACTCCCGAAGCCGAAGCACTCTGGCAGGAAGCGGAGGCGGCCGAGCGGGAGTCCCGCGCAGCCCAGGAACGCTCCGCGACCGCCCGGCGCCGCGCCGTGGCGATCGCGCGCGCGGACCGGTACTCACTCGACGCCGCAGCCGCCGCGTTCGGGGTGTCCCGCTCTCGCGTGCAGCAGCTCGAACGAGCCGCCGCCTCCTGAGATCCCCCGGCGGGCCGGCTCGCCACGGCCGGCCTCACCTACCTCGACCGAGCCCGTGCTGTGCTCCACGCGGAGCCGCGCTGAGCAATATCCCCCCGGTCCAGCGGGCGTCCGGTGGGGGATCGATCAGCGGGACGCCGAGCGTCCGGCTACGCACGCAACGTGCAACCCGAATCGGCATCAGCCCCAGAACTGACATACGGTCAGTTATCGGACATCAAGCAAAGTTCAGCGCTCGTCGGGCCGCGGAGGCCAATCGAGTGTTGGGAAAGTAACTTGGAGCGCCGCTGGTGTTACGGTCCAGTCCGCGACTTCGGGGAAGGGTGAGCTGCCCAACGTTTCCTGGACCAGTTGAATAGTTGTCTACGCGGCGAGGTTCTCGGTGATCCATGCCTGCTCGGCTTCGTTCGGGGTCCGATAG
>NZ_PSWS01000071.1 GCF_002932875.1 Rathayibacter tritici
GGAGTCGGGCATCGGCGGCTCGACCGGGGGCATGTCCTCCTCCGGCGGCTCCTCGTCGAAGGGGGGCTGCTCGGCGGAGGGGGCGGCGGACGAAGAAGGGGCGGACGAAGAAGCGGCCGCGCGCTCGGGCTCCGCGGCCGCGGCGGGCGCCTCGACGGGTGCGGAGGGGGTCGCGGCCTCTGCCGCCGGAGTCGGGTCGGCGGGGATCGCCACTGTGGCCCAGCCGTCGGAGTCGGGCGGAGCCGCGGCTGCCGGGGCGGGTGCGGCCGGCGCCTCGACGGCGGCGCGTTCGGCCTCGGGAGCGGCGGCTCGCGGCTCGACACGGGCGATGTACTTCACCCGCAGTCCGAGAACCTGCTGAATGGCGTGCCGCAGGTGCTCGCTGACTCCGGGCTGACCCGCGGTGCCTGGCATCTTGAACGACTCGACGTCGTTCTGGCTCGGGAAGGACAGGGTCAGCACGTCGTCGTTGAGGGCGCGTACCTGGGCGGTGTAGGCGACCAGCCAGGCGGTCATCTTCGCCTTCTGCACGACCTCGAGGATCTCGGGCCAGGTGTCCTTCATTCGCTGGAGGGTGACCGCGCCCTCGGTCGCGGGCTCGGGCGCCTCGGGCACCGTCTCCTCGGCCGCCGTCTCCTCGGGCGCCTTCACCGGCGGTGCGGCGACGGTCGCGGACGCGGTAACGGGCGCCTCCGTCCGCGGCGCGGCAGCGATCGACTCGGGTACCGAGCCCGGAGCGGCGGCGTGCGAGGCGTGGTGGGGCTCCGGCGTGCGCGACGGCTCGGGCGACCGAGGCGCGGTCTCGGCGGAGGGACGCGGTGCGGCGACGCGACGCGGACGCTCCTCCTGCGCCGGAGCGGGCGCGATCCCCGCACCGGTGCCGTGCACCAGGGTCCGCGCGATCATCAGCTCGAGGTGCAGGCGCGGTGAGGTCGCACCGGTCATCTCGGTGAGCGCGTCGTTGACCACATCGGCGATGCGCGAGAGCTCGGCCAGGCCGAGCGCCCGCGACTGCCCGGCCATGCGGTCGAGATCGTCCTGCGAGACGCCGCGCAGCACGGCCGAGGCCGCGCCTCCGGTGGCCGCGACGACGATCAGGTCGCGCAGCTTCTCGAGCAGGTCCTCGACGAAGCGGCGCGGATCCTGACCCGTCTGGATGACGCGGTCGACCGCTCCGAACGCCTCGGCCGAGTCGCGCTCGGCCAGCGCGTCCACGACCTCGTCGAGCAGGGCGCCGTGGGTGTACCCCAGCAGCGCGACGGCCCGCTCGTACTCGACGGTCTCGGCCTCGGAGCCGGCCATCAGCTGGTCGAGGAGAGAGAGGGTGTCGCGGACGGACCCGCCGCCCGCGCGGACCACGAGCGGCAGCACGCCCGCCGCCACGTGCACGCCCTCGCGCTCGCAGAGCGACTGCGTGTAGTCGAGCATCTGGGCCGGCGGCACGAGCCGGAACGGATAGTGGTGGGTGCGCGAGCGGATGGTGCCGATCACCTTGTCGGGCTCGGTGGTCGCGAAGATGAACTTCACGTGCTCCGGCGGCTCCTCGACGATCTTGAGCAGGGCGTTGAAGCCCTGCGGCGTGACCATGTGCGCCTCGTCGAGAATGAAGATTTTGTAGCGGTCGCGTGCCGGGGCGAAGATGGCGCGCTCGCGCAGATCGCGCGCGTCGTCGACTCCGTTGTGGCTCGCCGCATCGATCTCGACCACGTCGAGCGACCCCTGGCCCTCGCGGCTGAGCTCGACGCAGCTGTCGCAGACGCCGCAGGGAGTGTCGGTGGGGCCGGTGGCGCAGTTGAGGCAGCGGGCGAGGATGCGCGCCGAGGTGGTCTTGCCGCAGCCGCGCGGACCACTGAAGAGGTACGCGTGGTTCACGCGGTTGGTGCGCAGCGCGGTCATGAGCGGATCCGTCACCTGGGACTGGCCGATCATCTCGGCGAACGTCTCGGGCCGGTACCGGCGATATAGGGCTGCTACCACCCGACCAGAGTAGCCGCGACCTCCGACACCGGAGCCGGGCGGCGGAGACCGGTACCCGCGTAACCTCGGAGGCGTGCCTCCTGCGCCGCCGCTCCCCCGCTGTGATGCGATCGTGCTCGCCGGCGGACGGGCGACCCGGCTCGGCGGCGCGATCAAGCCGCTCCTGCCGCACCGCGACTCCACCCTCCTCGGCACCGCCCTCGCAGCCGTGCACGGCGCTGAGCGGCGAGTCGTCGCCGGACCGCAGGCCCTCGCGTCGGCCCTCGACGGCGCCGAGCATGTGCAGGAGAATCCCCCGTTCGGCGGCCCGGTCGCGGGGCTGGCCGCCGCGCTGCCCCTGCTCGACCGGCCCGACGCTCCGGAGTGGGTCGTCGTGCTCGCCGCCGATCTCGTCGCGCCCGGTCCCGCGGTGCAGCGGCTGCTGGAGGACGCGGCGAGCGCCGTGCAGGACTCCCTTCTGGCCGTCGACACCGACGGTCGCGCCCAGCAGCTCCTCGGCGTGCACCGGCGTCGATCGCTCGTCGACGCGCTCGCCGCGCTCGGCGATCCCCACGGCGCCTCGGTGCGCGCCCTCCTCCGCGGGCTGCCCCTGCGGCTCGTCAGCGTGCCCGCAGGCTCGACCGACGATGTCGACGCGCCCACCGATGCGCTCCGGTACGGGATCGACCTCTCGGGCCCGCTCGGCGCACACTGAGCGGATGGACGACACCTTCGACTCCGACGCCGCAGGCTCCGCTTCCGCAGGCTCCGCTTCCGCAGGCCCCACTACCGCAGGCCCCGACGACACCCGCCCGACCGAGGAGATCCTCGCCGCCTGGTGGGCCGAGCTCTGCTCCGCTCTCGGCCTCGGCGCGGTCCCCATCGACCCGGACGCTCTGCTCGCGCTCGCCGGTCGCGCGGCGCACACCGTGGTCCGGCCCGCGGCTCCGCTCACGACCTTCCTCGCGGGCTACGCAGCGGGCCTGAGCGGTGGGAGCCGGGACGCGCTCGACGCCGCGCTCACGACCTCGCACCGCGCGGTGGACGAGCGCTCGCACGCGTCCTGAAACGCTACTCCCCCGCGCTCTATCCGGCTCCAGACTCCTGGCGTACGGTTCGCCAGAGCCCCGACGTCGCGGCTGAAACGAGCGGCGACGCGGGACTCCCGCGGCCGAGCGCGCCGCGGACCGCCACGTGAAGGAGCACCGCATGTCAGGCAACAGAGCCGTCGCCTACAAGTCCCCCGGAGTGGTCGAGGTCATCGACATCGACTACCCGACCTTCGAGCTGAAGGACGGACCAGGCGTCAACCCGGCGAACATCGGACGGAAGCTGCCCCACGGCGCGATCCTCCGCACCGTGTCCACCAACATCTGCGGCTCGGACCAGCATATGGTCCGCGGCCGCACCACGGCTCCGCCGGACCTCGTACTCGGCCACGAGATCACCGGCGAGGTCGTCGAGGTCGGCCCCGACGTCGAATTCGTCAAGGTCGGCGATATCGTCTCGGTGCCCTTCAATATCGCCTGCGGCCGGTGCCGCAACTGCAAAGAGCGCAAGACCGGCATCTGCCTGAACGTGAATCCGGACCGCCCGGGCAGCGCCTACGGCTACGTCGACATGGGCGGCTGGGTCGGCGGGCAGGCCGAGTACGTGATGGTCCCCTACGCCGACTGGAACCTGCTGGTGTTCCCGGACCGCGACCAGGCGCTCGAGAAGATCCTCGACCTGACGATGCTCTCGGACATCTTCCCGACGGGCTTCCACGGCGCGGTGACCGCGGGCGTCGGGGTCGGCTCCACCGTGTACGTCGCGGGGGCGGGTCCGGTCGGCCTCGCTGCGGCCGTCGGGGCGCAGCTGCTCGGAGCGGCCGTCGTGATCGTCGCGGACCTCAACGAGGAGCGGCTGGCGCAGGCGCGCTCCTTCGGCTGTGAGACGGTCGACGTCTCGAAGGGCGATCCGGCGGGCCAGATCGAGCAGATTCTCGGCGTGCCGGAGGTCGACTGCGGAGTGGACGCGGTCGGCTTCGAAGCACACGGCAACGGCGCCGACTCGGGGACGGAGGCGCCAGCGACGGTACTCAACTCGCTGATGTCGATCACTGCGGCGGGCGGCGCCCTCGGCATCCCCGGCCTCTACGTCACGGGCGACCCGGGCGGAGTCGACGAGGCGGCCCAGGAGGGCTCGCTCTCGATCCGGCTCGGACTGGGCTGGGCGAAATCGCTCTCCTTCACCACGGGCCAGTGCCCGGTGATGACGTACAACCGGCAGCTGATGATGGCGATCCTGCATGACCGGGTGCACATCGCCGACGCGGTGCAGGCCACGGCGATCAGCCTTGACGACGCTCCTCAGGGGTACGCCGATTTCGACAAGGGTGCCGCGAAGAAGTTCGTGCTGAACCCGAACGGTTACCTGGGCTGAGCGACGGGCCGGGTCGTGCGCGGGCCGGGTCCCGCGCGGACCCGCCCCGAGCCCCGGGAGAATGGACGGGATGAGCGCGCACCGGCACGAGGCGATCGACTGGGACGAGGCCAGGCGGATCGTGGGCGAGACCGTGGCGCGCTCGGGGGTCGCGACCGTCCCACTCCTCGCCGCCCGCGGAGCGGTCCTCGATCACGACGTCGCGGCGACCCGGCCACTCCCGCACTACGACTCCTCGGCCATGGACGGCTGGGCCGTGCGCGGCCGTGGTCCCTGGGCGCTTGAGGACGGCACCGCCGCACCGATCGTCACGGGCGCAGTCGTTCCCGACTGGAGCGACGCGGTGCTGCCGTCCGAGCAGGGCGAGATCTGCGAGGAGGTGCTCACGGCCCGGGCACCTCTCCCACCCGGCCGCCACCTGCGGCGCGCGGGCGATGAGGCTGCACGAGGGGCTGTCCTCGTCGGTGCCGGAACCCGCCTCACTCCCGCGCACCTCGCCCTGCTCGCGGTCGCCGGAGTCGACGCGCTCGATGTCCGCCTGCCCGCCGCGGTCGACCTCCTCCTCACCGGTGACGAGGTCGACACGGAGGGTATGCCGCCCGCGGGCCGGGTGCGCGACGCCTTCACGCCGCTGCTGCCCGCGCTCGTCGAGCTCTCGGGCGGAGACGTTGGGGAGGTCGTGCGCCGCGGCGACGATGAGGACGCGATCGCCCGGACGCTGCTGACGGGCTCAGCGCCGATCCTGCTCAGCACCGGCGGGACCGGGCGCTCCCGGGTCGACGCGGTGCGTCGCGCCCTCGGGACGGTCGGGGCGCTAATCCTCATCGACGGCGTTGACATGCGCCCCGGTCACCCCACGATGGCGGCCGTACTACCGGGCGGGACGCTGGTGATCGCGCTGCCGGGCAATCCGCTCGCCGCGCTCCTCGCCGCGCTCTCCTTCCTGCCGTCGGCGCTCGACGCGGCGTCCGGCGCCGTCCCCCGCCCGCTGCACCGCGGCGTCCTCGCCGAACCGCTCGGCCGCCCGGGGACGACGGTCCTCGTACCCGTCTCCCGGAGCGAGGACGGCTGGCGGGCGGCGGCGGGGATCCGCTCGCACATGCTGACCGGACTCGCCGCGTCACAGGCGGTCGCCGTCGTGCCCGCCCCGGGAGCGGCGGCGGGTGACTCCGTGCGCCTGCTGCCGCTGCCCTGGTGAGCCGTTACGCCGCAGGCTCGAGGCGGATCACCACCGACTTCGAGGTCGGCGTGTTGCTGATCTTCGCGGTCGAATCCAGAGGCACGAGGACGTTCGTCTCGGGATAGTAGGCGGCCGCGCACCCGCGAGGGGTGTCGTAGGCGACGACTCTGAACGACTCCGCCCGCCGCTCGACCCCGTCGGGCCACTCCGAGACCAGGTCGACCAGCGCACCGTTCGCGAAGCCCAGCTCGGCGACGTCATCGGCGTGCACGAACACCACGCGCCGCCCATCATGGATCCCGCGATAGCGGTCGTCCTTGCCGTAGATCGTGGTGTTGAACTGGTCGTGCGAGCGCAGGGTCTGCAGCAGCAGCCGCCCCTCGGGCACTCGCGGGTATTCGAGCGGATTCGCGGTGAAGCGCGCGAGCCCGGAGGGGGTATCGAAGCGGCGCGAATCGCGCGGGGGGTTCGGGAGGACGAACCCGCCGGGCACGTCGATCCGGGCCTCGAACCCCTCGAAGCCGGGCACCACGTTCGCAATGTGCGAGCGGATGCGGCGGTAGTCGTCGCGCAGCCCCGACCAGTCGACCTGCGGGACGTTCTCGCGGCCGGCCAGCAGCCGCTCCGCGATGCCGGTGAGGATCGACACCTCCGAGCGCAGCACCGGACTCGGTGGGCGCAGGCGGCCGCGGGAGGCGTGCACCGCGCTCATCGAGTCCTCAACGGTGACCCGCTGCTCGCCCGAACGCTGCACATCCGAGTCGGTGCGGCCCAGGGTCGGCAGGATCAGTGCGCGGCGGCCGGTGACCACGTGCGAGCGGTTGAGCTTGGTCGAGACGTGCACGGTCAGCGCGAGCGAGCGCATCGCCGCCTCCGTCACTGCGCTGTCCGGCGTCGCCCGGGCGAAGTTGCCGCCGAGCCCCACGAACACGCGGGCCTTCCCGTCGCGCATCGCCCGGATCGCGGCGACCGTGTCGGTGCCGTGCTCGCGCGGGGAGGAGAAGGAGAACTCGCGATCGAGCGCGTCGTGGAAGGAGTCCGGCATCCGCTCGAAGATGCCCATCGTGCGGTCGCCCTGCACATTGGAGTGACCGCGCACCGGGCACACGCCCGCGCCGGGCTTGCCGATGTTTCCGGTCAGCAGCAGCACGTTGACGACGTCCTTGAGCGTCGCGACGGAGTGCGCGTGCTGCGTGAGGCCCATCGCCCAGCAGACGACGGTGCCCTCGGACGCTGCGATCAGCTCGGCGACAGTGCGGATACGCGCCTCGTCGATCCCGCTCGCCCGCTCGATCTCGTCCCACTCGACCGCCCGCAGCCCGTGCAGATAGTCGCCGAGGCCGCCCGTGCTCTCTCGGATGAAGGCGTGGTCGAAGACGTCGCCGCGCTCCTCCTCCGCCTCGAGCAGCGCCTTGCCGAGGCCCTGGAACAGGGCCTGGTCGCCGCCGAGCCGCACCTGGAGGAAATGGTCGGCGAGGGCGGTGCCGTCGCCGAGTGTCCCCCGCACGGTCTGCGGGTTCTGGAAGCGGAGCAGGCCCGCCTCCGGCAGCGGATTCACGGCCACGATCGTGCCACCGGCGCGCTTGGCGCGTTCCAGGGCGGTGAGCATCCGCGGGTGGTTCGTGCCCGGATTCTGGCCGGCGACGATGATCAGCGGCGCCCGCTCCACGTCGCGCAGGCTCACCGAGCCCTTGCCGATCCCGATCGTCTCGGTGAGCGCGGAGCCGCTGGACTCGTGGCACATGTTGGAGCAGTCGGGCAGGTTGTTGGTGCCGAAGCCGCGAACCATCAGCTGGTAGACGAACGCCGACTCGTTCGACGTGCGACCGGAGGTGTAGAAGATCGCCTCGTCGGGGCTCGCGCACGCGCGCAGCTCCTCCGCCACGAGATCGAGCGCCTCGTCCCAGCCCACGGGGCGGTAGTGGGTGGCGCCCTCCTCCAGCAGCATCGGCTCGGTGAGCCGACCCTGCTGGCCGAGCGCGAAGTCGTCCCACTCCTCCAGCTCCGAGACGGGATGCGCGGCGAAGAATGCCGACGTGACGGTGCGCAGCGTCGCCTCCTCGGCGACGGCCTTCGCCCCGTTCTCGCAGAATTCGGCGACGTGGCGCTTGTCGCTCTCGGGCCAGGCGCAGCCCGGGCAGTCGAAGCCGGTCTTCTGGTTGACCCGCAGGAGCGTCTCGGCGCTGCGGAGCGGACCCATCTGCTTCAGCGAGATTTCGAGAGCGTGAGCGACGCCGGGGATGCCGACGGCCCGCTTCTTCGGGGACCGAACGGAGAGGCGGCTCTCGTCGATCGGACTCTCGCGGGGCTCGGCGTCATCGACCATTCCTGCATCGTACGTCCGCGCAGTGGCAACGCTCTCGGTTCTCGGTGGAAGGATGACCCTCACCGCCTGAGGAGAGCCATGAGCCGCAGTGTCGCCCGCACCCGCCTGATCGCCGTCCGCGCCGACGATCCGCCCCGCCGTCGCGAGGACGTGCTGGCCGTCGAGGAGCCGCTCGAGATCCGCGTGGGCGGGCGCCGCTTCAGCGTGACCATGCGCACGCCCGGTGACGACTTCGACCTCGTCGCCGGGTTCCTCGTATCGGAGGGAGTGCTCACGGAGGCGGAGCAGCTCGCGGCCATGCGCTACTGCGCCAGCGGCTCCGGGCCGGGCGAGAACACCTACAACGTGGTCGACGCGAGCGTCCGCGGCGGACGAGAGGCCGTGCTACTCGAGCGTGAGCGGTCGGTGTACACGACGAGCTCGTGCGGAGTCTGCGGGCTCGCGTCGCTCGAGGCGGTCGCCACGGACTCGGCGTGGAGCGTCGCGGAGGACGAACTGCACGTTGAGCGAGCGCTGGTGGTCTCGCTCCCGGACCGGCTCCGCGAGGCGCAGGCGGTGTTCGAGCGGACCGGCGGCGTGCATGCGGCGGGGCTGTTCGACTCCGACGGCGCGCTGCTGGTGCTCCGGGAAGACGTGGGGCGGCACAACGCTGTGGACAAGGTAGTGGGTTGGGGGCTCCGGGAAGGGCGGCTGCCGTTGCGCGGGACGCTGTTGCAGGTGTCGGGGCGCGCCTCGTTCGAGCTGGTGCAGAAGGCGGTGATGGCGGGCATCCCGCTGCTCGCCGCGGTCGGCGCCCCGTCGTCGCTGGCCGTCGACCTGGCCCGAGACAGCGGCCTCACCCTGATCGGTTTCAGCCGCGCCTCCGGCTTCAACCTCTACTCCGGCGACGCCCGCCTGCTGCCCTGACCCCGGCTCTCGATCCGCCGCGGCGCCGCGGCTACTCGACCAGCAAGAGGCGATCCAGCGTCCGGCAGAGGGCCGCTGCCCGGAATCGCGTGCGAGCGATTCCGGGCAGCCCGACGCGACCCGCTCTACGGAACACAGCCCTTCGAGAAGCCGACCGCGGGTCGTGGAGCGGCGTCGCCGCTACACGACCGACAGGGACTGCCGGGCGATCTCCAGTTCTTCGTTGGTGGGGATGACGAGGACGGCGACGCGGGAGTCGTCGGTCGAGATCCGGCGGGCGCCGCGGTCGGTGGAGGTGTTGCGCTCCGGATCGAGTTCGATGCCGAGGCCCTCGAGGCCGCGGAGGGTGCCGGCGCGGACGGCGGCGACGTTCTCGCCGACTCCGGCCGTGAAGACGATGGCGTCAACGCGGCCGAGCTGGGCGTAGAAGGCCCCGATGTAGTGGCGGAGGCGGTGGTAGTAGACGTCGAGTCCGGCGCGGGCCTGCTCGTCACCGGCCTCGGCAGCCTGCTGGACATCGCGCATGTCCCCCCGTCCAGTGAGGCCGAGTAGTCCGCTGCGGCGGTTGAGGAGGGTGTCGAGCTCGTCGAGAGAAAGGCCTGCCTTGCGGGCGAGGTGGAAGACGACGGCGGGGTCGAGGTCGCCGGAGCGGGTGCCCATCACCAGGCCTTCCAGCGGGGTCATCCCCATCGACGTCTCGACGGAGACGCCGCCGTCCACGGCGCAGGCGGACGCTCCGTTGCCCAGGTGCAGGACGATCGTCTTGAGGTCGGAGCGGCGGCGGCCGAGGTAGGCGGCAGCGGCTTCGGAGACGAACTTGTGCGAGGTGCCGTGGAAGCCGTAGCGGCGGACGCGGTGCTTCTCGGCGAACTCGGCGGGCAGAGCGTAGGTCGAGGCCGCGGTGGGGATGGTGTGGTGGAAGGCGGTGTCGAAGACGGCGACGTGCGGGACCTCGGGGAACACCTTCTGCGCCGCCTCGATGCCCTCGAGGTTGGCGGGGTTGTGCAGCGGAGCTAAGTCGGCGAGGTCCTCGATGTTGATCTTCACCAGGTCGGTGACGACGGTCGGGTCGAAGAAACGCTTGCCGCCGTGCACGACGCGGTGGCCCACGGCGACCGGTGGGAAGGCGTCGAGGCTCGGGCCGTGCTCGCCGAACGCGCGGATCATCGCATCGAAGCCCGCGGTGTGGTCGGGAATCGGCGCCTCGATCTCGAACGACTCCCCGTCGCGAGTGTGCTTGGTGCGGCCGATGTCCTCGCCGATCCGCTCGACGAGGCCGCTCGCGAGCGTCTCCTCCGTAGTCATCTCGATGAGCTGGTACTTGAACGACGACGAACCGCTGTTGACGACGAGGACGACGGACATGAGGGGACTCCTGGGGGGATCGGGGTCGGCAGGGGCGGGTCGGCGGCGCGGTGGCCGCTAGCGCACGACGGGAATGGCGGCGGTGGGCGGAACGATGGCCTGGGTCGCCGCCTGGATTGCGGTGATCGCGACGGTGTTGACGATGTCTTGAACGAGCGCACCGCGCGAGAGGTCGTTGACCGGTTTGCGCAGGCCCTGGAGGACAGGGCCGATGGCGACGGCGCCGGCCGAGCGCTGCACGGCCTTATAGGTGTTGTTGCCCGTGTTGAGGTCGGGGAAGATGAACACCGTCGCGCGGCCGGCGACCTGGGAGCCGGGCATCTTCGAGGCGGCAACCGCCGCATCCGCCGCCGCGTCGTACTGGATGGGGCCTTCGACGAGCAGGTCGGGTCGGCGCTCGCGTACCAGCGCCGTCGCTGCGCGGACCTTCTCGACATCGGCGCCGGCTCCGCTCTCTCCGGTGGAGTAGGAGAGCATCGCGATGCGCGGGTCGATGCCGAACTGCTGCGCGGTCTCGGCGGAGGAGATCGCGATGTCGGCGAGCTGCGCCTCGGTCGGGTCGGGGTTGACCGCGCAGTCGCCGTAGACCAGGACCCGGTCGGCGAGCGCCATCAGGAACACGCTGGAGACGACCGAGACGCCCGGGCTGGTCTTGATGATCTCGAAGCCGGGGCGGATGGTGTGCGCCGTCGTGTGTGCGGCTCCGGAGACCATGCCGTCGGCCAGGCCGAGCTGCACCATCATCGTGCCGAAATAGGAGACGTCGGTGACCGTGTCGTAGGCGTGGTCGTAGGTGATGCCCTTGTGCGCGCGGATGCGGGCGTACTCCTCGGCGAAGCGGGCTCGGTGCTCGGGGTCGAGTGTGCTCAGCACGCGGGCGCCGTCGAGGTCGAGGCCCAGGCCTGCCGCTCGGGCGCGGATCTCGGCCTCCTCGCCGAGGATCGTCAACCGGGCGATGCCGCGCTTGAGCACCGTCGCGGCGGCACGGAGGATGCGGTCGTCTCCGCCCTCGGGCAGCACGATGTGGCGGTCGGCGATGCGCGCGCGCTCGATCAGGCCGTACTCGAACATCAGCGGGGTGACGACCTCGGAGCGGCCCACGTCGAGCAGGGTGAGCAGCTCGACGACGTCGACCGCCTCCTGGAACAGGGCGAGCGAGGTATCGCGCTTGCGCGGCGAGTCGGCCGCCAGGCGTCCGCGCGCGGCGGTGACGCGGACGGCGGTGTCGTAGGTGCCGAGTTTGGTCATCACGATCGGCACGCGGCTGTCGACGCCCTCGATCAGCCGGACGATCGGCTCCGGCAGCTCGAACCCGCCGTTGAGGATGATGCCGGTAACGGTGGGGAACGTGCCGGAGGCGTAGGCCATGATCACGGCGAGGACGACGTCGGGGCGATCGCCGGGGACGATCACCACGCCGCCCTCGGTGAGACGCGGGAGGACGTTGACCATCGACATCCCGGCGATCACCACGCCGAGCGCCTCGCGGCCGAGCAGCTCCGGGTCGCCCGCGACGACGACTCCATCGACCGCCTCGACCAGGCGGGACAGGCTCGGGGCGACGAGGAACGGATCCTCCCGGATGGCCCACACCGGCACCGAGGCGGGGATGCTCTCGCGGATCGCCGCCATCGCGTCGGCCGCGGTGGCCGGATCGGCGCGGTTGGCGATCACTCCGATGAGGCTCGCGTGAGCCGTGCGCAGCTCGACGGATGCGAGCTCGGTGATCTGACGCATCTCCTCCGGTGTGCGCGCGGGCGCCTGGCCGAGCTGTTCGCTGTGGGAGGGATCGCGGCCGGTGAGCACGAGCAGGACCGGCGCGCCGAGGTTCGCGGCGATGCGGGCGTTGTACCCCAGCTCGGTGGGGCTGCCCACGTCGGTGTAGTCGGAGCCGAGGATCACGACGGCGTCGCACTGCGCCTCGACGCCTTTGTAGCGCTCGACGATGCGCGAGAGGGCCGCCTCGCCGTCGGCGTGCACGTCCTCGTAGGTGACGCCGATGCAGTCCTCGTAGGCGAGGCCGGAGTCGGAGTGGCCGAGCAGCATCTCGAGCACGTAGTCGGGCTCGGAGGTGGAGCGGGCGATCGGACGGAAGACACCGACCCGCTGGACCTGACTGCTGAGCGCATCGAGGACGCCGAGGGCGACGGTGGACTTGCCCGAATGACCTTCGGCGGACGAGATGTAGATGCTCTGAACCATCGGGACCAGCCTAGCGAGGGGGTCCGTCCGCCTGGCTGGGTAGAGGCCAGCGAGGGGAGTGCGTGCGCATGTGCGGGCTGTGGAGGAGCATTCGCCAGGGGCGGCAGCAGCCCGGTGAAGCGACCGCAGCACCCCTGTTAAAGAGGAGAAGACCCCCCGCGCACCCGCCAGAGCCCGGTTACCCTTGCTGCGTTTCCGCCCTGGGGGAGTTGGCCTGGATGGCGCCACGCGGGGAGCCAGGTGACAGTGTAACCGACGACGCGCGCCGCCGAGCGCGGGGCTCCGCGGGCTCGTGGTCAGCGCGCGGCTCCGACACCGGCTAGTATCGATGAGTCGCGGCTCCGGTCGCGCCAGGAGGATTCGCCTAGTGGCCTATGGCGCACGCTTGGAAAGCGTGTTGGGTGAAAGCCCTCGGGGGTTCGAATCCCCCATCCTCCGCGAACGGTGTCCGTAGCTCTCGCCAGCACGGGCACCGTTTCTGCGTTCCCGGACAGCTCCGCCGAGCGCGGGCGGCACAGCAGGAGCCACAGTCGGTAGCTTCGCATCGCCTACGAAATGGAGCGTCGAGCACACTGGTCACCCAGCATTTCGGCCACGGCTCGCTGCAGCGACTTGATCGTGCGCTCGTAGATCGTCAGCGTCCCCGCCACAGACGTTCGTCCAAGCTTGTCCGAGAAGACCGCGCGTTCACCCCGCTCAGCAGAGTCATCGCGGGCGTGTGGCGACCTCGTGTAGCCATCCGGAATCGACGCGGGCGGAAACGGACTCAGCAGCAACGCCTTAGCCTCAGCGGTCATGACCACCGCTAACTGGCGCGGCATACTCGTCGCTGTGAAGGACGCCGGAGCCGTCGAACTCCTCGCGAACGCCGCAACCGCCAGCGGCACCAACACCGCCATCGGCTCCGCGACGAAGCGCACCATCGGCGCCCCACGCCGCACCACATCGCTGACCCTGCTCAACGGCTACGTGCCCGTGGGTCATCGCGAGATTCAACGCGCTCGATGCAGTAGCGCTCAAGACAGCTCTCTCGAAGCGCTACCCCGCCTCACTGAACCGAAAGCCCCTTCTCCCTCAACAGAGGCGCGAAAGGCGTTTCTGAGAGCGTTATTCATAAGGTCTG
The DNA here is from genome assembly GCF_002932875.1 of Rathayibacter tritici. GTDB lineage: Bacteria > Actinomycetota > Actinomycetes > Actinomycetales > Microbacteriaceae > Rathayibacter > Rathayibacter tritici. The sequence goes on from NZ_PSWS01000071.1 coordinate 13,483, forward strand.
ACTCGGGCGTGTCGTTCCGAGGCATCGGCTTCCCATTCGGGAGAATAGAAGTTCCAAAGCTCGCTATTTTCGGAACGGGAAGCCGATGCGGTACGACTCTACTACAGGCCTGGATGCGGAGCAATTGACGGAGCTGATCTGTCGGATATGGCAGATTGTCGCGGGGAGGGGTGAG
>NZ_PSWS01000021.1 GCF_002932875.1 Rathayibacter tritici
CCCCCTCCACCTCCCTCCCGCTCCCCTCCCGCCCCCCTCCCGCTCCTCCCGCTCCTCCCTGTCCCACGTGCGATGTGCAGGGGATCCGCACCAGAGATCGCTCTCCTCCGCATAATCCGCTTCCCGCGGTCGAGATCCCCTGCACATCACACCGTTCCCCTGCACATCGCACTCTCCCCCGCGGGTACCCTCCCCTGCTGATCACGCCCTCCCCTGCGCATCGGACCGGGACCTGCGAATCGGACCAGGACCTGCGAATCGGACCAGGACCTGCTGATCGCACTGGGACCTGCGAATCGGACCAGGGCTTCTCCCTGGCGCCGGCCCTGATCGTGCTGGTGGGGCCTACTCCGCACACCCGCAGTCGCTCCTCTCACCGCCTCCCCACCTGGCCTTCACGTGCGATATGCAGGGGATCCGCACCAGAGATCGTTTGCCTCCGCATAATTCGCTTCCCGCGGTCGAGATCCCCTGCGAATCGCACGGGGGCCTGCACATCGCACGGGGGCCTGCGAATCGGACGGGGCGCGGCGAGGGGCGCGCGCCTAGGCTTCGCAGCACGGCGGCGAAGGGAGAGCGGATGCGGTACCGAGCGCGCGACGGCGCCCTGCTCCACGTGGACGAGCACGGAGCGGGCCAGGGCCGGCCATTCGTGGTGATCCCCGGGGAGCACGACCGCCACCCCTCCTACCTCGGCTCGTTCGCCTCGATCGCCTGCACGCGCCGAGTCCTCGTGCTGCACCCGCGCGGAGTGGGCGACTCCGGGGCGCTTCCCGCCGCTCCCGACGCCACCACGGCCGCCGACGTCGAGGACCTGCGCCGCCACCTCGGCGTCGACGACCTTGATCTGGCCGCCCACGACTCGGGCTGCCGGGCCGCTCTGCTCGCCGCTGCCGAGGCACCGGAACGGGTCGCCCACCTCCTCCTGATCGCCCCCGGCACCGCCTGGCTCGGGATCGACGACCGCGCGCCGGATCTCCGCAGCGAAGCGGCCGCCCCTGCGCCTTCCGACGCGGCAGCAGCAATCGGCGACTCCTTGCGGCGCGTCGACTGCCCAGCGGTGATCCTCGGCGGTGAGGACGACCCGGTGACGGAGGTCGCCGCTCTGGCAGCCCTCACCGCGCTCCTGCCGCGGGCGAGCCTCGCCGTCATCGAATCGAGCGGTCACTATCCGTGGGACCAGACGCCGGCCGAGTTCGCCGTCGCCCTGCGCGCCTCGCTCTCCGCGCCGCCCCCGGCGCCTCCGCTCGGTCGCCGCAGACCGCCTGCCGCGACGCCGTAGGCACGGCCCCGCCCGGGCCCCGATTCCACCGCACCTCCCTCGAGGCCGGACCAGCCCCAGGCCGGAGCACCCCGGAAGCCGTGCCGTCTATCCTCGACGGGTGCGTCTTGTCATCGCGCGCTGCTCCGTCGATTACACCGGCCGTCTCAGCGCCCATCTCCCGCTCGCCACCCGCCTCCTCCTGGTCAAGGCCGACGGGAGCGTCCTCATCCACTCGGACGGCGGATCCTACAAGCCGCTGAACTGGATGAGCCCGCCCTGCACGTTGATCACGGGCGAGCCCGACGACGACGCCCGCGCCTCGGGAGTGATTCAGCAGTGGACTGTCGCGCATCGGAAAACCGGCGACGCCCTCGTTGTCTCGATCCACGAGGTGCTCCATGATTCGGCACACGAACTCGGCATCGATCCGGGACTCGTGAAGGACGGAGTAGAGGCGCATCTCCAGCGCCTTCTCGCCGAGCAGATCGGGCTCCTCGGAGAGGGGCACACTCTCGTGCGGCGCGAGTACATGACCGCGATCGGCCCGGTGGACATCCTCGCCCGCGACTCCGCAGGAGCCGCTGTTGCCGTCGAGATCAAGCGGCGGGGCGAGATCGACGGAGTGGAGCAGCTCACCCGCTATCTCGAGCTGATGAATCGCGATCCGCACCTCTTCCCAGTGACGGGAGTCTTCGCCGCACAGGAGATCAAGCCGCAGGCGCGCACGCTCGCCGAGGACCGCGGAATCCGCTGCATGGTGCTCGACTACGAGGCGATGCGCGGCACAGACGATTCGCATACGCGCCTGTTCTGAGGGGCCCGTCCGACAGCACGACGAAGGCCCCCGGAATGATCCCATTCCGGGGGCCTTCGTCTCGCCGGACCGTCGGCCCGGAGACGTTCTACTTGTGGGCGGCCTGGTAAGCGGCCTGCACCTCGGACGGGATGCGTCCGCGGTCGGACACGGGGTGACCGTTGGCGTTGGCCCACTCGCGAATGGCCTTGAGCTGCTTGGGGTCGCTCTTGGAAGCGGAAGCGACGCTCGTGGCGGCGGCGGGACGCGAGCCGACTCGGCGGGCGTTCGAGACGAACTTCTCGAGGGCCGAGTTGAGCTGAGTGATGTTGTTGGCGCCGAGATCGATCTCGTAGTTGGCGCCCTCGATGCTGAAGCGGACGGTACCTCCGTCACCGGAATCGATAGGGGTTCCGTCGATATCGTCGACAAGCGTGATCTTCTGGGCCACTTTTCCTCCTGGAGTTCGCGGGACCGGACTGTCTCGACCCGGACCGGAAGATACGTTACCCCCTTTCACAAGGGAGTGCGGGAACCCGAGCGCCAGTCGTCGCATTCTCGCGCCAGGTCGAGGGAAATGTACAGGATAAGTACGGTCAATCGCGCCCGAATCCGCGAGTTCGCCGCCAGCCGTCGAATAAAGGACACAGTGTCCGGCCGGGCGGGGTCCGATTCCGGACAGCGATCACGACGATTCCGGGAGCCGATCACGACGATTCCGGAGCCCGGTCCCGGCGATTCCGATCCCGCCCGAGTCTTCGTTAGCGTGGAGTCATGGCACGACGAGGCGGACCCCCTGCACGTTCTGCGCAACCGGGCCCGTACCGCAATGCGGCGGCGCGCGAGGCGCTGGAGGCGCTGGTCGCCGCTCCGACCGCCGAGGCCGTTGACCGACTGCTCGACGCCTGCCTGGACGGCTCGCTCGTGGTCGACGTGACCGGCTCACCGCCGGGCGGAGTCCCCCACGTCCGCACGGTCGCGACCACCACGGGGGAGCAGGTGCTGCCGCTGTTCACTTCCACCGACGAGGTGCGTACCGCGATCCCCCGGCAGCAGCATCCGCGGGTGCAGATGGTGGTACTCCCCGGGCACGAGGCCTTCGCGCTGATCCGCACCGCCGACTTCGTCGCGGTGCAGCTCGACCCCGGTTCGATCGCTCAGGTCGTCGCCCGATCGTTCGTCGAACGGGCTCTCGACGCCGAACGGCCGTAGAGTATGGCCCCCGGCGGGCAGCGCCGTCGTCACCCCGTCCTCCGACGTCAGGAGCCCGCCATGTTCGACACGACCCTCGCCGCTACCGGCCTCCACACGCGGGCCGGCACCTGGTCCTGCATCCTGTTCGACCTCGACGGCACGATCACCGACTCCGCCCCCGGGATCACCGCCACCCTCGTCGAGACCTTCGTCGAACTCGGCCGTCCGGTGCCCGCCCCGGCCGAGCTGCTGGCCTACGTCGGCCCGCCGCTGCTCGACGCCTTCCGCGAGCTGGGCGGGATGAGCGTCGAGGAGGCGCAGGCCGCGCTGGCGGTGTATCGGCGCCACTACAACGCGGGCGGCCTGTTCGACTCCTCCGTCTACCCCGGACTGCCCGACGTACTGGCGCGCATCGCCGAGGCCGGTGTTCCACTCTCGCTCGCGACCTCCAAGCCGGAGTCGGCGGCCACCCGCATCCTCGAGCACTACGGGCTGGCGCAGTACTTCACGGTGATCTGCGGCGCCTCCGAGGACGAGGTGCGCAGCGCCAAGGCCGACGTCGTCGAGGAGGCTCTGCGCCGGCTCCGCGAGCTGGGTGTCGACCTCTCGGTGCCGGTCATGGTCGGCGATCGCGAGCACGACGTGCAGGGCGCCGCTGCTCACGGCGTGCCTACGATCATGGTCGAGTGGGGGTACGGATCGCCGCTCGAAGCGGTCGGTACGATCGCGCTGGTCTCCGGCGCCGAGGAGCTCGCGGACCTCCTACTCCCGTGACCTGCGTACGATGAGAGCATGACTGGTTTGGGCGTCGTCCTCTCGTTCGTGCTGTTCCTCGGCGGGATCCTCGTCCTCGGCAACTCGTTCCTGCTGCCCGATATCGCCGGGTTCCTCTTCTTCGGCGGCATCCTGATGATTTCGGCCTCACTCGGCCTGGCGTTCCACGTCCTCCCGAAGTCGTAGCAGTCGCAGTCGTCGCGAAGGTCCTCCTCGCGCCGACGTCGTCGTCGGGTCCGCCTCGGACTCGGCCGGGCAGCCCTGCCCTTGCTCCTCCCTCCGGCCTCAGCCCAGCGTGTTCGCGTCGAGGTTGATCACCGCGTTGATGTAGACGGCTTCGCCCGCCCCGGAGATCGTCGGGTTCATCCGGAGGAGCTGCTGCACCGGGATCGCGAAGCGCTGGGCGATGTCGAAGAAGGTGTCGCCCTGCACGACCGTGTAGCTGACGATGTCGCCCGCGGCGCCGAGTGTCGGTGCACCGTTCGCTCCGGTGATCGCGCCGTTGTCGACGGCGAAGGCCTTCTCGGGGATATCCGGCGTCGCGTTCGGCGTGAACGTGACCGTCACCTCGGGGACCGGGGCGTAGACGGTGGCGGTCGACTGCGGGAGCGCGGCAGTGACCGTGGGATCCGGCGACGGATCCGGCGACGCTGTGGCGAATACGGTGACCGTGACGGTGGGTGCGGGCGCCGGCGCCGTGCAGCCCGCGAGCGCAAGGATCGCGACGAGAGCCGCCGCTCCACTGACCGACCTGCGCATGTCTCCACCCTCCGTGCGCCCGCGGCGCCCGCTCCACCCTAGGAGACGCGTGAGCCGAAGCACCGCGGCATGATGGCGCGGATCGACGTCAGGAGGGCGGCTCGGTGAGCAGGCGCAGCCCGCCTCCGCTGTTCGCGGCATCCATCAGCAGCTCGACCCAGGTGGGGTTGATCGTCGGCTGGCGACTCCCCGCGAAGTGGAACTGCAGGGCGATGTTGGGGTTCATCCAGAAGGAGTGGCGACCACGCGCGCCCTCGGGCATGGAGTCGAGCGTGAGGCTGAAGCGCTCGTCGCGGCGGAACTTGGCGTAGATCACAATCTGGAGGTGGGCAAGGGTCCGGTCCTCGATCTCGATGACGGCGGGAGGAGTGCCGTAGAGGAATTGACCCATGTCGCCAGACTAGAGGCACTACGTCGATTACTAGTCAATCTAGCTATTTTGCTGAGGAGGGTTACGGAGCCTCGATCGCGTCCGTAGGGTGACCCTTGTGCTCCGCGGGCACCCCGTGCTCACCGTCGATCTCATCGACGGCCGCACTCATCCGGCGCAGGAAGTTGACGACGATCTCGGCCTCGGGCGCATCCAGGTCCTCAGCGATCTCGAGCATCCGACGGTGCATCTCCTGCAGCGTCGCGCGGACCTCCTGGTCGCTGTCGACAGTGGCCTCCACGACGATCCCCCGGCGGTCGGTCGGGTGGGGCTTGCGCACGAGGTGGCCGCTGCGGACGAGGCGGTCGATCAGGACCGTCGTCGAGGCGGAGGAGATGGAGAGGTGCGACGCCAGATCTTTGCCGGTGACGATCTCGCCCGTGCGCTGCTGGCGGAGCAGGTACTGGATCGCCATCAGATCCGTCTCGCCCATCGCCATCCGCTCGCGGGTGCGACGGCGCATCGAGACCTCGGACACGCGATAGGTGCGCAGGGCACTCAGCACCTCGACCGCGCGTCGCGTGGATGACTCGTCGGGGTACCAGTACCCGGCGCCGTTGCGCAGGCCCATGTCGCTCATCCGGACATCCTGTCGCTCATCTGGACAGACTAGACCGGCTTGTCATCAGAGCGTCTAGCCAAGCCACCGCACCTACGCTGGAGCGGTGACCGCCACCCTCGTCGCTAAGGGCCTCTCCGGAGGCTATGCGCACCGCACCCTGTTCGACGGACTCGACCTCACGGTCGCCCCCGGAGACGTGGTCGGCGTGGTGGGAGCGAACGGCGCCGGGAAGTCAACGTTGCTGCGCATCCTCGCCGGAGAGACCGCTCCGCTCGAGGGGTCCGTCGTGCTCTCGCCGGGTGACGCCTTCGTCGGCTGGCTGCCGCAGGAGCACGAACGCCGCGAAGGCGAGACCGTTGCCGGGTACATCGCCCGCCGCACCGGCTGCGCCGAGGCCTCGGTCGAGCTCGACGCCGCCGCCTCAGCCCTCGCGGACCCCGACCCCGACGGCTCGATCGCCGACCGCTACGCCCTCGCCCTCGACCGCTGGCTCGCGAGCGGCGCGGCCGACCTCGACGAGCGCACCCCGGTGGTCCTCGCCGAGCTGGGGCTGACGCTGGGAGCCGCGGCCTCCTCCTCCGCGATGACCTCTCTCTCGGGCGGGCAGGCGGCACGGGTAGGCCTCGCAGCCCTGCTGCTCTCGCGCTTCGACATCGTGCTGCTCGACGAGCCGACCAATGACCTCGACCTCGACGGCCTGGAGCGCCTCGAGGCCTTCGTCCGCGGGCTCCGCGGCGGTGCCGTGCTGGTCAGCCACGACCGCGAGTTCCTCGCCCGCAGCGTCACCCGCGTGCTCGAACTCGACCTCGCGCAGGGCACGAACCGGGTGTACGGAGGCGGCTACGACGCGTTCCTGGAGGAGCGCGAGACCGCGCGCCGCCAGCGCCGCGAGAAGTACGAGGACTTCGCCGACCAGAAGGCCGACCTGGTCTCGCGCGCCCGCACCCAGCGGGAGTGGTCGAGCCAGGGCGTGCGGAACGCGATGAAGAAAGCCCCGGACAACGACAAGATCCGGCGCAAGGCCTCGGCCGAGTCGAGCGAGAAGCAGGCGCAGAAGGTGCGCCAGATGGAGAGCCGGATCGCGCGGCTGGAGGAGGTCGAGGAGCCGCGCAAGGAGTGGCAGCTCGCCTTCACGATCGGCAGCGCGCCGCGTTCGAGTTCGGTGGTCTCGACGCTCAGCGGCGCGGTCGCCCGGCGCGGCACGTTCACGCTCGGGCCGGTGTCGCTCCAGGTCGACGCGGGCGATCGGATCGGGATCACCGGACCTAACGGCGCGGGCAAGTCGACGCTGCTCTCGCTGCTGCTGGGCCGCGCCGAGCCGGAGGAGGGCATGGCGTCGGTTGGCGCGAGCGTCGCGATCGGCGAGATCGACCAGGCCCGCGGGATGCTCCCCGCCGAGCTGCCACTCGCCGACGCGTTCGAGGCGCTGGTGCCCGAGTGGCCGACCGCCGAGGTCCGCACGCTGCTGGCGAAGTTCGCTCTGAAGGCCGACCACGTCGGGCGGCGCGTCGGCGAGCTCTCGCCGGGCGAGCGCACCCGCGCGGCACTCGCGCTCCTTCAGGCCCGCGGCACGAACCTCCTGGTGCTCGACGAGCCGACCAACCACCTCGACCTCGCCGCCATCGAGCAGCTGGAGGAGGCGCTCGAGGCCTACGAGGGCACCCTCCTGCTGGTCACCCACGACCGGCGGATGCTCGAGACGGTCCAGCTGACGCGCCACTGGCACGTCGAGGCGGGAGTCGTCGCCGAGGCCTGAGCCGCTGGGCCGCGCTCGGACGCCACCGGACTCCACGAAGCCGCTCTCGTCTGTGATTCGGCGCACCTCGAGGCGACTGCCGGCCACCGGTGGGAGCGCCCACCCGCGCCTGCCCCTTCGACTCCACCCCGATGATCCACGAGCCGTTGACCAGCGACTCCGCCGGGTCGTGTTCACAACGCAGGAAGGATTCATCCGAGCAGCCCTGTTCGTGCGGCTTCCGGCCCGCTAGACGGCATCCTTCCTTCGTTGTGAACAGATCCGTCGGGCACGTCCCGGAGAACCGCAGATGCCCCGCCCCGATGGGGTCCAGGAATGCCTGCGGCCAGCGCGAGCCCGAACTCCCCGCGACGGCGCTCACCGCCGCGCATCGTCCTCGCGGCGACGGCGCACCGCAACCCCCGCGCGGAGCCTCCCGGAGCGGCGGAGACTGGCCGTGTCCGCCGATCGGCGGGCGTTCAGCGACGGAGGGAACGGTTGCATGGTGGATCTCGGAGGACTCGCGGACAAGGCGAAGAACGCCGCGAACAGCGACAAGGGCGAGGAGCTGACGGACACGGGCCTCGATAAGGCGGGTGACGCCGCCGACTCGGCGACCGGAGGCAAGTTCGCCGGTCAGATCGATAAGGCCCAGGACGCCGGCGACCAGCAGGTCGGCAACGACTGATCCCCCGGGCGGCCCTCCCGTGCTGTCGCGGAGGGCCGCCCGACGTCAGACCAGTTCGCGCAGGAGCGCCCGCACCACGGCCGCGGATCGGTCGGCCGCGTCGTCGACATGGGCCTGGAATTCGCCGGGTGCACAGAGGTCCGACACACCGCGGACCGAAACGAACGGTAGGCCGTGCACGTGCGCGGTCTGCGCGAGTGCCACCGATTCCATGTCGGTGGCGAGCGCGCCGGGGAAGTCGCTCCGCACTCGGTCGACGTGGGAGCTCGCGACGAAGGTGTCGCTCGAGACGATCAGGCCGCGCCGCACCGCCCGGCCGTCGGGCAGCGCCAGGTCGGCGGCGAGCGCCGGAGCGTGCCCGGAATACCGGGCGGGCATCCCCGGCACCTGGCCGAGGGAGTAGCCGAACGCGCGCGCGTCGGCATCGGTGTGCACGTACTCGGTGCCGATCACGACCTCGCCCACGCGGACGTCGACGCCCAGCCCGCCGGCTGTCCCCGCGCTCACGACGAGCGGCCGGTCACCGGTCTGCGCGAGGATCGCCGCGGTGAGCCCGCCGGCGGCGTTGACCAGGCCGATCCCGGTGCGCACGAGCACCACCGCGCGGCACTCCAGCTCGAGTTCCCAGTACAGAGCGTTGCCGACAGCCCGGGGCTCGGAGGCGCTGCTCGCCGCCGCGAGGAACGGCTCCGCCTCTTCGTCCATCGCGACCAGGACGATCGCCGCACTCACGCGGTGACCGTCTCCCACTCCGAGCGGTGCGCGAGGAACGTCCGCGCCGCCTCCTGCGCCCCCTCGAGCGAGTGGTGGGCACCCCAGCCGCACTGGGTCTCGTTGGCCGCCGGCACCTCGTCGGCCTCGGTGATGTCCGTCAAGGTCGCCTCCACCAGGCCGAGGACGTCGGCGAACTCGGGCTCGCCCGAGAGGATCAGGTAGAAGCCGGTCTGGCAGCCCATCGGCGAGAAGTCGATCACGCGGTCGGAGTGGTTGCGGGACTTCTCGGCGAACAGGTGCTCGAGCGAGTGCACGGTCGGCATCTCGAGGTGGGCGCGATTGGGCTGGGTGAAGCGCACGTCGTACTTGACGAGGTGGTCGCCTCCCGGCAGCGTCTTCGCGTCGGCGAGGCGCACGTACGGTGCGGCGACGGTGCGGTGGTCGAGGTTGAACGATTCGACGTTCATGCGCGGCTGGTCCACGGTGGTCTCCTTCGCTGGGGTCCCTCCATTGTCCTCCGGGCAGCGGAGCGGAGGCGGCACGGAGGCTCCCGAACGGCCGGGTGGAAAGGTCGGCCGTCGCGCCCGCCGTCGCGCCCTGGTTCCACTCGGGTCAGTCTCCCGGCACGAACCGGTAGCCCATCCCGGCCTCGGTGAGCAGGTAGCGCGGATGCGCGGGGTCGGGCTCGAGCTTCTTGCGCAGCTGAGCGAGGTAGAGGCGCAGGTAACCGGTGTCCGTGACGTGCGCCGGGCCCCAGATCTCGGCCAGCAGCGAGCGACGGGTGACCAGCTTGCCCGCGTTGCGAATCAGGATCTCGAGCACCTGCCACTCCGTCGGCGTGAGCCGCACGGATGCGCCGTCGCGCGTCGCGCTCTTGGCCACCAGGTCCACAGTCACCTCGCCGATCACGACCAGCGGCTCGCCGTCGGCCGGCTGCACCCGCCGCGACAGGGCCCGGATGCGCGCGAGCACCTCGTCCATCGAGAACGGCTTGGTGACGTAGTCGTCGGCGCCCGCGTCGAGCGCACCCACCTTGTCCGCCGCGCCCGTGCGCCCCGAGACGACCAGGATCGGCGCGCTCGTCCAGCCGCGCAGCCCGTGGATGACCTCGACCCCGTCAAGCCGCGGCATGCCGAGGTCGATCATGTAGAGGTCCGGATGCTCGTCCACCGCGCGGTTGATCGCCTCCGTGCCGTCACCGGCCGTCACCACGTCGTAGCCGCGAGCCGTGAGCGTGATGCGTAGGGCGCGCAGGATCTGCGGGTCGTCGTCGGCGATCAGGATCTTCATGCGGCTCCTCCGGAGTCCTCGTGCGGTGCTGCGGCCTCGCCGGTCTCGGGAGGCGGCGCCAGCGGCAGCGTCACCACCATCGTCAGCCCGCCCCCCGGAGTGTCCTCCGTCTCGAGCGTGCCGCCCATCCCCTCCGTGAACCCCTTCGACAGAGCGAGGCCCAGGCCCAGCCCGGTGAGGTTGTCGTCGTCGCCGAGTCGCTGGAACGGTACGAAGATTTCGGCGCGGCGCTCCTCGGGCACCCCGGGGCCGTGGTCGACGATCCGCAGCTGCGCGCTCCCGCCGAAGGCACTGGCCGCCACCCGCACCCACGTGCCGGGCGGCGCGTAGCGGACGGCGTTCGCGAGCAGATTGACCACTACCCGCTGCAGCAGGACGGCGTCGGCGAGCAGCGCCGGTCCCTCCGGGTCGAGGTCGAGGTCGACCTCGCCGGGGCCGAGCCCGAGCTCGTCGAGCGCCGGGAGCACTACGTCGGCGGCGTCGAGCGGAGCGAGCGCCACGGCGAGCGCCCCCGCCTCCAGCCGCGTCACGTCGAGCAGGTCGGTGACCAGGGCGGCGAGCACGGTGAGACTCTCGTCGGCCGTCGCGAGCAGCTCCTCGCGGTCGCGCTCACTCCAGACCACCTCGGGCGAGCGCAGCCCGCTGACCGCCGCGGTGGCCGCCGCGAGCGGCCGGCGCAGGTCGTGGCTGACCGCCGAGAGGAGGGCGCTGCGCACCCGGTCGGTCTCGGCGAGCGGAGCGAGGGAGCTGGCCGTCTCGCTGAGCGCCGCGTTCTCGAGGACCGAGTCCAGCTGCGCCGCGACCACCTGGAGCAGCCGCCGCTCGCTCCCCTCCAGCTCCCGGCCGTGCAGCTCGAGCACCGCGCCCTCACCGACCGCGATCCGCGCGGGGTCGCCGTCCGGCTGCGGCTCGCCGTCCGCGGCGACGACCTCGCCGTCGCGCACCAGCCGCACCCCGGTCAGCCCGAACGCCTCGCGGGATCGTGCGAGGATCGCCTGCAGCGCACCCTGGCCGCGGATGACCCCTCCCGCGATCGTCGCGAGCAGCTCCGACTCCGCTCCGGAGCGCTTCGCCGCCCGCGCCCGCCGCGCCGCGCGGTCGACCACGGCACTGACCAGCGCCGCGTTCAGCACGTAGAGCACGAGCGCCAGCGCATGCAGCGGCTCGTCCACGGTGATCGTGTAGAGCGGATCCACGAAGAAGAAGTCGAGGGTGAGCCCCGAGAGCACGGCCGCGAAGAGCGCCGGCCAGAGCCCGCCGACCAGCGCGACCACCACCACCAGCAGCTGGTACGAGAGCACGTCACTCGTGATCGATTCGTCGCTGCGCAGGCTCGACAGCAGCCAGGTCACCAACGGCCCGCCCACCAGGGCGAGAGCCAGGCCCAGGATGCGGCGCCGCAGCGTCAGCGCCCCGTCGAGCCTGGGCAGCACCGCGGTGCGCCCGGCGGCGGAGTGGCTGACGATGTGCACGTCGATGTTGCCGGATTCGCGGATCACCGTGGACGCGGTCCCGGGGGTGAGCGCCGAGGCCAGTCGGCTGCGCCTACTGACGCCGATCACCAGCTGTGTCGCGTTGACCGAGCGGGCGAAGTCGACCAGCGTGCGGGGCACGTCCTCGCCGACCACCTGGTGGTAGCTGCCGCCGAGCTTCTCGACCAGCGCGCGCTGCGCCTCCAGCACATGCGGCCGCGGGGTGCGCAGGCCGTCGGGGGTCACCACGTGCACGGCGAGCAGGTCGCCTCCGGAGGCGCGGGCCGCGATCCGTGCGCCGCGCCGCAGCAGGGTCTCGCCCTCCGGCCCGCCGGTCAGGGTCACGACAACGCGCTCCCGCGCCTCCCAGGTGCTGTCGATGCCGTGCTCGACGCGGTAGTCGCGGAGGGCGTTGTCGACCTCGTCGGCGAGCCAGAGCAGCGCGAGCTCGCGCAGGGCGGTGAGGTTGCCGAGCCGGAAGTAGTTGGAGAGCGCGGCGTCGATGCGCTCGGGCGGGTAGACCCGGCCGTCGGCGAGACGGTCGCGCAGTGCCTGGGGCGCCAGGTCGACAACCTCGATCTGGTCGGCGGCTCGGAGGACCGCGTCCGGGATGGTCTCGCGCTGCGGCGCTCCGGTGATCGCGTGCACGACGTCATTGAGCGACTCGATGTGCTGGATGTTGACGGTGGAGAAGACGGTGATGCCGGCGTCGAGGAGCGCGCGGACATCCTCCCAGCGCTTCTCGTGCGGGGAGCCGGGCGCGTTGGTGTGCGCGAGCTCGTCGACCAGCGCCACCTCGGGGCGGCGGGCGAGCACCGCGTCGAGGTCCATCTCGTCGAGCAGCACGCCGCGGTGATCGACGGGCCGCCTCGGCACGACCTCGAGCCCCTCGACCATCGCGGCGGTGGCGGAGCGGCCGTGCGTCTCGACGATGGCCACCACGACGTCGCGCCCCTCGGCGGACAGCCGGCGACCCTCCTCGAGCATCGTGTAGGTCTTGCCCACTCCGGGCGCGGCTCCGAGCAGCACGCGCAGGCGGCCCTTCGTCATGGTCCCGGCCTCCCCTCGTGCTCGCAGCTCCGGGACACCTCGGGCTCGCCGGATCGGCGTCGGCTCGCTCGATCGGGCGTTCCCGACGAGCCGAACGCGATTCTACGAGCCGGAGGTGCCACCGGAGGCGTCACAGCCGCGCGAGGGCGGCGTTGAGCTCGAGCACGTCCACGGTCGGCTCGCCGAGGTAGCCGAGCTCGCGGCCCGCGGTGTGCTCCTCGACCAGCGCGCGCACGGCGTCCTCGTCGAGTCCGCGGGCGGCGGCGACCCGCGGTACCTGGAGCAGCGCGGAGTCGGGGCTGATCGCCGGATCCAGGCCCGAGGCGGAGGCGGTGAGCGCGTCGGCCGGCACCGCGGCCGGGTCGACGCCCTCGAACGCGGCGATCGCGGCCCGTCGCTCCTGGACAGAGGCGACGAGGTCGGCGTTCTCCGGCCCGAGGTTGCTACCGGTCGACGCGCCCGCGTCGTAACCCGCGGCGGACGGGCGCGACTGGAACCACTCCGGCAGCGCTGCTCCGTCGGCGTCGGTGAACGACTGGCCGATCAGCGACGAGCCGATCACGGCCCCGTCCTGGCGCAGCAACGAGCCGTTCGCCTGGGCGGGCAGGGCGAGCTGCCCGATCCCGAGCACCGCGAGCGGGTACGCCGCTCCCAGCAGCACGGTGAGCACGATCATCGCGCGCAGCGCGACCCCGTAGTAACGGAACATAGTCTCTTCTCTCTTTCAACTGGTCGAATCGTGCGCCCCTCCCCCTCCCCCCTCC
>NZ_PSWS01000022.1 GCF_002932875.1 Rathayibacter tritici
TAAGTGGCATCTCGCGGAGGCACGGGAGGGGGTTAGAAGCCGGGGAGGGTGGCGACCAGGAGGTCGACGAGCTTGATCCCGAGGAAGGGGGCGATTACCCCGCCGAGGCCGTAGACCAGGAGGTTGCGGCTGAGGATGCGCGACGCGGCGACCGGGCGGTACGCCACTCCCCGCAGCGCGAGCGGGATGAGCACGACGATCACCAGCGCGTTGAACACGATCGCCGAGAGGATCGCCGAGGCCGGCGAGTGCAGCTGCATCACGTTCAGCACGGCGAGCCCCGGGAAGACCCCTGCGAACATCGCCGGAATGATCGCGAAGTACTTCGCCACGTCGTTCGCGATCGAGAACGTGGTGAGCGCCCCGCGGGTGATCAGCAGCTGCTTCCCGATCCGCACAATGTCGATGAGCTTGGTCGGGTCGGAGTCGAGGTCGACCATGTTCCCGGCCTCCTTCGCCGCCGAGGTGCCCGTGTTCATCGCCACGCCCACGTCGGCCTGGGCGAGCGCCGGAGCGTCGTTGGTGCCATCTCCGGTCATCGCGACCAGCGCGCCGCCCTCCTGCTCGCGCCGGATCAGGGCGAGCTTGTCCTCGGGCGTCGCCTCGGCGAGATAGTCGTCCACTCCCGCCTCTGCCGCGATGGCACGGGCCGTCAGCGGGTTGTCCCCCGTGATCATCACGGTACGGATGCCCATCGCGCGCAGCTCCGAGAAGCGCTCCGCGAGCCCGTCCTTCACCACGTCCTTCAGATGCACCACGCCCAGCAGGCGAGCGCCGCCGCCGTCCTTCACCGCGACCACGAGGGGCGTGCCGCCGCTCTGGGAGACGCCGTCGACCAGCACCGTGAGGCGCGCCGCGACCGCGGACGGCAACGGCCCCTCCTCCTCCACCCAGGCACGCACGGCCGAGCCGGCGCCCTTGCGGATGGAGGAGCCGTCGGCGAGGTCGAGCCCGCTCATCCGGGTCTGCGCGGTGAACGGCACCACGACGACCTGGGCTCCCTCGACCCCCTGGGCGGGCTCCACGGCGGGGCGCCCCGACTCGCCCGCGAGGTCGACGATCGACTTCCCCTCGGGCGTCGGATCGCTGAGCGAGGAGGCGGCGGCTGCGTCGATGAGCGCGGCCTGCGCCACACCGTCCATCGGCAGGAACGCCACCGCCCGCCGGTTGCCGTACGTGATCGTCCCCGTCTTATCGAGCAGGAGCGTCGTGACGTCGCCCGCCGCCTCCACAGCCCGCCCGGACATGGCGAGCACATTGCGCTGCACCAGCCGGTCCATCCCGGCGATGCCGATCGCCGAGAGCAGGGCCCCGATGGTGGTGGGGATGAGGCAGACCAGCAGCGCCACCAGCACCGGCACGCTCACCGACGTGCCGACGAACGAAGCGATCGGATTCAGGGTCAGCACGACGACGACGAACACGATCGACAGGCTCGCGAGGAGGATGTCGAGGGCGATCTCATTCGGCGTCTTCTGCCGCGACGCGCCCTCGACCAGGCCGATCATCCGGTCGACGAAGGTCTCGCCGGGCCGCGAGGTGATCCGCACGACGATCCGGTCCGAGAGCACTCGCGTGCCGCCCGTGACCGCGCTACGGTCGCCTCCGCTCTCGCGGACCACGGGAGCGGACTCACCGGTGATCGCGGACTCGTCGATGGAGGCGATGCCCCAGACGATGTCGCCGTCACCCGGCACCAACTCGCCCGCCTCCACCACCACCACGTCGCCCAGCTGCAGCTCCGCCGAGGAAACCTCGACCAGGCGCGCCGAGAGGGCAGACGGATCCGCGGAGTCGTCGTCGGCCACGCGCCGCGCCGGAGTGCTGGTGCGGGTTGCGCGCAGGCTCTCGGCCTGGGCCTTGCCGCGTCCCTCCGCGACCGCCTCCGCGAGATTCGCGAACACCACGGTCAGCCAGAGCCAGATCGCGATGCCGGCCGTGAACGTGACGGGCACCGTCGATCCGCCCGAGCGCTCCGGCCCGCCGAGGAACGGCTCGGCGATCGCCAGCAGCGTGGTCAGCGCGGCGCCGACCTCGACGAGGAACATCACGGGGTTGCGCCACATCAGGCGCGGATCGAGCTTGCGGAGCGCCCCGGGGAGGGCGGCGGCGAGCTGGCGCGGTCCGAGGGCCGCCCGGGTGGGCCGCGCGGGGTCGGCGGGGGCCTGGGTGAGTGCAGTGGTCATCGGAGTCGCAGTCCTTCCGCCAGGGGACCCAGCGCGAGTACGGGGAAGTAGGTGAGCGCGGTCACGACGACCGTCACTCCCACGAGGAGGCCGACGAATTGCGGCCGGTGGGTGGGCAGGGTCCCGGCGCTGGAGGGCACCGGCGACTGCGCCGCGAGCGAGCCGGCCAGCGCGAGCACCAGCAGAATCGGGAGGAATCGGCCGAGCAGCATCGCGACGCCGAGCGCCGTGTTCAGCCACGGCGTGTTCGCCGTCAGCCCCGCGAAGGCGGAGCCGTTGTTGTTGGCCGCCGAGGTGAAGGCGTAGAGCACCTCCGAGAGCCCGTGCAGTCCGGGGTTCAGGATCGACGTGCTCTCCACGTCCGCGCGCACGCCCGGGATCGCGAAGCTCAGCGCCGTGCCCGCGAGCACGAGCGTCGGCGTCACCAGGATGTACAGGCTCGCGAGCTTGATCTCGCGCGGGCCGAGCTTCTTGCCCAGGTACTCCGGGGTACGGCCGACCAGCAGCCCGCCGACGAACACCGCCAGCACCGCGAGCACCAGCATCCCGTAGAGGCCAGAGCCGACCCCGCCGGGAGCGACCTCGCCGAGCATCATGTTGAGCATCGGCAGCATGCCGCCGAGCGCGGTGAAGGAGTCGTGCATCGCGTTGACGGCGCCGGTGGAGGTGAGCGTCGAGGCCGTCGCATAGAGGGCCGAGCCGGCGATGCCGAAGCGCGTCTCCTTGCCCTCCATCGCCGCTCCCGCCGCCTGCGCCGCGGATCCGCCGCCCGCCGCCTCCAGGGCCGTGAGCGCCGCGAGCGACATGACGAAGATCGTCGCCATCGCGGCGAGAATCGCGCGTCCCTGCCGCACGTCGCCGACCATCCGGCCGAAGGTGCGCGGCAGCGAGAACGGGATCGCCAGGATCAGCACGACCTGCAGCAGCGACACCCAGGCCGAGGGGTTCTCGAACGGATGCGCGGAGTTGGCGTTGAAGTACCCGCCACCGTTGGTGCCGAGCAGCTTGATCGCCTCCTGCGAAGCGACCATGCCGCCCGGGATGCTCTGCTCGCCGCCGGTGAGAGTGGTCACGGTCAGTGGGTCGTTGAGGTTCTGGATCACTCCGCCCGCGATCATCACGACCGCGGCGAGAAGCGAGATCGGCAGCAGGAGGCGCAGCGTGCCGCGCACGAGGTCGACCCAGAAGTTGCCGAGAGTGCCGGAGGAGCGGCGCGCGAATCCGCGGATCAGCGCCACCGCGACCGCGAGGCCCACGGCCGCCGAGACGAAGTTCTGCACCGCGAGCCCGCCGAGCTGCACCGCGAAGCCGAGGGTCGCCTCGGGCGAGTACGACTGCCAGTTGGTGTTGGTGACGAACGAGACGGCCGTGCTGAACGCCAGCCCCTCCGGCACCGCGGGGAGCCCGAGCGAGCCGGGCAGGACCGCCTGGAGTCGCTGCATCCCGTAGAGCAGGAGCACGCCGACGAGCGAGAAGGCCAGCACGGACCGGAGGTACGCGCGCCAGCTCTGCTCGCCGGCCGGGTCGACCCCGATCAGGCGGTAGAGGCCGCGCTCGAGCGCGACGTCGCGCGTCGAGGTGTAGACGCGGAACATGTTCTCGCCCAGAGGGCGGTGCAGGAGGGCGACGGCCAGGCCGACGGTCGCGACCTGGAGGACGGCGAGGAGTGGATCCATCAGAAGCGCTCCGGTCGGATCAGGGCCACGACGAGGTAGACGACGGCGGCGAGCGCCAGCACGGCCGCGAGGGCGTCGACGACGATCACCGGTCGCCCCTTGCGTCGCGGGCCGGAGCGGGCGCACCGCCCAGCTTCTCGACCCCCCGGGCCGCGAGGCCGAGGAGCGAGAAAAGGGTGAGCACGCCGAGGAGGTAGGCGAGGTCGAGCACGGAGGACTCCATCCGGAGAAGACGGCACCCGAGGCCCGGGCGCCTGCCGAGAGACGGCACGAGACCTGATGCAACACGCGGCACGGGCACCGCGCAGCCGTCCTCACGCTTCTCCTACGGCCCCGCCCCTCGTCCTCACGTTTCCCTCACGACGCGGTGTCGCCGATCCCGTCGGAGAGCGTTCTCCCACTGCAACGGCGCGGATCGACGGCCGAAGGTCACAGTTCCGCATCGCCTGGACATATTGTCCCGTCGCGCTTTACACCCGCCGGTCGAAGGAATATGTTCTCTCCGTGGACAAAGCCCCTCGGGGCTCTCCCGCCCTCCCGGGCGACGACACGACGGCGTGCTCCACCTGTGCATGCCTCGCGCCGTCCTCTCCCTCGGACACTGCTTTCAGAGAGGAATGCACTCCATGAAGTTCTCCCGCGGCATCACTACGCTGGCCGCCGCCGGCATCATCTCCCTCGGCCTCGCGGCCTGTTCCGCGAGCCCGGCCAATTCGGGCGGCGCCGCTGCAGGCGCCGGCGCGGAAGGCGACTGCACCGTCGGCATCTCGATGCCCACCCGCAGCCTCGAGCGCTGGATCAACGACGGCGAAGGCCTTCAGTCCAAGCTCAAGGGCGAGGGCTGCACCGTCGACCTCCAGTACGCCGACAACAAGACCGACCAGCAGATCTCGCAGATCCAGAACCAGATCGCGGGCGGCTCGAAGATCCTGGTCATCGCGGCAATCGACGGCGAGGCGCTCGCGCCCGTCCTGGCCGAAGCGAAGAAGCAGAACGCGACCGTCATCGCCTACGACCGCCTGATCAACGGCACCGCAGACGTCGACTACTACGCGACCTTCGACAACTACAAGGTCGGCCAGCTCCAGGGCCAGTACATCGAGACCACCCTCGACCTGAAGAACGCCGCGGGCCCCTTCACCCTCGAGCCTTTCGCCGGCAGCCCCGACGACAACAACGCCAAGTTCTTCTTCTCCGGCGCCTGGGATGTCCTGCAGCCCTACATCGAGAGCGGCAAGCTGACCGTCCCCTCCGGCAAGTCGCCCGCATCGGACGACGACTGGGCCTCGATCGGCATTCAGGGCTGGGCCTCCGACAAGGCGCAGTCCGAGATGGACAACCGTCTCTCGTCCTTCTACACCGGCGGCCAGAAAGTCGACGTGGTGCTCTCGCCCAATGACAGCCTCGCGATCGGCATCGAGGCGTCGCTGAAGTCGGCCGGTTACGCCCCCGGCGCCGACTACCCGGTCATCACCGGGCAGGACGCTGACAAGGCCAACGTCAAGGCGATCCTCGCCGACGAGCAGTCCATGACGGTCTGGAAGGACACCCGTACCCTCGGTGACCGCGTCTTCCAGATGGTGCAGTCGATCGTCGCGGGCGAGGAGCCCGAGGTCAACGACACCGAGAGCTACAACAACGGCAGCAAGGTCGTCCCGTCCTACCTGCTCGAGCCGCAGGTCGTCACGAAGGACGACGTGCAGTCGGTCCTCGTCGACTCCGGCTTCCTCAAGGCCGGCGACGTCGGACTCTGATCCCCGGGCGGGGGCGGGGAGGAGCGATCCTCGCCGCCCCCGCCGCTCCCGTCCCCACACCACTCTCTGCACAACGAAGTGAGGCCCTGTTGGCCAGTCCCATCCTCATCATGCGCGACATCGTCAAGGAGTTCGGCGGCGGCGTCCGCGCCCTCGACGGCGTCTCGCTCTCGGTTCAGCCCGGCGAAGTCCATGCCATCTGTGGCGAGAACGGCGCCGGTAAGTCGACGCTGATGAAAGTCCTCTCCGGCGTCTACCCGCACGGCAGCTTCGAGGGCACCATCGATTTCGAGGGCAAGGAGGCGCAGTACCGGTCGATCAACGACAGCGAGGCCGACGGCATCGTGATCATCCACCAGGAACTCGCCCTCAGCCCCTACCTCTCCATCGCCGAGAACATCTTCCTCGGCAATGAGAAGTCGACCCGCGGCGTCATCAATTGGAACGCGACGAACGCGGAGGCAGCGAAGCTGCTCGCTCGCGTCGGCCTCGACGAGAGCCCGGCGACCAAGATCCTCGAGCTCGGCGTCGGCAAGCAACAGCTCGTTGAGATCGCCAAGGCCCTCGCCAAGGAGGTGAAGCTCCTCATCCTCGACGAGCCCACCGCCGCCCTCAACGACGAGGACAGCGACCACCTGCTCGGCCTGATCGACCAACTCCGCATGCAGGGCATCACCTGCATCATCATCAGTCACAAGCTCAAAGAGATCCGCGCGATTGCGGACACCGTCACGATCATCCGCGACGGCCGCACCATCGAGAGTTTTTCGATGGCCGGCGAGCAGGCGTCCGAAAGCCGGATCATTCGGGCAATGGTCGGCCGTGACCTCAACAGCATGTTCCCGCCGCGCGATCCGCAGATCGGCGAAGAGAAGCTGCGCGTCGAGAACTGGACCGTCCATCACCCGGTCGACATCAACCGAGTCGTCGTGGACGATGCCTCCTTCACCGTGCGCGCCGGCGAGATCGTCGGCTTCGCGGGTCTGATGGGCGCCGGCCGCACTGAGCTCGCGATGAGCATCTTCGGTAAGAGCTACGGCACAGGCATCTCCGGCCGCGTCTATAAAGACGGCAAGGAGATCCAGACTCGCACCGTCGACGAGGCGATCCGCAACGGCCTCGCCTACGCGACCGAGGACCGCAAGCGCTACGGCCTCAACCTCATCGGCGACATCACCGTCAACGTCTCGGCCGCCGCGCTCTCGCGCCTGGCCCGGCTCGGAGTGATCGACAAGCACCGCGAGTACAAAGTCGCCGACTCGTACCGCTCCAAGATGAACATCAAGGCGCCGACCGTCTCGGCCGTCACGGGAAAGCTCTCCGGCGGCAACCAGCAGAAGGTCGTCCTCTCCAAGTGGATCTTCTCGGGTCCCGACGTGCTCATCCTCGACGAACCCACCCGCGGCATCGACGTCGGAGCCAAGTACGAGATCTACGGGATCATCAACGAGCTCGCCGCGCAGGGCAAGGCGGTCGTCGTCATCTCGTCCGAGCTGCCCGAACTGATCGGCCTCGCCGACCGCATCTACACCATCTCCGAGGGCCGGATCACGGGCGAGATCAACCGCGCCGACGCCACCCAGGAGCACCTCATGCACTACATGACAGCCGGAAAGGAACAGGCCCGATGAGCGCCACGACCACGACAGCGCCGGCGAACACGCCCGCCAACACGCCCTCCACGCCGCCTAAGCGCGCGCGCAGGCTCAACATCAACCTCCGGCAGTACGGCATCCTCGCCGCGCTGGCCATCATCATCCTGCTCTTCCAAGTGCTGACGAACGGGCGACTCCTGCTGCCCGGCAACGTCAACAACCTGATCCAGCAGAACGCCTATGTGCTGATCCTCGCGATCGGCATGGTGATGGTCATCATCGCCGGCCACATCGACCTCTCGGTCGGCTCGGTCGTGGCGATGGTCGGCGCCATCTCGGCGATCGCGATGAACAACTGGGGCCTGCCCTGGTGGGCGGCCGTCGTCGTCGCCCTCGTCACCGGCGCCATCGTCGGAGCGTGGCAGGGCTTCTGGGTCGCCTTTGTCGGCATACCGGCGTTCATCGTGACCCTCGCGGGCATGCTGATCTTCCGCGGCTTCACTCTGGTCCTGCTCACCGGCGGAACCATCAACGGCCTCCCCACCGAGTTCACCGCGATCGGCGCCGGCTGGCTGCCGGGCGTCCTCGGCGGCATCGCCGGCCGCGACGCGCTCACCCTGGTCCTCGGCCTGATCGTCTGCGTCGTCCTCGTGGCGCAGCAGCTGCGGAGCCGCGCGACCCTCCGCCGCCTCGAGCTGCCCCGCGAACCCCTCGGCTCGCTCATCGCGAAGTCGGCCATCGCCGTCGTCGCGATCATGGCCCTCGCCTGGCTGCTCGCCGGCTACAGCGGCACCCCGATCATCCTGATCGTGCTCGCCGTGCTGATCCTCACGTACAGCTTCGTGCTCGGCCGGACGGTTTTCGGCCGCCACATCTACGCGATGGGCGGCAACCTGTTCGCGGCGATGATGTCGGGCGTCAAGACGAAGTGGGTCAACTTCTTCATCTTCGTCAACATGGGTGCACTGGCCGGAGTCGCGGGCATCGTCAGCACCGCCCGCGCCGGCGGTGCGGTCGCTTCGGCCGGTCAGAACTACGAGCTGGACGCGATCGCCGCGGTCTTCATCGGCGGCGCGGCCGTCCAGGGAGGCGTAGGCACCGTCGTCGGAGCCGTCATCGGCGGTCTCGTGATGGGCGTCCTGAACATGGGCCTGTCGATCCTTTCGGTCGACGCCGCCTGGCAGATGGCGATCAAGGGCTTCGTGCTCCTGCTCGCGGTCGCGTTCGATATCTTCAACAAGCGCCGCTCGGGCTCCCGCTAGTCCGATCGCGGCCTCCGGCTACCGGCGCTTCTTTCTCCAGTTCTCGGGCGCGGCACTTCCTTCGGAGGTGCTGCGCCCGAGTTGATCCGTGACCCACTCGGGCCGAGCACAGGCAGGCGATCATGGCAGGAGCAGTCGGAGCCTCCAGCAACGCGCTGTTGCGCCGCACGAACCTCGCGAGCCTCGCGACCCTCGTGCACCGCTCCGGGCCGACGAGCCGCGCCGAGCTCGGCCGCCTTACCGGCCTCAACCGCTCCGCCGTCGCCAACCTCATCGGCGAGCTGAGCGAGCTGGGCTGGGTCGCGGAGGAGACGACGGCACCCGATGGCCGCATCGGCCGCCCCAGCGCCACCGTCGTCCCCGGCGACCGCTTCGCCGCCGTGGGCGTGCACCTCGACACCGACGCGATCATCGTCGGCCTGGTGGGCCTGCACGGCGAGCTGCTGCGCCGCGTCCGCTTCGACACGCCGAAACCCGCGAGCCCGGCCACCGTCGTCCGCGTCGTCACCGGCATCGTCGAGGGCTTCCGCTCCGAACGGGAATCAGTGCGCACGCTTGTCGGCACGGGCGTCGCCGTTCCCGGCCTCGTGCAGGCCGACTCCGGCTTCATCCACCGCGCCCCCCACCTCGGGTGGCGCGACGTCGACCTCGCCTCCCAGCTGCACCGCGCCCTCGACCTCCCGGTCTCCGTCGGCAACGACGCGACCCTCGGCGCCATCGGCGAGTCGCTCTTCGGAGCGGCGCACGGCGTCGCCGACGTCGTCTACGTCACCGGCGGCGCCGGCGGGATCGGCGGAGGAGTCATCATCGGCGGAGTCCCGCTCCAGGGCTCCTCCGGATTCGCGGCCGAGCTCGGCCACACCGTCGTCGTCACGAACGGCCGCCTCTGCAGCTGCGGCCGCCGCGGCTGCCTCGAGGCCGAAGTGCGGATGCGCTCCCTCCTCGACGTCCTCGGCGCCCGCGTCCTCGACCAGGACGAACTCGACATCGCTCTCGGCACCTCCCGCTACCCCTTAGTGCTCGCCGAGGTCGCCCGCCAGGTCGACCTGCTCTCGGAAGGCCTGTCCACCTACATCAACCTCTTCAACCCCACCGCCGTCGTCCTCGGCGGCTTCCTCGGCTCGCTGCTCACCGTCGACCGCGAGCGCCTCACCGCCCGCATCTCCGCCCGCGCTCTGAGCGACCTGGCCCGCGGCGTGCGGATCGAGCGCGCGGCCCTGCGCTCGAGGCTGGAACTCGTCGGCGCCGCGGAGTTACCCTGGCGGCGGGTGCTGGCGGACCCCGCCGCGGTCACCGGGGGCGCGCAGCCGCCGGGTGGGAGCAGCAGCCGCGCGGACGCCCTGGGCGCCCGCGCCTGACCCTGCGAAAGTATCCACGCCGAGGAGGACGAGCATGGCCGACTGGAACGACACCATCATCGAGGAGTTCCGCACCAACGGCGGGACCGTGACCACCGGCGGCTTCGGAAGGAGTCTCGTCCTGGTGCACCACCGCGGCGCCCGCTCCGGCGAGGAGCGCGTCACTCCGCTGGTGGCGCTGCACCCCTCCGACGACGTCTGGCTGCTCGCCGCGTCCGCCGCCGGCGCGCCGAAGCACCCCGCCTGGTTCCACAACCTCGTCGCCCACCCCGACCTCGCGATCGAGACCCCCGACGACGGCACCGTCGCCGTCCGCGCCCGCGTCCTCGAGGGCTCCGAACGCGACGCGGGCTGGGCCCGGTTCACGACCGCCTCGGCCGGCTTCCTCGACTACGAGAAGCGCACCACCCGCACCATCCCCGTCGTCGAGCTCACCCGCGGCTGACCGCTGACTCCGGGTCGGTCGATGGAGATCGCTCCCCCGCCGACCTCGTCTCCTGGACGAGGAGCCCGAACGTCGACCCGACGCTCAGATACTGCCCTCAAGCAGGGGAGAGGTCAGCTCGCTCGACCTCTCACGGAGCAATCCCTCCGCCTGCGCGGCCGCTACCCCGAACGAGGCTGGAACACGGGCCCGAGGGGCGGACATCATCGGGTTCATCTTCCGCCACCGGTTCACGACACGCATCCCCGCACCTCCCGTCGCACGCCTGCTCACGATCTGTAGCGCGCACGAACTGTTCCCCGTCCTCACTCCGCTGGTGGCAGGGTGCATGAAGCACAGTCGGTGCGATCTCGCGGGCCAGGCGGAGCATCTCCCGACCGATCCCGTCCTTCTGCCATTCAGGGACGACGACGGGCCGTAGGTCGCGCCCTGTTGCGGGTGCGGGCGCGAGAGCACGGAGGAAGAGCGCGGGGAGGGCAAGGTCGTGCTCGATGGCTCGATTCGAGTGCGGCGATTCCCCGTACTCGGTCTGGAGAAGCCGGAACAGGAGTCGAGGAGTCTCGGGGCGCACCTCGACGGGCTCTTGGGTTCGCCACCCGCGGGATGCGATCTGCCGAAACAGTGTGGAGGTGCGGTCCTTCGAGAGCACGCCGACTGCTTCGCCGCGTGTGACGAGCGCGGCGATGGAGATGCCCCAACTCGCCTTCACCCGCGCGAGGGTGCCGAGCGTCGTGTCCGGTTCGATGAACTCGCGGGCGTGCGCGTCGGGCAGGAGGAACGCCCCCGCGAACTGGTTCGCCTCCCACTCGGGATCGTCAGAGCGTCGGTAGGAGTGCAGGACGAGGTGGCCGAGTTCATGGGCGATGGTGAACCGATCGCGGTCGCCGCTTTTGCTGATGTAGCCGATGAGGGTCGCGTTGCCGCGCCCGCTGGTGTGCGCAAGCCCGTCGTGGCCAGGAAGTGCTTCGTCGGTGAAACCGATGGGTGCGACAGCGATGCCGGAGCGTTCGAGTGCCCGCGTGACGTTCGTGATCGGCTCATCCAGCGACAGTGCGAGAGCACGGCGGGTTTCGTCCGCGATCTCCCCGATCCGTTCCGCGCTGAGCACCGGGGCATCGTCCTGGACGACGGGGATGAGGGGGCGCGGGTAACCGGACCCATCGAGCAGTTGCTCGGTGACACGGAATCCCTCCTCAAAGAACCGGAACGTGCGCGTGGTGTCCCTCACGCGGGCGGTCGCGTTCTTGCGGAAGTGCACCTCGTCTCGGGGTACGCCTGCGGAGGGGACGGCGAAGAACTCGACCGGGAGTCCCAGCCCGCTCGCGAATGCGTCAGCGAGAACGGGTGTGAAGTCGCGGCGGTGCTTTTCCACCATGGAGACCATCGCCTGTGTGACGCCCGCTGTGGCGGCGAGGTCGGCTTGGGTGACGCTCAGAAGTTCACGTGCCGCGGTGATTCGCTCAGGCCGAAGCATCGCGCTCGTCCTCCTCTTCTGCGGCCTCCGTCCGCGTCGGCATATCCAGGTCCTCTTCCTCATCTCGCGTGTCGAACGAAGACGCAAACACGTCTTCGTCATCGAGCGGCACGGAAAGGTCAACGCGGGCCTTTTTGCCGTACTTCCACGTGCCAATCGGGTGCACGGCCCACATCGAGACGGTACCTGCCGCGAAGTCCGCGGCCCAGATCAGGAGAAGCCGTTCGGGTTCCTCGAACAGCCGTGCGTTGTCCATCATCGGAGCGTTCGTGTACCACGCGCGCCGCGCAAGATTCGTCCCGGGCGAGGGCACGACCGTGGGCGAGTGCAGGAACCGGAGTACGAGATCGTCGCTGTACAGATGCAGAGCGGCGTTCTTCGCCTGGTTCTCGTCAACCTGCCAGGCGCCCAACTCGCGTGCCGTCAGAAGCGAGCGAGCCTTCGCGCGCGCGACGTGGACGCGCGTCGTCCGATACTCCGGCTCGATCTCGGCCGCGTCCGTCACCGCGTGCTCCGCCACCGTCACAGCCTTCGCCATCACGGCGTTCAGGACGGGGACTAACGGTGACATCCGCTCTCACACCAGGTCACGCAACTCTGTGCTCACGTCAGTTATATTATCACCGAGAATCGCACATGACAGGTGTTGTGCGGCGAGTCGCGGGTCGGATCGGACCTTGCCGGTAAAACCAGGCATGCTCCGACCCGATGAGTCCTGGAACGTCGCCAACGGGGAGGATTACATTTCTCTCCTGGGCGGAGCACTGTGTACCCGGCCTGGGCGAAGAACCTAGCCGCGGTGGGATCCCATGACTCGCTTGCCATCGAAGTCCACCCATCATCACCGGTTAGAAGCGCAGAAACGGGCGAGATGCCTCACGAAGAGTAGTTCGTGGCTACCGATGTGCGGCAGGAACGCCGAAGGGCCGTGATCTGAACGATTCCCGTTCCGGTCACGGCCCTTCGAGGTCTCCGTACAAACGACTTCACGTCATCTCTACAAACGAACACTGGTGCGCGAGGGGGGAGTTGAACCCCCACGCCCTTTCGGGCACACGGACCTGAACCGTGCGCGTCTGCCTATTCCGCCACTCGCGCTCACCAGCGGCGCGACAAGCGCCAGCAGGAGCCTAGCATCCCCGCGCACTCACGATCCCCTGCAGCACAATCACCTCTGGCCGAGAAGAGCTACTCTTCTCCACGGCGGGA
>NZ_PSWS01000030.1 GCF_002932875.1 Rathayibacter tritici
TGCGCGCGGTGACCTGGTGACGACGAGCGGGCCGCTGGTGGTGTCCGAGATGGTCGCGCGGACGTGGTTCGGCACTCGGCACGACTATGATCATTTGATCAGCCTATGTGTATAGGCCCCCTTGCCTTGAAGGTGGGAGGGGGGGTATACTAGAATCATGCCGAAGCCGCAGAAGTACCGAGACGTGGTGAAGTTCCTCCGCTCCCAAGGGTGGGTTCTCCTGCGTCAGGGGAAGGGTAGCCACGAGCTGTGGGGCCTGCCTGATGAGTCGGTCAAAGAGATCGTCCCGCGGCACTCAGAAGTGTCGGCCGGCGTGATTCAGCAGCTCATCAAGAAGCTTCCCGAGACTCCTCGGGAATGGCGCTAGGAGGACCGGATGACCACACGGCATTTCACTGCCACCGCTGAACGAGACGGCCGCTGGTGGCTCGTCACCATCCCCGAACTCGACACCGTGGGCCAGGCTCGCAGTGTCGGAGAGATCGGCGCCGTCGCCCGCGAGGTCGCCGCACTCTTCATCAACGTGCCGGAGGAGGACGTCACCGTGACGGTGACCGTGCATGTCACTCCCGAAGCCGAAGCACTCTGGCAGGAAGCGGAGGCGGCCGAGCGGGAGTCCCGCGCAGCCCAGGAAC
>NZ_PSWS01000010.1 GCF_002932875.1 Rathayibacter tritici
CTGTTAGAGGCTGCTCTTCAATCAAAGCGGATTAGCCGGTGTTATTCGTGACCGACACGCGCAAATCCATCTCGATCAATCGTATTTTGCATAAGCCTCCTGCCATCCGCCCGGCGATCTCACCAGGCTACTTCCTCGCCGAGAGCTCGCGCCCCATCTGGAAGGGGAGTGACATCTTCAGGCTATACCTACACGTCCCCTCGGTTGAGATAGCGAAGAAGATCTGGGGCACGGCGTTGGAGTTCCTCGAGCACCACGGCGCAGAGTACCGGGCCAAGGTGCTCACTGCAGCGGAGTTCTATCCCCGCCGAGACGCGATGGTGATCTACCTTCGGTCGTCTGAACGTGAGACGGCGCTCGAACTCGGACGATTCATCACCGCGACGGGAGATCTCAGCGACGCGACTTCTGCCTTCGCAGAACGGATCGCTCCGGGCGTGGCCCTGGCAATGGAGCCACGAGACTCGCGTCCCGGCCGTCAGGGACTGAGTTTCGGCCAGCACAGAGCGACGGCGGTCGCCGCCGCACTACTGGCCGCCGCCGATCGACCCGAGAGCCGGACAAGGGAGGTGATCGACGAATTCACAAGATCGGGAATTGACCCGAACGCCACCTGGCGAAACCTCACCCAATGAGCGATCTAGAGCCATCCTGGCCCACCAGATCAGTCACATAGATTAAGGAATCGACCAATGAGCAAGAACGAAAAGATCATGGATCTCGTCTCCGGTTACGACACTTATGCCGCGAGCTCGGAGCTGGGCGACATATCGGCTGCCGACGCGCCGGCCACCACGTGGTACTGCGTCGCTGCCACCGTAACAATGCTGTCCGCTGCCACCTACGAAGCAACCTGCTGAGACTACGAGGGATAAGAACATGACGAAGACGAACGCAATTATGGACCTGGTTTCAGGCTACGAGAGCTACTCCAGTGCTGCCGACATCGGTGTGTCCGCCGCAACCGATGCACCGGCAACGACTGCCTACTGTGCCGCCGCGACCGTGACGTGGTTGACGGGACTCGCGGTCTCGAAAACCATCGACGACGGCTGTTGAGAATATGTCCGGGTCGCTTGTGGATGAGCGGCCCGGACGCCTCCTGCTTTCCACATCTCGCCTTTCGACGCGCCGACTGACAATCCGAAGGGACACAACAATGGATACCCACCCACAGCAGGCGAGTCTCGACCTCTTGGCCCGTGCCGACCTACTCGAGGTCGCTGTGATCCGCTCCGCCGCGACTCTGGGAATCGCGGACGCCCTCGTCGAGGGGCCAACCACCGCCCACGAGATTGCGGCGAGCGCGGCATCCGATCCCGACGTCACCGCCTACCTACTCGACGAGATGGTGTCACGCGGACTCCTCACCGTCGTTGGCTCCAGCGGCGCCTCCGGCGACGAGGCTCTCTACGACCTTACGGATGCGGCCCAACCTCTGCGCTCTGATCACCCCCTGAGCGTTCGCCCTATGCTGCGGAACGACACCATGCTCGGTGTCTCCGGACTGTCGATGATGCGACTCGACCACACCGTCCGAACGGGTGAGCCCTCGGCGCTGGCATCGGGCGTCAGCTTCTGGCAGCAGGTCAACATCGATCCCGTTTTCTTGCCCGACTGGCAGGAACAGGCGGAGGCGGCAGACCAGCAAGGGGGCGCCCTCGGCTGGGGTGCCTCGTTGATTATCGACGGTTACGACTGGTCGAACGTCGGTCATGTGGTCGACGTCGGCGGGCACGTCGGCTCGATCTCTCTCGCCCTGCTCGCCGCACATCCGGACCTTCGCGCCACTTTGCTCGACTTCGGGCACCCCGCGACCGTTTCGCGCGAGCGCTTCGAGCGGGCCGGCTTGGCCGACAGGGCAGTTGTTGTCGATGGTGACTTCTTCACCGAGCTACCTGCCGGCGGTGACGTCTATCTCGTGTCGGCGATCCTCGCCGACTGGCCGGACGACGACACCGTGCGTATCCTAAAGCGCTGTCGTGAGGCCGCCGCCTCGACGGGCGGCCGAGTGCTGTTGGCCGAGGTCAGCATGCCAATGGACTCGGCGTCGACGCGATTACGGATGCGGTCGATGATGCCGTCGCCTGACCGGAGTGCAGGTGAGCTTAAGGCCCTTGCACGGGCGGCGGGTCTCGCCGTTCGATGGGAAAGCCCGGCACACCCGGTGCGCACACTCTTCGAGCTCGTCCCCGCATGATGGGCACCCGCTGCGCCGCAGATTTGACCCGATCAATCCTCGTGCCCTTCGGGCCCACAAGACCGCAGCAGATGCTGCCATTCGCGGCCCTGGCGCAGTGGAGTGACGCGACCGGGCTGTGGCAGGGCCAGGCCGGAGGAAGCGACCCGTTCCAGAACTTCACGTATGCGGCGACGCAGGGCTTTCCGACACCGATAGGAACTGCGGTCAACCTCATGCCGTTCGCGCATCCCTACGATGCCGCGATGCGGGCCACCACTCTCGCCAATGCAACCGGTCAGCCGTCGACCATCGGCTACGGACCGGGCGCAACGTCGTTGCAGCGCGGACTTCTTGGTTCCCCATACCGCAAGCAGCTCGGCGCCGCGCGCGACTATCTCACAATCGTCCGGTCGCTCCTCGAGACCGGCCAGGTCGCCTACGAGGGTGAGTTCTACTCGTGCTCGATGCAGATGCCACACCTTCCCAGGCCAACGATCGAACTCGGCCTCGGCGTGCTGCGGCCGCGCATGGCTCTCCTCGCCGGCGAGATCGCAGATGCGGCTATCACCTGGCTGACCCCTGCCTCCTACCTGCGCGACGTGATACGTCCAGCGCTGGTTGAGGGCGCGGCCAAGGTCGGGCGCCCAGTGCCCCGCATCATCGTGCTCGTCCCAGTCGCCATAACGAAGCCCAGTCGCGACCTGCTCGACTGTGTCCTAGCCAGCAGCCGGGGCCACATGGCGCTGCCGCACTACACCAACATGCTCGAGAAGGTCGGCATCCACGTCGACATCGAGGCGGACGAGCGGGCGAGCGCCGAGGCGCTGGTCGCCGGAGGCGCCTTCCTCGCCGGTAGTCGCGGCGAGATCGAGGAGGCGCTGGCCGAGTACGCCGAGGCCGCCGCGGACGAGGTCGTCTTCAACCTGACCGGGGTCTCCACTATCGAAGGGCACCGAGCGGCGCTGGCAGATCTCGAAAGCCTGGTGACAGCGCTGTGACCGACAGCTACGTCGCTCCTCCCGGAACCCCCTCGCCGCCGCCGTTCCGCGGCGAGCGCTTGCTGCTCGTCGTAGCCGGTGCCCCGGCTGCCCACGGTGTCCCGCAGTGGATCGCCTGGGCCCGGACGTGCTATCCACAGCTCGAGGTGCGGGCCTTCGTCACGCGGTCGGCTCTGAAGTTCGTGACAAAGACCACGCTGCAGCTCAGGCTCGGGGGCGAGGTCGAGGTCGACACGTGGGACGGAGTCGATTCGGCCTTACACATCAAGTGGGCTGCCTGGGCCGATGTTGCTCTGGTCTACCCAGCGACCCTCGGGTACGTCTCGCGTCTGGCCAGCGGTCTCACCGACACCCCGAGTCTCCTGGCGTTGCAGTGCACCAGCGCGATCGTGGGCGTTGCGCCCTCGATCCCACCCGGCGGCTTGACAAGCCCCGCGCTGCGCTCGGCCTGGGAGACCCTCTCGACGGTGCCCGACCTGGTTCTGGTCCCGCCGGAGCCCGGCCTAAGTCTCGCCACGGGACAGTTCGACGGCAGCGTCCCACCGCCCTTGTCGAGCGTGCTCGCCCGGCTGGAGGAGCGGCTTGACGAGCGAGCGCGCGAGGCCGCTCCTTGGGCGCCAGACGAACGGGCATCCGACGGTCGGGTCCCCGACGCGAGCACGGCATCAACGACGAGGACCGCCTCGCGCCGCCTGAGCACAAGGTTGCTGACGACGGAGATCGCCCTCACCCCCGAGGCTGGCGCCGTCGACTGGCTGAGGCGGACCGGGCCGGAGGCGCCCGCGCCGTTCGCGTCAGTCTCGCCCGCGCTGTCGCGCTGGCTCGAACGCGACGCACAGCCCGTTGGCGAAACGGACGGTGCCGTGGTCAGCTGGGCCCTTGGCAGTGGGGACCACGCGGGTCGTCGCTAC
This sequence comes from Rathayibacter tritici, assembly GCF_002932875.1. Lineage (GTDB taxonomy): Bacteria > Actinomycetota > Actinomycetes > Actinomycetales > Microbacteriaceae > Rathayibacter > Rathayibacter tritici. The sequence continues at coordinate 4,092 of NZ_PSWS01000010.1, forward strand.
CGCGTCGCTGGGTCGGTGGCTGTAGCGGCATCGCTGCTGCAGAGCGGCCCGACCGACGACCTCGCGGCGATCCTGCGCGTTCTGGGTGCGAAGCTGGCTAGGTTGCATTCCCTCGATCCCGCCTCTGGGATAGGGCAGGGTCTCGCGAGCGGCGGGCGGAGCATCGACCGTCTGCGTCACTGGTTGACCGGGCGGGCCGGCTCTCCGCCCGTCGCCCAGGCTGAGGGATTACTGCGAGGTGAGATCGGCCTGGCGGGCCGAGCCCGACTCGTCGAGCTGTGCGACGAGCTGCATCATTCCGACCGGAGCATCGTTCACGGCGCGGCGTCGCTCGGTGGGCTCGTGCTTGATGAGGCGTCTGATCCTCCGGCGCCGCCGCGAGCTTCGGCCCTGATCGGCGAGGACATATGTCTCTCTGATCCCCGGATGGACCTCGGCTGGCTCGCAGGCGAACTGATCGAACTGCGCTGGGCTCGCGGCGACCACGATCCTCGATGGCAGGACGGCCTCACCGCCCTCTTCGACGGGTATGGCGACGACCTGGGAGACGAGTGGAGCGTCTATGCGGCTCTGCGCATTGCCCTGCACCTTCACGACTACACGGCCTACGTGCGAGCGGACGTCCCGGCTATCAAGCGGTACGCCGGGTTCATGCGATTCCTGCTCGAGAGGAGCTGAGTAGTGGCTGCGGCTCGCTCCTTCACGAGACATTTACTCGGCAACGGCATGCGTGTCGTTGTCGATGCGGACTACCCCTCATCGCGCGCCGCGGTGGCCCTGCATGTCGGTGTGGGCTTTCGCGACGAGGGACCGGGCGAGGAGGGCCTTGCGCATCTCTTCGAACACCTGATGTTCCGGGGCAGCGCGAGTGTACCGGGTGGGGCCTTCGGCGATGCCGTCTACGGCACCGGAGGGCTATTGTCAGGCACGACGCACCACGATTACACCGACTACCTCCAGGTCGTCCCGGCAACAGAGCTGCGGCGAGCACTCTTCCGAGACGCCGACCGGCTTTGCGCGCCCTCGTTCAATCCGACCGAGCTCGCCTTGCAGCTGGCGGGCATCACGCAGGAGATCCTGCACGCGCGAGACCTTCCTCCCCTGGGCGGTTTCCCATGGCCACTCGTGTCGAGAGTGATCTCGGCTGTCGAGCAGTTCGCGCACGATGGCTATGGCGATCTTGAGCGATTGGGCCAGGTGACGCCCGACGACTGCAGACGGTTTTTCGAAACGCACTATGCGCCGTCGAACGTCGTGCTGACCGTCGTCTGCCCCCAGCCCGCGAGCGAGGTGCTGCCGTGGATCGATGCGGAGTTCTCGTGCGTGTCGGCACGCGGCGCCGGTGCCCGTGCGCGCCCGTCCGACCCGCCTCCCGAGGTGCCGGGCGGAGAGGCGTGGACTTCGACCGGACTCACGGCCACGTCGACCTCGGTCGCCTTCCGACTACCCGACCCGCGGGACGACCTCAACGGCTACCTCGCGACCGTCGTCCTGGCCGATCTCCTCTCGCAAGGGTCGTCGACGGCCGTGCCAGAGGCGCAGCATATCTCGGCACGGTGCGGTGTCTTCGGCATGCTGGACTCCCGCGACCCCGACGTCCTGCTTGCGACTGTGACCACGGTCGGGGCTTCAGGCGACCAAAGCACTCCCCCGGAGGCGGTGACCCGGGTCGTCGACGCCATCGCCGCCGTCGGGAGGGGCGCGGCGCCGGCTCCCCAGGTCGCCGCTGCTGCGGCTCGTGCCGCCTATGACGTGGCACATCGGCAGTCCGATCTGGGGTCGTGGTGCCGCACGCTCGGCCGACTCGAGTTCGTACTGGGCGACGCGGCCGTTGCGGCAGGACTCCCGCGGAGCCTGGCGAGTGTTTCGCCCGCCGACGTCGTCGCCGCTGCGGCGCGTTTGGTCGTCCAGCCGCCTCGCTGGGTGTCCGTGGGTCCCGGCGTCGCACGAACTCGGCCGGCCTCGGGTGCCGGCTCGGCGACACACGCCATCGCGCGGCCCGCAACCGTCTCGGCGGTCGATGCAACGTGCCTCCTCCACTCGAAAGCTGCAAGGCCGTGCCCGCCCACAAACCACGCGCCCGCCGCCGTTGCGCTCGATGCGACTGAGCGAGCAACGACCTCGGGCATACGGGTGGTGGCCGCGCGCGATTCCCGGGCCGAGTTGTGCGAGCTCCGGCTGCGCGTACCCCTCGGGCCAGCGGGTTGGCAGTCCCCCGGGCTCGCGGGGAGCGTCTGGCATCGAGCCCTTGACCTGTCCGGCATCGCCGCTCTACGCACGATCGCCGGCGTAGCCGTCCGGATCCATGTGACGGGACAGTGGGCCGACGTCACAGCAGCCTGTCCGAGGTCGGATCTCGATCGGGCGGTGCTCGTCCTCGTCCGTGCCCTCGCGGCCGTTGCCGACCAGGCAGATCCAATAGTGGCGGCGGCTCTGCCGTATGTTCCGCCGAACCACGAGCAGTTGCTAACCGATGTCCTCCGGCTCGCGTGGACCGCCTCATCGCCGCCCGGCACGTCCGTGCTCAGCCCCTCACGCGCTACCTTCGTCGTGGTAGGCGCAGACGATCCTAGGCGGATCGCCGCCGCCGTGGAGTCGATGGTGGCTGCCTACGTCCCCTCCCAGACGCCAGACGATAGCCCTGGCCCGGGTCAACCCCCGGTGATCACGATCCCGCTCGACGACTTCTCGGCCCACCGCCCTGCGGGCGCGCCCCTCGAAGACTACGTCGAGCTGATGCTATCGGGCCCGGAGGCGCAGGACGGTCCACTCGATGCCGCCCGCTATTTGGCCACCGCCCTGCTCGGCGGATCGCCCGTGTCGCGGCTCTCGGACTGGTGCCGAGGGTTCGAGACTCGAGTGGTCGACATGTCCGTCGGTCGTGACCTGCTCGGACCTCACCGGCGCACCTTCGTGCGCATCCGAACACCCGCTCGTCTCGCGGCCCAGTCGGTCGAGGTCGTCCGCCAGACCATCGATAACCTCGCCGACGTGCCGCCACCAGGAGACGACTTACGGAAGGCGGCCGCCTATGCGCACGCTCAGCTACTCTCGACGTCTGACTCGCCTGCCTTCCTCGCTGACGCACTGCGACACACGCTCTCTGCGGGCCGATCACTGGACTGGGTGCTCGGGCGGTCGTCGGCACTGCTGACCGTCACAGCCGGGGAGGTCTCCGATGCTGCCGCTCTGTTCCGTGGAGCAGGACACAGCATGGTTTCGCTCGGCCGGTTCAACGACGAGGCCCTTGTCAGCCTCGCATCGTCCTGGTGGACGGTCGACACGAACCACACTTGCACAGTAGGAAACTGTGAAATAGATTCTAGACACGCACAAACGAGGAGGAATGATGAACGACCTTGACCCCCAAGCGAGTCGGGATGCGCTCCGCGAAGCGTCAGAAGCCTTCCGACAGGGCGCCCGAATCGCCGCGCGACCCGCGTGGTACCCCATCGGCTTGGGGGTATCCCTCGCCGCCGCCCTGGCATCGTTCGCTGTCCCGTGGCTCACCATCACCGGCGTCGTACTTGGAGGGGTGATCGGCCCCGTCCTGCTAGAACGACTCGCCCGACGGCGCAACGGAGCTTCGCCCGCCAAGAACTACTTCGCTTCCGGTGCCCGCGTAGCGACCGTGACCTTCGTGATCGTCGCGGCCGCCCTGTGCGCGACCGCACTCATCTTGCTCAAGACGACGGGAGAGACAGCCTATGTCCTCGTGGCAGCAATGGCGCTCGGCATCGTGACGACGCTCTGCACCTGGCGGGTCGGGCGCTCGCGTCAGTCCGCGCCGGACGTTGACCCCGCCCTGCGGTGATGACTATGCAGTTCGACTCAGTCATCCACCCAGAACAGCGGATGCGCATCTGCGCGTTCCTAGCGCCGAATGACGAAGTCGCCTTCTCGATCGTCCGCGAGACGCTCGACATGAGCGAGTCTGCTCTGAGCCGCCAGGTCAAGATTCTGGTCGAGGCCGGCTATGTGTCGGTGACGAAGGAGTCCGGTGTGCCGCGGCCTCGATCATGGATGGCCTTGACCGACGAAGGGCGGCGAGCGATAAAGGGGCATTTACAAGCACTTCAGCAGTTGGCCGCCGACGCCGAGCGTTGATGACCGGTCTTCGACACTAGACCCTATGAAGGAGGGGCGATGTCGTCCATCGCGCTGATGACGCTTCCACTGCACGGACACGTGAACCCGATGCTCGGCCTCGCCGCCGAGCTGGTGGGCCGGGGACACGACGTCACGTTCGCCACAGGCACCGATTTCGCGGCGGCTGTCGAGCGGACAGGCGCCAGGGCGGTCGTCTACCAGTCAGTGCTGCGTTCTAGCCGCACTGGCGTCGGATGCTGGGTGTCCGGAGCGAGTGCTGAGCGGGACATCGTCGACGTGTTCGCCGCCGAACGCGACGCAGCGCTGGCGGCGCTCGGTCCCCAGTACCGGCACGCCGTGCCTGAAATCGTCGTCTTCGACACCGTCACGGCGTTTGCCCCGATCCTGACGTCCCGCTGGGGCGTGCCGTTGGTGCAATTCAGCCCGACGCACGTGCTGCCGCCCGAGCAGCCGAGCCACGGTGCCACGCCGGCGGCGGCCGACGCCAATTCGCCCTGCATCGTGGCCCTGCCACGCAGCTTCCAATACCCGGACGAGGGGGTAGGGCACGGTCACGTCTTCGTGGGCCCGCTCGACTGGGAGCGGGACGGCGACGCCGATTGGCAACCGTCCAACGCGGCACGCACCACGCTCGTCTCGCTCGGCACCACATTTAACGACGGCACAGATCTGATGCGCAGGGTTGCACGGGTCATCTCCGAGGTCAAACCCGGCACCGAGGTGGTCGTGGCGCTGGGACGGCCCGTCACGCGGGAGCTGGGCGCCGGCTGGCCGGAGTCGGTCCGGCTCGAGAGCTGGGTGCCTCAGCAGCGGGTTCTCCGCGAGGTCGACCTCTTCGTCACGGCCGGCGGCACGGGGAGCGTACTAGAGGCGATTCGCGCCTCGACTCCAATGGTCGTTCTGCCGCAGGCCGTTGAGCAGTTCGTGAACGCACGCCAGGTCAGGCACCTGGGCCTCGGCACAGCTCTGACGCCTGATGCGGTCGACGACGACGCCCTGGCCGCGGCGGTGAACCTCGCTCTTTCCCTCCCGGGGTTTGGCGAAGCGGCCCGCCAGCTGAACGACGAGATGGCGTCAGCCGGAGGCGCCGCAACCGCCGCCGCCGTCGTCGAAGGCTCACTCCTCCAGCTCACAGGAAGGCTTGCTCCGTGACCCCGAGCGATACCAGACAACAGGCCGTGATCGACGTTCATGGACTGACAATGACCTATGGCGACGCGCAGATCCTCGATGACGTCAGCTTCACCGTTGCATCGGGCGAGATCGTCGCCCTGCTCGGGCCCAACGGCGCGGGAAAGAGCACGACCATCGAGGTGCTCGAGGGCTTCCGCCGAGCGTCACGGGGGTCCGTTTCCGTGCTCGGCAGGGATCCGCAAGCAGCTGACGACGCCTGGCGTGCCCGTTTGGGGATCGTCCTGCAGACCTGGAGCGACCACGGGAAGTGGCGCGTGCGCGACCTGCTCATGCACATGCGCAGGCTCTATGCCCCCGCCGCTTCCCAGCCGGTGTGGAACGTGGACGACTTGATGGAGGCAACCGGGCTGACATCCTCAGCCCGCAAGAAGCTGTCCTCGCTCTCGGGCGGGCAGCGGCGCCGGGTCGACATCGCGCTCGCCGTCCTGTGCCGCCCGGCCCTGCTGCTGATGGATGAGCCGACCGCAGGCTTCGACCCCGAGAGCCGGCGATCGTTCCAGCGGCTCATCTCGGCGTTCACCGAAGACGACACCGCGACGCTGATCACGACGCACGACCTGGACGAGGCCGAGCGCATCGCCGACCGGATCATCATTCTCGTCGGGGGTCGGATCGTCGCGGTCGGCACCGTTGAGGAACTCGCCCGACAGACCGGCGCGGGGGACGAAGTGCTCTGGGAGGCCGACGGGGTGTCGCACTCCGAGTTCATGAGCGACTCCACCGGCTTCGTCCGCGACCTGATGGTTCAGAGCGGCGACCAGGTCAGCAACCTCCGAGTGCGACGGCGATCGCTCGAAGACGTTTACCTGGCGATCGTTGCAGGCGCAGAGGCCACGACTGAAGGTACGCCTCAGACGGAGACCGCATTCGAGAGGAGTGAGCGATGAAGACCGCCGATTTCACGCGTACGTCATTGACAGAGGGGCTGCGCCGCGGCGGACGCGAGCTGCAACAGGTTGGGTCTAGCGGCGAGGACCTACTGGGTAATGTCATCTGGGTGATCGCCATCCTCACGCCCGTCTGGGTGATGCGCGACCAGACCGTGCCCAGTTCCGACATCTCGGCAGCCAGCTATCTGCTGCCGAGCCTGATGGTGATGAGCGTCGTCTTCCACGGAACGTTCAGCCTGGCTCAGCAACTGGTCGCCGATCGGAACGACGGCACGCTCGTGCGGCTCCGAACAGTTCCCCAAGGTGTGCAGGCGTACCTGATCGGGAAAATTGTACTGGTGTCGTCGATGGTCGTTATCGTCTGCCTGCTACTTACGATCGCGGGGACGATCCTCACCGACGACATCATCGCTTTCGAGCCCTCGCTCTGGCTGGGGCTCGCTTGGACCATCCCACTGTCGCTCCTGGCGATCCTGCCGTTCGGAGCCATCCTAGGGCTGACTGTGACCACTGCGCGGAACGTCAACATCGTCCTCTTCCCACTGCTTGGCCTAGCGGCTTTGTCCGGTACCTTTGCCCCGATCACCGGATACCCCCAATGGCTACAGTTCATCGTCATGGCCCTGCCGCTGTACTGGGTGGCGCTCGGGGCACGGGCCGCCCTGCTGCCCGACGGGTTTGCGTCCGCCGAGATCGCGGGCTCCTGGCAGACGCTCGAGACGGTCGCCGTGCTCGGGGTCTGGGCCGTTGCGGGCTGCCTGCTCGCCCCCATCGCCCTGCGTAGGGTGAAGCTGCGTCGCTCAGGAACGCTGAGTCGCCTCGGGACGACCGGTGCCTGATGTGGACTACAGGCTCAAGGAGAATTTTAGGGGCGCGTCAACGGACGGCTCGGTAGCAAAGACGCCCATCGTTATCGTGGCCGATTATCTCGTACCGACGCCCGAGCACGATGCCGCGTCGCACCGCCTGGTCGAGATCATGGAGATCCTGTTGTCGTTGGGCGTCGCCGTCGTCTTCTTCCCGGTCTTCGGCCCCCCTCAGGTCGACACCTCCGTGCTCGTTAGCCGGGGCATCGGGGTCATCGCAAGCGGTGAGGGCCAGCGGCAGTTCCTTCACGACTACGGTGATCGCGTCGCGCTTGCCGTGCTGTCGCGACCGCAGACCGTCCCCGTGTTGATGGCACCCCTCCGTGAGTTTGCTGCCTGCGCGCGCATCGTCTACGACACAGTCGACCTGCACCATGTTCGGCTTGGCCGGCAAGCGGAGCTCGCCGAGGCGCTGAGCGGCGACGAACGCTTTCGTCTGCAGGCCGAGGCGGTCTCGCTGGAGGCGCTCGAGACCTACCTCGCCAGTATCGTCGACGTCACCCTCACCGTCTCCGAGCACGATGCCGAGCTGATGCGGCAGGCGGCGCCCGGGGCCGACGTACGCGTAGTACCGACCGTCCATCCCACGACGGCCCCGCGCCCCCAGCCCGAAACGAACACGGTCGCGTTCGTAGGGAACTACTTGCACGCGCCGAACGTCGACGCCGTAATATGGTTCGCCGATAGGATCCTTCCGCTGGTGCGCGCCTCAGTTCCAGACGTGCTTTTTGAGGTCATCGGTGGGGCGGCTCCGCAAAAGGTCCTCGCTCTCTCGGGGGCCAATGTCGTCGTCCGCGGCTGGGTGCCCGACCTCGGCGCAGCCCTTGCTCGGGTCGCGGTCGGCGTAGCACCGCTGCGGTTCGGATCGGGGGTAAAGGGGAAGATTGGCGAGATGGCGAGGAGGGCCGTTCCCCTCGTCTGCACCACCCTTGCTGTCGAGGGGATGCACCTCGTCCCGGGCGTCGATGCCCTAGTCGCGGACGACGAGGCAGCCTTCGCCGGCCACGTCGTCGCGCTGCTGGCCGACCGCAGCTTCGCCCAGACGATCGCACGGTCGGGTCGAGACCGGGTCGAGGAGCACTTCGGCACTGGGCGCGTTGCGGCTCAGCTGGCAAGCCTCTTGCGCCACTGAGCTGCGGCTGCACCTGCGGTCAAGCTCGCCGCGGGCGAGAGAGCTGCCATATTGACGCCCTGCACCTCGCTGGTCACGCCGACATTCTGTGGGCATGCCGTTGATGACCGGGACCGATGCAGACGTGTTCGACATATCTGGTGCCCAGGAGGCCGCGCACGTCATCACCACACGAGCGGCCACCATCGCTCAGTACACCCCGGGCGGAGCGATCGACGTTGTCATGCCGATCCCCGACTCCTCCCGCCCCGCCGCGATGCAGGTCGCGCAGAAGCTCGG
>NZ_PSWS01000015.1 GCF_002932875.1 Rathayibacter tritici
ACTATCGGACCCCGAACGAAGCCGAGCAGGCATGGATCACCGAGAACCTCGCCGCGTAGACAACTATTCAACTGGTCCAGGAAACGTTGGGCAGCTCATTCAGACCCCGACTACACCCTCAATTACGATGAGCCTCTTATGGGGATCGCCCAGGGGGACGCTCCGAGCGCCCACAGCAGCGACCGGATGTGAGCAGCATCGCTCGGTGTCGTCATTATCGCTGCGCTTCGTGTCGTGGTTACATTGCGTCCGATGAACCTCTACTGGTCTCTGGCCGCCCCAGCTCTGGTGCTGTTGTCTCGTGTTCTGTGCGGGGAGGGCGTGTTGCGTCGTGCTCGCGTAGCTCTTCGCGGAGCAAGCGGATCTCGTCCGTGAGTTCGCGTACCTGTTCTTGGGTTCGCTTGTCGGCGTTCTCGTCGTGTTGCGCGACTCGCTCCACGATGTACGAGGCGAGGGTGGCGGTGACAACACCGATAAGCGCAATGCCGCCCAGCATGATGCCGGCTGCGATGAACCGCCCCGTTCCGGTCACGGGGTAGAGGTCTCCGTACCCGACGGTGGTGATCGTGACGAACGCCCACCACAGCGCCTGGTCGAACGTCGTGATCAGAGCTCCGGGTGTATCTCGCTCAGCATCGAGCACCGCCAAGGAAGCAACGAAGAGGAGCAGCGCGGTGCTCAACGCGGCGAACAGGATGACCCGGCCCCGGAACGCAGCGCCCGCACGGCGCTGCAGGATCGACACGAGTGTCACCAAGCGGAGGAGCCGAAGCGGGCGCAGGAGGGGTAGCGCCACCACGATGAAGTCGAACAGGTGCGTCACGAACCACCGTCCGCGCCGTTCGGCGAGAATCACATTGACGAGGTAGTCCAGGACGAACAACACCCAGGTTGCGTTGATCACAGCATCCGCTACCGCCGCTGTTGCCCCGGTGAGGTGGCCCAGCACTTCCCAGGCGTACGCGATCAGGAAGACTACCGCAGCCACCGTCAACGGCCACTCAGTGATCTCCTGCCAACGTTTCTGCTTCACCCGATGACCGTACACACCACCGGAGCGGGGTGGTGGCTGCTCACAGGCGCCGGGTTCAGGAGTCTGTCGCGTAATGGAATCAATCAGCGGGACGCCGAGCGTCCAGCTACGCCGTTACGTGCGGCTTGAGACGGTACAAGCCCTAGAACTGCCAAAAAGTCATCTACAGGTGTTTCCGCTCCGAGACGTGTGGCCAGTCGAATCGACCAGGCCACACGCTCACTACGCCGCCTTCGAGATTACCGACTCGGTCCAGCGCGAGTCGACGAGGCTCTTGAAGGTGGCTACCAGATCCTCGTCGGCTCGGAGCGCGCGTTGCGTGACTGCGAGGTTGGTGGCGCGCCCGCGGGCAAGGGTACTGTCGGTTCGCAAGACGCGCTTCGGAGTTGTGACCAGCTTGCCACCGCGGATGGTCGCGCGCTCGAGCTGAGCGAAGCTGAGCACACTGGTGCCGTAGAAGCGGTCCGCGGACATGAGCAGCGTGGGACGCGCCCAGCCCTTGGGTACGAGGACAACGGGCTCCCCGTTCGCGAGTGGGAGTTCCACCTCGCGGATGCTCCACTCCAGCTGGTCGATGTCCCAGATCTGTCGGCGGAACTTTCCAATCTGCCCCGCACCGGTCGTGAATTCATCGAAGTTCGCGACGACGTCCGCCGTGAACTGGATGAGCGCGTCGAAGGCGAGTCGCGTCGTGATGTCTGACGTGCGGTCCCGATCGATGCCCTCGATGAAGAGAGGTAGGCCTTCGAGCTGGCGCATCATGCCGACGCGGACGAGGGGGCGGAGGTCGCTCTGGAATGCTCCCCAGATCCATCGACCGACGTCAGACGCGCCACCGTGACCTCGGAAGCCGGCTGCTGCCATGCCGAGCCTCGTCTCCCAGGGTTCAACGAACTGCTGCAGGAGCGCGAGCCCCCGGGCGTGGTCGTTGCGCGACGCGGACAGGAGGCAGGAGACGACTTCGTTGAGGAAGGTGTCGATCGCGGTAACGGCCTGGCGACGGAACGGCTCGGGCATCGTGCTGAGACGCAGCGCGTGAGGGTCGAGGTAGAGGCCGTTGTCACAGCTCAGCTCGACGTTCACGAAAGGCACCGGTCTAGTGATCTGCAGGTATTCCGTGATTGTGGGCATGAGCCCTCCTTCGGGGTTGAGTGCCCGAGGGGGAACGCGAGGGCACTGAGTCCCCTGCGCTGGAGTTGACCATCCAAGTCACTCCGTGCCCCTCGGGCCGGTCCCTGGCCCGATCCCATTGCAACTGGGATCGGGCCAGTGGTCTATGTGCCTACGCGGACTCCTCCGACTGGCCAGCAGGAACCTGGCCTGCCTTGGGCCGGCGATTCGTGGTCGCCTTCGACCCGGGCTTGCTGATGTCGACGACGAGGAGCCCGTCCTCGACGGACGGCGTCCAGCGGTAGGCATCCGAGGTGTCGAGGCCGATGAACTGAGTGAAGAGCGTCCCCGCAATCAGCCAGGGACCGCGGTCCGTCGACCCTTGCGCACGCACGGGTAGGCGTTCTGGTTCGTCAGCGATGCCGGGCGAAGAGCGATGGCTTTCCGCTCCGCGTCCCAAAGGAGCTCGACGCCTTCGGGCTTGTCGATCGCCTCGAACGCAGCGCGGTTGATCGAGATGAGGCCACGCTTCTGGATCGTTATCGACGGCGTCGTCGGAACCGGTGCGATCCCCTTCTCGTACACCTGGAAACCCAGGGCCTACTCCTTCTGCCCTGCGAATCCCACCGTACCATCTATCGAGAAATTCATTCGTGAATTCCACCAGATTCACTTGTCAAAAGCGGTCTTTCGCCGAAACTGTCGCCGAGTATGTAGTCATCGATCGGCGATGTGGAGCATTTCGGCCGCGTCTCGTCACCTCAGTGGGTGAAGGTCCCGGGCGTGTGTTCATCCCGTTGCTCCGATCCTTCGTCCTCTCGCCGAAGGTGTTGACGGCATCGACTACGCGGAGCTGTGCTGTCGTAGTCAGTAGCCACTAGGCGTTGGCGAAATTATTTGGGACATCGACGAGGACGCTTTAAACGGACGGGGTAACGTTGTGTCGCCTGAGTGCGCAATGCGCCGAGAGCGCTGCCGTCGCCGTGTTCATGAGCTGTCCGGTGGGTCACGGTACTGACGACTGCGAGGACCGCCGTCCCATGAGGGGATCTCCTAACGGACGGTCGTCGGGACTCGCAGGCCGATCAGCTGACGACGACTCGCATGAACCGCACTCGGACGTCCGTGATGTTGACGTAGGCGTACTGCTGAGAAGTGGCGAACGCGAGGTGATCGCCCGTACTGAGATCCGCGGCGCCGTCCTCTTTGTCAATGTGGAGGGATCCCTCGAACACGATGAGCATCTCCGACCAACCCACTGGATCAGGCTCGGCGTCGTACCGGTCGCCGGGCTCGAGGACCCACGACCAGAGCTGCGCGTCCACGGCTGCGGGCACGGACGCGAGCAGCACCGCAGCGCTGCCGGGCACGTCTCCTTGCCAGGCGAGCTCGCGGATGTCGGCGCGAGGTGCGGCGGGCGCGGCGACGAGATCAACGAACGTCACCCCGAGAGCATCCGCGAGGTGATCCAAGCCCGTCAGGCTGATGTTCGCCTCGCCAGCTTCGAGCTTCACGATCGTGCGGCGACTGATCCCGGAGCGTTCCGCGAGGGCGACCTGGCTGAGGTCAGCGGTCGCGCGGAAGTGGCGCACGTTCGCGCTCACGTGTGCGAGGACGCCCGGCGTCTTTTCCCTTTGCATGTGCACTATTGTGCACCATAGAGTGTGCAGCATGGTGCACATGCTCTCCCGGAGAAGCCTGCTCTCGAAGCAGGAGGTCGCTCTCACCGCCGTCACAGCGGTGTGGGGTGCAACGTTTCTCATCGTGCACATCGCGGTGCAGTACAGCGGCCCGTGGTTCTTCGTCGGCGTGAGATTCACCACCGCCGGGATCATCAGCGCGCTCCTGTTCGCTCGTGTGCTGCGCGGCATCACCGGGAAGGAGCTGGGCGCGGGCTCTGCAATCGGCGCGATGATTTTCCTCGGCTACGGCTTGCAGACCGTGGGCCTCCAGACGATCACCAGCAGCACCTCGGCCTTCATCACCGCGATGTACGTCCCCCTCGTGCCAATCCTCCAGTGGATCGTGTTCCGCAAGCCGCCGCGGCTCCTGACCTGGATCGGAGTGGCCTGCGCATTCGTCGGACTGATCCTGGTCGCCGACCCGGGGAGTGTCGGCTTCGTCTTCGGCTTCGGAGAGATCGCGACGGTGATCAGCACCCTCCCGATCGCGGTCGAGATCGTCCTCATCGGCTGGTTCGCAGGACGCGTGCACCTCGGCCGCGTGACGGTCGTGCAACTGCTCGTCGCAGGCCTTCTCGGATTCCTGACCATGCCCGTCTCCGGCGAGCAGCCACCCGCGTTCTCCTGGGTGTGGGTCGCACCAGCCGTGGCCCTAGGAGCCGCGAGCTGCCTCATCCAGGTCACGATGAACTGGGCTCAACGGTCGGTCTCCCCAACGAAAGCGACCATCATCTACGCCGCTGAACCGGTATGGGCGGCGATCATCGGACGGATCGCCGGTGACCGGCTGCCTCCGATCGCCGTCGCGGGCGCCGCCCTCATCGTCGCCGGTGCGCTCGTCAGCGAACTCACCCCCCGCAAGCGAACGACCCCGAAGCGCTCTCTGGACGCTCTCGAGGCCCCCGATGCCCTCTCCCCGCGGCTCGAACAAACGGACTAGCTGTACCTCTATACCACTGAGGTGGCCGCCATCGTCTCGTATGGAATCGATCAGCGGAACGCCGAGCGTCCGGCTACGCACGCAACGTGCAACTGTAATCGGCATCAGCCCCAGAACCGACATACGGTCAGTTATTGGACAAGCGCGACAGGCCCATGCACGATCTCAGGGACGCTCTGCGATCACGCTGGTCACGTCTTCCATTGCCTTTACCCATCGGGTTGCCGGAGCGCTTCGAAGCCCGATGAGATCCAGCATGCGATTGAGATCATCGCCGAGATTGCGAGTGAAAATTGGTTCGTGGTGAGCAAGTCGGTTTCGCAGACGCCTGAGGGTTTCGAGATCCCCGTAGATACGGTTCCGCAACGCGTCCGCGGACATGGTCGGCGCTTGTGGGAAGGCCGCAGCAATGTGCGGTTGCCGGAGTCGAACATCGTGGCGGCCCGTGAAGAGCTTCTGCCAGAAGACGAACTTCAACTCGGCGATCACCCTACCTGTCGTCGGTTGCACATTTCGAACGTGCGATAGCTCGCGCCGAGGGTTGAAACCGCCGCCAGGACCTGGGTTCGGGAGGCTGCCGAAGAAGGTGGAGTTCCAAGGCCATCGCGGCCCGTAGACCTGCTCGAGCACGTCGGCTGCTGCGTTACGGGTCGTCACCTCGGAGAAGTGCGAAGGAAGCATCAGGGCGGCCGACACGCGCGCGTTCCACCCGTACAACGTCATCGCCCGCGCGAGATCTCCTCCGACAGCCGCGACGTAGGTCAAGGCACGCGGACCGCTGAGAGCGGCGCTGATCGCGGTGTCGTCGATCGGACTAGCTGCTGGCACCATCGCACGCTACAATACTCACCATGAGCCGTGGGACTCGCGGGCTTCGACCTCCCCCCATGGACAAACGAAATGAGAGGGCCCCGTCGCTGAGACGGGGCCCTCGTTCGTTTTCCAGTGCGGTGACTCCGCGCTCCTCGGGTGGCGTCATTCCGCGGCCCTTGGATGCCGAACCCATGCCGCTACGTCACCGACGGCACCCGCGCCGCAGGTTGCGGACTGAGGGAACCCCGCGGAACCGCGGAGCCGCGGACCCGCGTGTGCAACGTGACACGGCAGAGTTCGTTCGCTGCTCCGGGACCTGTACTTACTCCCGAAAGAAGGTGACGGAACCGTAAGTTCCCTCGTCACCGCGCGTTAGTAGCCGTAGCGGTGTTGTCGCTGCAGGAACGCCTCGTGACCGCCCTCGAGGATGTCCTCGGCGATGCGTTGCACGCTCTCGGTGTCGATGGAACCGACCCCATCCGCGATGGCTCTGCCGCGGTGGGGGGTGTCGCCTCCATGATCCTCGAACTTCTCGATGATGGTCCGCCCTCGTCCGGGCTCTTCGGGCGCTGACCTCAGCGTGTACGTCAGCGCCGACCGGCTTGCCGGCATTGCGGGCCTCGGCCCTGCGCGGCGCCGCCTCGACATGATCTGGGCGATGTTCCGAGACAATCGGACCTACACACCCTCGGCCCGCTTCGGGGCCGCCTTTAGAGGAACCTGCACCAGTGCACACTGCCCCAAAGGCTCCTCAAACGACGACCACAGCGCCGCAACTCCTCGCAGCGTGAGCGCTTCGAGATGAGCGGCTTCCTGCAAGGAGATCGGTGTCCGGACGTCCAGTGGGTCGGTCATCGGATAACGGCAGCGATGGCTCCGAACTCAATCAGGGCGTCGGGACGCTCAGTGTGAGTGCGCGTCGAGCGACGTGAGGTACTCGGCGTTGCCTCGCATCGCCGGCTTGTACCGGTCGAGTTCAGCCGTGTCGACGTGGTCGGCCAGAAGGGTGAGCAGGCTCGCGAGTGCGGTGTTCACCTGTCCGGCAGCGTGGAGCGTGAGGGACTCGAACACTCCAAGGGCAACGGAGCCCGGGAACTCGTCCCGCGCTCGTGCGAACAACGCCAGAGAATCTTCGATCCGACCGAGATTGCGGAGGGTGCTGCCGTACTGGAGGTAGCAGCGGCGGCGGATGTCTCCGCTCAGTCCCAGCTCCATCGCCCGCTCGTAAAAACCGAGAGCGGTCGCTTCCTCTCCCGCCGTGTCGTAGGCGCCGCCGAGCTCGTAGACGACCCGGGGATTCTCGGGGTGCTCGTCGTAGAGGGGGAGAAGAGCGTCGATCGTGGGACGCATGTCCTCCCGGTTCCGGGCAGCGAAGATGCTGTCCAGTTGCGCATCGAGAGTGCCTGTCATGGCCAGTCCCCCTAGGAAATCTCACGTGAGCTGATTCGGACCGAGACAGTCTGACATTGACCGCGTCCGATTCACGCTGACCTCCGATAGCCGGTGACTCACCGGAGCGTATGCGTGTCGATCGCTGTCGTTCTGATGCTGCGGCTGCGTCGTCGTCGTCCTAGGAGAGCCAAGGCTGAAAGAAGAAGACGGCGACGTCCACTCCGCTGGGAGCGAGTGTGACATCGGTCGTCGTCCTCGGGTTGATGCGTTCCCGGCCCTCCATCTGCTGGATGTAGTGCCCGCCACCGGTGAGCCCGCCCGCTGAGCGACCGGTCGCGACCGGACGGAGCCGGCCGGAGGAGCCTTCACCACTGTTGACAACCTGATTGAGATTCTTCACCTCTCCACGGCTTCAATCTATCTCACTCCGCCGACTCCACTCAAGTGATTTCATCCCGCCGGAGAGGCAAAGAAAAACGATCAGGAAGACGACGAAAGCCCCGTAGTTGGCTTAGAACCACGGGACCCGTCGCCTCGATGATCGCACACCACCAGCGCCCCGATCACCAAGGACTTCATCGCGTCGATCCGCGAGAACGGAGTCATCACCCCGGTCCTCGCCCGCCGCGACGAGCACGGCACCGTCACCGTCCGCGCCGGACAGCGCCGCACCCTCGCCGCCCGCGAAGCCGGAGTCGCCACCATCCCCGTCTACGTCGTCGAAGGCGACGAGACGACCGCCGACCGGATCGTGCAGCAGATCATCGAAAACGACCAGCGCACCGAACTCTCGCTCGCAGACCGCACCGCCGCGTGGGCGCAACTCGCGTTCGAGGGCGTCACCGCCGCAGCGATCGCCAAGCGCACCGGCACCCAGACCGACGCCGTGAAGAAGGGCCTCGCGGTCGCCGAATCCAAGGCCGTCACGTCCGTTCTGCACGAGCACGAGCTGACCCTGGACCAGGCCGCGGTCTTGTTGGAGTTCGAGGACGACGCCGCTCTGCTCGCCGTCTCGAGTTCCTGCGCGTTGAGGTCGAGGCCTACAAGACAGAATGGGCCCTTAGCGTATAAGTCCAATTGCGCGGTCCTGCCACTTCCCGGCGGCGGTTGTCTTCAACGACCGCCGCGGTGTCGGCGGCAGGATCGCACTCGTGATGCGTCCACGTAGAGCGCCAGTTCTGTGGCGTCGACATGACCAAAGCCTGCGTCGTTGGTGACCAGGCCGTTCGCGCCAACGTACGTCGCCGTCGCGGCATGGGCAGCGTCGTATGACGCCAGGCCATATGCCGTCATGTTTGTCAGAACGAGGTCCGCGACCTCATCGAGTTCTACACGCAGATGAGGCACCGTCGCCAGAAGATCACTCCATGCGTTGAGCAAATCTTTCGAAAGCCGACCGGCCCGGCGGCGTACTCGCCCATCCGCTCGCAGACGAGGCCACGCACTAGGTCCGTGTTGCTCCTTTACCGCGATCTTGAAGGCGATCTCCGCCAGCTCCAACTCCAGCAGTCGGTTGTAGAAGATGGTCGAATTATTCCCCACCAGATCGAGCATGAAAGCGCGGCTCGCGGCATGCAGAGACTCCGTCGTGACCAAAACGTTCACAACGAAGGACGTATCGAGTGCGACTTCACTAGGAAGGATGAGCGCGGGATTTTGGTACGAGCGAACGTTCCGGGAAAGAGCGGGACGACCTGCGGGCACCTACTCGGCCCGGCCGGCCTGGGCTGCGCTGCGGCGACTAGTGGAGGAGCTCGAGGTGATGTGGCCTGACATCGCCGCACGGGTAACGATGCGTCCGCTGGCCACTGAGGCCGCCGTACGGCGCTCCGAGACCGTCCCAGTCGGCGCAACGATGCGCGACGCCTTCGCACTACTGCTCAACCGATTCTTGACCATGACGGAAGTGTAGGCCAGGGGGCATCAATTTGTCTCCGCAGAAGTTGCCGCTCGATGCGGCCAGGCCTGTCCCGGTAGGGGATCGCCCAGCGAGACACTCCGAGCGTCCACAGCAGCGCCCGGATTCGCGGGTCACGGAGTGCCGCAGATGACCCATCCGATCACCCGCCCGCTGAGGGGGCCGCGAGCGGAACGCTCCCCGCCTGGCTGATCTCGTGGGATACGTACCACCAAACAGGACGCGCAGGCGCAACGCCCTGGCCGCCGCCAACGCCCCCGCCGAACGCATCTCGACTCCACCGAACCGACCACTCGATCACGCGCACCGACAACAACTGCACACGCGATACGACTCGACACTCGCAGCCGCCGCCCAGTCACTGTCAGACCCGCGTGAGGCGTCGCCCCGGCCGCGGTTCTGGCAAGGCGGCGGAGGGAGCCGTAACGGCGGACAACACCGCCAGAACCGTCCCCGGGCGGCGCCTAGTCGTTGCCGAGGATGATGATGGAGGCGGTCGGGGGTAACGCGTCCTCGTGGTACCGCTCGATCTCCTCGGTGGCGGCCGGGTCGGCCTGCTCGAGGAACTGGGTGAGGCGGGCGACCTCTTCCGTCTCGCCGATCGATTCGGCGGCGCGGCGGAGGGCGTAGAGGGCGAGGAGGAAACCACGGTTGGGTCCGTGCCGCCAGGGGATGGGGCCCTGGCCGCGCCAGCCGGCAGCGCGGAGGAGATCGAGGCCGCGGTGGTATCCGACGCGGGCGTAGGCGTAGGAGGGGAGCGCTGCGTCGATGCCCCAGACGCTGTCGGCGAGGAGGGCCCAGGCCAGCGGGGAGCGCGGATAGGCCGCGGCGAGGGCGGCGAATTCGACGGCTCCCGGGTCCGCGTGCTTGGTGAGGGCCGCGGTGACCGCGGGCTCCTCGGGGAGGAGCGTCGGTTCGGGGCCCAGCAGGTTCTCGCCAGTCATGCTGCCAGGCTATCCCGCTCCCGGTTGTCCGGGTCTGGGAGCCGACCGTCCGGCGCAGGCCTGGCGCTGCTCCACGGTGCCGCCGCGACGGAGAGGATCGCCGAGCAGTGAGCACCGTCGGGCAGTGAGCACCGCGGAGCAGCGGGCCCCGCTGATCCTCCCGCCATCGCCGTCGCGCGGAGGGGCGCCGCCGATAGCATCAACGCATGGCGACAAACCGCAGTGAAGTCGAGGCCTGGCTCACCGACATGGACGGTGTGCTGGTGCACGAAAACAAGGCGCTCCCCGGTGCGCCCGAGCTGATCCAGGAGTGGATCGACTCGGGGACGCCGTTCCTGGTGCTGACGAACAACTCGATCTTCACGCCACGGGACCTCGCGGCGCGGTTGCGCGGGTCGGGGCTGCACGTGCCGGAGGAGCGCATCTGGACGAGCGCTCTGGCGACCGCGGATTTCTGCGCGTCGCAGAAGCCGGGCGGGAGCGCGTTCGTGATCGGTGAGGCGGGGATCACCACCGCGCTGCACGAGGCCGGCTTCATCATGACCGAGACTGCGCCCGACTACGTGGTCGTGGGTGAGACGCGCAACTACAGCTTCGAGGCGATCACGAAGGCGATCCGTCTGATCGTGGCGGGGGCCCGTTTCATCGTCACCAATCCGGATGCCACGGGTCCGAGTTCCGAGGGCGTGCTCCCGGCGACGGGGGCGATCGCCGCGCTGATCACGAAGGCGACGGGGAAGGATCCGTACGTCGTCGGCAAGCCGAACCCGATGATGTTCCGCTCGGCGATGAACAAGATCGGCGCGCACAGCGAGAACACGGGGATGATCGGCGACAGGATGGACACCGACATCGTCGCGGGTATCGAGGCGGGTTTGCACACGGTGCTGGTGCTGACGGGCATCAGCGACGAGGCCGAGATGGAGCGCTACCCGTTCCGACCGGACGAGGTGCTGAGCGGGGTGCACGAGCTCCTGTCGGCGGAGCCGCTCGAGTCGGAGTTCCCGCCGGAGTCCGCGGTCTGACTCTCGTCGGCGCGGTGCCTCTCCACGAGACACGGGCGGCGCCGTCGCCGGGCTCAGAAACGGACGTGCTGGAGCACCCAGGCGTGCATCGCGACGGCGGCCGCCGCTGACGCGTTGATCGAGCGGGTCGAGCCGAACTGGGAGATCTCGAGCACGGCCTCGGCGGCGTCCAGCGCGTCCTCCGAGAGCCCGGGCCCCTCCTGCCCGAACAGCAGCAGGCACCGCTCGGGCAGGCGGTAGGTCTCGAGCGGCACGCAACCGGGGACGTTGTCGATCGCGATCAGCGGCACCTCCGCCTCCGCCGCCCACTGCACGAGATCGGCCACCGTCTCGTGGTGCTGGACGTGCTGGTAGCGGTCGGTCACCATCGCGCCGCGCTTATTCCAGCGCCGCCGGCCGACGATGTGCACGCTCTCCGCGCCGAACGCGTTGGCGCTGCGAACGATCGAGCCGATGTTCATGTCGTGCTGCCAGTTCTCGATCGCGACGTGGAACGGGTGCCGGGTGCGGTCGAGTTCCGCGACGATCGCGTCCATCCGCCAGTAGCGGAACCGGTCGACCACGTTGCGCGCGTCGCCGCGCTCCAGCAGTTCCGGGTCGAGACGGTCATCCTCCGGCCACTCGCCCCGCCAGGGGCCGACCCCGTTCGTGGTGAGCTCGACGGAGGCGGTGGGTCCCGCCGCGGGGGTCGCCTCGTTCTCCTGCACGATCGGCAACCCTACTGCGCGTGAGCGGTCGCGGTCGGCCCGAGAGCGCAGGGCACGCGGATCAGCCTGCGGGGCTGCCGGCCAGGGAACCGGTCAGCTCGCCGCCGCCTGCTCGGTTGACGAAACAGTAGTAGCTGCGCTCGCCCGCGTCCCACTGCTCCTGGGTGACGGGGAACGCGCCGGACACCTGCACGTCGCCGTAGGCCTCGGCCGCGGAGATGCTCACGACGCCCTGCGCCTGACAGAGCGAGGAGACGGTGACGGCCAGCGCCTCCTGGCCGGGGAAGGCGGCGTCGGTCAGCTCGGCCTTGGCCACGAGCTGAGCGGAGTGGGCGGTCGCGCAGTCGACGACGGTGAACTCCTCCGCCCAGACGGAGTCGAAGGGCTGCACGCACTCGCCGCCGAGCATCGCCCTCCACGCCCAGGTACCGGCGGGCAGCGGGCCGACCGTCGGCAGGGCCCCGGTCGGCGCGGGCGTCGCATTGGCGGGCGTCTCGCTGACGGCCGGGGCAGGCTGCGGGTCGGGTTGATCACCGGCGCTCCCGACGGCGATGCCGATGGCGAAGAGCACGGCGAGCAGAATCACGGCGCCCGCCGCAATCAACGCGATCAGGAGGCGCCGCCGGCTGAGGGTGCGCCAAAGCGACGGTCCGACGGGGGCGGATTCTCGCTCGCGGCTCCCGGGGCGGGACCGGGCCGAGCGGGACGTGCGCGGCGCGGCGGCGTTGACGTGCGCGGCCGCGGGCGCGGTGCGAAAGGGAGCCGCTTCGGCGGCGACGGCGGGCTCGGACGCCGGCTCAAGGTCCCACGCGTAGGCGCCCGCGGTCTCCCGCCAGAGTTCCTCGTCGCCACCGTCCCTATCGGGCTCATCGCGCGGGGCGACTATCTGCTCCCACACGGGCGGCTGGTCCCAGTTGCCACGCGGGTCAGGCCACTCGTAGACGGCGGGCGGGGCCGGCTCTCGGGGGGCGGGCGCGGTCGCGCCGGT
>NZ_PSWS01000020.1 GCF_002932875.1 Rathayibacter tritici
GCAGCCACCCAATTAGTGAGGGTCTGCGGAACCAGTCCGAGCTCTCGAGCGACGTCCGCGACGGATCGCGACCTATCAATCACCTCGCGCACTGCCTCCGCGCGGAACTCCGGAGAATACTTCCCACGGGAACTGGACATCCCGGGCCTTCCTTTCGGTCATCGCGGTAATCCTACCAATTCCGCGGTGGTCCAGAAAGAATGGGGCACCTCAGCTCCTGCTGCGGACGTTCCCCGGTGCTGGGGCAGTGTCGTACTCGGAACGGTCGAGTCCTTGGTCGCGCAGCGCGGCCGGCAGTTCCGTCGTCGTAGAGCCTCCAGGATCGCTGCGACCGGCGCCTCACTCGCCAGCGCCGTGTGCACCGACGTACCGAGCGCCGGGTCCGCGGCGACCAGCACGCTCGTCAGTACCCGCGCCGGCGCCCACGTCTCTTGACACACCGCCACCGCCTCCCTCATTCGGTCCTGCGTCCCGGGCGTCTGTCGGGCCGATTCGCGCAGCCACCACCTGTACCAAAAATCGGACCTCGCGCGTCCACCAACGTCGCCGCCTCTCGTCAAGGGAAACCACGTGATTCGCCCCGTCATCGAACGACCACCCGCCACACACGATCGCCGGGACGTTCCTCCACCCTGCAACGACCGGAAAGGCGGCATCCCGAGTCACGACTCCGCACCCCGGATCGAGGGGATACCTGACGACCGACGTACCTGCTTCCTCAGCGCCACCCCTCGTGTTTTCAGCGTCCGCCCGGCGCGTCGATCGGTCGCCTGCGGCCCGTGCCGAGTCAGCGCACGGGCCGCGAGCGCCGGATCAAGGCCGAGTCGCGACCCGCGGCTCAGGGCTGGGTGAACGCCACCTTCTGCACGCTCGTGCGCCCGTCGAGCGTGGTCGTCGTGATGCGCATGCTGTACGACCCGGCCGGCGCGACGGTGCCGTTGGTCAGACGTCCATCCCAGGCGAGCACCTGCCGGCCCGCGAGGTAGCGGATCGACGTGGTCAACTGCTTCGCCACGGAGCCCGACGCCGTGAGCACCGCGACGCTGGTCGTCGCGCCGTCGCCGGTCATCCAGTCGAGCGTCGTCGTGCCGCTGGGACGCGCCACTGCAGGCGCCGAGACAACGAACGTCGGCGTGCGGCCGAGCGTCACGGTCGCGTGCCCGTCGGCCACCGTCAGCGCCGTGCTGCCGCTGCTCGTGCGGATCGATGCCGCTGTGCCCGAGACCTGCACCGAAGCCGTCGACGGGCCGGCCGTGGAGAGCGCCTGCACCGTCTCGGTCGGCGTCTGCAGCACGGTGCCGTGCAGGTTCACTCCGTAGTCGGCCGTCACGTCGTCGATCGAGACCGTGCCGGAGGTGATGCCCGACATCGACCGGTAGACGAAGGCGTCCACGAGCTTCACCGGGTAGTCCCACACGCCGTCGCCGTCTCCGCCCGAATGGGTGTAGTTGGTGTTCAGCCCGTCCGAGAACAGGGTCATCTTCTGCCACGCCGGGCCACCGACATTGCCGACGAGGCCCTGGAAGGTCTCTCCGGTCGCGTCCTGGAGCTTCAGGTACACGGGGCTGGTGCTCGCGTCGCCGCGCACCCAAACCGAGACCGCCGTCGGCGAGCCGGGGAGGGCGCGCGAGGTGTGCAGCTGCGCGCCCTTCGAGCTACCGGAGAAGTCGTAGGTCAGCGTCAGTGCCCCCGAGCCCGAGTAGCCGGTCGAGGTGGCGGCGAGCGAGGCGCTCCCGCCGCCGATCGGCGCCACGGCCCATCCGCTCGTGGAGGAGAGGTCGTCGACCTTCACCGGCGAGGCGGAGGCGGTCGCGCTCGCCCGACCGACAGCGGTGCCGGTCGCGAGGACCGCGCCTACATCCTTGAGCGCGGCGTAGGAGGGTTTCTGCCGCCCGGAACGCTCGGTCACCGCGAAGGTGTCCAGCGGCGCCTGCGGGTCGGGGCCGCCGACGAGGTTGTACCACGCGATCGCCTTGATGCCGCGGGCCGCGGCGTCGAGGTAGGAGCGGGAGAGGTACGACGCCTGGTCGGCCTCGCTGGTCGCGCCGACGCAAGTGGTGCAGGTCGCCCAGCTGACCTCGGTGATCCACAGGCTCCGGCCCGGCGCGCTGCGGGTGAGGAAGTTCTGCGCCGCGTCGAGGTAGGTCGGGATTGCTCCGGTCTCGGGCGCCCCGTCGACCGTGTAGGTGTGCACGGCGAGCCCGTCGAACGAGTCGCCGGCTCCGGCTGCGAGCACGCCCGCCATGAACGGGTCGCTGAACTGGTCGAGCCCGCCGACCAGCACGGTTGCGGTCGGATCGACGGCCTTGATCGCCGCGGAGGCGGCCTTCAGCAGCTCGCCGTACTGGCCGGCCGTGGCTCCGCCGCGCCAGTAGTAGTCGGTGTTGGGCTCGTTCCACACCTCCCAGACGTGCACACGGTCCCTGTACCGGGCCACCGTCGCCGCCGCATAGGAGGCGAAGTCGGCGGTGCTGCTCGGCGGGTAGTACTGGGCGTCCTCGGCGGACGTGCCGGCCGGGGCGGAGGAGGCCCAGGGCGCGGAGTAGACGAGCTTGCCGATCATGTCGACGTTGCGCGCCTGGCTGATCGCGACGGCCTGGTCGAACTTCGCCCAGTCGTAGTAGCCCTTCCGCGGCTCGATGCGTTTCCACTCGAACTCCTCACGGGCCCAGCGCACCTGGGCACCCTCGAGGAGGGCGGCCTGCCGGTCCGCCTCGGCGGGCGAATCCTGCTCGGTGAGGAAGCTGTTGATGCCGCTGATCGAGGTGGGTGCCGCCTCGGTGACGCGGGCGCTCACTCCGGTGAGGTACGGGCGGGTCGCCGTGGCGGCTCCCGAGAGCGCGCCGTTCGCTGTCGTGTCCCAGGTGAGGCGCCCGGCGATGCTGCCGGACATCGCGGCTCCGCTGTCGTCGGTCCCGTCGTAGGTCACGCTGATCTCGCCCGCGGCGGAGGCGGTTCCGCCGTAGGTGCGAAGGCGTCCGGCGGAGTCGCGCAGCACGAGGGCGTAGTCGCCCGGGCTGCCGGCGCTGAAGCGGACGGCCGTCGTCGCCGCGGTCGAGCGCGAGAAGCGCGCGGCGCTCGCGGTCGGCAGTGTCCAGTCCTTGTCGAGCACGCGCAGATTGTCGAGGACGACCGAGCCAGTGGCCGGGGCCGAAGGGCCGTTGCGGACCACGGTGATCCGCACCAGCGAGACCGGGTAGTCGAGCACACTGTCGTCATTGCCGAGGTGGGTGTTCGCGGCCGGAGACCGGAGGTCGATCGTTGCGGTCGTCCACCGGCTGAGGCTCATCGCGTCGACGCGGTAGAAGAACATCTCGCCGGTGGCGTCGCGCAGCTTCAGGAACACGGTGTTCCAGCTGCTGTCGCCGAGCAGATCGACCTTGAGCGCGGTCGCGGGTTGCGTCAGCAGCGGTACCGGAGTGGTCGCGGGCTCGATCTCGGCGTCGGCCTGGGAAAGGTCGTAGGCGATCCGCAGCGCCCCCGAGCCCTCGGTGCGGCTGGTCGAGGTGGAGAGGGTGGCGCCACCAGCGGCCCCCACCCACTCGGTCCCGGCGGAGTCGAACGACTGCGCGAGGCTCGCGTCGGCGTCGACCTCGGCGAGGGTCAGCAGCAGCGGGATCCCGCTGCGGGTCGCGTTCGAGGCGAGCGTGCCGTCGTTCGCGCCGTCCTGCGAGAAGACGCCGCTGACGTCGCCCCGCATCCGCGCCCCGGAGCCGTCGGAGCCGTCCCAGGGCACGGTGACCGAGCCGGCCGCCGCGGCGCGCCCGGTGATCGTCTTCAGGCGTCCCTCCGTATCGCGCAGCTCGAGCCGGTAGTCGCCCGGGCCGGCGGCCGTGAACGAGAACGAGGTGGTCGCCGAGGCGGCCGGCGTGAAGAATGAGCTCGCCGCGGTCGGCAGGGACCAGCCGGAGGCGAGGGTGCGCAGGTTGTCGAGCACGACGGTCCCGGTCGCGGGCTGACTGCCGTTGCGCACGATGATGACGCCCGAGAGCTTCACCGGGAAGTCGAGCACCTGGTCGCCGTCGCCGCCCTCGATCAGGGCGGCCGGAGCGGTGAGGTCGACGTCGAGCGTCGCCCACGCCGTCGATCGCATCGCGTCGAGCCGGTACGTGAAGGTCTCACCAGAGGCGTCGCGGAGCCGCGTATAGACGGTGTTATAGGTACCGTCGCCCCTGAGGTCGATCCGGAGCGACGTGGCCGGTTTCACGATCACGGTCGCGGGGGTGCTCTGCACCGTCTCGACCAGCCCCGAGGACACGTCGTAGTCGATCCGCTGGGCGAAGGAGCCCTGCGTCTTCTGCGCGCTGGTGCGCGAGATCGCCGCCGAGCCCATCGCCACTCCCCAGGTCGTCGCCGCGCCCTCGAAGCCCTCGACCACGCTGGTCGTCGACGGCTGGGCCGCGGCGACGGTGAGCAGGGTCGGAGTCGCGGAGCGGGTCCGCGAGGCAGAGAACGCTCCGTCGGGGCTGGAGTCTTGCAGGAAGGTGCTGCGGATCGGGCCGTCCATCTCCTGGCCGTCGTCGGCCTTCCCGTCCCACTGCACGGCGGTCTCGCCGGGCTCGGCGAGGGTGCCGGTGAGCGAGCGGCTGCGGCCGGTGCCGTCGCGCAGGACGATCATCCAGTCGCCGGCGGTGGCGGCCGAGAAGGCGAGGCTCGCGAGGGCGCTCTCCGATGGCACGAGGAACTCGGTGTCCGCGACGGGCATGGTCCACCGGCTGCTCACCGCGCGCAGGTTGTCGAGCACGAAGGAGCCCGTGGCCGACTGCTCGCCGTTGCGCACGACGTAGAAGCCGGTCAGCGTCAGCGGCATGTCGAGCACGGAGTCGGCGTTGCCGCCCTCGGCGAGCACCGCATCCTGGGTCAGGTCGATCGGCACCGTGGTCCAGGTGCTCTGCCGCATCGCGTCCATTCGGTAGGTGAACGCCTCGCCGCTCGCGTCGGTGACCCGGAGGTAGACCGTGTTGTAGCTGCCGTCGCCCTTGAGGTCGACCTTCAGCGCGGTGACCGGGCCGGTCGCGACGTCGAGCGGTGCGGTGCGGGTGATGCCGGCCATGCCGTCGGTGAGGTCGTAGTCGACGGCCAACGCGTCGGTGCCCTGCGTGCTGGCCGCCCCGCCCTTCGCAGCGGCCGCGGAGGCACGGCGCAGCGTCGCGGATCCGGTAGCCACCCTCCAACCGTCGTCGCCGCCGTCGAAGGCCTCGACCACGGAGGTCGCAGCGGGGTCGTCCGCGGCGGCGAGGGTCACCAGGAGCGGGACACCGGTCGTGGTCGCGGCGCCGAGGGAGCCGTCCGCGGAGTCGTCCTGACGGAGGACCGCGCGCACGTCGCCGCTCATCGCGGCGCCGGAGTCGTCGAGGCCGTCCCAGTCGACGGCGACGGGCCCGGCGGCGTCGACCGTGCCGGTGAGGGTGCGCGAGAGCCCGGCAGCGTCCGCGAGCCGCAGCTCCCAGTCGCCCGCCGCGCCGGCGTCGAACGAGAGCGCTGCGCTCTGCCCGGCGGCGACGTAGGTCGACGCGGCGACGGGGAGGGTCCAGCCGGTGGTGTCCGCGCGCAGATTGTCGAGGGCGAAGGAGCCGATGGGCGGCTGCGCGCCGTTGCGCACCACGAGGACGCCGGCGACGGTGAGCGGCGCGTCCATCACGGCGTTGCCGTCGCCGCCGTCACGGGCCACCGGCTCCGCGGTGAGGTCTACGGTGAGCGTCTGCCACTGGGTCGAGCGCATCGCGTCCACGCGGTGCACGAAGGTCTCACCGCTCGCGTCGCGGATCCGCAGATAGACGGTGTTGTAGGAGCCGTCGCCCCGGAGATCGACCGTCAGGGCCGAGGCGGGTGCGGGGACAACGGGCGCCTGCAGCGGGTCGTAGCCGAGCTCGGCGAGTCCGCCCGTCACGTCGTACGAGACCTCGACGGAGGAGTCACCCTCCGTGCTGTCGCCGGAGGCAGCCGTGGAGGCCGTGCCCGTGGCCGCCGCGAGCGCCGGCGCACCGCTCTCGAAGCCGGTGACAAGAGCGGTGGTGGGAGTCGCGGCCAGCGCGACGCTCGGCGCCGTGAGCAGGGTTCCGACGAGAGCGGCGGTGACGAGGAAGACGGTTCGGGCACGGGACATGGGGGCACTCCGCTGGGCGTCGGGTCGAGGATCGAGCGCTCACCTGGGGGAGGGCGAGCCAGTCGCATCGACGACCTGCGCGTCACGCTAGGTCCGACCGGGTGCGGGCACCGGATGCGGAGGAAATCTCGACCTGTGGGCACTCGAAGAGGGGTGGCGGGCACGAGTGGATCCCGTCGGGCACTATCACGAGGGTCGATCCGCACGCCAGCTCTCGCGCAGAAAGGAGGCGGGGTGGCGAGGGGAACGCTACCGCGTGGGGCACTCCCGCGCACTCTCCGGTTCGTGCATGTGCTCTCAGGTCCAGTCGAGAGCGGAACGCTCGGCCCAGTAGCGGGCCGGATCCACGGCGAGCGCCGGGAGCGCCGCGAGCGCGAGCGGACGCGCGCGCAGGTTCGCCAGCAGCTGCTCCGCCGTCGCCGCTCCGCTCAGGACGACCTCGGCCCAGGGCTGCGCGAGGGCGGCGCCCAGGGCGAGCGCGTCGGGCGGAGTCTCCCCGTCGGCGTCGATCGGATGCACGACGAGGCGCCCGTTCGCGAGCGCCTCCTTCACCACCACCAGCCAGCCGTCGTCGTGCGCGGCGGCGAGCGCGTCGCCGGCCGACTGCTCGAGCGGATTCCAGGTGCTCTGCACCGCGCTGAACGGCGACTCCGGAATCGCCCGAGCGAGCTCGATCACGCGCCCCTGCGCGGGTCCGCTGGTCGAGAGGCCGACGCGCACTCCGGAGCCGGCGAGGCCGCGCAGGCGGTCGAGCAGCGGCCGGTCGGTGAGAGCCGGGCTCTCGGGGGTGATCGAGTGGACGAGGTAGGAGTCGGGTGCGGAGCCGAGCGCGTCGACCGTGAGCGGCCACTGCCGGTCGAGCATCGCGACCGAGTGCTCCTTGCGCTCGTGGACCGGCGCGTCCATCGCCCACCCGCCGACGTACTCGTAGCCCCACTTCGACTCGATCCTCAGCGCGGCCCGCCGCTCGGGGTGCCGCGCGAGCCAGTCGCCGAGGAACTCCTCCGCTCGCCCGTAGGAGCGCGCAGCGTCGATGAAGCGGACGCCCGCGTCCCACGCCGCGTCGAGCAGCCGATGCGTGCGCTCGCGGAGCACCTCGACGCTCCGCTCCGAGGCGGGCCCGAGGTCGCCGTCGCGGCCCGCCGTGATGTAGGCCGGTCGGCCGACGGCGGCCAACCCGATCCCGATCCGCCGCGCGGTCGCCGCTCGCCCGGCCTCGTCCTGCCCGGCGTCGTCCTGCCCGCTCATCGCGCCCGTCCCGTCCTGTCGACCCGCCACGCCCCACGGTACGGCCCCGGCAACCGCTAGCGTCGAGCGGTGACATCCGACCTCGACCGCAGCATCCTCCGGCTCGCCGTCCCCGCGCTGGGTTCGCTGGTCGCCGAGCCGCTGTTCCTCCTCACCGACTCCGCTCTGGTGGGGCACCTGGGCGCGGTTCCGCTGGCGGGGCTCGCGCTGGGCGGCGCGGTGCTGCAGACCGTCGTCGGCCTGATGGTGTTCCTCGCCTACAGCACGACTCCGCGGGTCGGGCGGGCGCTCGGCGAGGGCGACGAGCGCAGGGCCGTGGCGGCCGGGATCGACGGCGGGTGGCTGGCCCTGCTGCTCGGCGCGGGTATCGCCGTGGTCGGCGCGCTGAGCGCTCCGGTCGTCGTCGCGCTCTTCGGGGCGGAGCCGGCAGTTGCCGAGGCGGGCGTGCGGTACCTGTCGGTGAGCATGGCCGGGATCCCCGCCATGCTCGGCGTCTTCGCGCTCACCGGGCTGCTGCGCGGCTTCCAGGACACCCGCACCCCGCTCGTGATTGCGGCCGGCGGATTCGCGCTCAACGCCGCCCTGAACGCCCTGCTGATCTACCCGGCCGGCCTGGGGATAACCGGCTCCGCGCTGGGGACGGTGATCGCGCAGTGGGCCATGCTCGCCGCCTACGCGCGAGTGGCACTGCGACTGGCCCGGCGGGTCGGCGCGCCGCTGCGGCCGCACCTCGCGGGACTGCTCTCCTCCGCGGGATCGGGGGGCTGGATGCTGCTGCGCACCGCGAGCCTGCGCGCGGCGATCCTGCTCGCGGTCGCCACCGCCACCTCGCTCGGGGCGGAGGAGCTCGGCGCCTTCCAAGTGGCGATGACGCTGTTCTCGACGGTCGCCTTCGCCCTGGACGCCGTGGCGATCGCCGCACAGGCGCTCCTTGGCCGCCTCCTCGGCGAGGGCGACGCCGAGCGGGCGCGCGCTGTCACGAAACGCTGCGTGACCTGGGGAATCGGCACCGGAGTGGTCCTCGGCGCGGTCGTCACCGGCCTGAGCGGTGTCCTGCCGTACGTCTTCTCGAGCGACCAGGAGGTGCTGCGGCTGCTCCCCGCGGCGATCGCGGTCGTGGGCCTGACGGCTCCGCTGGGCGGCTACGTCTTCGTGCTCGACGGTGTGCTGATCGGCGCCGGAGACGGCCGCTACCTCGCACTCAGCGGCCTGGCGAACCTCGCCGTCTTCGTCCCGCTGGCCCTGCTCGCGCCGGCCGCGCCCGGCGAGTGGCGCCTCCTCGCGCTCTGGCTCGCCTTCTCCGTCGGCTACCTGGGCGCCCGCGCGCTCACCCTCGGACTCCGGGTCCGCAGCGACGTCTGGCTTCGCTGAGCGCTCCGCGAGCCTCTGAACACACCCGTGGAGACGGGAGACGCCTGCGAGTAAGTCCGTGGACAACTCCGTTCAGCGCGGCGGGGCGCTGGTATTCCCGCGGTGGAAGACGGCATGGAAGCAGACCGCCTCCGCCTCCTCGTCCGCCAGGAGCGCGACCGCCGCCCGGCCCGCCGCGCGGCCCTTCTCGACCGCGGGCTGCGCCATCGTCGTCAGGTCGTACTCGGCGGCGAGCCCGGGTACCTGCACGCCGTCGAAGCCGACCACGGAGAGGTCCGCGGGCACGCGCAGCCCGCGCTCCTCCGCCGCCAGGATCACGCCCGCCGCGAGCAGGTCGCTCTGCGCGATGACCGCGGTCGGCACCTCCTCGCCCTCGAGCAGCGTCCGGCCGGCGGCCACCCCCTCGTCGACCGAACTCGCGGCGGCCGCGACGACGAGCGCCTCCGGGAACACATCCTGGACGCCGAGGAGCCGGTCGACCGGAGTGATGCTGGGGCTCGCGCGCCAGTCCGCCGGGATCGCACCGCGACGCCGATCCTTGGCGAAGGGGAGCGAGACCACGGCGATGCGCCCGTGGCCGAGCTCGCGCAGGTGCTCGGCGAGAGTGCGGCTGGCCTCGCGGTTGTCGAGCGAGATCACGGCGCCGCTCAGCCCCGAGAGGCCCTCGACCACGATCACGGGCACCCCTCGACGGCGCAGCACTGCGACGGAGTCGTCGACCGACGGGCTGCACGCGACCAGGATCATCGCGTCCACGGGCGCGGTCGCCAGCAATCCTGCTCCGTTCTCTGTCTCGGTGAGCAGCAGGATGCCCGCGTCGACCCCGCCCAGCACGTCGGCGATCCCGTCGAGCATCGCGATCTTGATCGGGTCGCGGAACGCGTGCAGCATCCGCTCGTCGACGACGACCCCGACGATCCCGGAGCGGCCGCGGCGGAGCGAGCGCGCCCGCGGGTCCGGGCCGGCGTAGTCGAGCTCGGCGGCGGCGCGCAGCACCCGCTCCTTCGTCGCCTCCGAGACGGGGCCGGAGCCACTGAAGACCAGCGAGGCAGTGGAGGGGGACACTCCGGCCCGGCTCGCGACGCGGGCGAGCGTCGGCCGGGGGCTCTTGCGGGGTTCCACGTTCCTCCTCGTGGGGGCGGCGTGCTCGTCGTCGGTTGACCGTCCCCGGGGTTCCGGATAGCTTAGACCGGCCCGCTTCGAATCGATTCGACCGTGCCTCTCGATCCGGTGTCCGGATCCCGCCCGCATCAGGAGAACCGCCATGACATCGACGTCCGCGCTCACCCGCCCTCAGCTCGTCGCCTGGCGCAACGCGGTCTTCACGATCTTCGTCCTCAGCGGGATCTCGATCGCCACCTGGGTCTCGCGCACCCCCGCGATCCGCGACGAACTCCAGCTCTCGACCGCCGGAGTCGGCCTGCTGATCCTCTCGATGTCGATCGGCGCGATCGTCGGCCTCGCGCTCTCGACCCCCGTGATGGGCGCGATCGGCGCGCGGCGCGGCATGGCGCTCGGCCTCACCGTCTCGGCGGCCGGCCTGGCGGTGCTCGGCGTCTCGGCCGACGTGATCGGCGTCCTCCCCGCGGCCTTCGCCGGCATGGCGATGCTCGGCTTCGGCAACGGAGCGGTCGACGTGATGATGAACGTCGAGGGAGCCGCGAACGAGGCTGCCTTCGGCAAGACCCTCCTGCCCCTGTTCCACGCCTTCTTCAGCCTCGGGACCGTCGCCGGCGCGCTGATCGGCGCGGGAGCCTCCGCTCTGGCCGTCCCCGTGGCCGCCCACCTCGGCGCGATCGCCGTGCTGATCGTCGTCACGGCGGTCATCGCGATCCGCTTCGTCCCCGTCCGCGAGGAGCTGGACATCGCCGGCGCGGCGACCACAGTGAAGCCGCCCGTGCGCGAGCGCGTCGCCGCCTCCCTCGGCGTCTGGCGGGACGGGCGCCTCGTCCTGATCGGCCTGATCATGCTGGGCATGGCCTTCGCGGAGGGCTCCGCGAACGACTGGCTGACCCTCGCGATGGTCGACGGCCACGGCACCGACAAGACCACCGCCGCCGTCGTGTTCGGTGTCTTCGTCGCCGCGATGACCGTCGGACGCGTGATCGGCGGCCCGGTGCTCGACCGCTTCGGCCGCGTCCCGGTGCTGCGCGCCTCCGCCGGACTCGCGATCGCGGGCATCCTGCTGTTCATCCTCGCCCCGGTCGACGCGCTCGTGATCGTGGGCGCGGTGGCCTGGGGCCTGGGCTGCTCGCTCGGCTTCCCGGTGGGCATGTCGGCCGCGGCGGAGGGACCGCACTCGGCCGCCCGCGTCAGCGCGGTCGCGATGCTCGGGTACGTCGCGTTCCTGGTCGGACCGCCGGCGATCGGCTTCCTCGGCGAGCACTACGGGCTGCTGAACGCCCTCTTCCTGGTGCTGGCCCTGGTCGTCGTGGCGGGGCTCGCCTCCCCCGCCGCCCGCAGCCGCCGCGAGTTCGGTCGACGAGGGGGTGGCCGCCGGCCGGACGCTGCTCGAGGGCGAGGAGGTGCCGACCGCGGTCATCGCGCAGAGC
>NZ_PSWS01000074.1 GCF_002932875.1 Rathayibacter tritici
CTCACCCCTCCCCGCGACAATCTGCCATATCCGACAGATCAGCTCCGTCAATTGCTCCGCATCCAGGCCTGTAGTAGAGTCGTACCGCATCGGCTTCCCGTTCCGAAAATAGCGAGCTTTGGAACTTCTATTCTCCCGAATGGGAAGCCGATGCCTCGGAACGACACGCCCGAATCAGACCTTATGAATAACGCTCGCAGAAGACAACGTCTATCGGCTGAACTATGAGGCTTATGCAAAATTCGGGTAGGGCTTCACAAAAGCCCTGGTCAGAGGCTCGTTCGCTGGGTTTGCGAGGGGATTTTGCATAAGCCTCTATGTGACCGACAAAGGCGCGTTCCGCCAAGGCACTAACCTGGCAGAGCAGGAGTACACCAACGTGCCCACCGGTTCGAAAGCTCTCGGCGATGGAGTCTTCCTTGCCGAGAACGGTGACCTGTACAGCGACAACAAGGTCTTGGACACCGGCGTGAAGTCCGCTGTCTTCAACTACACCGACGATAGCGTCTACCGCATCAACTGGACGACCGAGAAGGGCGCGTTCCGCCAGGGTACCAACCTCGCGAAGGAGTCGTCCAAGAACGTCCCCGGCGGTTCGACCGCGATCGGCGACGGCACGTTCCTCGCCTCGAACGGCGACCTCTACCAGTCGGACAAGGTCTACCAGAAGAACGTGACGTCCGCCGGATTCACCTTCATCGAAGGTGGCGGCTACCGCCTCACCTACGTGACGAAGAAGCCGACCTGCGCGTAAGCAGCAAAGCATTCGATCACGCGGCCACAACTTCGTGATCGAAGAACGGTACAAGAAGGCTGGTCCCTCCTGAAGGGGATCAGCCTTCTTTTCTGCGCCGCCCAAGCAGACCGATGGATCCCTGCCCTGCCCTCCGCTCGCCCCGGGGACGGCTCGGGCTTCGCCGATCGATTCACATCGCACTCGGACTACCCGGAGGAGAATCACCTCTCACGGGGCACACTGTCACCTCATGCCTAGAGACGCCGCTGGTGTCACCAGACAGGTCGAAGCCCACGTCGCGAGCGCTCCGGCACCTCCAATGGGCCGCCCGAGGCGATCAACGAGGGAGTGGCGCCCGATTCGATCGGACGCCACTCTCCTTGCGGCTTCGACGATCAGCAGCTCTGGTTATTCGAGGTCACGTAGTTCATGTAGAGACCATCCTTCGAATCGTAAGCGATCTGCGATGCAGACGTGACTCCAGTGGCGATGAGCTCTCCTGCATTGTAGAGCTTGCCGTCGTTGGTCAAGAACATCGACTCTCCCAGCGCGGTGGCATCCTTGAAGCCTGACGCCTTCTTCGTCGACGTGCCGGTCGAGTCGCCGGACTTCCTGTAGTAAAGGTAGACATCGCCCGTGCTCGTGACGTAATCCATGTAGATTCCGTTCGCGCTGTCGTACGCCAGCTGAGAAGCGGACGTGACATCGGTTGCGATAGTCGTGGTGGCGGAGACGAGATCTCCGGAGGAAGTGAGGTAGAAGTTGTCGCCGAGGGCAGTGGCGCCCGTCTTGCCCGTCGTGACAGAGCTGCTCGAGCCGGTGGTCTGGTCGCCCTTCTTGTAGAACTGACGGACCTCCCCGCTCTTCGTGACGTAGTCGATGTAGATCGAATTATCTGAGGCGTAATTGACCTGAGAAACGGACGCGACATCGGTGCCGATAGCCTGCGAGCCGAAGTAAAGAGCCCCAGCGGACGTGAGATAAATGCCGTCACCATAGGCGGTGGCATTCTTCTCATCCGACTTCGTGAGGCTGCTTGCTCCGGTTGTGTTGCCCGAGTCCCTCTTGTAGATGCGGACCTCGCCGCTCTTCGTCACGTAGTTGAAGAACATGTTGTCGGCCGAGTCGTACTCGACCTGCGAGACAGAGGTGACGTTCGTTCCGATCACCTCGGGAGAGCCCGACGGGGCTCCGTTGAGGAGCTGACCGTCCGACGTGAGGAAAATCTGATCACCGTAGGCCGTAGCACCCTTATAACCAGCGCGGATGATGCTGCTTGAACCCGTCGACGCTCCAGGAGCGTGATAGTACCGGCGCACGGCGTACGCCGTCGAGGTCGCAGGTGCCGAGCCGGAAAGCGAGTCCGAGGTGGCGGTGAAAGTGGTCGACTTCTCTCCGGTGGGCACCTTGATGTTCGGAAGGGTGATGAGGCCGGAGCTGTCGGTGGTGGCGGAATAGGTGGTCGTTCCGTCGGCGAAGGTGAAGCCGTCCTTCAGGGTGACGGTCACGACCTTTCCCGCGTCGGCCGTCGTGCCGTCGGTCGTGCGCTTCACCTGGACGCCCGTGATCGTTTCGCACGCGTTGCCGCTGTACGAGTTCTGGGTAAATGCCAGCGTCGGCGAATTCGACGCCGCAGCAGCCGGCGTACCGAC
Source organism: Rathayibacter tritici (assembly GCF_002932875.1). Taxonomy (GTDB): domain Bacteria; phylum Actinomycetota; class Actinomycetes; order Actinomycetales; family Microbacteriaceae; genus Rathayibacter; species Rathayibacter tritici. The sequence goes on from NZ_PSWS01000074.1 coordinate 2,389, forward strand.
GGACATCGCCACAACCGGAACGGTCCAAGCGGCGCCCTTCACGATTGTGCGGCGGTGGACGCCATCGGCGGAGGTAACGGTCCAGTCGGATGAAGCGACGATGACGTCGCGGGTTTTCTTCGGCATGAGATGCTCGAACTTTCTTTTCGGGTGTGCATTCGGACAACAGAGCGCCCGATCACCCGAGCGCCTCCTCGATTCCGCCCTATCGGGGCTAGCGCCGCGCGAAACGTACGCAAACACGATGTACAGACGACGCCAACACGAACCGGCGCCTCGACCGGACCCGTGTCGAGCGCCACCGCCAGGCCTACGCGGTCGGATTCCGATCCGCCCTGCTTGTCGCCTGCTCTTCGGGCCGGGGTGGACATCGACGCGAAGCACGAGGGACGTCGACGCGAAGGGGACAGCCCGATCCCGTGGGCGGCTTCTACCCCGTGGAGACACTCTTCTCTGTCCGATCCGCAGAGAGAAAGCGCACCAACCGCATGACCAAGAAGACCCGCGACCTCATCATCGCCTCCTCCGACTGGACCATCCCCGCCGAGGACGGCGTCCACCGCCGCACCATCGTCAAGGGCGCAGCGTGGACCGTCCCCGTCGTCGCCATGTCCGTGGCCACACCGGCCGCCGCAGCATCCGACTCGCCGACACTCGCCTTCACGCAGGCGAAGTACACCGGCACCGGCTGCGCCACCATCACGAGCGTGCAGGTGAAGCGCACGACTGACGGGACCACCGCGGACCCGGGCAAGGTCGTGACCGTGACCCTCAGCGACGGGTACACGTTCGCAGACGGCACGACGAGCTACTCCGGGACGACAAACGCGAACGGCCTGATCACTCTTCCGGACATCAAGGTCCCCGCGAAGGGCGGCGACAGCAGCTTCGGCGCGTCGTCCGACACGCTTTCCGCGTCGGCACCCGTCTCGAGCACCTCGACGTCATCGTTGTACCGTCGGAACCTCACGACCGGCTCGGTCGACGGACCGGACACGGTCCCCGGCGACTCGACTGTCGTGGGTAACTACGCGTCCCTTGCTCCCGACGGCACCCTCCACGAGTTCGACAACGCGACTGCGGTAGCAAAGAAGGTCACGTCGGCCGTCAGCCAGGTGGGAAACAACGGAAACCGCTACGTCACGTACATCATCGGCACCACCCTTTACCGGAAGAACCTCAACACGGGGACTTCCGACACGACGGACACCATCCCCGCCGACTCCACCGTCGTCGGCAATACCGTCTCGCTCGCCCCGGACGGTACCCTGCACCAGCTTGGCGAGAAGACTGCGATCGCCACCGGCGTCACCTCTGCCCTGGCAGAGATCGGCGGTAACAACGGGACGTACGTCACCTACATCGTCGGAACGAGCCTCTACCGGAAGACCCTGAGCACGGGGGCCGTCAGCGATCCGGACACCGTCCCCAAGGACTCGATCGTGGTCGGAAATACCGTCTCACTCGCTCCCGACGGCACCCTCCACCAGCTCGGAGTGACGACCGCGATCGCGACCGGAGTCACGTCTGCAGTCGCCCAAATCGGTTCGAACAATGAGACCTACGTCACCTACATCGTCGGGACGAGCCTCTACCGCAAGAATCTGAGCACGGGGAAGGTCGACACCTCGGACACCGTGCCCGCGAATTCGACCGTCGTCGGAAACCTCACTTCCCTTGCCCCCGATGGCACGCTCCACCAGCTCGGCACGACGACGGCAATCGCCACCGGTGTCACCTCTGCGGTCGCCGACATCAATCCCGCGAACAATGATTCCTACGTCACCTATGTGAAGCCGGCCTGCTGAGAACGATTCGATCCGGAGCGTGATCACTCAATCGGTCGGCTTGGATCGCCGAAGGACCACTCCGTAGAACCAGCTGACCGCTACCACCACAGATCAGTGGGGGCCGCCGAACCATCCCGGTTCGACAGCCCCCACTTCTCCATGTCTACGGCCTTCTCTTCCGCCAGCGGGAATCGCCGGCGAGACGGAGGTAGCCGCCGCCCGAGGGAACGGCCACGCCCTGCCGAGAAGCCACTCGGCTGTCGCTTTTTCCCGACTTCTCTGCGGAATCGTCCCGATCACCGCCTCCACGGTTCCGCCGACGCGTGTCCACCGCGAACCATGAGGGCCGTCCGCATTCGACGAGCCCTGGAGGCCCTATGAACGACTCGACCCCCCGCACTCCCCGCGAGATCCGCATCGACGACGGCTGGACCATTCCCGCCGAAGACGGGGTCCACCGCAGAACCCTGGTGAAGGGCAGCGCCTGGACCGTCCCGGTGCTGGCCCTGTCGGTGGCGACCCCCGCCGCAGCAGCCTCGGGCTCGCCCACCCTCGCCTTCACGCAGTCCTCCTACAGCGGCAAGGCCTGCGGCACGATCACCGGGGTGCAGGTGAAGCGGACGACCGACGGAAGCACCGCCGACCCCGGCAAGGTCGTGACCGTGCGGCTCGCCGACGGCTACACCTTCGCCGACGGCTCGACCACGGTCTCGCGCACGACCGGAACCGACGGCCTCGTCACACTCCCGGACATCACGGTCCCCTCATCGGGCGGCGACAGCGCGTTCAAGGCGGCCTCGGACTCGCTGACAACCTCCGCGCGGGTCTCGTCGACCGCGTCGGACAAGACCGGGATCTACCTCTACGACTACGCGAACAAGAAGAGTTCGGACGTCGTGACGGACTCGGCTACCGCGAAAACTATGGTTTCGGACGGCGCGGATACCCAATTCTACTACCAGAATTCAGATGGGACGATCCGCGACTCCGGTGGAAAGATCCTCGAAGGAACGGAATCTGGGGTCAGCACCGACCCGGCGCTCTTCTCCGCCTCTCGCTGGGGCAACAAGACTACAGTTGCTTACAAGAAATCCGACGGGGTCTACCTGCGAGATTACAGCGGCAAGAGCACGTCCGGGCCGATCAAGAACTCGGCGAAAGCAGTGAGAGTTATCTCAGACGCCGCAGGCTCTCAGCTCTACTTCCAGAACTCCGACGGCAGCCTCTATGACGCGAGTGGCACCCCTATTGAGGGCACCGAATCGGGAGTCAGCACGGACGCCGGGCTCGTGTCCGCCTCGCGGGTGAACAACACTTCCACCCTCCACTACAAGAAGTCGGACGGAATCTACTCCTACGACTACTCAAAGGGAGAGACATCGGGACCGATCACCGACTCAGCCACAGCGACGCGGTTGATCTCCAACGCGAACTCTCATCAGTTCTACTTCCAGACCTCCAACGGAAAGATCTACGACGGGAGCGGTAAAATCATCCCGGGCACAGAGAACGGAGTGAGTACCGACACCACACTCATCGCGGCCTCCCACGTCAACAACCGCTCGACCATCCACTACAAGAAATCCGACGGGATCTACTCCTACGACTACGAGAAGAAGGCCACGTCCGGGCCGATTGCCTTTTCGTCCGACGCGAAGTCGATCATCGCCGACGCCGACAGCAACCAGTTCTACTTCCAGACGCCGAACGGCACGATCCGTAACGGCAGTGGCGAAGCGCTGACGGGAACCGACACCGATGTGGACACAGGAGACGGCCTCGTCTCCGCCTCTCTCCTGAGCAACCGGACGACGATCGCCTACAAGAAGTCCCCCGCCTGCAGCTGACGGGAGCGCGCGCCTATCCCTGCTGAGATGAGGAGCGCACGGACATCAGCGCGGCGGTCGGGCCACAGCGCCCGGCCGCCGTGCTGCCGTTACTTTTCCCGGCTGCTCCGCCACAGCTGAACCACCCCGATGCTCCCGGGACCCGTCGCAGCTCCGAACCTATTCGCAGATGGCCGCGGCGAGCTCCGGATCCGGGTCTTCGCTGAGCACGATGATCAGGGCCTCGAGAGCCGCCTCCGCCTGCTGCCGCGCGCCGGGTCTCGGCCGTCGACGCGCGGCGGCACCGGCGGCTCGGAGCAGCTCGCGGTGCGCCTGGAACACCTGGTCCTCGCTGTGCACGGTCGCCATCAGGTGCCGGATGTCGGTGAAGTAGCGGTAGAGGCTCCCGATGGAGACACCTGCCCGCTCCGCGACGTCGCTCGTCGCCGGCCAGGCACCGCGATGCTCCCGCACGAGTTCACGCGTAGCGTTCACGAGCGCATCGTAGGTGTGCCTCGCCCGGGGCTGTAGGGGGGTGATGATCGAATCACGCTCAGTCGTCGTCACGATGTCGAGCGTGCCTGAATCCGGGACGTCGTGCGCGCGGTGGCGCCATATGCAGGAGGACCCGCACCCCCTCACGCGGCGGTCGCGGACGGCGGAGGGGATGGCGTTAGTCGCTCCGGTTCAGGTCGATCGCGCGAGAGGCGGTGCGCAGCGCCCGCAGCGAGCGGAAGCCCGACAAAGCTGCGACCCTCTCCAGCTCGACGGGGGACGGCGAGCGCCGACGATCCAGCATCCGACGAGCCGCGGCCACTCGTTCGCGCCGGATCTCGGTGAGAGGAGTGCTGCCGATCGCGGCGAACGCGCGATGCAGTAGCGCGGGCGAGACGGCGAGCGCGGTGGCGAGGGCCGTCACGCTGAAGTCCGCCTCCGCAGCGCGGCGGCCGATCGTCTCCCGAGCCCTGCGCAGGAGTGCGGCGTAGGGCCCGGCGACCTCGCTGCCGTAGTCGGCGCAGCGCAGCGCCCCTCCTGCCGCCGCCTCGATCACGTCTCTGAGGTGCTGCCACTCGGAGCAGTCGATGCTCGAGGCGATCGTGAGGGTGAGGGAGCTCGCGCTCACGAGGAGGCGCAGGGTCCCCGTCTCGGCCGAGATGCGGGTCGGGACGGTGCCGTTCTCGACCGCGTACCGGCCGGTGAACCGCTCCCCCAGCTCCACCTCGACAACACCGTAGGGTCCGACGCTGCGCAGCTCCACGCGGCAGTCCCGCGGCATCGCCAGCGCGTCGCCCTTGTCCAGGTCCCAGCTCTCCGCGCCCCGGGTGACATGCACGCCCCCGTCCACCACGATCAGCAGCGCTACTCCGCTCCCGCTCGAATGCCGGATGAGCGACGGGGCGTTGTGATAGAAGCGGCCCAGCGAGAATTCGTCGATGACGACCCAGTCACCCACGACACGCAGATTCGACGACGTGACCGCAACGCAGTAGTTCTTCGCGGCCAGCCACTCCGCGGCCTCCTCCCGGACGAGGGACATTCCGCTCTCCCGCCGGACGTCGTGACAGGACGGCATTCGGACCTCCGTGCGGCGGATCAGGACAGAGCAGCCGTTCCGGGTGCTCCCCTCATGATGCGCAGGCCGCGACGGCCGCCCCCGCGAGAGGGCGCCTCGCTACCGGATCCTCTCGGAGAACGACCCGGATCCTCTCCGATCGGCTTTCCAGTTCCTTCGCGGCGCCGGAGTATCCCCACGATGTGAAGCGTCCTGATCACCGAGCACATCGGAGTACTGCATGAAGAAGCCGACCACCACCCGCACCATCACCCTGAGCGAGGGCTGGAGCATCCCCACTGAGAACGGAGTCGGGCGTCGGACCCTGGTGAAGGGAGCCGCCTGGGCTGTCCCCGCGGTCGCCGTCACCACCGCCACGCCCGCCGCCGCCGCCTCCGGATCGCCGACGCTCGCCTTCACCCGGTCCTCGTACAGCGGGACCGCCTGCGGCACGATCACCGGGGTGCAGGTCAAGCGCACGACCGATGGAACGACCGCGGACTCGGGCCGCTCCGTGACGGTGAAGCTCGCCGACGGCTACACCTTCACAGACGGAAAGACCTCCTACACCGGGACGACCGGCTCCGACGGGCTCATCACGCTTCCGGATATCTCGGTCCCGGCCCGAGGCGGGAAAAGCACCTTCGCGGCGACGTCGGATTCGCTCTCGGCCTCGGCTCCGGTCTCGGCCGACCCCTCCGCCGACAGCGGCCTCTACGTCTACGACGCGGGCTCGGGCCAGACCTCCGGGCCGGTGAAGAACTCGGCGGACGCGATCAAGGTCGTCGCCGTCAGCACCTCGGCAGACCTCGTGTTCCAGAACTCGAATGGCACGATCTACGGCGACGACGGCACTGCCCAGAAGGGCACCGATTCCGGCGTGGACACGAAGGCCGACCGCGTCTCGATTCGGACGAACAGCAATGCCGAGGTGTGGTTCAAGAAGTCCGACGGGCTGTACAAGTACGACGCGGGCAGCGGCGCTGTCTCCGGACCGGTCAAGGACTCGGCGAAAGCGATCAAGGTGATCTCGACGTCCGGGCGGGGGTCGCTCGTGTTCCAGAACTCCGACGGGAGCATCCACGGCGACAACGGCGCAGTTCAGACGGGCACCGAAAAGGGAGTCGACACCGGCGCCGACCTGGTCTCCATCCGCACCGTCGACGGCCAGGACCAGGTCTGGTACAAGAAGTCCGACGGCCTCTACGTCTACAACGCCGGCACCGGAAAGACCTCCGAGAAGCCCGTGGCGAATTCGGCCGACGCGATCAAGATCATCTCCCGCTCTGGGTCTGCGGCGCTCGTGTTCCAGAACTCCGACGGGAGCATCCACGGCGACAACGGCGCAGTTCAGACGGGCACCGAAAAGGGAGTCGACACCGGCGCCGACCTGGTCTCCATCCGCACCGTCGACGGCCAGGACCAGGTCTGGTACAAGAAGTCCGACGGCCTCTACGTCTACAACGCCGGCACCGGAAAGACCTCCGAGAAGCCCGTGGCGAATTCGGCCGACGCGATCAAGATCATCTCCCGCTCTGGGTCTGCGGCGCTCGTGTTCCAGAACTCCGACGGGAGCATCCACGGCGACAACGGCGCAGTTCAGACGGGCACCGAAAAGGGAGTCGACACCGGCGCCGACCTGGTCTCCATCCGCACCGTCGACGGCCAGGACCAGGTCTGGTACAAGAAGTCCGACGGCCTCTACGTCTACAACGCCGGCACCGGAAAGACCTCCGAAAAGCCCGTCAAGGACTCGGCGGACGCGATCCGGATCGTCTCGAGTCCCGGATCAGCGGGACTCGTGTTCCAGAACTCGGACGGGAGCATTCACGGCGACAACGGCTCGGCGCAGCCGGGGACGGCCTCCGGCGTCGAGACAGGAGCGGATCTGGTCGCGATCCGGCTGATCAACGGTGCCCACCAGGTCTGGTACAAGAAGTCGCCGCCCTGCAAGTGATGCTGATCACCGCGATTCCTCCAGCGCTGCTGTAGCGCCGCGCGGCGTCGCTGTGACTGCGGCTGCCCGCCCTTGTCGTGGTGGGCAGCCGCAGCCGTCCCCTGTCGCCGCGGGCGCTTGCCCGTGCCGAGGAGCGCGTTCTAGCGTGGAGGGATGTCGGATGCGAAGGAACGGGCCGCCCGGTACCGGGTCAGCGGCGCGGTCGGGGAGGAGCCGGAGCAGCCCGTCTTGCCGGAGGACCCGAGCGAACGGGCGGTGTTCGTCGAGACGGCGATCCAGCTCGCGATCCGCCGGGGCGATTTCGACGATCTGCCGGGCTCGGGCAAGCCGCTGCCGGACCTGGGCGCGGCTCACGACCCGGACTGGTGGATCCGCCGCAAGATCGAGCGCGAGAACCTGACCGGGATCGGCCCGGCCGCCTTCCTCCTCCGCTCCGAGGACCGCACGCTCCACGAGCGGCTCGACCGCCTGCACCGCGAGGACGAGGTGCGCGCCGAGCTCGCCGACTTCAACACGCGGGTGATCGAGGCGCGGCGGCAGCTGCTCGGCGGACCGCCCGTCGTCACGCCGCTCCGGGACGTCGACGCGGAGGTCACCGCCTGGTCCGAGCGCCGCGCCGCCCGCACCGCGGCGGCCCTCGCGCGCGCTGAGGCCGAACCCGAGCGCCGCCGCCGGTGGTGGTCGCTCCGGCGCTAGTCGGACTCCGACTACCTCGCAGCCGAGGCCGTCGCCGCGTCAGGGTCGACACGCGCGTGCCCGGCGTGGATCTGCTGTCCGACGGTGTGGTGGAGCGTGCTTCCGTCTACACCGTCACCGCGTGGCAGCTGGCGACCGGACTGCGGCTGCTGCGCCGTCCCCGGAGGGCGGTCGGCTCCACCGCTCCGGCGACGTGATCACCGCTCCTCGCGTCGCTGTGTCGAACGCGGCCCTGCGTGCGGTGAACACGATGGCGGATCATCCGCTGCCCGCGATGCTCCGCGAGGGCCTGGTCGCGACGGTCTCGAGCGACGACCCGCCCTACTTCGGCGGCTACGTCGACGGGAATGACCGCGCGCTGGTGGAGGAGCTGGGCATGGACGACGCGCAGCGGCCTGATCACCACCGGCGTGCTGCACCTCGGACGCTGACCCTTCAGCGGTTGTCGCGGCGGTAGCGAGCCTCTCGGCCGGCGATGTGCAGACCGAGTCCGGAAACCCCCGCGGCGAACGCGACGAGCACAGCGACGAACGCGATCTCCTCGCCCGCTCCGACGGCGACGGCGAGTCCGATCAGCGCGAGGGCGACCACCACGGCTCCGACGATCTCCAGCACACTCCATCCGGTCATAGCCCCAGCGTGCGGGCGTCGCGGTCCGACCGCAAGGGGAGAGCGAGCGCCCGACCCCGCAGGAACCACGCTCGCCCCGCGCCCGCACCCGCACCTAGGCTCGACCGCGTGACCGCCTCCGCCCCGCACCCCCACCC
>NZ_PSWS01000027.1 GCF_002932875.1 Rathayibacter tritici
CGAGAGGCGTAGCCCCCTCCCGCGAGATGCCACTTGTGAGGGCGACACGCCGAGAATCGCCGTCACAGGTGGCATCTCGCGGGAGGGGGCTACGCCTCTCGCGGCGCTCCGAAGCCGGCCGCCGCGAGCACCGCCCGCCCGGCGTCCGAGGCCGCGTAGGCGACGAAGGCCGCCGCTGTGCTGGAGTCGCCTGCCCCGGTCAGGGCCGCGATCGGGTAGGTGTTGACCGCCGCCGAGGATTCGGCGAAGGGGATGCCGGTGACCGAGCCGCCGGAGCCGCGGACGTCCGTCGCGTAGACCAGCCCGGCATCCGCTTCGCCCGAGGACACCTTGCCGAGCACGTCCGTCACCGACGACTCCTCGCTGACCGGTGCGATGTCGACCCCCGCGGCCTGTTCCACCGCGACGGCCGCCGCTCCGCACGGCACCTGCGGGGCGCAGACGACGGTGGCGGTGCCGGGCCGGGCGAGGTCCGCGAGAGACACGATCTCTGCCGGGTTGCCGGGTGGCACAGCGATCTCGAGCGTGTTGGTGGCGATGTCGACCGGGTCGCCCGCGACCAGTCCCGCGTCGGCGACCGTGGACATGGTGCGTTCGTCAGCCGAGGCGAAGACGTCGGCCGGGGCGCCGTTCACGATCTGCGTCGCGAGGTCGGAGGACCCCGCGACGGACAGCTCGACGTGCGCGCCAGGCCGCGAGGCCTCGAATCCGCTGGCGAGCTCGGTGAACGCGCCCTTCAGCGAAGCGGCGGCGAAGACGGTGAGGTGGCCGCCGGACGACGAAGGTCCCGCGGGTGCCGAGCATCCCGCGAGCAGGAGCAGCACGGCGGCAGTCGGCGCGAGAGGGAGCAGGCGGTGACGCACAGGAACCTCCGAATCGTCACTCCGCAGATGCGGAGACCAGTCGATCCTAGAGTCTCAGGTGCGTCATACTGCCCCATATCGCACGCGCGGATCAAGGAGCGGGAAGCCGGGCGCGACCGGAACCGCGATCCCCAGGTCGTGGATCTCCTGCCGCCGCAGCCGCCCCGCCTCCGGCCCGTGCTGCTGGAGCAGCTCGATCACGTTGCCGTCGGGGTCGGCCAGGTACACCTGCTCCACGAAGTCGTCGCGGATCCGGTAGCCGCCGCAGCGCTCCAGCCCGCGTGCGACGAGCGCCTCGAGGAACGGAGCGAACGACTCCACCATGATCGCGAGATGGTGCACGAGCCCCGTCTGCAGCTCGTCCTCCTCCCACCGCGGCGGATTCGCGGCGAGACGTCCCGGCGTCTTCTCCTGCACGACGTGGATCTCGGCCGTGCCGAGCCGGAAGTACGCGCCGCGGAACACGAAGTCGCTCGGGCGGGTGAACTCGGTGCAGCCGAGTACGCCGACGTAGAAGTCGCGGGTCGCGTCGAGGTCCGACACCACGAGGGCCACGTGGTGCAGGTGAGCGGTCGGAGTCATGCGGAGTCGTCCTTCTCGTCGTCGAGGCAGCGGTGCGGATGGCTTCAGGGTCACCCGGCCCGCACGCCACGGTCGACCGTGCCGTCGCGGTAGCGTCCAGGACGGACGGATGTCCGCTCTCGCCCCTCTCGAGACACGATCGGTCGCCGCGCTCCCGGTCGTCCCCTTCACTGGCGGCAATCACCACTGCAAAGGAGCACCTCCGTGACGTTCCCCCTCGCCGTCCTGTCCATCGTGCTCAGCGTCGCCGCGCTGCTGGTGCTCATCGTCCGGCTCCGGATCCACCCCTACATCGCGATGACGTCGGTCGCGGTCGTCCTCGGGCTGAGCTTCGGCCTGCCGCTGGCCGACGGGGAGCGCGGCGTGCTCGCCGTGCTCGAGGGGGTCCTCGGACCGTCGCTGGCGCACATCCTGCCGCTGGTGGGGCTGGGGTGCATCATCGGCGAGATCATCTCTCGCTCCGGCGGCGGTGAGCTGCTGGCCCGCGTCCTGCTGGCGAAGGTGGGACCGCAGCGCGGTGTGCTCGCGGTCGTGCTGGCCGGCCTGCTGGTGGGCAGCACCATCTTCTTCGACACCGCCGTCATCCTGCTCGCCCCTGTCGTCCTCTCGATCGCTCGGCAGGCCGGCCGGCACGCGGCCTTCTTCGCGGTGCCGATGGCGATCGCGGTGCTCGCCGTGCACGCGATCCTCCCGCCGCACCCCGGCGCGGTCGCGGTCGCCTCCGCACTCGGGGTCGACTACGGGCTCCTCGCCGTGCTGGGCCTGGTGACGATGCTGCCGGGCGCCGCGGTCGGCATCGTCTGGGCGTCCCGTCGCCTCGCGCGGATCGACGCCCGCGGCGGGCTGCCGATCCCCGCCGACGACCCTCCCGCAGAGCGCACCATCGCCCAGCCCGACCTGCGCGCAGTCTCGACCCTCGCCGGCGGAAGTACCGCGCTCGCCACGGCGACCGCGACCGCGACCCGCCTGCTGCCCAGGCTCCTGGTCGTGCTCACCCTGCCGGTGCTGCTGATCCTGCTCGCGACGCTCGCCGCCCTCGTCGCCCCGCAGTCGACTCCGGTGGGCGACGTCGTCCGCTTCCTCGGCACGCCCGTCATCGCGCTGATGATCACGACGGTCGTCGCCTACGTCCTGCTACTGCCCCGGTCGGCGCGGAGCAGCGGCGGTCTCACCGAGGTCGGCCGGGTGGGACTGCGTCCGGTCGGCGAGATCGTGCTCTCCACGGGCGGAGGTGTCGCGTTCGGCGGCGTCATCGCGGCCTCCGGGATCGGCGGCCAGCTGGTCGAGCGGCTCCAGGAGGCGCACCTGCCGCTGGTCGTGTTCGGGTTCGTCCTGGCGGCGGCGTTGCGCGCGACGCTCGGCACCACCACGGCGGCGGTCACCACGGTCGCGACCCTCCTGGCCACGACCGTCGACGCGAGCGCCGTCGATCCGACACACATCGCCCTGCTCGCCGTGGGCGTCTCGGCCGGAGGTGTCTGCCTGTCGCACGTGAACGACGCCGGCTTCTGGGTCCTCTCACGCTCTTTCACCGTCCCCGAGCGGACGATGCTGTCGACCTGGACCGTCGGCGTCACCGTGATGGGCGTCGTCTGCGCGACCCTGACCACCGTGCTGTGGTATCTGCTGCCGGGGGCGCCGGCGTGACCGGCGGCCCGGGGAGGATGCGGCGACTCTCCAGATCGGCTCCACGGAAGCGGCAGCGCACGCGAGCGTTTTTTGCGGGACGGCAGAGGTTCTAGAGCGCTTCATCGCCCTTGTCGCCGCAATGAGTGGACGTGTCCATCCAGGTGGCGTGTGGCTCAGCGCCGCCGCCGCAGCAGCTCCCGGGCGGTGGCCTCGTCGGTGACCAGTACGGAGGCGATGCCGCCCGTCATGGCAGCCGTGATCGCCTCCACCTTCGCGCTGCCGTGTGCGACCAGGATCCGTAGTGGGATCGCCCGCAGCTCCTTCAGGGTCAGCCCGACCCGCAGCTCGTCCAGGGCGGAGGGGACCGGCCGGCCTGCGCCATCGAAGAACTGCCCGACCACGTGGCCGACCGCTCCGTCGGTGCGGGCTCGCTCGAGCAGCTCCTCCGAGACCGGGGCGACGGCGCCGGTGCCGTCGAAGTGGGCCGTGGAGCCGAGTCCGATCAGGGCCGCGTCACTGCGGCGGGCGAGGGTCAGCGCGTCACGGACCGCGGGACGCGGGCGCGCCTGCTCCGCCCGTGCCGCTGAGCGCGTCACGAACGGGGCCGGCAGCGGAGTGAACGCGGTGCCGGCCGCGAGCACCGCGGCGGCCGAGCGTTCGGGCGCGGAGCGGGAGTGGTAGCCGAGAGCCTCGACCACCCGGACACCGTCCGCGAGTCGGCCGATGGCCTCGGCGGTGGGCAGCACCGACCGGCTCGAAGCGACGGCGAGAATCGCGTCCGCGGGGAGCCGCTCCGCCAGCAGGCGCGCGGCGACGCGGCCCACGCGCGCCTCATCCGCCGTCACGCCGCGGGGGAGTGACACCGCGACCCGGACCTCCGAGAGCGGGAACAGTCGCGCCAGCTCGCGTTCGAGCGGCGCCACGCGGTCCTCCGGCGGGCCGACGCTGATCCGCACCACGCCGCGTGAGCGCGCCTCGTCGAGCATCCGTGACACCGAGACGCGGCCGAACGAGAGGCGCTCGGCGATCTCGGACTGGGTCAGACCCTCCACCCAGTAGAGCGTCGCGATGCGGCGCAGGAGCAGGTCGCGCTCCTCGAGGACCGGCCCGGGTCGGTGGGCGGCCGCGCGGCCGAAGGAGGTCATGCCGGTATCGTGCTCGATCGCAGCGGTTGGCGCGCAGGCGTCGCACGCTCGATGCTGCAGGGGCCCGCGCCGACCGGTGCGGATGTCGTCGACTGTGGGAGGTGCGCGTGAACGGCGGTGACGCGGGGGCACGGATGCTGGATGCTCTGCTGGCCCCCGGGGCGCGGCTCGAGAGGGTCGCCACCGGAGCCGCGTGGAGCGAGGGCCCGGTCTGGCTGCCCCACGAACGCGTGGTGCGCTGGAGCGACATCCCCGGCGACCGGATCCTCGAGTGGGACGCCCGGACGGGGGAGACGCGGGTGCACCGCGAGCACGTCGAGTTCACCAACGGCCGCACGCTCGACCGGGAGGGACGCGTCGTGCAGTGCTCGCACGGCCGCCGCGCCGTCGAGCGCGAGGTCGAAGGCGTCGTCGAGGTCCTGGTCGACCGGTACGGGGACGCCCGGCTGAACTCGCCGAACGACGTCGTCGTCGCCTCCGACGGCGCCGTCTGGTTCACCGATCCGCCCTACGGGATCCTCCAGGCGCACGAGGGCCACCTCGGCGACCCCGAGTACGGCGGCTGCCACGTCTTCCGCTTCGACCCTGAGTCGGGCGAGCTGAGCGTCGCGGCGACGAGCGTTGAGGAGCCCAACGGGCTCGCCTTCTCGCCGGACGAGCGCCTCCTCTACGTCTCGGACACCTCCGTCGCTCTGCGCACCGACGGCACCGGCGAGCACTGCATCCGCGTTTTCTCGGTCGACGACCAGTGGCTGCTCACCCCGCTCGGCGTGCTTGCCGTGATCGAGCCGGGTGTTCCCGACGGCTTCCGGGTCGACGTCGAGGGCCGGATCTGGACCTCCAGCGCCGACGCGGTGCAGGTCCTCTCGGCCGACGGCGCGGTGCTCGCCCGGATCCCCGTGCCCGAGGTGGTCGGCAACCTCTGCTTCGGCGGCGACGATGGCACGGAGCTGTTCATCGCCGCGAGCACGTCGCTGTACCGCATCCGCACGGCGACGCGCGACGCCGCCTCCCTACTGCGCTGACGCGTGAGGCGTCGAGACGCGCGGAGGCGGCGCGCCGCGCTCAGCTCTGCGGCGGCGAGTAGAACTGGAGGTCGTTGCCCTCCGAGTCCTTGAACGGGAAGATGCGCCCCCACTCGTGGTCGCTGATCTCCCCCTCGATCGAGGCACCGCGCGCCGTCAGGCGTTCGAGTTCCTCCTCGATCGAGCCGTCGGGCTGGAACGAGATGACTGCGCCGCCCTGCTCCGCCACCGTGGCGGACTCGCGGGCGTTGAGGCCGATCATCAGCCCGCCGGCGTCCAGCTCCGACCAGTCGGCGGAGGTGTCCTTCACCTCGAGGCCGAGCGTGTCGCGGTAGAACGCAACCGCCCGCTCCATGTCGGTGACGGGGACCCAGACTGTTGCGACTCCTGATGCCATGTCGTGCTCCTTCGCTCGGTGATGTTCGTCCTCCGACGCTAAGTCGGGCGCGGACGCAACGGAGGCCCTTGCGCGGATGCATGGAGGCTGCTCTCGCGTGGCGCGCCTCGGTGATCAGGGGGCGTCTCGGCGCAGAGCGCGGGCTCAGCGTTCGGCGACGAAGCGGTGCACGACCGCGAGGTCCTCCTCGCCGAGGCCCGCGTCGACCAGCTCGCTGAACACGGTGCGGAGCGTCGCGAGCAGCGGTGCGGAGGTGCCCGTCGCCTCCGCCTCGTCGGCCGCGGCCCGCAGATCCTTCGTCATGTAGGAGGCGACGCCGGTCGGCGTGTAGTCGCGGGACACCAGGGCGGCGCGTTTGGTCTCGAGCACGCGACTCCCCGCGTAGCCGCCCTCTACGAGGGTGAGGAACGTGTCGAGGTCGAGGCCGGAGCGCTCGGCGATCACCGCGGCCTCGGCGATCGCGGTCATGGTCGCGGCGACGATGAGCTGGTTGCAGGCCTTGGCCGCATCGCCGGAGCCGAGCGGCCCGAGGTGGACCGCGGTTCCGCAGGCCGACAGGACGGGCAGTGCCCGGGCGACGTCCTCCTCCGCCCCGCCGACCATGATCGAGAGGGTGCCCGCCTCTGCACCCTCGGTGCCGCCGCTAACGGGGGCGTCGACGAGGCGGAGCCCCGGGTGGCGCTGCGCGAGCGCGCGAAGGCCGGAGGCGGACACGCTGGAGCAGACGGCGAGCACGACATCCGACTCCGCCGCGAGCACGCCCTCGTCGCCCGCGAGCAGCTCCTCGAGCTGGGGCAGGTCCGGCACCATCACGATCAGCACGTCCGAGGCGGCGGCGAGGGAGCGGGCGCAGTCGTGCCACTGCGCCTCGGGGACGGCGCGGCGGGCGCGGCCAGCGGAGGCGGGGCGAGCGGTGATCCCGAGCGGGATCCCGGCGGCGACGAGGCGCCGGGCCATCGGGGCGCCCATGTTCCCGAGTCCGAGGAATCCCACCTGCACGGGCGGGGCGGCGACTGACGGGGGTGCGGGCACACGCCCAGCATATCGAACACTGTTCACAGGGGTGAAGTACACTGCCCGCGGGTCGACCCGGGGGAGAGCCTCCCGCGCCGTTCCGCGAAGGGACACTTGTGACTGATCGCCCCCGCGTCGTCATCGCCTCGCCGCTCAGCCCGGAGCTGATCGCTCGCATCGTCGAGCTCGAACCGCGCTTGGACGTCGTCGCCGACCAGAACCTCCTCCCCCCGATGCGCCACGCCGGCGACCACGGCGGCGATCCCTCCTTCCGGCGCACCCCCGAGCAGCAGCGCGCGTTCGACGAGCTGGTCGACTCCGCCGACGTGCTCTACGGGGTGCCCGACGAGACCCCCGCCGCGCTCGCGCGCACGGCGGCCGCGAATCCGCGGCTCCGCTGGGTGCAGACCATGCCCGCGGGCGGCGGCGCGCAGGTGAAGGCCGCGGGTCTCGACGGCGCGCAGCTCGAGCGCATCGCGTTCTCGACCTCGGCGGGAGTCCACTCCGAGCCGCTCGCCGAGTTCGGAGTCTTCGGGCTCCTGGCAGGAGCGAAGTCGCTGCCGCGCCTGTCCGCCCTCCAGCGCGAGCGAGTCTGGGGTGGGCGGTGGGCGATGGGGCTCCTCTCGGAGCAGACGATCCTGATCATCGGGCTCGGCACAATCGGCCGCGCGACCGCCCGCAAGCTCCAGCAGCTCGGCGCCCGCGTGATCGGTACGAGCCGTCACGAGACGCGGGTCGAGCACGTCGACGAGATCGTCACACCCGACGCCATCGCGGACGTCGCGGGCCGGGTGGACGGAGTCGTCGTCACGCTCCCCGGCACCGCCGCCACCGAGAAGCTGGTCGGGCCCGAGTTCTTCGCGGAGTTGCGCCCGGGGGCCTCCTTCGTCAGCGTCGGCCGCGGGACGGTCATCGATGAGGAGGCCCTGCTCGCCGCGCTCGACGCGGGGAGGGTCGGCTTCGCCGCACTCGACGTGGTGGCCGAGGAGCCGCTCGAGCAGGGCAGCCCGCTCTGGAGCCACCCGAGCGTCCTGATCAGCCCGCACACCGCGGCGCTGAACCTCGCCGAGGACCGGCTGATCGCCGAGCTCTTCGCCCGCAACGCCACTCGTTTCCTCGACGGGAAGCCCCTGATCAACCGAGTCGATACGGTGGAGTTCTACTGACACCGCCCCCGCGAGAGGACGACATGGCCCGCCCCGATGCGCCCCCGATGACGGTCGACTCCGAGAGGGGCTCGGGTGCCCCGGCCGTGTCGCGCGCAATGCGGATCCTCGACCTCCTCGCGGACGCCGGCGGCCCGCGCACGCTGACCGACATCGCCCGCGAGCTCGGCATCGCCAAGTCGTCCACCTCGAACCTCTGCGCCGCGCTGGAGGAGGGGCGCCTGATCCGCCGCGTCGGCTCCGGTTTCCTCCTCGGCCGACGCACCGTCGAGCTCGGCAGTCACTACCTCGCGGGCGTCGACCCGGTGCGCGAGTTCTACCGGCTCTGCGAGGAGTCGCCCGTGCTGTCGCGGCAGCTGGTGCAGATCGCACTGCTGGACGGCACCCGCGTCCTCTACCTCGCGGTGCACGAGGGCCGCGAGCGGTTTGCGCTCTCGGCGAGCGTCGGTGACCGGTATCCCGCCTCCGCCACGGCCGTCGGCACCGCGCTGCTGGCCGAGCTCGACGACGGTGAGATTGCCGCGCGCTTCGCCGACGACCGCGACATCGTCGTCTTCACCGACCGCTCGACATCCTCCGCGAGCGAACTGCTCCAGAAGATCCGGACGGCCCGCGAGCGCGGCTACGCGATCGACGACGGCGAGCTGCACCCCAGCGTCCTGGGCCTCGCCGTCGCCGTCCCGGCCGCCACCCGATCCGACCTCTCGGTCGCGGTGGGTGTCTCGCTGGTCCGGCCGGTTGCCGACGATCAGGAGGAGGTTGTGGCGGCACTCCGCGAGGCCGCCGCAGCGCTGGGTCGCCCGCCCCTCCTCGGCGGAACGCCCGCCTGATGCGCCTCCGTCCATCCTGTTGAATGCTGTTCACTGGGCTGTTACGCTCGGTCCGTTCCGCCCGCGCGGGTGGGAGTGAGCGAGGCGCCGTGGCGATCAGTAGCACCAGCGAGCCCCGAGGCGGTCGCTGATGCGCATCGCCCGGATCCGGACCGAGGGCGCGCCGGCCGTCGTCGCCCTGGTCGCGGGGGAGTGGCGCGAAATCGAGAACGCCTTCGCCGCGCAGCCGGTCGAGACCGGCCGCCGCTGGCCGGTCGCGGGCGCTCGCCTGCTGGCTCCGGTGGAACCCCGCGTGGTCCTCGGGATGGCGCACAACGGCTCCGCGGCTGATCGTTTGCAGCCCCCGCAGGCCTTCCACAAGAGCGCGCACACGCTGGCCGCGCCCGGCGATCCGATCGTCATCGACGACGGCATCGGCCCCGTGAACGTCGAGGGCGAGCTCGCCCTCGTCATCGGGCGCCCGGCCCGCCACCTCACTCTGGCCGACGCGCTCGAGCATGTGCTCGGCGTCACCGGTGCCAACGACGTCACCGCCCCCGAAATGATCGCGGCCGACAGTCTCTTCCTCCAGGGCAAGAACGGCGACGGCTGGACTCCGCTCGGCCCGTGGATCGAGACCGGAGTGGACCCGGACGCGGTCGGCATCGCCGTGATCGTCGACGGCGAGCGGCGGGCTCTCTCCTCCACCGACCGTCTCGGCTGGCGCGCCGCCGAGATCCTGGTGCACCTCACCGCGCACCTCACGCTCCGCCCGGGCGATGTCGTGCTCACCGGCTCGCCCGGGACGGCCGCCGAGGTCGAGCCCGGCCAGGAGGTGCTGATCGCCCTCGACGGCGTCGGCGAGCTCGCCAACCGCACCGTCGCCGGGCCTGGGCGCGCGGCGCCTCCGCAGCCCTGACCTCCGCCCCGACACTGTCCCGCCCCGAAC
>NZ_PSWS01000039.1 GCF_002932875.1 Rathayibacter tritici
TGGGCCGGTCTTGCGTGCGAGTTTTCACACCGGAGCCGTAGAGGATCAGTACCTGATCGACGCGGTCATGCCGTGCGCTCCGGGCGATTTCGAATCGCTTCTTCTCGAGGACAACGCTCAACGAGCGGCGGGAGTGGTCTTGCCGGGCGATGAGGGGATCGCGCCGCAGCCTCGACTGGGCCAGCCGACCTCGACCCCGACCGCGCCGCCGCCCACCGGCTGAGCCGCCTCAGCGCGGAGTGCCCACGAGCTGCGCGACGTGCACGACGAAGGCGCGACGGCGGTCCCGCGTCTCCTCGTCGCCGCGGGAGGCGAAGGGGGTGAGGTGCCAGATCTCGCAGAGGCCGAGGAGCGCGATGAAGAGGTCGTCGGCCGACCAGCTCGCATCGACGACTCCCGCGTGCTGCCACTCGAGGACCCGCGCTTCCGGGGCGGGGACGCCGCCGAGCCGCTCGCCGGCCTCCTCCCAGACACCGGCGCCTTCCAGGCGCGCCCAGGTGAGCAGGCGGAGGAACTCCGGGTGCTCCCAGACGCGGTCGAACATGCGGCCCGCGAGGTCGGGCAGGTCTGCCGCGTCGGCGAGCAGTGTCTCGTCGAGGGCGCTGAGGGCCTCGACGATGGTCGCGACGAACAGCCCGCGCTTGCCGCCGTAGTAGGCGTACAGCCGCTCCTTGTTCAGGCCCGCGGCAGCGGCCACCCGGTCCACTCGAGCGCCGGCGAAACCGTGGGCGGCGAACTCGACGGAGGCGGCGCGCAGGATCCGCTCGCGCGCGGGTACCGCCAGATCGGATATCGGCTTCATGGTGCACCTCCGGGCGCTCGAACGATACACTCTTCTTCACCCAACCAACTGGTTGGGGTGGTTCGGCCCCGACGACGCGGCTCGGATCCGGACCCGCCGGTCCCGCTCCGCTCCTGTGCGAAAGGCCGCCATGCCCTCCCCGTCCGCTCCCTCTTCCGCCCGCCGCTGGTGGGTACTCGTGATCCTCGCGCTCACACAGCTTGTCGTGGTCCTCGACGGCACCATCGTCACGATCGCCCTTCCCGCCGCGCAGGCCGACCTCGGCCTCACCGATGTCGAACGCCAGTGGGTCGTCACCGCCTACGCGCTCGCGTTCGGCGCGCTCCTCCTGCTCGGCGGGCGCATCGCCGACTACACCGGCCGCAAGCGCACGTATCTGATCGGCATGATCGGGTTCGGCGCCGCCTCGGCGTGGGGCGGCCTCGCCTCCTCCGGCACCGAGCTGATCGCCGCGCGCGGTCTGCAGGGTGCGTTCGCCGCGCTGCTCGCCCCGGCCGCGCTGGCCCTGCTCACCGTCTCCTTCCCCTCCGGCCGCGAGCGGGGAACGGCCTTTGCCGTCTTCGGCGCGGTTGCCGGAGCGGGTGCCGCCGTCGGCCTCGTGCTGGGCGGACTGCTCACCGAATTCGCCGACTGGCGCTGGTGCCTCCTCGTCAACGTCCCGGTCGTGGTGGTCGGCGCGATCGCCGGTCAGCTGCTGGTCACCGAGAGCCGCGCGGAGGGGCGCAACCGCTTCGACGTCGCGGGGACGATCACCGTCGCGCTCGGCCTCGCGAGCGTCGTCTACGGCTTCACCCTCGCCGAGCAGGGCTGGCTCCGTGTCGACACGCTCGGGTTCCTCCTGGTCGGCGTCCTGCTGCTCGCCCTCTTCGTGCGGATCCAGGCTCGCTCCGACCACCCTTCGCTGCCGCTGCGCATCGTGGCCGATCGTGTCCGCGGTGGAGCGTTCCTGGTGCAGGCGATCGTCGGCAGCGTGATGATCGGCTCCACCCTCTACCTGACCCTGCACTTGCAGCTGGTCCTCGGCCTGCCGCCGCTCGAGGCCGGCCTGGCGAACCTGCCGATGACGGTGACGATCATGGTCGTCGCGGGAGTCGCCGCGAAGCTGCTGCCGCGCACCGGCCCGCGCGTCCTGATGATCGTCGGCCCGCTGATCGCCGCCGCAGGCCTGCTCTACCTCAGCCGGATCACCCCGGGTGGCGGTTACCTCGTCGAGGTGCTGCCCGCGCTGATCCTGCTCGGCATCGGCATGGCGATGGTCTTCGTGCCGCTGCAGAATCTCGCGCTCACCGGAGTCGCGGCGCACGACGCCGGGGCCGCGGGAGCGACCGCGAACGCCGCCATGCAGATCGGCGGCTCGATCGGACTCTCGATCTTCACCACTCTCTACGCGGGCGTCGCGGGAGAGCAGCAGTCGCCCGTCGCGTTCGTCGCTGGCTACTCCGCGGTCTTCGTCGCTGCCGCGATCGGACTGGTCGTTGCCTCCGTCGTCGCCGTCGCGATGATCCGGGTGAAGAAGGAGGAGTTCCTCGCGCAGGCTCCGCAGGAGGCCGTCGCCCACCTGGGCTGATCCCGGCCTGGGCTCGGGAGCGCGCTCCTCCCGAGCAGCGGAGGACGCGCGCGGCGGTGATGGGCGTCTGGAGTGGGAACTGTCGGCCGGTGTCGTCGGACATCGATGGGCTCTCGCGGGCCGATGACGTCGGTATTCTATGCTCACGTCCGCGGGTGGCAGCACTCACGGAGGAGAGCATCGTTGTGGAGAAAATGAGCGTCGTTGTAAGGGAGAATCTCGCATGAAAAGATCGACCACTGCGGAACGGGTGATGAGCCGTATAAGCGGCGCTCACGAACACGTGCGTTTGAGCTTCGCGGCCTCGGGATGGGGAGCGATCCTCGCAAGTGTTCTCCTCCTTGGCGGATCGTCTCTCACCGTGATCGACTTGGCTCAGAGGCTGATCCGAGCAGTGCAGTCCGAACAAGGTGACAACATCGCTACGATGGCGAGCGGAATGGGAGCCATCGGAATTGCAGGAGTAGTCGCATCTGCACTGGGGTGGGCTGTGCTTGCCGCTGTCTTCGTTCGCCGGACGTCGAAGTGGACTTTCGCGGCGGTAGGAATCGGAATCTCCCTGTTGCTGCTCTTCGGGTTGCAGATCGCAGAGAATCACCTACTCCGGATAGGAGTCTGCCTAGGATTACTCTTCCTCTCTGTTATATGGCCGCTTGCCGGTGGCGCCACAGTAATCGCTAAAGAAATACAGCACGCCTTCTTTGCGTTCGGTTTCTTGAACTTTGCTAGAATGGCAGCGGCCGCATGGGCTACAGAGATGACACCGTTGGCTGGGCCAGTGAGTGTCCTGCTCGGTATCAGCCTCTGCGCGGGGATCTCGGCCTTGCTCGTCCTGGTGCGCACTGTTGTTCTTATGATCAGAGCAACGCCCGACCTCCGTCGTCTTTGACACCGATGAGGAGGGCGAGGCGCGGATTCGCCTCGTCCTCCTCTCTGAGGTCTATCCTGTGACGAGACCCGCTCCCCAGGCCTCCGCAATATTCTGGATCGAGGTGAAGCCGACGCCTCGATAGCAGTCGACATCCTCCGAATGCGCCAATGACGGGCACGAGGTGGGAGTGTTGCCGTACTGAATCATCCCGACTGCCCCGAATCCGTCAGACCAGGGCACGACCATTGGTCCGCCACTGTTCCCTCCTGCGTTGATCCAATCGTCCTTTTCGGCTTGGATGTTGTAAAAGGGGTCGCCTTGTCCATCATTCCAGAGAACCGCCATATTATCGATGACGCCACCGCAGGATACACCGGTATTTCCGCCCTCGGAACACACTTCATTCCCGATTCCGATAGCTTGATGTCCCTTCACGGGAACGCTTGAGGAGGAGTTCACCCCGCCGTCGAAGACTCTGCCCGAGCCTGCGGATTCGAGGCGAGCAGCCCCATAGTCAGGAGACGTTGCGACGATGCCGCCGAGATGGGACGAGTAGTTGTCATACGATGTCCAGGAGCCGCCGGGCGGTTGACAATGACGCGCCGTCGTCGTCGCATTGTTCGAGTCGAATCGCAGTGAGAACCCCGATGAACAGACTGCGCTGTTCGCCTGAACGCCGAAGTACGAGTACATGAACCCGCCGCCGTAGTACGGAGCGTTGTCGTCATTGCGCGATGCTGTGGCGTGGTTCACAGCCTTCACGTCGGACGTGATCTGCGTCGAAATCGGCCCGAGGGATGAAAGCTTGTCCTGAATGAGGGAACGCGCTTTTTCGCCGAGGGAGTTCGCGTTCTGTGCTGTTGTCGGGTCGACATAAGACCCGACAACCACAAGATCCGCGGTGTCCTTACTCAGAGTTTTGACCGCACTGATGACGAACCCGAGCTTCCGGAATTCCTCGGCGGCAGCCATCGTTGCTCGGGCCTGCCGGTCAATGTCCTTCCAGGCGAAGGGACGGTCGACAATCGTCACGTCGAGGTTCAACTCTTTGCCTCTGGCGACCGCAGCGGCGCTGAGCGGTGACGCTCCGCTCCAGTACAATTCGTAGCTTCGGTTGTCTGCGGAGACGGCCCCGAAGAGGAAGCCCTGATCCTGTGCCTTGTTCTCATCGAGCCAATCGAGAAGAGACCCGGCTCCGCGCTCGTAGTCCAGACGATTCCAGCCGACGCGATCGATGAAGTCCTGCACCTCGGGAGAGAAGTGCCAGGGATCTTCTTGTTTCTGGTCGGACTGCGATGGAGGCGGGGGAGAGGGCGTCGCTGCGGCTGTTACCGTACAGGTAAGAACGGCGAGTAGGGCGATGCCGACTAGGGCTGTTGGGCGCACTGTAGGGTTCCTCTTTCATCATGTGGAAACAAGCGTTTCCTCTGTGATTGCAGCGTAGGGCGGAGGGAAACTCAGGTCTAGTAGAACCTGCCGGTACAACCCGCCCCACTATCGGGGTAGTGGGGCGGTGGGGGCGGCGATCGACCGAGGTGCTCGGCGAGGGGTGAGGGCGTCTACCGGCGCGTCGATGCGCGCACGTGCATCCGCTCGCCCTGGCGGCCGAACAGGCTGAGGAACTCGACCTGCTGCTCGTCGGCGCGGCCGAACCAGTGCGGCACGCGGGTGTCGAACTCGGCGGCCTCACCCGCGGGCAGCACCAGGTCGTGCTCGCCGAGGCGCAGGCGGAGCCGACCGCTCAGGACGTAGAGCCACTCGAAGCCCTCGTGGATGCCCTGCTCACCGGGTTCCGTCACCGGCCCGGGCGGGAGCGTGTGCTTGAACGCCTGGAGCGCCCCCGCATCACGGCTGAGCGGCTGGATCAGCATGCCGTTCCGGCGCACCGGCCGCCCGTGCACTCGCGGATCCTCCGGCGCGGCCCCGACGAGTTCGTCGAGCGGCGCTCCGAGGGCGCGTGCGATCGGGAGGAGCAGCTCGAGCGTCGCGCGCCGGCCGCCGCTCTCGAGCCGCGACAGGGTGCTCGCCGAGATGCCGGTCTCGGCGGCGAGCGAGGCGAGAGTGCGGTCGCGGCGGGCACGCAGGCGTCGCAGGCGCGGTCCGACGGCGGCGACGATCTCGTCGTCGGAGGGGGCGGGCGGGGTCTCGGACACAGCGCCATCCTGGCACGGGGAGTCGCGGCGCGTGCCGGAACAGCACGGATCCTCGCGGGTTCGTGCAGGGCGGCGGAGCATCGGGGGCATGACCTTCGCCGATGCCTCTACCGGCCCCTCCACCGATGCCCACGCCGACGTCCTCATCCTCGGCGCCTCCTTCGCCGGCCTCGCCGCCGCCACGGCCCTGGGCCGCAGTCTCCGCGACGTCCTCCTGGTCGACGGCGGACCGCCGCGGAACGCGCCCTCGCCCGGCGCGCACAACGTGATGACCCGAGACGGCACGTCACCGACCGAGCTGGTGCGCCTGGCCCGAGCGGAGGCCGAGGGCTACGGAGCCCGGGTCGTTGCGGGCGACGCGGTGCGCGCCTCCGCGGGCCCGGAGGGGGTGACGGCGACCCTCGCCGACGGCACGGTCCTCCGTGCCCGCCGACTCCTGCTCGCGACCGGCGTCCGCGATCTGCTGCCGGACGTTCCCGGGCTCGCCGACCGCTGGGGACGCGACGTGCTGCACTGCCCGTACTGCCACGGCTTCGAGGTGCGCGGGCAGCGGATCGGCGTGCTCGGCAGCTCGTTCGCGGCGCATCAGGCGCAGATGTTCCGGCAGCTCAGCGAGCGGACATCGGTCCTGCTGAACGGGGCGCCCGCGCCGACGGGTGAGGAGGCGGCGGCGCTCGCCGCGCGCGGGATCGCCCTCCTGCCTGGCCTGGTCGAGAGAGTCCTCGTGGAGCAGGACCGCCTAGTGGGGGTCGTGATCGATGGGCGGCGGCACGAGCTCGACGCGGTCGTCGTCGGCCCGCGGGTGCAGGGGCGGCTTCCGGAGGGGCTCGGGCTGGAGCTCGCGGACCACGCGTCGGGCGTCGCGCGGCACCTCGCCGTCGACCCGATGGGCCGGACGGGCGTGCCCGGGGTGTTCGCCGCGGGCTCCCTGGTCGAGCCGATGTCGCAGGTGGTCGCCTCCGCCGCCGACGGCCTGCGCGTGGGCGCGGCGATCAACCACGACCTGATCGAGGAGGAGATCGCTCAGGCGGTGCGGGCCGCGTGACTCCGGCTCAGCGGCGGCGGTACTCGAGCTCGGGGCGGCCGGGGAAGCCGTAGCGGGGCGCGCGGTCCGCGACTCCGGAGTCGGCGAGATGCTCGAGGTAGCGGCGAGCCGTCACCCGCGAGATATCGAGGCGGGTGGCGAGCTCGGCGGCCGAGAGGCCGACGGGGCCCAGCAGTGCAGTGACGGCCTCGAGCGTCTCGGCGGAGAGACCCTTCGCCAGGCCCGGAGCGTTAGAGGTGCGCAGCGCCGCGAAGGCGCCGTCGACTTCGTGCTGGCTGGCGACGTCGGCGCTGTGCATCCGCTCGCGGTAGGCCCGATAGCTGGCGAGCTTCGCCGCGAACACGCTGAAGACGAACGGCTTGATCAGGTACTGCACGACCCCGGCGGCGACGGAGGCGCGCACGACCGCGGCGTCGCGGACGGCGGTGATTGCGATCACGTCGACGTCCAGACCCGCCGCCCGGACCGCCCGGCAGAGGTCGAGGCCACCCATGTCCGGCAGATTCATGTCGAGCAGGATCAGCGCGATCCCCGGATCCGCGCGCAGGGCCCGGATCGCCTCCGCCCCGCTGCCCGCGACCGCGGCCACCTCGAAGCCCTCGACCCGGCGGACGTAGTCGGCGTGGGCGCTCGCGGTCAGCGGCTCGTCCTCGACGACGAGGACCCGGATCATGACGCCACCCGCGCGGGCAAGGGCAGCTGCACGGTGAACACCGCGCCGACGTGGCGCGACACTTCGATCGTGCCGCCGAGCCGCTCCACCACCTGCTGCACCAGCGCCAGACCGATGCCGCGGCCGAAGCCGTCCGACTCTTTCGTGGAGTAGCCGCGCGCGAACACGTCGGCGGCGCCCTCGACTCCGGGGCCGCTGTCGGAGACCTGCACGACCAGCTCGCCCTCCGCGAGGCCGAGGTAGACCTCGACCCACGGCGTGCGGTCGGGGGCGGAGGACGCGGCGGCGTCCAGGGCGTTGTCGATCAGGTTGCCGAGCACGGTCACTAGATCCCCCGGCTCGAGCCCCTGCGTGCCGGGCTTGAGGTGGGTCTCGAAGTGCAGCTCGACGCCGCGCTCGCGGGCTTGCGCGGCCTTGCCCAGCAGCAGCGCGGCGATCACCGGCTCCTGCACGGAGCCGAGGACCCGGTCGGCCAGGCGCTGGCTGAGGTTCAGCTCGCCGGCCGCGAAGGAGAGCGCCTCGTCCTGTCGACCGAGTTCGATCAGCGAGGCGATGGTGTGCAGACGGTTCGAGAACTCGTGGGTCTGCGAGCGCAGCGCATCGGAGAGGGTGCGCAGCGACTCCAGCTCGCCGCTCACCCGCTGCAGCTCGGTGCGGTCGCGCAGGGTGATGACCGTGCCCATCGGCCGGGCACCGGGGGAGGCGGCCGGCCGTTCGTTCACCACGAGGATCCGCTCGCGGGCCACGATCAGGCGGTCCGAGACGGGCTCGTCGTCCTGCAGCAGCTCGCGCAGCGCGTCGGGGAGGTCGAGCTCGGCGACCGGCACCGGCGTCCGCACGCCCTCGAGCCCCAGCAGCTCCAGCGCGTGGTCGTTGGCGAGCACCAGCCGGCCGCGGTCGTCCACCAGCAGCAGCCCCTCCCGCACCGAGTGCAGCACCGACTCGTAGTAGGCGAAGACCTGGCCCATCTGCTCGGGGCCCCTGCCGCCGGTGACGCGGCGCAGGTAGCGGGCCAGGAGCCACGAGCCGAGCGCGCCGAGGGCGACCGCCCCGAGCGCACCCCAGGCGACGACCTGCACGCGGGCGGCGAAGGAGGCGTCCACGCTCGAGAGGGTGACCCCGGCCGAGACGAGCGCGACCACCCTGCCATCGGCGTTCTCGATCGGCGCGACGGCGCGCACCGAGGGGCCGAGCGTGCCGGTGTATGTCTCGGTGAACGTGCGGCCCTCCAGCGCTGGCTGGATCGTGCCGCGGAACGGCAGGCCGATCTGGTCGCGGTCGCGGTGGGTGTAGCGGGTGCGGTCCGGATTCATGATCGTGAGGAAGTCGACGCCGGTGTCGCGCATGATCTCCTCGGCGTAGGGCTGCAGAGTCGCGGCCGGATCCGGCTCGCCCGCGGCCTGCAGCACGAACGGGTTGTCGGCCACGGTGCGCGCCACCACGAGGCTTCGCTGCGCTGCCTCCTCGCCCGCTCGGCCGCGCGCGTCGAGTGCCAGCACGGCGACGGCCGCGGCCGCGATCAGCAGGATGCAGAGCAGCTGCACGACGAAGAGGCGGGCTGCGATGCTGCCGCGCGGCCCGTGTGCGTTCGTCGTCCTGACCATGCCACCCCCTCGCGAGCGAGCGCCCGCAGCGCCCCGCCGTGGGCAGCCTCGGCCGTGAACTGCCCCGCCGTGGACAGCCTCGGCCGTGAACAGTATGAACGCAACCGTGCCGCGCGTCGGCGGTGGAGCCACCATCGTTCTACCCCCTGACCTCGACGAAGAGAAGGACACCTCATGGCGAAGACGCCTCGCACGCCGCACGACCGGCTGCTCCCTGCGGTCACCCCGCCGAAGACCCGGCGGCGGATCGACCGCAATCATTGGCTGTACATCGCCGTGATCATCGCCGTGGTCGCCGGCATCATCGTCGGGCTTGTCGCCCCCGCTTTCGCGGCGACCCTGGAGCCCGTCGGTAAGGCGTTCGTCGGGCTGATCAAGATGATGATCGCGCCGATCATCTTCTGCACCATCGTGATCGGCATCGGCTCGATCGCGAAGGCTGCCACGGTCGGCAAGGTCGGCGGTCTCGCGCTGGGCTACTTCATCGTGATGTCGACCTTTGCTCTGGCGATCGGCCTCGTCGTCGGCAACATCCTGCACCCGGGTGAGGGCCTGGACATCTCGAGCGCCACCTACGACACCAGCGACCTGAAGGCCGAGAGCACCTCCGACTTCATCCTCGGGATCATCCCCGTCTCGCTGTTCTCCTCGCTGGTGGACGGCAGCATCCTGCAGACCCTCTTCGTCGCGCTGCTCGTCGGCTTCGCACTGCAGAAGATGGGCGCCAAGGGCCAGCCGATCCTCGGGGTGATCAAGCAGCTGCAGGTCCTGGTCTTCCGGATCCTCTCGATGGTGCTCTGGGTCGCTCCGATCGGCGCATTCGGGGCCATCGCGGCCGTCGTCGGCAAGACCGGCTGGGGCGCGGTCGTCGCGCTCGCCACCCTGATGATCGGCTTCTACATCACCTGCGCGATCTTCGTGATCGTGGTTTTGGGCCTGCTGTTGCGCCTGGTCACCGGCGTCAGCATCTTCTCGCTGATGAAGTACCTGGCCCGCGAGTACCTGCTCATCGTCGGCACTTCCTCCTCGGAGGCGGCGCTGCCCCGCCTGATCGCGAAGATGGAGCACCTCGGAGTCTCCAAGCCCGTCGTCGGCATCACTGTGCCCACCGGCTACTCCTTCAACCTCGACGGCACCGCGATATACCTCACGATGGCGTCCCTTTTCATCGCCTCGGCCACCGGCGCGCCGATGTCGATCCCGGAGCAGATCGGCCTCCTGCTGTTCATGATGATCGCCTCGAAGGGCGCCGCCGGCGTCACCGGAGCGGGTCTGGCCACGCTGGCCGGCGGCCTCCAGTCCTTCCGCCCCGACCTGGTCAACGGCGTCGGCGTGATCGTGGGCATCGACCGCTTCATGTCGGAGGCCCGCGCGGTCACCAACTTCACCGGCAACGCGGTTGCGACTCTGCTTGTGGGCACCTGGACCAAGCAGATCGATATGGTGCAGGTCCGCGAGGTTCTCGGCGGACGCTCGCCCTTCGACGAGACGACCCTCGGCGCGGAGGAGCACGAGGCTCCGGCGTCAGGCACGTCGATCACCGAGGGGATCGCCTCGATCCAGGATTCGGACGAGGCGGCCCGGATGCGCGCGGAGATCGCGGGCAAGCGCTAGCCCGACCGCATGGACGGCCCCGTCTCCGGAGCGATCCGGGGGCGGGCCCGTCGCGCTGTCAGTGCCTGCGCACCCCGAGGAGGGGCAGCGTCACCGAGCACAGTGGCCCGATCAGCACCGCGAAGAGGAGAGTGCCGAGGCCGGCGTCGCCGCCCAGGGCCCAGCCGAGGATCAGCACCGTGAGCTCGACTCCGGAGCGCGCCATCCAGATCGGCAGTCCCGTGCGAGTGTGCAGGCCCAGCATCAGCCCGTCGCGAGGCCCGGAGCCCAGGTGCGCGCCGAGGTAGATCCCGCTCGCCACCGCGAGCAGTACCAGCCCGCCCGCGAAGAGGAGCCCGCGCGCCCACCATTCCTCCGGCGTCGCCAGCACGCGCAGGCCGACGTCGATCATCGTGCCGACCACGAGCACATTCAGCACCGTGCCGAGGCCGGGCCTCTGCCGGAGGGGGATCCACAGCAGCAGGACGAGCAGGCCGATCACGTTCGTGAGCAGTCCGATCCCGAGGCCGGTCTGGTGAGCGAGGCCCTGGGCGAAGACCGTCCAGGGATCCACTCCGATGGCCGCGCGAATCATCATCGCGTCGGCGAAGCCATACAGGACCAGCCCGCTCAGCAGCCGCGGCACGGGTTGGAGGCGCCACTGGCCCGCTGGAGGAGCGGCTGCCTCGGCCGGTGCGATCATCGTCATGGAGAACATCCGACCGCGCCATTGGCCTTTTTCGCGCGGTCCAATCCGGCTACCGTGGACGCATGGCTGATGTCCACTTCGGCGCTCGCGCCCTGCAGACCCTCCTCGGCGACTGGCGCGAGCAGCGCGGCACCCGCCCGGCGTACCTCGCGCTGGCCGACCGGATCCGCCTGCTCGGGATCGACGGCCGCATCCCCGCCGGCAGCCGCCTCCCGGCCGAGCGCGAGCTCTCGGCCCGCCTCGGTGTCAGCCGGACGACCGTCGCCGCCGCCTACCGTGAGCTGCGCGAGAGTGGGTACCTCGTCAGCGTGCGCGGCTCCGGCAGCGTGACGCGTCTCCCCGGAGCGGCGGTGCACGCCGTGCCCTCGCTCGCGCCGGACTTTCTCGACTTCACGAAGGCGACACTGCCCGCCGTCCCCGAGCTGGCCGAGGCCTACACCCGGGCGGCGCAGCTGGCTCCCGAGCACTTCGACTCCGGCTCCTACGACATCGTCGGCCTGCCGGTACTGCGCCGGGCGATCGCCGAGCGCTACACCGCGCGGGGCCTGCGCACCGAGCCCGGCCAGATCATGGTGACGATCGGCGCGCAGCACGCGATCGCGCTCGTCGCGCGGACCCTCCTCGCCCGAGGGGACCGGGCGCTGATCGAGGCGCCGACCTACCCGCACGCGTACGAGGCACTACGGCTGGCCGGTGCGCGGCTCGTGTCGGTCAACGTCGACGGCGCCGACGGCTGGGACGGGGAGGGGCTGATCGCCGCGCTGCGCGGGACGAGCCCGAGCCTGGCCTACCTGATGCCCGACTTCCACAATCCGACCGGCCGCTCGATGGCCCCCGAACTGCGGGAGCGGGCGATCAGCGCGGCCGCCCGGCAGGGCACCCTGATCATCGCCGACGAGACGACGGCCGAGCTCGACATCGACCGGCGGATGACGCCGCTGCCCTTCGCCGCCTACGGGCCCGAGGGCACCGTGCTCTCGATCGGCTCCGTCGGCAAGACGCTGTGGGGCGGAATCCGGATCGGTTGGATCCGCGCTGAGCGGGCGGTGATCCGCAAGCTGGCACTCGCGCGCTCGGCGAGCGATCTCGGCACGCCGATCCTGGAGCAGCTGCTGGTCGCGGACATGCTCGGGCGGATGGACGGGGTGCTGGAGTTGCGCCGCTCGCAGCTGCGGGCGGGCCGCGACCACCTCGAGGTGGCGCTGGCGAACACGATCCCGGAGTGGAGTGTGCCGCGGGTCTCGGGCGGCCTCTCCACCTGGGTCGGGCTCGGCCGGCCCGCGAGTTCGCAGCTGGCGCTCGCCGCCCGGACGGTGGGCCTGCTGATCACCGCGGGTCTGCGGTTCGGGATCGACGGCGCCTTCGAACGCTTCCTGCGCATCCCGATCGGCTACTCGCCGGAAGCGACCGATCGGGCCGTGCAGGCGCTCGCGACGGCGTGGGCTCAGGTCGCCCGGCACCCGGCTGCCGATCCGGGGTACCTCGCCGACGTGGTCTGAATCCGAGGCCGTCGGCGAGGAGCTCATCCGGCGCAGAACGTCTGCCAGGCCGTCTCGACCGCGCTCCGATGCAGATCATCCAGGCCCGCCGCGTCGCGCTCGCGCTCCGTGGCGACGAGGTCGGGGCACTCGGGCCTCCCGGCGACGTCGGCGGCGCGGCCGAGGGCACTCACCAGCGAGCCGCCGATCTCGTCGAGTTCGGTCCGGACGGTGGTGAGGTCAGGCGCGGACGTGGGTGCTGCGTCCGGATGCTGCTTCCACTGCTCCATCAGGCCGCGCTGCACTGTCTTGCTGGCGTCGATCTGCGCGCGGAAGACGCGGCGGACGAGGTCGGTGTCGGTGCCCTGCTCCGATGCGCGATGCGCGGCCTCGTCGAGGACGACCTCCTCGCGCTGCGCGTCGTCGATCGGCGTCCCGCTGAGCCACTTGGAGCGGGCGACCGGGTCGGCCAGGTCGATGCGCCGCACGATCAGCGCCCCCGTGTCGCGGAGCACGTCCGTCTCACCGGGCGCTCCGCTGTCAGAGGCCGAGCTGGACAGCGCGATGCCCGCGCCCGCCACTGTCGCGATCAGAAGGGCGGCGGCAGCAATCAGTAGCCGACGAGGGCCTAGTCGTGCGGTTTCGGTCATAGTGACTCTTCCTCCAGTCAATCGAGAATCCATCGTGCCCAGGAGGGTCCGGCGACCTCGGAGGCGCGCCAGGGTTTTTCCTGGGTCGTGCCCCCGAGGGTGCGCCACCCCGCCGATGCGAGCGCTGCGCCAGCAGCTGAGAGCGATCTTCGCCCGGTTCGCCCGGTTCGGACTGCCGGTCGGACGGTCGAGGGCCCAGACGCGACTGGGCTGAGGCGCAGCAGCGATCTGTCGATCCGGGACATGACGTCCCGCCCAATACTCAGTGGGCTGATGGAAGACTCGGAGGGTGCATCTCCTCGCGGTCCTCAGCATGAAGAACCGGGCGCTCATCGCGCTCGTCACCGTCGTCATCGCCGTTTTCGGCGCCGTCGCACTCACCGGGCTCAAGCAGGAGCTCGCGCCGTCGATTTCCTTCCCCCAGCTCGCCGTCGTCACGTCCTACCCGGGCGCTGCTCCGGAGGTGGTCAACGACGACGTCTCGACGCCGATCGAGACCGCGATCCAGGGAGTACCGGGCCTTGAGGCGACCAGCGCGACGTCCTCGACGGACTCCTCGCTGATCGCGGCGTCCTTCACCTACGGCACCGATCTGGCCACCGCCGAGCAGAAAATCCTGCAGGCGATCAACCGGATCAGGAGCACCCTCCCGGACGACGTCGACCCGCAGGTGGTCACCGGCTCCCTCGACGATCTGCCGGTGCTCCAGCTCGCCGTGTCGAGCGACGGCGATGCGAACGCGCTGGCCGAGCGGCTACGCACGACGGTCATCCCCGACATCGAAGAGGTCGACGGCGTCCGCGAGGCGGCGCTGGTCGGCGAGAGTGCTCAGCGCGTGACGATTACGCCCGACGACGCGGCGCTCGCGGCGGCCGGACTCTCGACCAGCGACATCCGCTCGGCGCTGCAGCAGAACGGCGTCCTGGTCGCCGGTGGTCGGATCACCCAGGACGGCTCGACCTTCTCGGTGCAGTCGGGCGTCAAGCTCGCCTCGACCGACGCGATCGCGGCGCTGCCGCTGCTGCCGTCGGCGGCCGCAGGCGCAGCGGCAGCGGTCCCCGCCGTCAGCACCCTCGGCTCCGTCGCCACGGTCGCCATCACCGACGCCCCCGTCACCTCGATCTCGCGAGTGAACGGCCAGCCCGCCCTCACCCTCTCCATCACCAAACTTCCGGCAGCGAACACGGTTGACGTGTCGACCGGCGTGAGCGCGCTGCTGCCCGACCTCGAGGCCTCGATCGGCGAGAACGCCACCTTCACCTCGGTCTTCGACCAGGCGCCGTACATCCAGGAGTCGATCGCCTCGCTCGCGCAGGAGGGGGCGCTCGGCCTCGTCTTCGCCGTGCTGGTGATCCTGCTGTTCCTGCTCTCGGTGCGCTCGACCCTGGTCACGGCGATCTCGATCCCGACCTCGGTGCTGATCACGTTCATCGGTCTGCAGACGGCCGGCTACACCCTGAACATCCTGACCCTCGGCGCGCTCACGATCGCGATCGGCCGCGTGGTCGATGACTCCATCGTCGTCATCGAGAACATCAAGCGACACCTCGACGCGGGTGAGGACCGGGCCCGGACCATTGCAGTGGCCGTCCGCGAGGTCGCCGGGGCGATCACCGCGTCGACGATCACCACGGTCGCGGTGTTCCTGCCGATCTCGTTCGTCGGCGGCACCACCGGCGAGCTGTTCCGGCCCTTCGCACTGACCGTCTCGATCGCGCTGCTCGCCTCGCTCGTCGTCGCCCTGACGATCGTGCCCGTGCTCGCCTACTGGTTCCTCCGCCCCTCGAAGCGGCCGGCCGTGCGTCAGGCGGCGCAGGCGGCGCTCGCGGAGGAGCGTGCTGCTGCGGGCGGGCCCCTCGCGGCGAGCGTCGCTCCCGACACCGCCGCTCCCGACACCGCCGCTCCCGACACCGCCGCTCCCGTCGAGGAAGCACCGCTCCACGGTGCCCACGCTGCGCCTCGCAGGGCGCGCGGGTTGCAGTCGGTCTACGGCCCGATCATTCACTGGACGCTGAAGCACTCGGTCGTCACCGTGCTCCTGGCGCTGCTCGTGCTGGTGGGGACCGGTGCGCTGTACCCGCTGATGAAGACGAACTTCCTCGGTGCGAGCGGCCAGAACACCTTCACCGTCACCCAGAACGTTCCCGTCGGGCAGAGCCTCAGCGCGCAGGACGCGACGGCGCAGCAGGCGAGCACGGCCATCCTCGGCGTCGGCGGCGTCGAGACCGTGCAGCTCACCGTGGGCTCGTCCGGCGGGCTGCAGAGCGCCTTCGGCGGGGGAAGCGGAGGCGGCACCTCGATCCGCTACTCCGTCACCACTGACGAATCGGCCGACCAGGAGGCCGTGCAGGCCGACGTCCGCGATGCGCTCTCACGCGTCGCCTCGGCCGAGGACATCAGCGTCGCCGCCTCGTCCGGCTTCGGCGCCTCTTCGGACATCGAGGTCGACCTCTCGACCGCCTCGCAGAGCGACCTGCAGAGTGCGAGCGACCAGCTGCTCCAGGCTCTGCGCGGAACCGATGGGATCAGCCAGGCCGAGAGCAACCTCTCCTCCGCGCTGCCCTACATCGCCGTGCGCGTCGACCGCGATGCCGCCGCGCGGGCCGGGCTCAGCGAGGTGGCCGTCGGCACGCTCGTCAGCCAGGCGCTGCAGCCTACTCAGGTCGGCAGTGTCGTGATCGAGGACCGCACGCTCTCGATCTACCTCGCCGACGCGCAGCCGCCGGCGACCATCGATGAGCTGCGGACCCTCGAGGTGCCGACCGTCACCGGGACCGTCCCGCTCTCGAGCCTCGCCGCCGTCGAGCAGACGGACGGGCCCGCCACCATCACGACCGAGCGTGGCCAACGCACCGCGACCATCACGGTCACCCCGGAGGGCGACGACCTCGCCTCGGCGAACATCGCCGTGCAGAACGCGATCGACGCGACCACCCTGCCGGCCGGCGTCGACGCCTCCCTCGGCGGAGTCACGGCCGATCAGGCCGATGCGTTCTCGCAGCTGGGCATCGCGCTCCTGGTTGCGATCCTGATCGTCTACGTCGTGATGGTGGCGACCTTCCGCTCACTCCTGCAGCCGCTGCTGCTGCTCGTGTCGGTGCCGTTCGCGGCGACCGGCGCGATCCTCCTGCAGGTGATCACCGGCGTGCCGCTGGGCGTGCCGTCCCTGATCGGCGTGCTGATGCTGATCGGCATCGTGGTCACGAACGCGATCGTGCTCGTGGACCTGGTGAACCAGTACCGCGATCGGGGGATGCCGGTGCGGGAGGCGCTGCTGCACGGCACGGAGCGGCGGCTCCGGCCCATCCTGATGACCGCCCTGGCGACGATCTTCGCCCTGCTGCCGATGGCGCTGGGGATCACGGGCCACGGCGGCTTCATCTCGCAGCCGCTGGCAATCGTCGTGATCGGCGGCCTGGTCTCCTCGACTGTGCTGACGCTCGTGGTGCTGCCCGTCGTCTACAACCTGGTCGAGGGGTATCGTGAGCGGCGGCGTGCCGCCCGCGCCGGGAAGGCGTCGGCATGACGGACATCAGGGACGCGGCTGAGACGGTCGGCTCGCGCTGGCGCAGCGGACCGGAGCGGGCCGCAGCGGTCCTCGACGAGATCGGCCCTGAGCGCTTCGTCGCGCGGGACTTCCGCCCCGGGACGCTGCGGCACATCGTCCTGATCCGCTTCCGCCCGACGGCACTGGCCGCCGAGGCCGAGGAGGTCGTCCGACGCTTCCTCGCCCTGGCCGACGAGTGTGTGCGCGAGGGGCGACCCTACATCGAGTCGATCGAGACCGGGCCGCAGTTGAGCATCGAGGGCGCGGGCGAGGGGTTCGACCGCGCGTTCCTGCTGACCTTCTCGTCCGAGGGCGACCTGCACTACTACCTCGGCCGGCCCGCGGTGCAGGATCCCGCCCACTGGGACCCGGCGCACGACGCGTTCAAGGAGTTCGTCGGCCCGTTCGTCGACACGGCCGGCATTGTCGCGTTCGACTTCCGGCCCGAGGCTCACTGATGGCCACTCCCGAGTTCGTCCTGCGGCTGCGCGAGCGGATCGGGACCGAGCTGCTCTGGCTCACGGGAGTGACCGCGGTGATCCTCCGTGAGGAGCCGGCGCTCGAGGTCCTGCTCGTGCGCCGCGCCGATACCGGTGCCTGGACAGCCGTCACCGGCATCATCGACCCGGGCGAGACCGTCGCCGGTACCGCCCGCCGGGAGGCGCAGGAGGAGGCGGGCGTCGAGATCGAGGTCGAGCGCCTCGTGCAGGTGCACACGCTCCCGCCGATGCAGTATCCCCACGGGGACCGCTCGCAGTACCTCGACCACGTGGTCCGCTGCCGGTGGATCTCGGGGGAGGCCCACGTCGCCGACGACGAGTCGACCGAGGTCGGCTGGTTCGCGCCCGATGCCCTGCCGCCGATGTCCGGGGATCACCGTGCCCGGATCGAGCGGGCGCTGTCGGACGAGCCGGGCTGCTCGCTGGACTGATCGGCGTCGGCTCAGGCGGGCCGAGCGAAGCAGCGCACCGTGTCGTCGCCGGAGCACCGGCGACCGCGAGCTGCAGCAGCTCGGCGACGTCGCCGGGCAGGAGTGGGGCTACGCGTCGCGGGGATCGGCTGGGCTCGCGCAGGAGTGCGATCAGCGTACGGAGTGCCCGGCACTGCGGATGCAGTACCCCGCAATCAGGGGGTGCCGGGCTCTCGCTGGAGACGCACGAGCACCACTCCGGCGAGGATCAGCGCGCCGCCGCCGAACTGGATCGGCGCGGGCAGCTCGCCGAGGATCAGCCACGCGGCCGCGATCGAGAACAGCACCTCTGTCAGTCCGGCGAAGGAGGCGATGCGGGTCCCGAGCCGACGTCCGCCCTCGATCCCGAGCAGATAGGCCAGCACCGTCGACATGCCCAGGATCACGCCCGCGGGCAGGAGCCAGCTCACCTCGGCGCCGACGAACAGCACGTCGCCGAAGGTCGCGCGCAGCGGCGTGACTCCGAGCACCCCGAGGACCAGCAGGATCACCGCACCGACGACCATCGCCCCTGCGGTGAGCGCGATCGGCGGCAGCTCGGGATCGACGCGCCCGGCGATGACGTAGTAGACGCAGAGGCCGAGCGAGGCGGTCAACGCCCACGCGATTCCGATCAGCTCGGGCGAGGACTCGCCGGACAGGTCGAGCACGAGGACGAGGCCGCCGAGTGCGAGCACCGAGCCGACGAGGGTGAAGCGGCCGGGGTGGCGGCGGGTGCGCGCCCAAGAGAACAGGACGAGGAAGACAGGGGCGAGGTACTCGATCAGCAGGGCGACGCCGACGGAGAGGTGCTCGATCGCGCTGTAGAAGCAGAGTTGAGCGGCGACGACCGCGAACACTCCGTAGAGCGCGATCGTGCCGAGGTTCCGCCGGAGCACGCGCCGACGGCCGCGGAGGGAGAGTATGGCGGGGATTGCGAGGATCACGGCCGCGCCGCCGGCCCGCCAGAGGACCGCCGCCGCGGGCGTCCAGCCAGCCTCGAGCAGCGGCTTCACGAAGGGCCCGCCCAGACCGAACGCCGCCGACGCGGCCACGGCGACCACGAGGCCGGAGCCGAGATGGCGCGCTGGCTTGGGCGCTGTCTCGGCGGGGAGGGCGAGGGCAGCAGTACTCTCGGCGGTCATGGCCGTCCCTTCAGGAGTCAAGATGATTACACTCGTGACAACGAGCTGATCGCACACTACTGAGCCGCACTGTCAGGAGTCAACATGGTGTTCGCCTATGACATCGAGGCGTCGCTGACCTCAACCGCCTCTCTGGTCAACACGCTCCCCGAACTCTCGGCGTCCGGAGACGATGAGATGGCAACACTCGAGCAGTTGGACGAGTTCCTTCTCGAGAACCGCTACACCGGCAGCCGCGACGGGTCGGCCGACGAGCTGGAGGCGGTGCGGGCGATCCGCTCCTCCCTCCGCACTCTCTGGCTCACCCGGGCCGAGGAGGACCTCGTGCCCGTGGTGAACGCGATGCTCGACTCCGGACGCGCGCTGCCGCAACTGGTGCGGCACGGACCCTACGGCTGGCACCTTCACGCGACGCGCGACGAGAGCCCGCTCGCCACCCGCATCGTGGTCGAGGCGGCCATGGCATTCGTCGACGTGGTTCGCGGAGATGAGCGCGAGCGGATCCGCGTCTGCGCCGCGGAGGACTGCGAGGCGGTGCTCGTCGACTTCTCCCGCAATCGCTCGAAGCGCTACTGCGACACGGGGAACTGCGGGAACCGCGCCAACGTCGCGGCGTACCGGGCTCGGCGCGCCTCGCAGTAGTGGGCGGTCGCTGTGCTGCTGACCGGCGGCCTAGCCAGGGCGTGGAGCCGCGTGTAGACTCGCTCGGTCGGCTCTTGACACCGCGCGTTCTCGTGCGGATGGGTTTGTTCGTCACGTGAGCCGAGCCTCCGACAGTCGTCGTGAGGCGAATCACCTGTGTGAATCGGCCCCGGTCAACGACTCGCCCGGGTTCTTCCCCTGCTGCCCCGCAGCAGTCCAGCGCACGGACGCTCTCCACGACGGGGCTGCTCCGGCGTCGCCTTCCTCGCGCACGACCTGAACCCAGGAAGAACTGCCATGCCCAAGAACAAGAAGCCCGCCGGCGGACGTCCGGCCAAGAACTTCGAACCCAACCGCTTCGGCGCCTCCAGCGGGAAGTCACAACTCGGCGGACGCTCGCGTTTCCCCGCGGCCAAGCCCGGCTCCCGCAGCGAGGGCCACCGCGGCTTCCGCCCGATCGACGAGAACGCGCCCAAGAAGGCGCGCTGGAACGCCGACGAGCGCGCGGCGCGCGCCACGGAGCGCACGGAGCGTCCGGCCCGCGGGTACGACCGCGACGAGCGGCCCGCGCGCGGGTACGACCGTGATGCACGTCCGGCGCGTGGCGGCGATCGCGACGAACGGCCCGGCCGCTCGTACGACCGTGATGCCCGTCCGGCGCGTGGCGGCGATCGCGATGCACGTCCGGCGCGTTCCTTCGACCGGAATGACCGTCCGGCTCGCTCGTACGACCGTGATGTTCGTCCGGTGCGTGGCGGTGACCGCGATGCACGTCCGGCGCGTTCCTTCGACCGGAATGACCGTCCGGCTCGCTCGTACGACCGCGATGCACGTCCGGTGCGTTCGTTCGACCGCGACGACCGTCCGGCGCGCTCTTCCGGACGCGATGACCGGCCCGCCCGCCCGAATGACCGCGATGCGCGTCCGGTGCGCTCCTACGACCGCGGTGAGCGTCCCGCCCGCTCGTTCGACCGCGACTCGCGTCCCTCGCGCGGTCACGACCGCGGCGACCGCCCGGCTCGCTCCTACGACCGTGACTCCCGGCCCTCGCGCCGCGACTCCGGCTCGGACTTCTACCCCAGCCGCGACGCCCGCGTACCGCACCAGGGTGATGACGTCGTGCTCGAGCGCCTCGAGGCGACGGCCACGCTCGCCGTCGACGTCGAGGGCGTCACGTTCGGTGACCTCGGTCTGGGCGGCAACATTGTCCGGATGCTGACCGAGCTGGGAGCGGCGTCACCGTTTCCGATCCAGGCCGCGACCATCCCTGAGGTGCTCGCCGGTAAAGACGTTCTCGGACGAGGCAAGACCGGCTCCGGCAAGACGATCGCCTTCGGCGCCCCTGTCGTCGAGCGTCTGATGGAGAACAACGGAGCCAAGGGCCGCAAGCCGGGCCGCGCTCCGCGTGCGCTCATCCTGGCTCCTACCCGAGAGCTCGCGATGCAGATCGACCGCACGATCCAGCCGATCGCCCGCTCGGTCAGACTGTTCACGACAACCATCTACGGAGGCGTCCCCCAGTACAAGCAGGTGGGCGCGCTCCAGCGCGGTGTCGACATCGTGATCGCGACACCGGGCCGCCTCGAGGACCTCGTCGAGCAGGGCCGCCTCGACCTCTCGAATATCACCATCACGGTGCTCGACGAGGCCGACCACATGTGCGACCTGGGCTTCCTTGAGCCGGTGCAACGGATCCTTCGCCAGACTGCCGACGGCGGTCAGCGCCTGCTGTTCTCGGCCACGCTCGACAAGGGCGTCGCGACGCTCGTCAACGAGTTCCTGGTCGATCCGAGCGTCCACGAAGTCGCCGGCGAGGACCAGGCGTCCTCGACCATCGACCACCGCGTGCTCCTGATCGAGCA
Source organism: Rathayibacter tritici (assembly GCF_002932875.1). Lineage (GTDB taxonomy): Bacteria > Actinomycetota > Actinomycetes > Actinomycetales > Microbacteriaceae > Rathayibacter > Rathayibacter tritici. The sequence continues at coordinate 21,291 of NZ_PSWS01000039.1, forward strand.
TCGCGACAAGGCCGAGATCATCGAGCAGCTCGCCGCCCGCCGGGGCAAGACGCTGATCTTCGCCCGCACCCGCGCCTTCGCTGAACAGCTGGCGGAGCAGCTCGACCACGCGGACATCCCCGCGACCAGCCTGCACGGCGATCTCAATCAGTCCCGCCGCACGCGCAACCTCGCCCTGCTGACCAGCGGACGCGTGGACGTCCTCGTCGCGACCGATGTCGCCGCGCGCGGTATCCACGTCGACGACATCGACCTCGTGATCCAGGCTGACGCCCCCGACGAGTACAAGACCTACCTACACCGCTCCGGCCGCACCGGCCGGGCCGGCAAGAAGGGCACGGTCGTCACTCTGATCACGCGCAACCGCCGTCGCCGGATGGAAGAGCTGCTCGACCGCGCCGAGATCGAGGCGGAGATGGTCGAGGCCCGCCCCGGCGATCGCATCCTTCGCGAGATCAGCACACCCGCCGAGTAGCAGGCCCGCGCATGACGGGAGGCGTGGATCCCTTGACCGGGGTCCACGCCTCCCGTCATTGACGTCACGAACGCAGGAACGCCGAAGGGCGGACACCTCGCGGTGTCCGCCCTTCGGCGTGATCGGCGGCTCTCACCGCCGAGGGACTCAGCTGGCCGGGGGGGTCAGCACGGTGTCGATGAGGTACACGGTCGCGTTGGCGGTCTTGACGCCACCGCAGATAACCGACGCGTCGTTAACCTTCAGGTCGTCGCCCGAGCCGGTGACGGTGACGTTACCGCCCTGGACAGTGGCGTGGTCGCCGGCGATCGCGTCAGGGGCGATCTGGCCGGGGACGACGTGGTAGGTCAGGATCGAGGACAGCGTGGGTGCGCCCTCGGGGGTCTTGAGGGTCTCGACGGTGGCTGCATCGAGCTTCGCGAACGCGTCGTCGACCGGGGCGAAGACCGTGAACTCGCCGCTGTTCAGGGTGTCGACCAGGTTCACATCGGGGTTGAGGCCACCGGAGACCGCAGCGGTCAGCGTGGTCAGCAGCGGGTTGTTCGACGCGGCAGTTGCAACGGGGTCGAGCGACATGCCCTCGACCGAGCCTGCACCGTCCGGAACCTGGGCGGCGTAAGCGGCACAGCCGGCGCCGACGAGGTTCGCGGCAGGGTCCATCGTGGCCATCGGGGTGGACGAAGCGGAGGACGAGGTCGCCATCGGGGTCGACATCTGGGTCGCCGTGTCGCTGGAGGTGGTGGTCGAGCCGCTACCGCTCGAGCAGGCGGTGAGGCCGAGGGTGGCGGTGCCCAACAGGGCGAATGCGGCGAGGGCGGAACGCTTGGTGGATCGCATGGGATTTCTCCTTCGTGAGACGGCCCCCACGTGACGCGGTGGACCTGTTCTGTGTGGACCGTTTCGCGGCCGTTGACAAGTGTTCGGAGCCCTCACGGAGAGGGTTTGGAATTCTTTCGGCGATCTAGGTAACGGCTTCGTAACGGCGCAGAACCGAAGGTCAGTGAGCCTCGCCTCTACGTCGATTATCCTGGAGTCGTCACGCGCACGCGGGACGCGAGGACGAGAGGACGAGCCGGTGCAGACCCGAGGCGTACGAGTGGCACGCGGTGCCTCGGCCGCTCTCGCCGCGACCGCAACCGCCGCCGCCTCCCACACGCTCGCCGGCGCCGTCACTCCTGCTCCCGCGGTCCTCGCCCTCGCCGCGGCATTCGCGGTCGTCGTCTGCGTGCTCCTCTCGGGACGCCATCTCTCCCTCCCGCGCCTGACCGCCTCCGTCCTGCTCAGCCAGATCGCCTACCACGGGCTCTTCCTCGTGACAGGCACCGGAGGAGAGGTGAGCGTGATCGGCACGACTGGCCGCGCCGCGCACTTCCATGACGGATCGACCATCGAGCTGATAGCTGGCGAAGGCGGGCACGCCGCCCACAGGCCCCTGATGCTTGTCGCCCACCTCGCCGCCGCAGGCCTCACCATCGCCGCACTCCGCCACGGAGAGCGGCTGTTCTGGACCCTCGGCGCAGAACTGCACCGCGTCGTCGTGCGGATCGTCGCCGAAGCATCCGCCCTGGCGCTCCCGCAGAGCCCGGGCGTGGCGGTGACGGGCGCTCCCGAGCCACGAGCACCCCGCACGCTCGATACGGTCCTCTCGGTCCTCCGACACCGTGGACCGCCCGCGCGCGCTCTTCGCGCCGCCTGACGTCCCTCCCGCGTGGGAGCGGCCCCGGTCGGCGCACCCGCGCGCACCGCGAACCCGCGCTGCGTCCTGAACCCCGGCACTGGGCCGGACACCTCAGAGGACACGACCGCCATGATTTGCTCTCCTTCATCCTTCTCCCGCCTGCGCATCGCCGGCAGCGGCGCCCTCGTCGCCACCGGAGCGCTCGCGCTCGCGCTCGCCGCCCCCACCGCAGCCAGCGCCCACGTGACCGCTGCCGCGAGCAGCACCGCCGCGGGCTCCTACTCCGTCGTCACTTTCTCGCTCGCCCACGGCTGCGAGGGCTCACCCACGACGGGTCTCACCATCACGATGCCCGATGGGATCAACTCGGTCAGCCCGACCGTCAACCCGAACTGGGACGTCGTGAAGAACGAAGTCGCGATCGCGGAACCGGTCACGGACTCCCACGGCAACACCGCGACGAAGCGCGTCTCGGACGTGGTCTACACGGCGAAGACTCCGCTCGCCGACGGCTACCGCGACACGGTCTCCCTCCAGCTCCAGCTCCCCGCGGACGCGGCCGGCTCCACTCTGGAGTTCCCAGTGCTGCAGACCTGCGAGACGGGTAGCACCACCTGGGACCAGCCGACCGTCGAGGGCCAGGACGAGCCCGAGCTACCCGCACCCACGGTCGCAGTGACCGCTGCGGAGGCCGGCTCCAGCCACGGCGGCGGACACCACGGCGAAGCAGGCCACGACGATGGGGACGGCGAGGTCGCGACGACAGCCTCGACGACGACCGCGACGGGCGGGGACGACCTCCTCGCCCGAATCCTCGGCGTCGGAGGCCTCGTCGTCGGCGCGGTAGGCGTCGCCGTCGGTCTCGCATCCCGCCGCCGCGACCCTCAGGCGTCGGAGTGACTCGTCGTAAACTCGTTGTCTCCGCGGCCGTGATCGGGCTCCTCAGCTCGATCACGGTCGCGGCGCCCGCGAGTGCGCACAACTACCTCGTCTCGACGACTCCGGCTGCGGACTCCACGGTGACCGAGCAGCCGGGGGCACTGGAACTCACGACCAACGACGATCTCCTCGTGCTGGGGACGGACGGGACGGCGGCCGCACTGCGCGTCGTCGGGCCGGACGGGCTCTACTACGGAGACGGCTGCGTCGCCGTCGTCGGGCCGGAGGCCTCGATGCCGCTGGAGCTCGGCGTGGCCGGTCACTACGAGGTGACCTGGCAGGTCGTGTCGACGGATGGGCACCCCGTGTCTGGGCAGTACGCGTTCGACTGGGCGCCGACAGAGGGCACCACGCTTGCCGAAGGATCAAGCTCGATCCCGGACTGCAATGGGACCATCGCGGTCTCGGGAAGTCTCGGGTCGGCTGACGACGCTCAGGCACGGTCCGGATCGAACCCCGCGCTGCTCGGCGACGTGCTCTGGATCGGCGGCGCACTCGCCGCTGTCGCAGCCGTCATCGGAGGCACGCTTCTCGTGCTTCGCCGGCGGCCCCGCAGCTGAGACTCCCAGGCCTCCTGAGCGGGCTGATGATCAGTTCAGGAGGCTTGCGAGCGGGCCCTCGTGGAGACCGGTGAGGACCGTCGCGGCGTCATCATAGACAGCGACGGCACCGGCCTCTCGAAGATCGTGCTCGGAGGTGCCGCCGGAGAGGACACCGACGGTCGCCAGACCGGCCCGTTCGGCAGCGATGACGTCCCAGGTCGCATCGCCCACCATGATCGCACGGTCCGCCGAGACGCCCGCTCGTTCAAGGGCGATCGCGATCAGGTCTGGGGCGGGCTTCGCGGTCGAGACATCAGCACCGCTGGTGACTGCGTAAACGGAGCCGCCGAGGTCGAGGACGTCGAGAAGAACGTCGAGTTCGTTCTGCGGCGCCGACGTCGCGAGGACGACGTGAAGCCCATGGCCTACGAGCGTAGCGACGAGTTCTCGTGCCCCCGGAAGGGGAGTGATCCGCGCTGTCGTCTCGGCGTAATTCTTCGTGTGCAGCACTTTCACTAGAGCACGTCGGTCGTCGTTCACGTCGTCTTCGAGGAGCATGTCGAGCAGTTCCGATGAATCGGCGCCAATTGCACGCTGAATCCGCCAGGCGGGGACGACGAGGTCGCACTGCCAAAAAGCCTGTGACCATGCCTCGACGTGGAGGAAGTTCGTGTCCGCGAGCGTCCCGTCGATGTCGAACAGGACCGCCGCGGTCCCGGTGGTCTTTTCGACACGGTTCTTCGCTGCTGCCATATCGCTGCTCCTTGCTGCTCCATCCCGCGCCTTCCGCCCGGAGTTCTTCACGCTACGCGGGCGCGCAGAAGCGGCTTGGCCCCTTGACCTCGTAGTGCGTTGCTCGGCACGGCTGGGATTGCACGTCCCGTCAGGGCCCGCCGTCTTCGGTCCGTTCGGGTTCCTCCTTCTGGCGTTGCCCCGCGTCCTCGGGCCGCGTCGTGTGCCGTCTCCCCGTCGGACTCAGCCAGTGGAGAGTCCCGTCCGCCTCCTGCTCGCTGGTCCACGTGGTTGTGTGGCGGAGCCGGTGGTGGTGGCGGCAAAGGTGCGCGAGGTTGTCGGCGGAGGTGGTTCCTCCGTGCTGCCATTCCCTCGTGTGGTCGATGTCCGCGTGCCGCGTGCTGCGGGTGCAGCCGGGGAACCGGCAGGTCCCGTCGCGATGCTGCAGGTGGCGTCGCAGGTCCGCCGGTACTCGGTAGGAGTCGCGTCCGACGGAGAGCACCGCTCCGCTCTCGGGGTGGGTGAGCAGCCGCGTGAAGGACGGCGCCCCGGCAGCGAGACGTCGCGCTGTCTCGGGATCGACGGGTCCGTATCCGTCGAGCGTTCCCGGCTGGTCGGACCGTCCGAGGAGGGTCAGCGCAGGTACAGTGACGGCGACTTCGGCCCGTATGCCCGTCGGCATCCGTGTCCCGTTCCGCTCGCCGGGAGTGTCGCCGTCGAGTAGCAGCGCTGCCGCGACGTCCGCACGCAACTGTCCGAGCGTCCGCTCCTCGTCCGGCAGGTCTGCGAGTGAGCGCGCGGCCCGGTCGATCCTGTCCAGTGCACCAAGCACGTCGGGAGCTGCAGCGTAGAGATGCAGGATCGCCATCCCATCGTCGAGTCCCTCGACCCACAGGGATCGGCGGCGAGCGCAGTCAGCATGCCGCTCGCTGAGCGTCTGGGGGTGCAGCCGTTCGCGGAGTGACCGGAGCGCGCGCCGCAACTGGGGCGGCGTGCAGGTGGCCGCCATCGTCGCGGCCTCTTCGTCGAAGCGTCCCCGGACGTCGGCCGGTACGTCGAGCGCTGCTCGCACCACGATCCGCGCGTGTTCGGGCGAGAGTGTTCCGTTGGCGAGTGCACGCAGCGTCGCGGGGAGATCATTGACCAGTAGGCGGGCCTCGTCGACGAGTGCCGACGCGTGCGCCTCGGAGACGCGCAGACCCGTCGCAAGCTCCGCGATCAGCGCGCGGTGTGCCGCCTCCGCCCGGTCTACCTCCACCTGGACGTGTTCGCCCGCGAGCGCGGCCGACGCGCTCATCGCGATGCGGCGCGTCTCCTCGATCGCCTGGTACCGCGAAGCTTCGATGGCGGAGCGCTCAGCATGCCGTCCGCTCACGTTCTTCACCGACGACAGTAGATCGCTGTCGAAGTGGTCAGGGCCGTTCCGAGGGGTCATGCTGACAGCCAAGTACGCACCGGTCGACTGTCGGTGGTGCTCCAGTCACCCCATCAGAGGAACGGGAGATCTGCAGGTTGTGGAGGAGCCTACGCCGACGCAGCGTTACGCGTAGGCGCGCACGGTCTCCCTGATCGTCTGGGCGTGCTCATAGATCTCGTCGAGGGCTGCGATCGGGTGCCGGGTCTCGTTCTTCTCCGCGTCGAAGGTGCCGAGGTACTTCTGCTTACGGTTGAAGTGTAGGCGGGCCACCGGTTTGCGGTTGTTGTCGTCCAGAATCACGGCGAAGTACGATTTCGCGTCTCTCTGCGCGATCCGGTTCACCTTCACCTCGCTGCAGGCGATGGCCTTGATGATCTGGAAGGCCTCGAGCTCCTCCAGAGTTGTCTCGATGTCACTCTGCTCCTCGAGTTCCTCCTCGACGACGGCCTGGCTGGTGAGCGACTGTTCTGCTGCGATCGCCTCGGTGCGAGGGAAGTTGGGCGCACCGAGAGCGGTTTTCAGCCGCTCATTGACCTGTTCGTTGAGAAATTGCTTGGACGCCTTCGACACCAGTGCCGAGAACTGCTCTCGCACTTTCTGCGTGTAGGCGCCTTCGTAGACCCGGGTGGTGAAGAACTTGATCCACTCGTCGCTGGGGGCAGCGAACTGGGTGCCGAGCTCCCGTTTCAGCTGTCCGATGTACTTGAGTTCGCCCGCCGCACTGATAATCGAATCGAGGTCGAAGACCTCCTTGGTCAGCTTCGTCAGCTCGGGGATGAGTGTCTCGTCGATGTCCGTCAGGTCCAACACGAGGAACGGCTTCGCATCCATCCGATTCGGAGCGTCGAGGTCGGTGTAGAAGTGGTACTGCTCGCCGTTGGTGAGGATCGCGATCCTCGCAGTGGTGACCGCGAAGTAGCGGAACAGCTGCGATGCGTGCTCGATGCGCAAAGGTTCCGTGGACTTTTTGCATTCGATCAGCATCTGCACGTCGCCGTTGTGAACGATGGCGTAATCGATCTTCTCGCCCTTTTTCACCCCGACGTCCGCGATAAATTCCGGGACGACTTCGAGTGGGTTGAAGACGTCGTAGCCGAGGATCGTCGAGATGAAGGGCATGATGAAGGCGTTCTTCGTCGCCTCCTCCGTCTGGATGATCTCGCGTTGTTGATGGACCTTTGTCGCCAGAGCGATGAGTCGTTCGGTGAATTCCACGGTTCCCCCAGGTGAAGCTGACATCGATACAAACGAATGTTCTCCGATGAATGTCGTCAGCGCGACCCCCTTCCGTGGGGCTCTTCTCATCACACCCGCCGCGGCAGTGTGAACACCGTCTCGACTCCTGGCGAGTACAGCACCGAGTCCGGCGCCCGCGACGCCAGCCCTGGGAAGCCGGCCGTCTCGAGCAGACCGTCATCGAGCGCCAGCAGTTCCGCTCGGTGCAGCGGCCACGGACGGTGCAGGTTCCGTCCGTACCAGGTTGAGCCCACGTGTCGCTCGTGGTAGGCCCAGCGTGCGGTGAGGAACGAGGCCAGCGGATCGTCGCCCGTGGGCTCTCCGGGGCGCACGACGATCCGCGAGTGGGCGGTCGCGTTCGTGTGCCGGATGGTGTCGTAGATCACCGCGCCGTGACGGTGCTCGATGCTCATCCGAGCCCATCGGTAGGGGAGCCCGAACACCGCCTGCGCCGTCAGCACGGGCACCAGGTGCGCCGCGTCGAGTGAGACGAAGACGACGCCCCGACGCCCGTGTTCGTCGACGGAGTAGAGGCGCACGTTCACCTCGGGGAACGTGCCGAGCCACGGCACCCGCGGTCCGCCGAGGAAGGCCGTCCGCGAGAGCCGGAACGGGATGAGGCCTACCCAGGATGAACCGTCGTGCTCGTCCGGCCGGGTCCCGGGCGGCAGGTGGGGCGCCACCAGTGCGGGGTCGACGCGCCAGTGCAGGAAGGTCGCCTCGGTCCAGCGCTGCCGCAGGATGCGCGCTCCGCCGAGCGGAGGCGCGGAACGGGTGACGGGTTCGACAGAGATCACGCGGCCATCGTGCTCCCGCGCGCTGCGAGCTCGCCCGTTTCGCAGCCCTGATGCGCCAGGCGGGCTCCGCGCGGCGCAGGCGAACGAGGAATGGTGCACGCCTCCCGCGGACGCCACGATGGCCTCATGACCCGTACTGCCTCCTCCGCGCGACCCTCCACCAGGGACGCCGTCCTGCTCTGGGCGGCGATTGTGGTGACCGTCCTGCTCTGGGCGTCAGCCTTCGTCGGGATCCGCGCGACGACCGGGGATTTCGGGCCTGGTTCGCTCACCCTGGGGCGTATCGTGGTCGGCTCGCTGGCGCTCACTGTCGTCCGGCTCGTCCTCTCCGCTCGCCGGCGCCGCTTGGCCGCTGCTCCCGATCCGCGCACCAAGGTCCCGCGCGGTCGCCTCCTCGTCCTCGTGGTGGCCTGGGGAGTCGCGTGGTTCGGGGTCTACAACCTCTCGTTGAACGCGGCGGAACGGCATGTCGATGCGGGAACGGCGGCGCTGCTGGTCAACATCGCGCCGATGATCACGGCGGTGCTCGCGGGGCTGCTGCTCGGCGAGGGCTTCCCGCGACGGCTCATCGCGGGGATGCTCGTGGCGCTGACCGGTGTCGCGGTGATCGCGTTCTCCACCTCGACCGGGCAGTTCGACGTGATCGGGGTCGTCCTGGGCCTGGTCGCGGCCGTCGTCTACGGGAGTGCCGCGACGCTCCAGAAGCGCCTGCTGGACCGGATCGATGCGCCGACGATGACGTGGCTGGGCTGCCTTGCAGGGACGCTCGCGTGCCTGCCTTTCGCGCCGGAGCTGATCGAGGCGCTCCGCACCGCGCCGGTCTCCTCCGTTCTCGCAGTCGTCTATCTCGGGATCTTCCCGACAGCGGTCGCCTTCACGACCTGGGGCTACGTCCTCGCCCGGTCCAGCGCGGGGCGCACGGCCGCCTCGACGTACGCGGTGCCCGCGGTGGTCGTCCTACTGTCCTGGCTCGTCCTCGGCGAGACTCCACCTCTCGCCGCACTGCTCGGCGGTGCGCTCGCCCTGGCCGGAGTCGCCGTGGCGACGCTGCGGAGGCGTCCGACAGCGGCTTGAGCGTCGACAGATGCTCCTCCACAGCCACCGGATCACGTCGACTCGTCCGTCCTCGCCGCTCCCGCGGATCGACCGGGAGAGCCCGGGATATGCTGTGGGACGTCCATCCCAGTCGGCGCTGAGCGCCAGGAACGGTGAGGATCCCGATGACCGAGGCCCTGCAGCCGCCCGTCCAGAATGCCCTCTCGCTCACACCGCCAGAGCCGGTGGCGGCGGTGCCGACCACCTCGGCGCCGTCGATCGCGCCGAAGGTCCCGGAGGCGGCCCTGCCCGGCCTCGAGGCCAAGGTGGACGGCTACCTCGACACCCTCCTGTCGACCGAGGCGCGCAGCCCCGAGTTCGCGACGCGGGCCAACGACATCCGCACGATGGGCGACGCCGACATCCGCTCGGCCGCGGACTCGTCGAACCGGCTGCTGAGCACGCCCGTGCGTGCACTGAAGGAGGGCGGGCTCTCGGAGGGATCGACCATCGGCAAGACGCTGCTCGAACTGCGTCGCACGGTGGAGGATCTGGATCCGTCCGAGGACAACGTGCAGAAGAAGATCCTCGGCTTCATCCCCTTCGGCAACAGGATCACCGACTACTTCCGCCGGTACGAGAGCGCCCAGTCGCACCTCAACGCCATCATCCAGGCCCTGTACGACGGGCAGGACGAGCTGCGGAAGGACAACGCGGCGCTCAACCTCGAGAAGCAGAACCTCTGGGAGACGATGTCGCGTCTCAACGAATACATCTACGTCGCCGAGCGGCTCGACGTGAAGCTCTCGGCGAAGATTGCGGAGCTCGATGCGTCCGACCCGGAGCGGGCGAGGGCGCTGCGCGAGGACGTCCTCTTCTACGCGCGCCAGAAGCACCAGGACCTGTTGACTCAGCTCGCCGTGTCGATTCAGGGGTACCTCGCGATCGATGTCGTCATCAAGAACAACGTCGAACTCATCAAGGGTGTCGACCGCGCGACGACCACCACCGTGTCGGCGCTGCGTACCGCGGTCATCGTCGCGCAGGCGCTCGCCAACCAGCGTCTCGTCCTTGATCAGATCACCGCGCTCAACACGACGACGTCGAACATGATCGAGGCCACCTCGCGCATGCTCGCCGACCAGTCGGCCTCGATCCAATCGCAGGCCGCCTCCGCCACCGTCGGGCTGCCGCAGTTGCAGGCCGCATTCGCGAACATCTACCAGACGATGGATTCGATCTCGGACTTCAAGATCAAGGCGCTCGACAGCATGGCCCAGACCGTCGGGGTCCTCCAGACCGAGACGGCCAAGGCGGGCGATTACGTGGAGCGCGCTCGCCGCAGCAACTCGGACATCGACGCGGCGTCCTCGCTCGATCTCGGCCGCTAGCCGATGGGCTGGTTCTCCCGACTGTTCTCGGGCGCCCCCGCTGAGCCGGAGGAGACCGCGCCCGCTCTGCCGCGCGTCCCGACAAGCGAGGACATCCTCGCGGCGCTCGACCGGGTGAGCAGCCGGACCGAGGGGCAGGTGCCCGGAATCGTCGCGGCTCGCATCCAGCGGATCGACGAGACCGTGCGCGAGATGGTGCCCCGACTCGACCGCCTCGGCGGGATGAGCAGGCAGGGCCACACCGTCGTCGCGACCGCGACCAGCTACCTCCCCGAGGCGGTCGAGGGGTACCTCCGACTGCCGAGGGACTTCGCCGACCGCCGCGCCGTGCACAAAGGGAAGACCTCGCTGATGATCCTCTGCGACCAGCTCGACCTCCTCGGGGGCACGCTCGACCGCATCTCGGACGCCGTCTCGCGCCAAGACGCCTCAGCGCTGATCGCACACGGGCAGTTCCTGGCGGAGAAGTTCACGGACTCCTCGCTCTCGCCGAGTGGTCTCGACGCGCCCCCGCAGCCCGGCAGTTCGTCCGGGCCCGGCTCGCTGACCCCGCCGAGTGCCTCGTGACCACGCTCGCGCCGGCACTCGACGCCCTCGTGCTCGCGGGGGTAGCCGCGGGTCTTGACGCCGCCGTCGTCCGCGAGGAGGGTGCGCGGCTGGCCGCCGCCGTCGCCGAGTCGATCCGCGGGGCCGGCCAGGACTGGCTTGCTGCCACCGGCGCGACGGGCGGCCTCGAGGCCTTCTTCACCGCCGCCTCGAGGGGTCGGCGCTGGCGGTCGGCGCCGACCGATCAGCTCTTCGCGCTGGCCGGCGCGGGTTCCTCGCACGCCGTGGCCTATGCGCGTGCCCTGACCGAGGTCGTCTCCGCCGCGAGCGCACTCGGCGACCCCGGCATCGGGGGTATCGCCTCCGCCTCCGCGACGGCTGCAGCCCAGCTCGCCGCGGTCCCGGGGGCCCGCGGGACGACCCCGACGGGGAGCGGAGCAGCGACGGTCGCGGGCCCCGCGGACGGCATCGGCGGGGCCACTTCTGCCGGGTTTCCCGCAGGCGTTCCCGGGGTCGACGAGATTATTGCCCGTCTGCGCCGGACCGAGCACGACGGCCCACAGGACGAGGCGGCCCGCACCGCCGCGGCCGTCACCGAGCCCGCGCCCGAAGCGGAGCCACTCGACCCGCCCGAATCCATCGACGACCTGCTCGCCGAACTCGACGCCCTGACCGGGCTCGACCGGGTGAAGAGCGAGATCAAGCGGCAGACTCAGCTGCTCCGGATCGACACGCTGCGCCAGGCCGCCGGGCTCAGCACGCCCACACTCACGCGCCACCTCGTCTTCACGGGGAATCCCGGCACGGGGAAGACGACCGTCGCGCGGCTGGTCTCGAGGATCTACCGCTCGCTGGGCATCCTCTCGAAGGGGGTGCTCGTCGAGGTCGACCGGTCGGAGTTGGTAGCCGGCTATCTCGGGCAGACCGCGACGAAGACGGCCGAGGTCATCGCCTCGGCGCGCGGCGGGGTCCTCTTCATTGACGAGGCGTACGCGCTCGCGCTCGATCAGTACGGGGCGGAGGCGGTGACCACGCTCGTGAAGGATATGGAGGACCACCGGGGCGACCTCGTGGTGATCGTCGCCGGCTACTCCGGTCCGATGCAGAGCTTCCTCGAGACGAACCCCGGCCTCGCTAGCCGCTTCTCGACCACGATCGACTTCGCCGACTACTCCGACGACGAGCTCTCGGCGATCTTCGGTCGGCTGGCCGCCTCCGCGGACTTCGAGCCGACGGAGACGGCGCTTGCCGCGTTCGCCGAGCTCGCGTCGGCGCAGCAGCGCACGGAGGCGTTCGGCAACGGGCGCTGGGTACGCAACGTCCTCGACGCCGCGATCGCCCGCCATGCCTGGCGGCTGCGCGACGTGGAGGAGCCGACGCTCGACGAATTGCGGATCCTGCTCCCGGAAGACATCGTGGAGAGCCCGGAGGACGGCGGGAGCCCTGGGGACGCCTCCGACGCCTCCGACGCCACGACCACCGACAGCGGCACCGAGCCCCCCGCCCCCGGCAGCCCCGAGGAGGAGTCCCCATGAGCACCGCCCAGGCCGCGCCCCCCGCGCAGAGGCTCCCCGAGTCGCCTCCCGTCCAGGTCGCCCACCGCCCTGCTCCGCGCAGACCCTCCCTCCTTGCCCGTGCGACCGCGACCACACCGGGCGCGCTGCGCCTCCTCCTCGCGCTGACGGCGCTGGCCGCCGTCCTCTTCGGCGTATTCGCGCAGCAGGCCGGAGCGATGCAGGCGCGTGCCGCGACGACGGCCAGGGAGCAGTCGGCTCAGCTCCTCGGCGTGCAGAACGTGCGCACGATGCTCGTCGACGCGAATGCGATCGCGGCGAACACCTTCCTCGTCGGCGGGCTCGAGCCGACCGAGCTGCGTGCGTCCTACGTGTCGAGCCTCACGGGCGCCGCGTCGGCGATCGCCGGACTGTCGGCCGCCGATTCGGCCGACACCGCAGCCCTCGCCCGTGTCGCGAGCAGCATCACGACCTACAGCGGTCTGATCGAGCAGGCCCGCGCCAACAATCGCCAGGGCTTCCCCGTTGCGTCGGCGTATCTCGATCAGGCGTCGGCGGCGCTCTCGGGGGACGGCGGCATCCTCGAGGACCTCGACGGGCTGGTCAGCTCCGGCGCCGACCGGGTGGCGTCCGCCTACGACGCCGTCCGCTGGAGCGTCCTGCTGCTGATCGGCTCGCTCGTGATGCTGGTCCTCCTCCTGGCGGCGCAGGTCTGGCTGGCCCGGCGCACCCACCGCTACCTCAACCGTCCGCTCGCGACCGGCACCGCCCTCCTGCTCGTCCTGGGCATCGGCGGTGCGCTCGCCTACGGATCGGTCGCGGCAGACGCGGGGACGGCCCGCGTCGAGTCGTACCGCGAAGCGCTCACCGTCTCGAACGCCCTTATCGCGGCGAGCGACGCCAAGTCGCTCGAGAGCTTCACGCTGATCACACGCGGGTCCGGTGCAGCCCTCGAGGAGCGGTACACGCAGGCGGTCGCGTCGGCGCGCGACAAGCTCTCGGGTGACCTGCGGGACGAGTCGGCGCGGACGCGGCTGGTCGACGAGTTCGGGCAGTGGCAGTCGTTCCACACGGAGATTCGGAAGGCGGACGAGGCCGGGAAGTGGGATCAAGCCGTCCGCGTCGCCACGGCGACCGGGACCGGCACGCCGAACGACCTTTTCAGCACCTTCTCCAGCGACGCCCGCGAGGTGGTGCAGGAGAAGGCTGTAGCCGCCGCTACGACGCTTGACCGGGGCGCGGAGTTCTCCTCCCTGGTCTCCTGGGTGCTGTTGGCGTCGGGTCTCGCGGGCGCCGTGTTCGCCTGGCGGGGCGTCGCCCAGCGACTGGAGGAGTACCGATGAACCGGTTGCGCGCCGCCGCCCTCGCCCTGGTCACCGCCGCAGCTCTCGCCCTTGCCGGGTGCAGCACGGGGGCCGACGACCTGGGCGCGCCCCTGGCCGCCGCGTCTCCGACTCCGACAGCGAGCTCCGCCGCTCCTGCCGCTCCTGCCGCCGCCGACTGTTCGCCCTCGGCCGTCACCTCCTACGCGCCGACCGGCGTGACCGACAGCACCCGGCTCGCCGAGATCCGCGGACGCGGGACCCTGCGCGTCGGTGTCTCGGCCGACACGCTGCTGATGAGTGCCCGCAACCCCATCACCGGAGCGATCGAGGGCTTCGACGTCGACATCGCCCGAGAGGTCGCCCGCGCGATCCTCGGCACCGATGCCATCGACTACGTCGTGATCACCTCCGCCCAGCGCCTCCCAGCGCTCACGGGCGGCGACGGCGCCCCGCAGGTCGACATGGTCGCGCGCACTCTCACGATGACCTGCGACCGCTGGAGTTCGATCGCGTTCTCGGCGGAGTACTACGACGCCGGTCTCAAGGTGCTCGTCTCGGACGACCCCGAGGGCGTCCCGGTCACCGGCATCGGTGACCTCGATGGCAAGCGGGTCTGCGCGCCGAGCGGCACGACGACGCTCAGCCGGATGCAGAACGACTACCCGGAGGTGGACGCCGTCGAGGCCGCCACGCACTCGCAGTGCCTCGCGCTCTTCCAGGCCGGCGAGGTCGATGCCATCGCGGGCGACGACACGATCCTCGCGGGTTTCGTGGCGCAGGACCCGTACGCGAAGGTCGTCGGCGACGCGCTGAGCTCGGAGCCCTACGGCCTGGGGCTGCCTGCCGACGATCCCGACTTCGTGCGTTTCGTCAACGCCGCGCTCGAGACCATGCGCAGCGACGGCCGCTGGCAGAGCATCTACGGGCGCTGGCTTGGTGTCCTCGGCGACGCCTCGCCTCCGGCTCCGGTGTACGGCCGATGAGCACCGGTCTCGCGGAGGGGACGCCCGCCGCCCCGGGTCGGCTCGGGGAGGCCGCGCCGCAGCGCGAACTCTTCGAGTATCTCGCCGCGCTCACCCGCTGGCTGCAGCGGACGACGCGCGAGCTCTCGCGTGTGGACGCTGCCGCGCTGGCGTCTCCGCAGGCCGAGAACTACACGGCCGACGTGGTGCTCGCTCAGTCGCTGCGTGAATCCGTCACCCGGCGTCTCGCCGAACTCGAGGTCGTCTGGGACTCCGGTCGCGTCGACGTGGTCGCGCGAGAGCGGATGTCGCAGCTGATCTGGGGGCGCCTGGACGCCTCCGGGAGCGGCGCCGTGTCGCTGGTGGAGGCTGTGCGCCTGTGCGACGCGGTCGTCGGCCAGCTGCGCTCCCGGCTCGAGCTCGACCCGAGCGGCACGGACGTCGCCGGACGGATCGTGGGGGTGCGCGCCGAGATCGAGCGTTGCCGCGACCTGACCCGCGACGGCGGAGGCACCGTCGATCGCGCGCGAGCGGAACGGGTGGACGTGTTGCGCTCCCGGCTCGACGCGCTCGCCGAGAGGGCGGGTCGGGGAGCCGACGTGTCGGGGCCGCTCGGACAGCTGGAGAGCGACTCCGCCCGGCTCGAACGCGACCTGATCATCGCTGCGTCGGAGCGGCGCGGGCTCGAGCGCGATCGCCGTCGAGCCCGCGAGCTGGCCGAGGCGGCCGAGCGCCGTGAAGTACCGCTGCGGGAGCTGGTGGCCCGATGCCGCCGCGAGATCGCCGACCCGCCTCGCCTCGCCGTGCCCGACGTCTCGCGCCTCGGGGAGCCTCCGCTGAACCGCGAGGAACTGGACGCGCACCTCGTCCGACTCACGGCCGTCGGCCGAGCCTTCGACGCGGTCGAGGCCGCCTACACATCGCCGCTGCGCGAGCGCGCCGCCCTGGGCTTCCGCCTCCGGGCGCTGCGGGAGCGCGCCGAGGGCAACGGCCGAGCTGCCACCCCGGTCGGACTCGCGGCCGCGGAGGAGGTGCGCGCCGCACTTGAGGCGGTGCCCTGCTCCGTCCCGCTCGCCCGCCATCTGGTCGAGCAGTACGACGTCGTCACCCGCGACCTCCCGCACCACGAGCCCGCGCACCACCGGAAGGCCACCCCATGAACGGCGCCCCCTGCACCGCGACCCCCGGCTGCACCGGAACGATCGAGGACGGCTACTGCAACGTTTGCGGCCTGCCACCCGAGGACGCTGCTGCCGCGTCCGCTCCCACCGCCCGTCGCGCCGCGCCCGCTCCGGCACCCGCTCCGGCGACCGCGTCCGGCGCCTTCGGCACCGGCTTCGCCGAGGGCACCCCCCGCGCAGCCGCATCCGGCCCCGTGGAGGAGCCGGCCACCGCGCGAAGCACCCGCACCTCCTCCGCCCGCCTCGCCACCGCGGCCCTCGGCTCCGCCCGCACGGCGCAGACCGGCTCGAGGGTCACCCGCCGTGTCGGCACCACCTCGACCCGCCTCCGCGGCCCGCGTCTGGGTGCCGGACTGACCACCGTCCCCTCCCGCCCGGCCGCCGATCCGATGGCCGCGCTGATGACCGAGGCGGTTCTCCCCGAGCGCAAGCGATTCTGCTCGCACTGCGGCACGGCCGTCGGCCGCGGACGCGACGGGCGGCCCGGACGCACAGAGGGCTTCTGCCCCACCTGCCGCACGCCCTTCTCGTTCACCCCGCAGCTGAAGCGGGGCGACGTGGTCGGCGGGCAGTACGAGGTGGTCGGCTGCCTCGCCTACGGCGGCCTCGGCTGGATCTACCTCGCGCGCGACCGGAACGTCTCGGGACGCTGGGTCGTGCTCAAGGGCCTTCTCAATTCCGGTGACCCCGACGCCTACGCGGCGGCCGTCACCGAGCGCCGGTTCCTGGCCGAGGTCGAGCACCCGCTCATTGTCGAGATCTACAACTTCGTTCTGCACGACGGCGCCGGCTATATCGTGATGGAGTACGTCGGCGGGCCGAGCCTGAAGCAGATCCTGAAGGAGCGGCTGGACGCGAACGGCGGCGCCGCGGATCCGCTGCCGGTGGATCAGGCGCTCGCGTTCGTGCTGGAGGTGATGCCCGCGTTCGCCTACCTCCACGATCAGGGCCTGCTCTACTGCGACTTCAAGCCCGACAACATGATTCAGGTCGGCGATCAGGTCAAGCTGATCGACCTGGGTGGAGTGCGCCGGATCGACGATGAGGACTCCGCGATCTACGGCACCGTCGGCTACCAGGCCCCCGAGGTCGCCGACCTCGGGCCCTCCGTCGCCTCCGACGTCTACACGATCGGCCGCACACTGGCCTCGCTCGTGCTCGACTTCCGCGGCAACCAGACCACCTTCGTCGCGTCGCTACCGCCGGTCTCCGAGACGCCGCTCTTCCAGCGCTACGACTCCTTCTACCGCCTGATCTCGAAGGCCTGCGCTCCCGACCCGCAGGACCGCTTCGCGACCGTCGACGAGATGCGCGGCCAGCTGCTCGGCGTGCTGCGCGAGGTCGTCGCTACCGATCGCGGCCCCGGGCATCCCGCGCTGCACTCGACGGAGTCGGCCCTGTTCGAGGCACCCGTGGCCGACGTGGTCGACCGCGTCCCGCCGTGGGACGCACTGCCGGCGCTGCGCCGTGACGAGTCCGACCCGGCCCGGTCGTGGCTCGCAGGCGTCAACGTCGCCGACCCGATCGTGCGTCTGCGTGCCCTCGCGCTCGCGCCCACCGTCACCGTCGAAGTGCGCCTCGCCCGCGCCCGCGCGGCGATCGAGGCCCAGCGCTGGGAGGAGGCGGCGCGCGCGACCGGCGAGATCCTCACCGAGGATCCGTGGGAGTGGCGGGCGGTGTGGATGAGCGGCCTCGCGCAGCTCGCGCGCGGCGATGATGTCGGCGCTCGTGCCTCCTTCAACACTGTCTACGGGCAGGTCCCCGGCGAGCTCGCCCCCAAGCTCGCGCTCGCCGCAGCCTGCGAGGCGAGCGGTGAGCCCGAGGTCGCCGAGTCGCTCTACGTGATCTGCGCCCGCGCGGATGCGAATTACACCGCTCCGGCCGCCTTCGGCCTCGCCCGGGTGCGGCAGCTGCGCTCCGACCTCGACGGAGCACTCGACGCCCTCGACATCGTCGCGCCCACTCGTTCCTCCTACGCCGACGCGCGCCGCCGCCGAGCGGAGCTACTGGCGGAGTCGGACCGGGGACTGCCCGCGCTCTCGGCCGCCCTCGCGAGCGTCGACTCCGTGTCCATCGACCAGCGGACCCGCCTGGAGCTGACGACGCAGGTCCTCGCTTCCGCGCTCGAGCTGGTGCACCGCGACGGTCCTGCCGAGGGTGCGAACCTCGGCGGAGTCGAGGCGAATGAGGCCGCGATCCGCGACGGCCTCGAGGCCTCCTACCGCGCGCTCGCCGCCTCTACCCGCGAGCGCGATGAGCGCGTGCGTCTCGTCGACCGGGCCAACGAGGTCCGACGCTGGACGCTGACATGAGCGCCGCGCTCTCGACTCCCTGCCCGACCTGCGGCGAGCCGGTCACCACGGGTGACGCGTTCTGCGAAGCCTGTGGGACGCCGCTGATCGTCGCGGCCGCCGCCTCCACTCCGCCCGTCGCCGTCGCGGCGCCCGCGAGCTGCGTCTTCTGTGGCGGAGTGGTCGCCGAGGACGGCTACTGCGAGCAGTGCGGCCGCCCCGCGCCGAGCGAGCGCGAGCACTGGGCCGAGGCGCCGCACCCGCTCGTCGGCGGCGTCTGCGACCGCGGGCTCCGCCACCCCGCCAACGAGGACGCGATGGCGATCGGAGCGACCGCGGGCGAGGACGGCACTCTGCGGACGGCGCTCCTCGTCGTGTGCGACGGAGTCTCGTCGACCCCCGACTCCGACAGAGCGTCGCTCGCCGCGGCCCGGGCCGCGCTCAGCGCGCTGCAGGCCGAGGTCGGCGGCGAAAGCGAAGGAGCGGACCGCTGGCGTGCGCTCCTGCAGATGGCGACCGCGCGCGCCTCCGGAGCGATCGACGCCGCCCTGCCCGGGAAGCGGGCGAATCCGCCCTCGTGCACGTTCACCGTGGCAGTGCTCGACGGAGCGCTCCTCGTCACCGGCAATGTGGGGGACAGCCGCAGCTACTGGATCCCGGATGCCGGCGAGCCCCGGCAACTGAGCGTCGACGACTCGTGGGCGCAGGAGCAGATCGCGTCGGGAGTGCCGCGGGAGCAGGCCGAGACGGCGCCCGACGCGCACGCGATCACCCGGTGGCTCGGCGCCGACGCGCACGACGAGGAGCCGCGCGTCGCCTCCGAGGAGCTGACCGAGGCTGGCTGGGTGCTGGTCTGCTCCGATGGGCTGTGGAACTACGCGTCGGCCGCAGACGACCTCGCGCGCGTGCTCCGCGAGGCGCAGGAGCGGGTGGGCGCCGATCCGGTGACCCTCGCGGAGGCGCTGGTCGCCTGGGCGAACGAGCGCGGCGGGCACGACAACATCACGGTCGCGCTGGCCCGCTTCGTGCTTGCGGACTAGCGTTCCCCGGTCCGTCCGGTGTTCCCCGTTCGTCCAGTACCCCCAGCCCGCGCTGGACGGATCCGCGCACCTCCGCGACCGCCTCCGTCCCTACAGTCGTCGCCATGAGCATCGCTGAGCCCGCCACCGCCCTGTCCGTCGTCGGCCACTGGATCGACGGGGCTCCCTCGGTCTCCTCGTCCGGCCGTACCGCCCCGGTCTACGACCCGGCCCGGGGAATCGTGACCAGGGAGGTCGCCCTCGCCGACCGCGCCGAGGTTGCCGCCGCCGTCGCCTCTGCGAAGGCCGCCTTCCCCGGCTGGCGCGACACGTCGCTCGCGAAGCGGCAGCAGATCGTCTTCCGCTTCCGGGAGCTGCTCGACTCCAGGAAGCAGGAGCTTGCCGAGCTGATCACCTCGGAGCACGGCAAGGTCGTCTCGGACGCACTCGGTGAGATCGCCCGCGGGCAGGAGGTCGTGGAGTTCGCGACCGGCCTGGCCCACCACCTCAAAGGCGAGTACTCCGAGCAGGTCTCGACGGGCGTCGACGTCTACTCGGTGAAGCAGCCTCTCGGCGTCGTCGGGATCATCAGCCCGTTCAACTTCCCCGCGATGGTGCCGATGTGGTTCTTCCCGATCGCAATCGCTGCCGGCAACAGCGTCGTGGTCAAGCCCTCCGAGAAGGACCCGTCACCGGCGATCTGGCTCGGCGCGCTCTGGAAGGAGGCAGGCCTCCCCGACGGCGTCTACACCGTGCTGAACGGCGACAAGGTCGCCGTCGACGGGCTGCTCGAGCACCCGGACGTCCGCTCGATCTCGTTCGTCGGCTCGACGCCGATCGCCCAGTACGTCTACGAGACCGGCACCCGCCACGGAAAGCGGGTGCAGGCGCTCGGTGGGGCGAAGAACCACATGCTGGTCCTCCCGGACGCGGACCTCGACCTCGTCGCCGACTCCGCGATCAACGCCGGCTTCGGCTCGGCGGGGGAGCGGTGCATGGCGATCTCGGTCGTCGTCGCGGTCGAACCCGTGGCGGATGAGCTGATCGACAAGATCCGGGAGCGGGCCGCGGCCCTCCGCACCGGTGACGGCCGCCGCGGCTGCGACATGGGCCCGCTGATCACCGAGGCGCACCGCGACAAGGTCGCCTCCTACATCGCGATCGCGCAGGAGGACGGCGCCGAGGTGGTCATCGACGGCCGCGGCATCGAGGTCGACGGTGACGCGAACGGCTTCTGGCTCGGCCCGACCCTTCTCGACCGCGTGCCGACGACGTCCCGCGCCTACACGGAGGAGATCTTCGGACCGGTCCTCTCGATCGTCCGCGTCGCGTCTTACGAGGAGGGCGTCGCGCTCATCAACGCCGGTGCCTTCGGTAACGGCACGGCGATCTTCACGAATGACGGAGGAGCGGCCCGCCGCTTCCAGAACGAGGTCGAGGTCGGAATGATCGGCATCAACGTCCCCATCCCGGTGCCGGTCGCGACGTTCTCCTTCGGCGGCTGGAAGGCGTCACTGTTCGGCGACACCAAGGCTCACGGTGCCGAGGGCGTCCGCTTCTTCACCCAGCAGAAGGCCATCACGAGCCGGTGGCTCGACCCCTCCCACGGCGGCATCGATCTCGGCTTCCCGCGGCAGTCCTAGTGGATCAGCCGCAGCGCCGTCCAAAGTTCTGTGCGGGCGGAGACGTCGCCGAGATCGATGCCGAGGGCGCGCTCTACGGCGGTGATGCGGTTGCGGAGCGTGTGGCGGTGCACGCCCAGGTCACGCGCCGCCGGCTCCCAGGCGCCGTTGCGGCGTAGCCACGCGCGAGCACTCTCGAGCAACACCGCACCGTCCGGGGTCAGCAGCGGTGCGAGCATCCGGCGGGCGAGCGGGGCGCCTCCGGACGCGGTGAGCAGCCCGAGCATTCCCTCAGCGGCGACGTCCTCGAAGCGGATCAGACGCGCGCCGCTCGCCCGCGTCGCCGCCCGCCGCGCCTCCTCGAGGCCTCGCTCGAGGTCGGCCCAGCCCAGCGGAGCGGAGGCGCCGCCCGCCGCTCCGTGCCGCTCCAGTACCGCGATCAGCGGGTCGAGCCCGTCGGCGCCGGTGATGGCGACGAGGGATCCGTCCCGCTCCGCGAAGAACAGCGTCGCGTCGTCCTCGTCCGCCACGACCTCCAGCTCGTCGAGGAGCGAGTCGCCCTGAACGGGTGCGCTCAGCACGATCACCCTCACCGGCTCGTCCGGCAGCGGGCTCCCGAGCCGCCGTGCCGTGCTCTCGGCCACGTCGAACGCGCCCGCGGCCAACAGTTCCAGCAGCCCCGATCGCAGTTGTCGGCGGGAGGAGTCGAGGGCGCGCCGCTGCTCCAGGGCGATGCTCGCCAGTGCGATGACGCTCGCGACCAGGTCGTTGCCCGCCGGATCCAGCGGCGTGCCCGTCCCCACCGCGAGCACCCCGCGCAGATGGTCGCGGCGCCCGATCGTCTGGAGCGTTACGCCTCCTCCGTCGTCCAGCCGCAGCCCCGCGCGGGTGCCGCGGCTCAGCGCATGCCTCGCGGCCGCGGCGACCGCCTCCTCCGCCGGCACGCAGAGCCGCGTGGGCAGGCGCACCCGCTGCCCCACCGCGTCGTACAGGGCGACCCAGCACCCCAACTGACGCTCCAGCTCGGTGAGGATCGCCGCGAGCCCGTCCGGCCGCAGTGCTGCGCGGGCGACCCGCCGCTGGGCCTCCAGCGACCACTCCAGCCGCTCACGCTGCTCCCGCGAGATCACGTCCGCGACGAAACGGATGATCCCCATGAACGGCGTGAGGTCCGCCACCTCCACCAGTGGCAGGCCCTGACGCTCGCAGGCCACGATCAGCGCGGCGGGCACGTTGTCGTGCACGATCCGGGTAGCGAAGCCGAGCGCGCGGATGCCGCGGCCACGCAGCCGGGCGACGTACTCCTCCGAGAACTCGGCGCTGTCGTGTCCGGTGAAGTGGACGCCGTCAGTGAGTAGCAGCTGCCCCGCTTCGAGCCAGGGCGTCGGATCGACGAGGTCGGAGGAGTGCGCCCAGGTCAGAGGGGCGTCGAGGTCGGCCTCGTTGTGCACGCCGGCGAGCACCCGGAGGCGGAAGGCCGGCTCTGCCAGCAGATCGCGGACGGTCGCGGGCATGCGCGGCTCCCTTCCACAACTCGTCCATCGTAGGCGCAGGGTCGCGCCGGCCGACGTGCGGACCCGGAGCGAGCGTCGGCGCCGCACAACGTCAGCTGAGAGCACGTCTTATCCACCATCGTCGATGAGACCTACCCGCAGCTGACGTTGTGCCGCGCGCACCGGCTGTCGGGTCGCTCAGCCGGTCGCCAACGACGACGCGTTCCACTCCACCTCGGCGATTCTCGCCTGCCCGGCAATGTTGGGGTGGAAGTGGTCGACGGTGCTGAGCAGGTCGGGCGTGAAGTCGAGCCTGCTGAGCGCACCGCCGTCCCAGCGGCACAGCGAGCCCTGCGCTGCGCACGCGTTCTCGAGGACCGTGTTGAAGTCCTCGAGGCGCTTCGCCGCGGCGGCGCCCGAGGCCGCAGCCGCCGCCGGACTCAGGGGGGCGCCTGTCGCGCTGACTCCGCGGGTGGTGCGGCAGACTCCAGCCGATGCCCAGCGCCCAGCGCCGGAGGTCCCGCGAACGGAGTGCCACTGCGAGGCGTTGTTCGGCACCGATGCGAGGACGATCCCGGCCGTCGGCCACGAGCTGCGGATCGCGCTCATTGCGGCGTCCACGCCCTGGCGGAAGGTGTCGACCGGAGTCATCGTGTAGCCGTCGCTCGCCACCGGCACGTTCGGGCCGCAGAGGTCGTTGCCGCCGACCAGGAGCGTGATGACATTCGGATGCACGCCCGCCGAGACCGCGGCCGCGACTCGCGCCGGGACCTGAGAGACGGTATTGCCGCTCTGCGCGAAGTTGGCGGTGCTGACCGTCGTCCACGGGCGAGAGTCCTGCAGACGTCGGGCGAAGGAGTCGACAGCAGGGTCACTGCCCGTCGACCAGCTGCGATCGGGGCAGTCCGCGAAGGATCCGCAAGCGGTGAACGCTCGAGTGGTCGAGTCTCCCAGGGCGAGGAGGGAGACCTGCGGGGCATCCGCGGCAGTGGCGGCGCCGGTGGGAACGAAGGCAGCGGTCGCCGCGAGGACGGCTCCGATGCTGAGGGCTCGGAGCGCGGTGCGCGCTCCGCTGAGAGTGGTGAGGGTCATGTCAGTCCTTTGTCTCTGGTGGCGGCGGGCCAGGGGGAGGATGGCGGCGGCGACCGAGAAGAGGGCGCGCCCCGGATGAGGAGATCCGCACGTGAGGGCTCCGCACCGGCGGTGGCCGTAGCGTCCTCACATCCGGTGTGGTGCCGACGGGCTCGCAGCGGGCTCAGCCGGGAGGCGCGAGCACGTAGCCGCGCTGCTCCTCGAAGAGGCGGGAGATGGGGACGTACGCCATTAAGTCGGGTCGCGAGCTGGCCGGCAGGGCGCCATCGGTGATGATTCCGTAGAGCCGTCCGCCCCGGCTTGCTACCGGTCCGCCCGAGTCGCCGCTGACCGTCGACGCCGTCCACGTCGTCGCTGCGAGCAGAAAGGGTGGCGAGCGCGGCGGAAGCGGCGCGATACCCCACGTGCAGTTCACCCCGGACACCGCTCCGCTGGTGCAGAAGACTTCGTTCTCACCCGGGACTCCCATGCCGTCGAAGGGCATGCTCACGTACCGTCCCGTGTGGTCGCGGAGGAAGATATTGCCGATGGCGCGGGGGGAGTAGGTGGTGTAAGGGTCGCAGTGGCGGATCATCGACCCGCTAGCGCAGTTCCAGTTGGTTCGGGGTATCGGGTCGATCCTGGCGATCTCGAGATCGGAGGTTCCTGATTCCCAGATCACCCTCCCAATCACGCCCTGATCAGCCACGCTGACGGAATCACCCTCGTTCCCGCAGTGCCCGGCCAGCACGACGTATCGGGTTTTCCTGATCCCGGGCGACATCGGGGAGTACCAGCTCGTCGAGCTGAGGACGGCACCGACGGTGCAGTACGCGCGCGGTAGCTCCACCCGGCTCCCGGCCTGGAGGGGGGTCTTCTCGCGGAACTCCGAGACGGCGTTCGCGGGCGCTGTTCCTGCGCCGATCAGCGCGACGGCGACCGCGAGCGACGCGAGAACGATTCGCCTCCGCTTTCGGAACCGTCGTCCGAGCCTGTGGCGCAGCGAGAAATAGGCGGTCAAGGGATCTCCTGGTGAGAGTCGTGGAGCGAGTGGCGGGAAGGGCACGATCGAGCCGTTCCCGATCAGGCCTCGGGGCCGTCCCTGCACAGAGAGTGCCAGCGCGAGTCGAGAGAGACACGGCTCGGCGCTGAGGAGATCCGCACAGGCCTCGACGTTCCGGCCAGGTCGGAGGCGGCGCGTCGACGGATCCGCCCGCGCGGAGGTGCACCGGTCGCGGCACGATGGACTCCATGACGTCCTCGCCCCTTCCCGCCGTCCGCGACAACGCCTCGGTCACCGCTGCGGACCGGTCCCGCGTGTTCCACTCCTGGTCGGCCCAGGGCGCCCTGAATCCGCTGCCGATCGCGGGCGGCCTCGGCGCCGAGGTCTGGGACGTCGACGGCACCCGCTACCTCGACTTCTCGAGCCAGCTGGTCAACGTCACCATCGGCTACCAGCATCCGAAGGTCGTCGCCGCGATCCAGGAGCAGGCCGGCATTCTCGCCACGGTCGGCCCCGCCTCCGCGAACGAGACCCGTGCAGAGGCGGCGCGCCTGATCATCGAGCGGGCGCCGGAGGGCATGGCGAAGGTCTTCTTCACCAACGGCGGAGCGGACGCGAACGAGAACGCGATCCGGATGGCCCGCCTGGTCACCGGCCGCGACAAGGTCGTGTCGCTGTATCGCTCCTATCACGGCAACACCGGCGCGGCGATCGTGTCCACCGGTGACTGGCGGCGCATCCCCAACGAGTACGCCCGCGGTCACGTGCACGCCTTCGGACCGTACCTCTACCGCACCGAGTTCTGGGCCGAGACGATCGAGCAGGAGTGCGAGCGCGCCCTGCACCACCTCGAGCGCATTGTCCAGGCAGAGGGGCCGGAGTCGATCGCCGCGTTCCTGCTGGAAACCATCCCCGGCACCGCGGGCGTGCTCACGCCGCCGCCCGGCTACCTCTCGGGTGTGCGCGAGATCGCCGACCGGTACGGCATCCAGCTGATCCTCGACGAGGTCATGGCCGGCTTCGGGCGCACGGGCGAGTGGTTCGCTTTCGACGCTTTCGACGTGCGTCCCGACCTCATCACCTTCGCGAAGGGCGTCAACTCGGGCTACGTCCCGATCGGCGGCGTCGTCCTCTCGGATCCGATCGCCCACCACTTCGACGAGCGCGTCTTCCCCGGCGGCCTCACTTACTCCGGCCACCCGCTCGCCGCGGCCAGCGTCGTCGCGACGCTCGAAGCGATGGCGGAGGAGGGCATCGTCGAGAACGCGCGGATCATCGGCTCCGAACACCTCGCACCCGGCCTGGCCGCTCTCGAGGCCAAGCACGACCTGATCGGTGAGGTCCGCGGTTCAGGAGTTTTTTGGGCGCTCGAGCTCGTCACCGACCGGGCCGCGCGCACTCCGCTGCCCGCCGCGGCCGTCGCCCGCCTCAAGGCCGACCTGCTCGCCCGAGGCCTGCTGCCCTTCACCGCCGACAATCGGATCCACGTCGTTCCCCCGGCTGTCATCACCCCCGCGGAGGTCGCTCGCGGCCTCAGCATCCTCGATGACGCCCTCACCGCCTTCAGCGGTTGATCGGACGCAGGACGCCGCCGACCGCTGCCGGGCGACCACCGCGTCAGGTGGGCGGTGCGAGGGCATAGCCGGACTGCTCCTGCAGAATGCGACTGAGGGGGACGTAGGTCATGAAGTCGGGATCCGGGTCCACCGGATACATGCCCTCGCTGATGATTCCGTACAGCGTCCCACTCCTGCTCGCCACCGGTCCTCCCGAATCACCGTCTTCGACCTGGTTGCGGAAAGTCCTCGCGCCGAGGATGTACGGCGGAGAACCGGGCGGAAGCGGATGGACACCCCAGGTGCAGTTCACGCCGGAGTAGGCGCCGCTCGTGCAGAAGACCTCATTGACGCCGGGGACGCCCATTCCGGTGACGGGCAGGCTTGCGTAGCGTCCGCCGTTGTCGAACAGGAAGATTCGGCCGGTTGCTCGCCGGGTATAGGCCGTGGCGACGGTACAGCGGTGGAGCGCCGAGCTGGGATCGCAGCCGAAGTTGTTCTCGGCGATCGGGTCAATCCGCGCGATCTCCGCGTCGAGTATTGGCGATTCCCAGATCACCGAGCCGATGATGCCCTGGAGGTTCACTCTGACCGGGTCGCCTACGTGGCCGCAGTGTCCCGCCGTGACGATGTAGCGCGTCGCCCGGGCCGACGGAGCCATCGACCCGTACCAGGTCGTGGAAATGAGGACGGCGCCGACGGTGCATCGGAATGTCCCGATTGCGACGTGGCTCCCGGCCTGAATGGGGATCTGCTCGCGGAATTCGGAGACAGCGCTCGCCGGCGCAGCGCCCGCGCTGAGCATTCCGAGCGTGACACCGACGCCGATGCAGGCGAGCAGTATCCGTGTGCCGAGTCGCCGCCTGAGCCGGTGGCGCCGAGCAGAAAAATGAGCAGTCATCGAGGTCCTCTTCCGTCCTCGGCAGGCTGGCAGGGACTGTCGGGGGAAGGCCGATCTCGGGCTGAGGATGTCCACACCGCCGCGCGCGGAGCGGGATTCTCAGAAGCGCAGCAATAAGAAGTGGCGTCCTAAGAAGCGCTATGCAGCGCGAACGCCGTCACGAACCCGAGTACCGCGTAGAGCCCCGTGAGCACGTTGTCCCGGTCAAAAGCCTCCGGGATCATCGTGTTCGAGATCATCGCCAGGATCGCGCCTGCGGCGACGGTCGTCACAAACGCCACCACCGCTCCCGGTGCCGTCGCGAAGACCAGGAAGCCGACGAGCGCGGCCGCGGCCGAGAGCGCCGCGATCCCGCCCCAGACGGTGAAGACGTAGCGGGCGGATCGGCCGTCCGTCTTCATGCCGACCGTGGAGGAGAGGCCCTCGGGCAGGTTCGAGATCGCGACCGCGGCGACGATCGGCACACTGATCGCCGCTCCCGTCCCGCCCTGCGCGACCGAGAGGCCGAGCACGATCGACTCCGGAATGCCGTCGATGAGCGCGCCGGCGGCGATCGCCGCTCCCGCGCCGCCGCCCGACCCCTTGGCGCTCTTGCGGTTCCCCGCCCCCGCTCGCGTGAGCAGCGCGTCGGCGCCGACGAAGACCACGGCTCCGGCGAGGGTCCCGAGGATCGTCGCGAGCAGCCCGCCGTCGTCCACCGCCTCCTGCACGAGCTCGTACGCGAGCGCCGAAATCAGCACGCCCGCGCCGAACGCCGAAATCGCGGCGGTGAGCTTGGGAGGGACGCGCACGAACCAGGCGAGAAAGGCGCCGATCAGAAGGGTGGCGCCACCGATGGCGCCACTGATGAGGGCGAGGGTCCACGCAGGCACGTGCTCAGCCTCTCAGGCTCCGGCGGTGTCCGCGCCGGGCTTGACGGGCCTGCGGGGCGGGCGCCGGTGCGGTTCAGCGGCGACCGGCCGCCGTCACGCGCGGTGCTCCGGCCGTCGCGATGCTGTGCTGGTAGAAGAGCCAGCCGAACACGATGGTCCCGAAGAGGAGGATGACTCGCGCGAGGACCACCGCCGCAATGGCCACCGTGCCATCGACGCCGCCGGCGACGAGGGTTCCCACCATCGCGACCTCGTAGCCGCCCACACCGTTGGGTGTGACGATGACCATGCTGGCGACCGTGGCCACGCCGTAGGCCACGAAGACGAGTGCGGGATCGGCGGCCGTCCCGAACGAGGCGAGAGCCACCCAGAACAGCCCGGCATCGAGAGCGTTCACCGCGAAGGACCAGGCGAACGGAGCGATGAGGGCGCGCGGCCGGGTCAGGACACGACGCAGCTCGAGATGCAAACCGTCGAAGAAGCGCACCAGCGCTACCGTGTCGATCCTCGAGCGGCGCCGGAAGAGCCGTACGGCGCGATCGGCCGCGCAGGCGACGAATCCGGCGAACCGGTGCAGCAGGCGGCGGCGGCGCAGCAGCACCAAGCCGGCGATCGTGGCGCCGATCGCGAGGCCGCCGATGAGGGCGGCGAGCCACAGCACTCCCGGCGCCGGATCGCCCGAGAACAGGAGCGAGCCGGCCGCGACGAGGAGCAGGAGGAGGAAGGAGGCGAAGGTCACGGCGAAGCGCGCGAGCTGGGCGAACGTGGCGCGGCTCACTGGCACGCCGAGGGTGCTCAGCTTCCACGCCGTATAGGCGATGCCGGCGGAGCCGCCGGCGGGCAACATGTGATTCGCGAAGTTGAACTCGAGCGACATCCGCATGGCCGTGAGTGGACCCACCCGCGAGATCTCGCCCTGGGAGCGG
Organism: Rathayibacter tritici; assembly: GCF_002932875.1. Taxonomy (GTDB): domain Bacteria; phylum Actinomycetota; class Actinomycetes; order Actinomycetales; family Microbacteriaceae; genus Rathayibacter; species Rathayibacter tritici. The sequence continues at coordinate 49,815 of NZ_PSWS01000039.1, forward strand.
AGGAAGGAGAAGAGGACCTCACCCGTGGCAGCGAAGCTCGCGAGCTGCAGGGGCACCAGCAGCACGAGGATCCACAGGTTGATCCGGTTCAGGTTCCCCACGGCGTCGACCACGGTCGGCCAGGCGCTCCACACGATCAGCGCAACGATGACAGCCGTCGCTGCGCTCAGCCAGAAGCGCGGGGACTGGTACCAGTGCGGGCGGGGAACGACCGCGGCGGGCGTCGTACTCACAACCTCGCTCATCGAGGTGACGGATCCGCTGGGGACGTCACGGACGCGGGCGGTGCGGCCACCGGCGCCGAGCACGTGCGTCGCCGGGCCGGGTTGCCGTAGCCGTGCCGCGCGAGGGTCAGCGTGTCGGTGCGGTAGTAGCGGGAGAGCTTGTCGCGGTCGATCGAGCGGAACAGCCGGGCCTTCACCATCGCCGTCGGTGCGTAGCGGAGGGAGTGGCCGGTGCGCAGGAGGGCGATGGTGACATCGACGTCCTCGCTGATCCCTTCGTCGTCGGCTCCGACCAGGGGCCGGGCCGTGAGCCACGCGTTGCGGCGGAACGCGCTGTTGAAGCCGTAGAGCATGGGCCGCACACCGATGCTGCGCTGGTGCCACGCCCGAAAGCCCCGGTACCAGCAACTGAACCAGAACCGGCCGTGGGGGGAGAGCTCGGCGACCGCTGCGCCCCCGCCGATTCCATCGATGTCCTCGGTCGCGAAGATCATGCGGATGCTCTCGACCCAGTCGGCGCGGACGAGCGAGTCGGCGTCGATCCGGGCGATGACGTCTCCTCTGGCGGCGTCGAAACCGCTCGAGCGCGCGTGGCCGACGCCGCGACGCGGTTCGTGCACGACCCGAACCCGCGCGAATCGAGCGACGATCGCGAGCGTTGCGTCGCGACTGCCGTTGTCGACCACGATGATCTCGTCGGCCGGATCGCTCTGATTCGCGAGCGCCTCGAGGCATCTGGCGATGATCACCTCCTCGTTGAAGGCGGGGATCACGACCGAGACGGTGGGTCGCCGGTCCGCCCGAGGGCGCAGAGCACCGGGGGCGCTGTCGAGATGTCCCTGGGCGCTGTCGTGGTGCCCCTGGGCGCTGTCGTGGTGTGGCATGGAAGCAGCCGATTCTGTCCGGAGGGCCGCAGCGGTGGTGCCCGATCAATGAGGTTCCTGAGACCCGGCACAGCGGGTCGGCTCTGCACTGTATCCCTCTCCCCTGTCCCGCACGGGCAGTACGACGTCAAATCCGGCAACGATGGCGCGCGTCAGGATCGCTGCGGCCCGGTCGTACCGCGGATTCCTCGACTGCCTCGGCGTCGCCACCGAACCCGGACGGGGGGCGCTCGGCGGTCAGGCGTCGGTGGTCCGCCCGCGGGGGCCGACGGGCACAGTCGCGTCCGGTGCGCGCGGCAGGTGGACGAGCGAGCAGGACGGAGACGATCATCAGCAGGAACCAGGAGACCAGCGTGGACGCCGACACGGGCTGCCAGCCGACGACCTGATCGGGGTAGAGCCAGGCCCCCGCCGAGGTCGCGATGCTCTCGGCGATCCCGATGAAGAGCGCGACCAGCGTGAACGCCACGAGCAACGGCATCCGGTGCGTTCCGCGGTGCACGCGGTACACCATCGTGGTGCCGGGGCCCGCCGCGTCGGGCGTCCCCATAAACTGACGCAATGGCGGAGTTCAGCGCGACGGTTTTCCAGAACGAGTTCCTCTCGGACGGCGCGACTGATGTGCACGCCATTGTCACGGTGACCGCGTCCGGCACCGGAGCCGCCGGGTCCGACGGTGCCGCAGCCGAGATCATCATCGTCGACTGCTCCGGATCGATGACGGGCGAGAACATGACGGCCGCCAAGCGCGCCGCCGCCGTGGCCGTCGACCAGATCGTTGACGGCACATTCTTCGCGATCGTCGCCGGCTCCGAGCGTGCCGACCGCGCCTTCCCCTACCCCAACGCCACGGTGTCGATGGTGCGCATGGAGCCGGGTGCGCGTGCCGCGGCGAAGGAAGCGATCGGCTACCTCCAGGCCGACGGCGGCACCGCGATGGGCACCTGGCTGACCCTCGCCCGCCAGCTGTTCGCGACAGTTCCGGAGGCGACCCAGCGGCACGCGATCCTGCTCACGGACGGCAAGAACGAGCACGAGTCGCGGATGCAGCTCGATGCGGCGATCCGAGCGGCGGGCGGCGAGTTCCAGTGCGACGTGCGCGGCGTCGGCTCGCGCTGGATCGTCGAGGAGGCGCGCACGATCGCGAGCGCCCTGCTGGGTACCGTGGGCCTGATCGCGAACCCGGCCGACATGGCCGCCGACTTCGAGACGCTGATGCGGGCGTCGATGGGCCGCGGAGTCGCCAACGGCGAGCTGCGGGTGTGGACGCCGCAGGGCGCGCAGCTGCTCTTCGTCCGCCAGGTGGCGCCGAACCTCGAGGACCTCAGCGTCCGGCGCTCCGCCGTGAATCCGCTCACCGGCGCCTACCCGACCGGCGCCTGGGGCGATGAGTCTCGGGAGTACCACGTGGCTGTCCGGGTCGCATCGAAGCCGGTCGGTGCGGAGCAGCTGGCCGCGCGGGTGCAGCTCAGTGTCCGCGACCAGGTGGTCGCCTCCGCCCTGGTGAAGGCTCGCTGGACCGACGACTCCGCTCTGACCGCCCGTATCGACCCGGCCGTCGCGCACTACACCGGCCAGACCGAGCTCGCCTCGGCGATCCAGGACGGACTCGCGGCGAAAGCCCGGGGCGACGAGGCGACCGCGACGGTGAAGCTTGGCCGCGCCGTGCAGCTCGCGTCCGTCACCGGGAACGACGAGGCGACCGCGAAGCTGCGCAAGGTCGTCGAGATCGACAACCCGAACGAGGGGACGGTGCGGCTCAGGCGCGGTGTCGACCGTCTCGACGAGATGGCGCTGGACACCGCGTCGACCAAGACCACACGGGTGCGCAAGTGAGCTTCCGCTGCCCCGAGGGGCACACCTCCCAGTCGGGCGACTACTGCGACGTCTGCGGGGCGCCGATCGGAGCCGCGCCGGTCACGCCTCCCGCTCCCGCCGCGCCGACCACGGCGATCCCGACCGGACCCTCGGTCTGCCCGCACTGCTCGTTCCCCAACGAGGCCGGTGCGCTGTTCTGCGAGAACTGCGGCTACGACTTCACCACCGGCTCCCTGCCCGAGGCCGATCCGTTCACCGCCTCGGGCGCCGTGCGCGCGCCGGGCGAGGTCGGCGGATCGGCGACACCGGGCGGCGACCCGGCCGAGCACCCGGGGGAGGCCCCTGCGCCGCGGGTCGACCCCGCGGCTCCGACCGAGCTCATTCCGGAGCAGGAGGCGGGCTTTGACACGCCGGTCGCGACGGTGCCGCCGGCCGGCTCCGCGGCTGTTGCCGCGGCTGTTGCTCCGCATGCCGCCCCGCCGACCGAGGTGATTCCGGAGGTGGCGCCGCCGGAGAAGGCCACGTCCGCGCCGGCCACCGGGTCCGCCCGCACGGCCACCGGGTCCGCCCGCACGGCCACCGGGTCCGCCCGCACGGCCGCCTCCGCCGATCCGGACCGCCCCTGGATCGCCGAGCTCTGGGTCGATCCTGAGTGGTACGCCGAGCAGCGCGCCGACGACCCGATGCCCTCGCCCGGACCGCCCGCGACGGTCGTCCTGCGCGAGCGCACCGAGCTGGTGGGGCGGCCCTCCGTCTCGCGCGGCATCTCGCCTCAGGTCGACTGCGGCTCCGACTCCGGAGTCTCACGCCGGCACTGTCAGCTGAGCACGGACGGCTACCGCTGGTGGGTCGAGGACCTGCAGTCGGCGAACGGCACCTACCTCGCGGCGGCCGGCGCACCCCTCCCACAGACGCCGATCGCGGCCGGTCAGCGGCGTGAAGTGCAGGAGGGCGACCGGATCTACCTCGGCGCCTGGACCCGGATCGTCCTCCGCCTCGCGCTCCCCGGCGAGGCGTAGGCCTTCCTCCGTCCCCACCGTCCGATGTGCAGGGGATCCGTCATGCCCAAGCGGCGTCACGCGGAAGAGAGCGCTCTCCGCCTGGAAGCCCCTGCACATCGCACGGCCCCCTGCACATCGCTCGGCTCCCGACAGACGGCGCACGTCCAAGACCACAGCACCCCGAGCCAGGGCGAGTCCGATGTGCAGGAGATCCGTCGTTCCGGACCGGCGCCACGCGGCGGAGAGCGCTCTCCGCCGACGAGCCCCTGCGAATCGCACCGTCCCCTGCGAATCGCACGCGTGACCTGCGAATCGCACGGGCGCCTGCAGATCGCGCGGTCCCCGCACCGCACGGCGGTCAGCGCCCGGTCAGCACTCCCAGCATCCACGAGAGCGCCGCGATCGCGCTGACGCCCACCACGCTCGAGCCGATGATCACCGTGCGCCGCATCCGAGCCGCGCGCGAGTTCGAAGCGGACCCCGCCGCCACCCCTCCACGCAGACTGTGTGCCACCTCGTCAGCGGTCGGCCGCTTGTCCGGATTCCGCTGCGTCATCGATAACAGCAGCGTCCTCCACTCCGCGGGCAGCGTGTCCGGCACGGAGGGGCTGTGGTGCAGGCGAGCGATCGCTGCCTCCAGGACCGTTCCCGAATATTCGCGGTGCCCGGTCAGTGCCTCGAGGAGGACCAGCCCGAGCGAGAAGACGTCGCTCGCTCCGCTGATCTGCTCGCCCGCAACCTGCTCCGGGCTGACGAAGCTGGCGGTGCCGATCACGACGCCGTCGCTGGTCAGGCGCGACCCGTCCATGAAGTGGGCCACGCCGAAGTCGGTGAGCTTGGCCGTGCGGTCGTAGCCGCTGGACGCGACGTCACTGACCAGAATGTTCGCGGGCTTCACGTCGCGGTGCACGACGCCCCGTTCGTGCAGGTAGGCCAGCGCCTCGGCGAGCTGCGCGCCGATCGCAGCGACCTCACCCGCGGGGAGGGGGCCGGCCTCGAGCCGCGCCTCCATCGTGGGGTCGGCGACGAGCTCCATCACGACGTAGCGGCGCACGTCGCCGCCGAAGTTGTGCAGGCCGGCGTCGAACAGGTTCACGATATTGGGATGGGCGAAGGAGCTCAGCATCCGCACTTCGCGCTCCTGACGGGCGACGTCCTCAGGGTCCGAGGCCTCCGCGCGGAACACCTTCACCGCGACATCGCGCTGCACCGACTCGTCACGAGCCCGGTAGACCGAGCCCATCCCGCCGGAGCCGATCCGCTCAATCAGGTAGTAACGGCCCGCGACCTTCTGCTGGGCGGCATTCGCGGCGATAGCACTCACGGCGATCCCGCCTTCCGCTCGAACGGTGCGCTCCAGGCGCACAGGACGGGCGCTTGCGATGACCGTACCGCGAGTCGGTACCGGCCCGGTCGGTTGGACGGGGGGATTGACACCCCCGGTGGCACACAGGGGTGGTCACCCCGCACTCTCCACGCCCAGGCCGGCCGGAGCGGGTCGTCGAAAAAACGGCCCGCCGGACGCTCAGCTGCGGCGGCCCAGCATCCCCTCGAACGATCCGTCGAGCGCCCACGGGTCGGGGGCGGATCCGGAGCGGGAGGAGCGGGCGGCCTCGGCGGCCAGCTCGCGTCCGGCGCGCTCAGTGCGCGAAGGCAGCGCCCGTCCGTCCTCGGTCGCGCCGCCCCAGTCGTCCGTCGCCGCGAACACGGTGGTCGCCAGTGGAGCCGCGTGCAGATAGCTGAACAGCGGACGCATCGCGTAGTCGACAGCGAGGGAGTGGCGGGGTGACCCGCCCGTGGCGGCCAGCAGCACGGGTAGGCCGCGCAGCGCCTCCGTGTCGAGGACGTCGACGAACGACTTGAAGAGCCCGCTGTAGCTGGTGGTGAAGATCGGCGTCACGGCGATCAGCCCGTCGGCGCCGGCGACGGCGTCCAGCGCAGTCTGCAGTGCCGGGCTCGCAAAGCCGGTGAGGAGGTTGTTCGTGACGTCGTGCGCGAGGTCGCGCAGCTCCACGACGCTCCGCTCGACGGCGAAGCCCTGTTCGACGAGGGCGGACTCGGTGGCGTCGGCCAGGCGGTCGGCGAGCAGACGGGTCGAGGACGGCTGGCTGAGGCCGGCCGAGAGGACGGTGATCCTGCGGGTGTCCATGCGGGCTCCTGACTAGACGGTGACGGGCTCGGGCTGCGCGTCGCGCGCGGCGACACGGGAGGAGTGGGTGGGCGCGTCCGGCACGTGCGCCGGGCGGCCCTCGGCGAATCCGGCGCGCAGAGCGGGGAGGATCTCGCCGAGCATGTCCATCTGCTCCAGGACGGTCTTCAGCGGAAGGCCCGCGTGATCCATCAGGAACAGCTGGCGCTGGTAGTCGCCGACGTACTCGCGGAAGCCGAGGGTGCGATCGATGATCTGCTGCGGGGAGCCGACGGTGAGGGGGGTCTGCTCGGTGAAGTCCTCGAGAGAGGGGCCGTGGCCGTAGACGGGGGCGTTGTCGAAGTAGGGGCGGAACTGCGAGAGGGCGTCCTGCGAGTTCTGCGCCAGGAAGATCTGCCCGCCGAGCCCGACGATCGCCTGGTCCGCGGTGCCGTGGCCATAGTGCTCGAAGCGCTGGCGGTAGAGCTCCACCATCTTCTGCGTGTGCGAGGCGGGCCAGAAAATGTGGTTCGCGAAGAAGCCGTCGCCGTAGTACGCGGCCTGCTCGGCGATCTGGGGCGAACGGATCGAGCCGTGCCAGACGAACGGCGCGACGCCGTCGAGGGGGCGCGGGGTGGACTGGAAGCCCTGGAGGGGGGTGCGGAAGTGACCCTCCCAGTCGACGTACTCCTCCGTCCAGAGGCGATGGAGCAGGTCGTAGTTCTCGATCGTCAGCTCGATGCCGCGGCGGATGTCCTTGCCGAACCACGGGTAGACGGGGCCGGTGTTGCCGCGGCCGAGCATCAGGTCGACGCGGCCGCCGGCGAGGTGCTGAAGCATCGCGTAGTCCTCGGCGAGCTTCACCGGGTCGTTCGTGGTGATCAGCGCCATCGCGGTCGAGAGCTGGATCCTCTCGGTCTTCGCCGCGAGGTAGCCGAGCGTGGTAGTGGGGGAGGAGGACCAGAACGGCGGATTGTGGTGCTCGCCGAGGGCGAAGACGTCGAGGCCGATCTCCTCGGCCTTCAGCGCGATCGCGAGGGTCGCCTGAATCTTCTCGGACTCCGACGGTGTCCGTCCGGTCGTGGGGTCGGTCGTTGAATCGCTGACCGTGAAGATGCCGAACTGCATCGGGCGCTCCTTCTGTCCTCCGGCCCGGCGGGGCCTGGTCTATGCGTCTGCATGTACAAGGGCATACAACCGCGCGCAGCCGGATTCATTCCCGGCCCTCGTTTGGCTGCTCAGGAGCGCGTCAGGGAAGGAATGCGGGCCACCCCGTCGACGACCTCCTGGGCGAAGCTCGTCGTGTCGTCATCGACAGTGACGAGGGAGTCGCGGGCGATCTCGAAGGCTCCCACCAGGTCGCGGCGAAGCCGACGGACCTCATCGACGGCTCGACCGCCGTCCACCCCGAGCTTCTTCGCTTCTTTCGCGAAGCCTGCGTCGGACATCGCATCGAAGCGGTATTCACCGTCGATCGACATTGCCGCCTGTGGTGCTTCACCCCTGGCCCCGAATCGCGACCGATCGTCAAGGTAGGGGGCGATGGTGTTCAGGTCGTAGAGGGGTGCTAGTTGAGAGTGGGCGCCGTCGAGCATCATCGAATAGTTCTTGATGTGCGCGTCGGTGCAGTAGGCGACGCTGTTGAAGGCAACACCACGGAAGAACTCCCATCCGGTCTGCACTCTCTGGCTGTCGCTGAGTGCAAGAGCGCGGATGAGGGTCGCGACGGCGCCGATCCCTGGTCCACCATCCCGTCGCTGGTACTTCTTCGCAGGATCCGTTGACAGGGCCTGTCCTAGGTCTTCCTGATGTAATCGCCGGATGATTCCGTCTGCTCCGGGCTCTCGGTCGTAGCGTTTCGAGACGAAGACTCGGTGTGGCCCGATCTGCTCAATCCAGAACTCGGCAGTCGTGAGACCCAGGTTGCTCGCCGCGGTCAATGTCAAGTATTCGACGACGTCGACGCGCCGGAATCCGTCCGGTGGGACCGGCTTGAGGAGGTGGGTTGTCGGAGTTGCGCCCAACGCACGTGCCCACTCGCCTCGGTCGCGAACGAGCGCGATCTTGGGTTGCGCTCCAGGGAGAGAGAACCGCTGATCGAGGCGCGCGTCCGGAGTCCCATCGCGGTACTCGTCGATGACCAATCGAAGCTGCTCGGCGACGTCCTCGTCTGCCAATCTCTCTACCGCGGTCCGGTCACTGTCCGCGTCGGTAGATCCTTTTCCAGGAGGAAGAAGTTGAACGGCTCCTGGGGTGTCGGCTCCTGTGTGTTCGAGGATGGCAAATGGATTCTTGGGATTGACGTCGAAGCGTTGAGCAATGGCGCTTCGTGCTGCGTCGTTGTCGGTGATGAGCCCGTTGAGCCAGGGCAGGACCTTCCGCTTGTTGTGTCGCTCCACTGCTGTGCTCATCGATAAGGAGAGGGGGGTGCTCAGCGGGTCGCGCCTGTACTCCTCGTCATAGACGAAGACGGTGTTGCCCGTGCTTTCCTGCAGAAAGGTTCCGGCTCTTCTGCCGTCGAGATAGGCGACGAGCTCACGCGCGGCGGGCATCGAGCGCTGTTTCTTCGAGGCCGTAACCCAGTGCTCGGAGCACGTCGAGCACCGCACCGACTCTCGCATTGGGGTTACCTCGCTCGAACTCGTTCACCCACTTCCTGGAGAGTCCTGCACGCTGGGCGAGCTCGGCCTGGCTGAGGCCCGCGTTCTCTCGCAGTGAGACCACGAGCTGCCTCAGGTCGTTCACTCCACTGAACATCGTCCGCCTCCTCCATAGGTGTAACCGTACGGCTACATACCATAATGTAACCCATCGGGTACTGCTTGCAGTGTAACCGAGCGCACCCATGTAGCGATGCCACTGAAAGGTTACAGCGTTCACGGGACGAGTGCCGCGTGCAAGGTCTGATGTCGTCCGTGACCGCGAGCCGGACAGCCCGCGCTCCCCGGAACATCCCGGCAATGCGCCCCACACTAGAGTCGTGTCATGGGTGACCTTTTCGACGGATACGGGTCCCAGAAGGTCGCGCGGCCCGTCTCGGGTGCCGCCCCCTGGGACGAGATGTTCGCCGACGTGGCGTCTGCAGGAGGCCCCGACGGGGTCCGCGGCGCCTACCGCGACATCTACTCCTCGCTCGCGCGGATGACCCAGGAGGAGCTGCGCGGCCGCACCGACGCGCTCGCCTCCTCCTACCTCGCGCAGGGTGTCACCTTCGACTTCGCGGGGGAGGAGCGTCCGTTCCCCCTCGACGCCGTGCCGCGGGTGATCGAGCGCGCGGAGTGGAACGAGGTGCAGAGCGGCATCACGCAGCGAGTCCGCGCCCTCGAGGCCTTCCTCGCCGACGTCTACGGCCCGCAGAACGCGGTCGCCGACGGAGTGATCCCGGCGGGCCTGATCTCCAGCTCTCACCACTTCCACCGTCAGGCGGCGGGCATCGTCCCGGCCAACGGCGTGCGGATCCAGGTGTCCGGCATCGACCTGATCCGCGACGAGCAGGGCGGCTGGCGCGTCCTCGAGGACAACGTGCGGGTGCCTTCCGGCGTCTCCTACGTGATCTCGAACCGCCGGATGATGGCGCAGACCCTGCCCGAGCTGTTCGTCTCGATGCGCGTGCGCCCGGTCGGCGACTACCCGAACAAGCTGCTGCAGGCCCTGCGCGCTTCGGCCCCGGAGGGAGTCGATGACCCGACAGTCGTCGTGCTCACCCCGGGCGTCTACAACTCCGCCTACTTCGAGCACACCCTGCTCGCCCGCCTGATGGGCGTCGAGCTGGTCGAGGGCCGTGACCTGTTCTGCACCGGCGGCAAGGTGTTCATGCGCACCACCTCCGGCCCCACCCGGGTGGACGTGATCTACCGCCGCGTGGACGACGAGTTCCTCGATCCGCTGCAGTTCCGCGCCGACTCGATGCTCGGTTCCCCCGGCCTGATGCTCGCCGCCCGGCTCGGGACCGTCACCATCGCCAACGCTGTCGGCAACGGCGTGGCCGACGACAAGCTCGTCTACACCTACCTGCCCGACCTCATCCGCTACTACCTCTCGGAGGAGCCGGTGATCAAGAACGTCGACACCTGGCGGCTGGAGGACCCGGGCGCGCTCGAGGAGGTGCTCGACCGCCTGGACGAGCTCGTCGTGAAGCCGGTCGACGGCTCCGGCGGGAAGGGGCTGGTCGTGGGGCCGGCCGCGTCCGCGAAGGAGCTGGCCGAGCTGCGCTCGCGCCTCCAGGCCGACCCGCGCGGCTGGATCGCCCAGCCGGTCGTGCAGCTCTCCACCATCCCCACCCTCGTCGACGACGGGATGCGTCCCCGCCACGCCGACCTGCGGCCCTTCGCCGTGAATGACGGCACCGACGTCTGGGTGCTGCCCGGCGGTCTCACCCGCGTCGCGCTCCCGGAGGGGCAGCTCGTCGTCAACTCGTCGCAGGGCGGCGGATCGAAGGACACCTGGGTGGTCGGTCTGGAGGATCCGCGCACCGCCGAGCCCGAGGCACGCGACATCCAGGCGCTCGTCGCCGAGCAGGCCGCGGTCACCAGCTCCATCCCGATCGTCTACCCGCTCAACCACACCCCCGACCACTCGCCGCAGGACGCGCCGACCAACGACCAGGACCAGCAGCAGCAGCAGCAGACTCTCGCGGCAGGGGAGGACGACTGATGCTCTCCCGGATCGCCGAGTCGCTGTTCTGGATCGGCCGCTACATCGAGCGCTCCGACGGCACCGCCCGCATCCTCGACGTCCACCTCCAGCTCCTCCTCGAGGATCCGTGGATCGACGAGGACACGGCCTGTCGCTCGCTCCTGTCGGTGATGGGCTCGACCCCGCCCGACGATATGCGCGACATCACCCGCGCCGACGTGCTGAGCATCCTCGCGATCGACCGCGCAAACCCCGCTTCGATCGCCTACTCGCTCGGCGCCGCCCGCGAGAACGCCCGCCGCGCCCGCGAAATCGTCTCGACCGAGCTCTGGGAGTGCCTGAACACCACGCGCACCCGGATGCCGCGCCGCGTGTCGGGCGAGCGCGTCTCGGAGTTCTTCAGCTGGGTACGCGAGCGCTCCGCCCTCGCCGTCGGCATCATCGAGTCGGCGACCTCGCGCGACGAGGCCTGGCAGTTCTTCACCCTCGGCCGCTCGATCGAGCGCGCCGACATGACCGCCCGGCTCCTCGCCACCCGGTCGCTCACCGAGGCGAGCGGCCCCTCCTGGACCACGATCCTTCGCTCCTGCGGCGCCTACGAGGCCTACCTGCGCACCTACCGTGGCGTGCCGAGCGCGCGGAACGCGGCCGAGTTCCTCCTCCTGGACCGGCTCTTCCCGCGCTCGATCCTCTTCTCGGTCTCGCGGGCGGAGGCGTGCATGCGCGACATCGAGCCGCGCACCGGCCGCATCGGCCACTCGGGAGATGCGCAGCGCGTCCTCGGGCGGATCCGCAGCGAGCTGGAGTTCCGGCCGATCACCGACATCCTCGTGGACCTGCCGCGCCATATGGACAGCGTGCAGGAGGCGACGTCGGCCGCGTCCGAGGCGATTCGCCAGCGGTACTTCCCCACCAACGTCATGCCGAGCTGGATCGGGGAGGCATTGTGAGCAGGCTGCGCATCAGACACACCACGGGCTTCACCTACGCGGGAGATGTGGTCGCGTCGTACAACGAGGCGCGGATGCTGCCCGCCTCCTCCGACGGGCAGCTGGTGCTGTTCTCGAACCTCGACATCCGGCCGGTGACCTCGGTGCACGCCTACACCGACTACTGGGGCACCCGCGTCTCGTCGTTCGACGTGCTCGACGCCCATCGTGAGCTCTCGCTGACGGCGACCTCGCTCGTCGAGATCCGGCCGAAGCCTCATCCCGACCACCCCACCGGCTGGGAGCAGCTGTCCGAGCAGGTCGAGACGCGCACGGAGTACGTCGAGCAGTCGAAGCAGACCCACCGCACCGCGCCCGCGGAGGATCTCGCGGCACTCGCCCGGTCGCTCGCCGACGACGCCTCCGGCCCCTGCGAGGCCGCGCTCTCGATCGCCGAGACGATCGGTCGGGCGATGACGTACCGGCAGGGCGTTACCGGCGTGCACTCCACGGCGTCGGAGTCGTGGACCGCACGCGAGGGCGTCTGCCAAGACATCACCCACATCGTCCTCGGGGCGCTGCGCTCGGTGGGTATCCCGGCGCGCTACGTGTCGGGCTACCTCCACCCCAAGCCGCACGCCGAGATCGGCGAAACCGTGGTGGGGGAGTCGCACGCCTGGGTGGAGTGGTTCTGCGGAGGCGCGTGGCGCGGCTACGATCCGACCAATCTGATGGACATCGGCGATCGCCACGTCATCGTGGGCCGGGGCCGCGACTACAACGACATCGCGCCCTTGCGCGGGGTCTTCGCGGGTCCGCGCTCGTCGAAGCTCTTCGTCCGCGTCGAGATCACGCGCGAGGCGTGAGGGGTGAGAGGATCATCGCTCGTAGACCTGGCGGCGGTGGCCGAGCGTGATGACCACGACGAGGAGCACGCCATCGTCGACGGTGTAAAGGATTCTGTAGTCGCCAACGCGGACCCGGAGTCCGGGCCGTCCTCGCAGGGCCGTGGCGCCGGGCGGTCGGGGATCCTCACCGAGAAGTGCGATGACGCCCTGAATCCGCTTCCGGTCCCGCTGGTCGATCCCCCGAAGAGCCTTGACGGCCGCGGGCCGCAGATTGATGCGGTAGCTGCTCATTCCCAGCCGAGATCGACCTTGGCCTGAGCCCAGGGGATGTCGTCGCCCTCCTCGGCCATCGCGGCGTCGAAGGCCTGGACGTCCTCGACCTCCTCGAGGGCGTCCATCATCCGCTCGTACTGCTCGGGACTGACGATGACAGCCTCCGCTCGCCCGCGGCGTTCGACGATGACGGCCTCGGTGTGGGACCGCTCGACGAGGTCGGAGAAGTTCGCGCGCGCATCCGTGACGGAGATCGTGACCATGCGGTGAGTGTACGTTGCTCGCGATTTTCTGTACAGTTCGGCGCGCTCTCACGCGCGGGGGCTCAGGAGCGGGCGGGCCCCGGTACCTGAGCCGGGCTCGACGTCGGCCGCCGCGAACCGGGCGGCATGGCGGTGGCGGAGGTGGAAGCCGACCCCGATCGCGGCCGCCGCGATCCCGGAGGCGGCGCCCACCAGCATCGCCTGGCGCGGCCCGTAGGCGTCCGCCACCCAACCGATCAGCGGCGCACCGACCGGCGTCCCGCCCACGAAGATCGCGAGGTACAACGCCATCACCCGGCCGCGCATCTCCGGCGCTGTCGAGAGCTGCACGTAACCGTTGGCGGAGGTCATCAGCGTCTGCGACGCGATCCCGACGAAGGGGAGCAAAATCGCGAACGCCCAGACGGTCGGCATCAGTCCGGCCAGCGCGAGCGCGAGGCCGAATGCGGCCGAGGCGCCGACGATAAGGCGGAGCCGCGGGCGGTCCCGCCGAGCCGAGAGCAGCGCCCCCAGCACCGAGCCGACGGCGATCGCGGAGGAGAGTAGGCCGAACTCGCTCGCCCCCAGGTCGAACTCGACGGTCGCCATCGTCGAGGCGAAGATCGGGAAGTTGAGGCCGAACGTGCCGATCAGGAACACGATCGCCAGCACCACCAGGATGTCCGGCCGCCTCGAGACGTAGCGGAACCCTTCCAGCAGTGCGCCCGGCTCGCGGGTCGCGCGCGGGGCGCTGCGCAACTGATCGCGGTGCAGTGCCCGGAGCGAGAGCAGCACGGCGAGGAAGCTCGCCGCGTTGAGCAGGAACACCCAGCCGGAACCGATCGCGGCGATGAGCACGCCCGCGAGAGCCGGCCCGATCATCCGGGCCGAATTGAACGAGGCCGAGTTCAGCGAGACGGCGTTGGTGAGGTCGTGCTCCTCCACCAGTGCCGAGACGAAGGTCTGGCGCACGGGTGCGTCGATCGCGGCGGCGAAGCCCAGCAGCAGAGCGAAGAGGTACACCATCCAGAGCTGGACGACGCCTGTCACGACGATCAGGCCCAGCCCGAGCCCGAGCGCCCCCATCGCGCCCTGGGTGGCCATCAGCAGCGTGCGACGGTCGAAGCGGTCGGCGATGAAGCCGGAGAAGGGGACCATTACCAGCTGCGGCCCGAACTGCAGCGCCATCGTCACGCCGAGCTCCGTCGCATCGTGATCGGTGAGGTCGTTGATCACGATCCAGTCCTGAGCGGTGCGCTGCATCCAGGTGCCGACATTCGAGACCATCGCGCCGGCGAACCAGATCCGGTAGTTCGGCACCGCGAGGGAGCGGAACATCGCGCTCACCGGTCGGCGACCGCGCGCGCCGCCGCCGCAGAGTACAGCAGGCTCCGATCCTTGAGCTCGTGCTGACCCTGCTCGGGGAGTCGTCGCCGGAGCCGCCCGGTCGCCGCCCGCAGCTCGTCTGCGAGGGTCGTCGGAGTGCGGTCGTTCCGCGGAGTCCCGATCGAAGGCACATAGCTAGGCTAACAAACTAATACCCCTCATGTGGGGGTCCGCGCGCTCCGCACCGCTCCGATGCTCGCGGCCACCACGAGTGCGATCCCGACCGCTTCGACCGCGCTGAGCCGCTGCCCGAGCACGAGGAAGCCCGACAGCGCGGCGGCCCCGGGCGCGAGCGACATCAGGATCGAGAATGTGGAGGAGCGCAGCCGCCGCAGCGCCAGCAGCTCGAGCGCGTAGGGGACGGCAGAGGAGAGCACCGCCACGGCGAGCCCGAGCAGCAGCACCGGCGGCAGCACGAGGGCGGAACCCGCGGAGGCGACACCGACCGGCAGCGAGACGACTGCTCCGACCGCGAGCGCCAGTGCGAGCCCGTCGAGCCCCTGGAACCGCCCGCCGGTGCGCCCCGCGAACACGATGTACGCCGCCCAGAGCACCGCCGCGCCGAGCGCGAAGCCGACACCAACCGGATCCAGCGCCGAGAAGCCGCCCTGCGAGAGCGTCACCACGCCGGCCAGCGCGAGCACAGCCCAGACGAGGCTCGCGAGGCTCCTCCCGGCGATCACCGAGAGCGTCAGCGGCCCCAGCACCTCGAGGGTCACCGCCGCGCCCTGCGGGATCCGAGCGATCGCCTCGTAGTAGCAGGCGTTCATCCCGCCGAGGGCGAGTCCGTACGCGGCGACCGTCGCCCAGTCGCTGCGGCTGTGGCCGCGCAGCCGCGGACGGCAGACCAGGAGCAGCACGACGGCCGAGAACACCAGCCGCAACGTCACGGTGCCGAGCGGCCCCGCGGCGGGGAAGAGCAGTACGGCGAAGGAGGCGCCGAGCTGCACACTCGCGACCGACCCGAGCACGAGGCCGATCGAGCCCGCGCTCGCCGGAGGGCGCTCCGGCCCGGCCACTGCGCTCAGCTGGAGCGCCGCTGGGTCTGCACGGGCGGAACGTTGTAGCCGAGCAGTCCGATGCCGGTCTCGTCCCAGCGCAGCGTGGTCAGCGACACGTTCTCGACCACGGGGAAGGTGTGCCGATAGGTCTCGGGGTTGATGCCGAGGTAGGCGCAGAGGAGCAAGCGGAGCAGCGTGCCGTGCGCGACGACGAGTACGCGGCCGTCGGGGTGCTCGCTGTGGATCCGGGCGAGCGAGGTGTTGGCGCGGGCAACGGCGTCCAGGCCCGACTCGCCTCCGGGCATCGGTTGGATCGCCGGGGCGGCGACCCACGCGTGGTACTCGTCCGGGAAGCGCTTCTCCATCTCCTCGGTCGTCAGCCCCTCACCGCGGCCGAAGTCGACCTCGACCAGCGCCGGGTCGGGCTGGAGCTCGAGGTGGGCGGCGCGCGCGGCCGGCACGGCGGTGCGCACGGCCCGGACGAGGGTGGAGGAGTACACCGCCTCGAGGTCGGCGTCGACGGCCCAGGCCGCCAGAGTCGCGGCCTGGTCCTGACCCCGGGGGGTCAGTGCGATGTCGGAGGAGCCCGCGAAGCGGTTCTCGGAGTGCCAGACAGTCTCTCCGTGCCGGGCGAGGATCAAGGTCGTCACCCCCCGAGCCTAGCGACCGCGACGACGCAGGCGCTTAGGCGGCCGGCACCGTGTAGTGCGCGTCGACCATCACCGGGAGGTGGTCCGAAACGCCCTGGGGCAGCGTCGAGACACGCTCGATCCGCACGGAGTCGCTGATGGCGAAGTCGAAGTGCCCGCTGAAGTAGCGGTAGCGCGCATAGGTGGGGGAGTCGCTGCGCGAGACCAGGTAGCCGTTGCGGGTCATCCGGCGGTCGAGTCCGCGGAAGAACCACGGGTAGTTGTAATCGCCGACCATGAGCGATGGGGTGTCCGGTGCATACTCCCGCAGCCGATTCAGTGCCTCGTCGATCTGCTTGCGGCGCAGGGCGTTGCCGGCCGACAGCGGAGCGGCGTGGAACGAGGAGACCGCGATCGAGCCGCCGTCGCGGTCGTCGAGGCGGACGGCCAGCAAGCGCTCGTGAGCCGGTGACATCACCCGGTCGTGCATGGACTTGCTGAGCTCGAACGCAGCGCTTGCCGAGAGCTCGAAGCGATCCTGCGAGTAGTAGACAGCCAGGCCCAGACGGTTGCGGGCGGTGACCGAGGCGAGTCGGAGCGCGCCTACCTCCTGCGGCAGCTTTGTCGTGTCGCACTCCTGCAGGCAGAGGACGTCGATGTCATGGCGGGCGGCGAGAGGAGCGATCTCCGCGTGCGCTCGGTGCTCCCGGAGGTTGTAGGAGATCACGCGGAGGGCGCGTTCGGTCGGCTGCATTTCGCCAGTGTAGGGCGCGGCGACACACCGCCGGTCGACCCTCGGGCGAACACGGAGGGACCTGCTCGGAACGCAGTCGGATCGTTCGCCGACCGGCCGAGAAGGTCCCGGCCGTGGACGAATCAGCGCTGCTCGGTACCCGAAGCGTCGGTCTCGGCGTCGGTCCCGTGGACGCCGTCGGTGGGCCCCCAGCCCGGCAGCGGCGGGTTCTGCTCCTCGCCGTCGGCGCCGACGCCGTCGGCCAGAGGAGAGGAGGCGCCGCCGATCTCGTCAAGACCGGCGGAGGTGCCGGTCTCGGTCGCGGGGTCGGGCGTGCGCGCGTCGTCGGTCGCGTCGGACGGGGTGGGCTCGATGTCGTAGTCGGAGCTGCTCATGGTCCGACGCTACGACTCCGACGCCGCCGGGGGCACCCCCTTGCGCTCGCGCCGACGACGAAGGCCCCCCGCACCGGATCGGTGCGAGGGGCCCTCGAAGGCGGGGACTCAGCGCCCGTAGGCGGAGGCGGCGGGGCAGTCGAACGGGTCGCCGCCGGCCGAGAGGCCGACCTTGTTGAGGTAGCGCACAACGATCGCGTACGACTCCATCAGCGAGGTCTCGGTGTACGGGATCTGGTGGGTGGCGCAGTACTCCTTGGCGATGACCTGCGCGCGGCGCAACGCCGGGCGTGGCATGTTCGGGAAGAGGTGGTGCTCGACCTGGTAGTTGAGGCCGCCCATGTACAGGTCGGTCAACCAGGTGCTGCGGATGCTGCGCGAGGTGAGGACCTGGCGGCGCAGGAAGTCGACGCGCGCCTCCTTCGGCAGCAGCGGCATGCCCTTGTGATTCGGCGCGAAGGAGGCGCCCATGTACAGGCCGAAGACGCCCAGCTGCACGCCGACGAAGGCGAACGCCATGCCGAGCGGGAGCGCCCAGAAGACGACGGCGAGGTAGAGACCGACGCGGGTGACGAGCATCGAGATCTCGACCCACCGCTTGTCGACCTTGCCCTTGCCGAACACTGTACGGAAGCCGTGCAGGTGCAGGTTGAGGCCCTCGAGCAGCAGCAGCGGGAAGAACGCGTAGCCCTGGCGGCGGGTGAGCCAGGCGTAGAGGCCGCGCGAGCGCGCAGCGTCCTCGGCGGTGAACGAGACGACGTCGCGCTCGATGTCCGGGTCCTTACCCAGAACGTTCGGATTCGCGTGGTGACGGCTGTGCTTGGTCATCCACCAGGAGTAGCTGATGCCGACGACGAGATTGGCGAGGGTGCGTCCTGCGACGTCGTTGGCCTTGCCGGACTCGAACACCTGGCGGTGCGAGGCCTCATGGGCGAGGAAGGCGAACTGCGTGAGCACAATGCCCAGGGCAGCGGCGAGCACAAGCTGGAACCAGGAGTCGCCCAGGAGGACGAAGCCGGTGACGATACCGCCGAGCGCGAGGACGAGCGCGCCGAACATCATGTAGTAGAACCCGGTACGGCGACGCAGGAGCCCCGCGTCGCGGACCGTGCTGAGGAGGCCGGAGTACTCGGTCGTCGGGTTGACGCGACCGTCGGCGCGGGGTCGGGTCCGCACGACGCGGGGGGCGCCTGCGGGGACGGACGTGGTGGTGGGGGTGCTCATCAGCGCCTCGCTCTTCGTGGTGACCGTCGGCGGCGACAGTCTCTCGGCGAGCGATCCCGACGGGGGCGGTCCGCTCATGGTTCACCGCGTCGGTAGTGGCCGGACGCGGCATGTGGGCGGCCGGGGTCACGGGCAACCTACTGTGAACACTACGGGGACGCGGGCACCAGCGCACCAGGGCGATTGCCAGTCTCGCGCCCGGATGTGGCGCAACGGGGGCGCGCGCCTCCGACGGAACGAGCAGTCGGAGGCGCGCGGGCCTCAGGAGCTGATCGAGTCCTGCGGGCGGCCGGACTTCAGCGCGGCGAGGCGCGCCTCCACCTCGGTCATTTCCCCGAGGTCCTCCAGCGACTCGAACTGCGCGTCCAGGCTCGAGGAGGCGAGCTCCTCCGCGCCGCGCACGCGCGCCTCCTCGCGGCGGATTTTCTGCTCGAAGCGGCTCACCTCGCTCGTCGGGTCCATCAGGTCGATGCTCTTCACGGCGTCCTGCACCTGGCTCTGCGCTTCGACGGTCTTCGCGCGGGCGATCAGCTCGTCGCGCTTGCTGGAAAGCTGCTGCAGCTTCTCGCGCATCTGGTTCAGGCCCGACTTGAGCTTGTCGACGACCTCGGTCTGCGAGCGGATGGTCGGCTCGGCGTCCTTCGCCTCCTTCTCGGACTGGATCTGGCGCTGCAGCGCGACCTTGGCCAGCGCGTCGAACGTGTCGGCGTCGCCCGCGTTTCCGGAGGTGCGCAGCTCGTCCGCCTTGCGACTCGCGGCGAGCGCCTTGCTCCCCCACTCCTGGGCGTTCTGCTCGTCTTCGCGGTAGTCGTCCTCGAGCAGGCGCAGGTTGCCGATCGTGGTCGCGATCGCGGACTCCGCGTCGCGGATGCTGTCGGTGTAGTCGCGGACCATCTGGTCGAGCATCTTCTGCGGGTCCTCGGCCTGGTCGAGGAGCGCATTGATGTTGGCCTTCGCGAGCTGCGCGATGCGGCCGAAGATCGACTGTCTCTGAGCCATGATGTCTCTCCTTGTGTCGTAGGTGGTGCCGGGATGGTGAGCCGTGGTGCGGCGGGAGGATCAGAAGCGTCCGCCGCCGCCGCCGCGACGTCCGCCTCCGCTGCGTCCCCCGCCGAACCCGCCGCCGCCGGAGCGCTGGGACGAGCCGCCCCCGCCGAAGCCGCCGAGCCCGCCCCCGCCGAAGCCGCCCGAGCGGTAGCCGCCGCTGCGTCCCCCACTCAGCAGCGACTCGACCAGGATCCCGCCGAGGAAGGCGCCCGCCGTGCCGTGGCCGTACGGGCTGCCGACGGCATTCGGGGCGGAGTAGCTGCCCGCGTCGGTGCGCGCCCGCTCCAGCGCCTGCTGGGCGAGGGAGGAGGCGCGCTGGGCCGAAGCGAGGGCCTCGCGCGGGTCGATGGTCGCCATCCGCTCGGCGTACTCGGCGGAGCGGGCGGCTTCGGCGATGCGGGTGCGGGCCTCGGAGCCGACGGCCCCGCGCCGGGCGGCGATGAAGTCCTCGGCGGCCGAGACGCGACTGCGGGCGGCGGTGAGCTCGGCGCCGAGGGCGGCCCGCTCGCGTTCGCGCTGGGCCTGGGCGTCGCGGAACCCGCCGACGGCCGCGTCGATGGTCGCGTCGGCCGCGGCGAGTGCCTCGAGGAGGGCGAGCGGGTCGTGCGGCTGAGAACCGGCCGCGCGCTCGACCCCGTCGAGGGCGGCCTCGGTCGAGGCGACGGCGGTGGCGACGTTCTGAGCCTGGGCGGCGGACTCCGGAGCGTCGGACGCGGCGAGTGCGCGACCCTGCGCCACGTCGGCGCGGATCTCGGCGAGGCGGCCGGCGAGCGACGCCTCCGCCCGCTGCAGGTCGGCCCGGCGGGCGGCCACGGCATCGGCGAGCCCCGAGGCCTGCTCGGCGGCCTGCTGCCCGGCGCGTAGCAGTACGGCGGCGCGGCCGGAGTCGCCGGCCTGCATCGCCTGCTGGGCGGCGGCGAGCTGGTCACGGGCGAAGCGGAGCCGGTCCTCGGCCTGGTCGGCGTCGTCGCTCACGTCCTCGACCGCGGTCGGCGCGTAGCGGACGGAGAGGTCGGCGATCAGGGCGCGGGTCGAGGGGAGGCGGTCGCCGACCTCGGTGGCGCGGGCCGCGAGTGCGGCGGCGACCTGCGGGGCGTTCTTCTCGAGGTCGCGCAACTCGTCGAAGGCGCTCGCGCGCTCGTCGAGGGTCTGCTCGGCGTCGGCGCAGAGCTGGAGGATGCGCTGGTAGCCGTCGCGGCGCTCCTGATCCGTCTCCGGCTCCGCGTCGTCGAGCCGCTGCTGCAGGGTGAAGGCCTCGCCGAGCAGGCGCTTCGCGGTGACCAGCGCCTCGCGGAACGCGCCGGTCGCGTCGGCGCCGAACTGCGCCTCCGCGAAGCCGACCTCCTGCTCGCTGGTGCGGACGGCGTCGTCGGTGTGGACGAGGGCCGACCCCGCGCGGGTGGCGAGCTCGTCTATCGAGGCCTCCACCGCCTCCTGGGCCCGGCGACGCCGCGCGCGACGGACGAGGAACAGCACCACGAGTCCGATCACGACCAGGGCAGCGAGCACCCCGAGCGCGATCAGCAGTCCCGAGCCGAGGGATTCGCCGGTGGTGGGCGCGTCCAGGCGCTGCCCGATGCCGTCGGCGGCCGCCACCGCGGCTCCTGCCCAGTCGCCCGCGGCGAGCCTGGGTTCGATGTCGTCGGTCTGGAGCGAGGAGACCTGCTCCTCGTCGAGGGCGAAGCCCTGCGCCACCGACACCTGGTACTGACGGGCGTCGACCGCGACGGCCAGCAGGACGTCGTCGGTGCCCAGCCCGTTGCGCGTTGCGGTCTCATCGGCCCAAGCAGTGCGGTCGGAGGGATCGGTGAAGGTGTCGACGAAGGCGACGAAGAGCTGCACGCGGTGCTGATTGTTGAGGGCGCTCGAGGCCCGCTCGATCTCGGTCGTCTCAGCGGGGCTCAGCACGCCGGCCGAGTCGAGCACAGGGGAGGAGGAGAACGCGACGGGCGACTCGGCCACCGCCGCGGTCGTCGGGACCAGCGCAAGGGTCGCGGCGACCAGGAGGGCCACGAGCGCCGGCAGTCGCAGGGAACTCACGGGGTGGTGGGGTCTCGCCGGCATCGCGCACACTCCTTCGTCGTCGCCTCCCGAGTGTAGACAGCCCCGGTGTCCGAGGTGGGTCGGGAGGCGGCGGGCCGTCGACCGCGTGCCTCGTGTGGGGTATGGGAGAACGCCGAGAGGAGGAATGGCCGCGCGCCGCTCGCGGTTGACGCTCGGAGTGCGCCGCAAGGTGCGCGTGCCTCCCCCTCAGGGATGCTCCTGAGACAGCTGCCTAGAAAGGCGATCCCGTGGATCCGTTCTCCCCCCTCACCGCCGGCGACCTCGATCTCGCCAACCGCATCGTCCTGGCTCCGATGACGCGCTTGCGCTCCGACGAGCAGGGGGTGCCCGGCGCGATCGTCGCCGAGTACTACGCCCAGCGCGCCAGCATGGGCCTGCTGATCAGCGAGGGCGTCTTCCCCAGCGCCGAGTCGAAGGGCTACGCCGGGCAGCCGGGCATCGAGACGGACGCGCAAGCGGCCGGTTGGCGTGCGGTCGCCGACGCCGTGCACGCCGCGGATGGACGGATCGTCATGCAGCTGATGAACGCGGGCCGGGTCTCGCACATCGAGATCACCGGGACCGAGCGGATCGTCGCCCCGAGCGCCGTCGCCATCGACGGCGAGGTGCACACCCCCTCCGGCAAGAAGCCGTTCCCGGTGCCGCACGCGCTGAGCACCGAGGAGTTGGCGATCGTGCGGGACGAGTTCGTCGCGGCCGCCCGTCGCGCGATCGACGCGGGCTTCGACGGGGTCGAGGTGCACGGCGCCAACGGCTACCTGCTGCACGAGTTCCTTTCGCCCGTCTCGAACGTGCGCACCGATCAGTACGGCGGGACCCCGGCCGAGCGTGCCGCGTTCGTGCTCGAGGTCACCCGCGCCATTGCCGACGAGGTCGGCGCCGGACGCGTCGGCATCCGCCTGTCGCCGGCCCACAACATCCAGGACGTCGTCGAGACCGACGCCGACGACGTGCGCGCCACCTACGAGGCTGTGGTCGACGGGCTCGCTCCGCTCGGGCTCGCCTACCTCAGCGTGCTGCACGCCGAGCCGACCGGCGAGCTGGTCCAGAGCCTTCGCTCCCGCTTCGACGGCGTCTTCATCGCCAACAGCGGCTTCGGCTCGCCGACCAGCCGCGAGGAGGCGACCGAGCTGATCACCGACGGTCACGCGGACGCCGTGGCGGTCGGCCGTCCGGCGATCGCCAACCCCGACCTGGTCGAGCGCTGGCAGGGCGGGCACCCCGAGAACGAGGTCGTCCAGGAGACGGTCTACGGCGGCGGAGCCGAGGGCTACACGGACTACGAGCGCCTCTCGGCGTAGTCGGTGCACGTTCCGTCCTCACCAGACAGCCGGAAGGCCCGTTCCCTCGACGGGGAGCGGGCCTTCCGTGTTCCGCTGCGGCCCGTTGGCTGCTAAGGCGCTCTTCCTCGATCTGGGCGGACTACCGTCGGACGCGGGCGACGCCGGACCCCTAGCGCCGAGAGATCAGGGGTGTCACAAACGTCGCGCCCTGAATAACGGAGACCTTGCCGGTGCCAGAGTCCGCCCCTGCGATGCGGATACCGCGGGCCACGCGCTCGGGTACGACACCTCGCCACCAGTCAGCAGGTCTGCTCTTATGCCACGAGCAGGACGGGTGCAGTCGCCCACCCCGCTGCCGAATGCCAATCAGGCGCCGAAGCGCGCCAGATGCGGTTTCCTCATTTTCTCCTGCTAAGTTCGTGTCGAACATTTAGCCCAGGGGTCGAGGAACGTGAGCGGCATGCCTCACGCGGCGTTCTGCTCTACTTGCCGGGGCGGTTATTAGTTTACCGTGGAAGTGAGAAAATTTTGTCGATCGAAAATACTCAGGTAACTGATCCAAGCGCTGTCTACTATCCAGTTACGGCGCAGAAGATGGTCCGAGGAGAAGGCGTTTACCTCTTCGATGACGAGGGTAACGCGTTCCTCGATTGTGCGTCGGCGACCTTCAACCTGAGTCTCGGGTACTCCCACCCGGCCGTCGTCAAGGCGATTAAGGATCAGGCTGATCAACTTATCCACGTCACGAGCAGCTTCCAAACAGATCAAATTAATCATCTCTCGCGGCGCCTCGCTGACCTTGCTCCCGCGTCCATTACTCGTACGCACCTTAAAGTTGCCGGTGGATCGGAAGCAAACGAGGGCGCAATCAAGATGGCTCAGCGGGCAACGGGAAAACGAGACGTTATTACGCTCTTTCGAGCGCACGTCGGTCAGACGATGATGATGACGAGCATGTCAGGCAACGCTTTCCGCCGGGAGCCATTTCAGACGCTTTTTCATAACTCGCTTCAGGTCCCCGATCCGTACTGTCACCGGTGCTTCTATGGGCAGCAAAAAGCCAGCTGCGGCTCGCTATGTACCGAGCGCCTGTACGACTTCATGGAGTATGCCAGCAGTGGAAGCGTAGCGGCGTTCATGGTCGAGCCAATTTCCGGGAACGGCGGCAACATAGTCCCGCCTGATGGCTACTTCCAAAAGTTGCGTAAATTCTGCGACGATACTGGCGTCAAATTGATTCTCGACGAAATTCAGACAGGCATAGGACGGACGGGCCGCATGTTCGCGGCCGAACATTTTGCCGTTGAGCCTGATGCGATCACGGTCGCAAAAGGTCTAGGCGGCTCCGGCGCGCAAGTCGCGGCCATCCTCGCCAGCGATGACATGGCCGGACTGCCCAGTGATCAGCACTCCTTCACATATGGTTCTAATATCATGGCCGCGGCGGCGGCCATCGCGACCCTCGAGGTGATCGACAATAAGGAATTCCTCGCTAACGTTCGTGCGACGGGTGACCGTATCCTCGGGCGGTTGAACGAAATGAAAAGAAAATATGCGGTGATTAACGATGTGAGAGGCGTCGGTCTGATGATCGGAATCGAAATCGCTGACGTAGACGGAACGCCGAACGTTGACCTAACCAACGATCTTGCTCGAAAGGCGATGGACTTCGGATTGATTATGCGTACTTCACGGTACGGACGCGGCAACGTCCTGAAGATCCGCCCGCCTCTCATCTTGACGATGACCCAAGCAGATGACATCTGCGACCGGTTCGAACGGCTCCTCGCAGCTCATGCCAACTTCTGACGTAGATTTCGAAATCCTCTTCCTTGGAGGTGGCTTTCGAACGACGACGTTCCTCGCCTCGGCCCCCTGGTTGCTCAAGCGACGCATCGGAATTGTTGAGAAGCGTACCCGGGTAGGGGGTGGTGATTTTCACGGCTACGCGATTCAAAGCACTTCTATCGGCTCAAGATTCTTTAAAGATATTGATTTGAAGGCCGATTTTGCTCCCCTCCTCAGCGACGACCTCGTAGGGAAAGTCGCCAACGCTAAAGGGCCAATCGACCTTCGACAGCTGGCTTCAGCCTTGGACAGAGTCGGCGCTGTCCTCACCGGAGCGCTTCCCGCGGAAGCGGTTATGACCGGGTGTGCGGGGCGAGAAATCGTTGTCTGCGGCGGCGCGCCTCGAGTGACGCTGGACACTGGACAAGAGCTGACCTCGCGTCATCTCGTGATCGCAACAGGGCGACATGAGTTGCTCCACCCAGCACTCGAGATGTGGCGCGACAAAACGATCCTCTCCGGACATCTCCTCAACCCGGCTGAAGAGGCGCGCACGCTCGACACCCTTGACATGCATCCTACTAAGCCGATCGTTGTCGCCGGATCGTCGCATTCTGCGATGTCCGCCCTTCGCGTCCTACTGGCCCTTCGAGCGCGGGCTCCCCAAAAGTTTGGAAAGCGAGAGATCTTGGTACTGCAACGGTCGAAAGCTCGCTTGTTTTACTCCTCGCGGGAGGAAGCTCGTATTTACCAGGATTTGAATCGAGAGGTGCCGGTGACGGACGCGGCAGTGTGCAGTGCATCGGGAAATGTCTTTCGGGATACTGGCTTGCGACATGAGTCCAAGGCTATCTTCTTACGTGCGTCTCAGGGGCAGATCTCTCAAGTCTCAATGATGCCCATCAGTTTGCTGCAAGATCAGCGCGATTTGTATGACCGGGCGGCACTCATTGTTCAGGCGCTCGGGTACGTCGGCCGGACTCCTAAAATTATGCACAGCTCCGGTCGGATGGTTCGCGCGCCAGACACGCCTTTCCGTCTCGCCGCAGATCGGCAAGGGCGAGTTCTCATCGATGGCTCTCATCGAAACGACATCACAGCGCTTCGGCTCGATCCGACTCCGCCCGAGTACCAGGACAACGCTCAGTATGGGCAAGAGCTTTACCGAGACCTCTCCACTCGGCTGAGTGAGCATCTGAAAATTCTGCGTCCCACGAGGTGGCCCTCATGAGCACTTCCATACCTGCCTTCGACGCGGTCCTGGCCGGCGTCTTCGAGAGACGGACTCATGTCGCACCAATAGTTGTCGGCATTACCGGGCCAGATACATCCGGCAAGAGTCAGATGGCGAGTCGGATGCAGGCAGTGCTGGCTCAGTCCGGGGTTGCGGCTACTATCGTTCACGTCGATGACTTTCACAACCCGAAAAAAATACGTTACGACGAAAGGCTCACTGAATCAGAAGCGTATCTCGAGAAAAGCATCGACATGGAACGGCTGATTGACGGCCTTCTTCGACCATTACGCGACACGGGGACGCTTAATGCTCAGCTTCAGCACCTTGACCTCGATAGCGATACGTTCTCCATAAAAAAGAATTACGTCGTCGCCGCCGGTGGCGTCATGATAGTCGAGGGAATCTTCTTACTCCGAGAAGATGTGCGGGAATTCATCGATTACATGGTTTTCCTGCACGTCGAGCCCCAGGAAATGCTCGACCGAGCGTATCGCAGGGACGTGCCACATCAAGGACTCAGTGTCCTACGCAAGTATCATGAAAAATACATCCCGGGACAACGGTTCTTTCTACAGCAAAATCGCCCCCAGGACCATGCGGATGTTATCATCGATAATTCTCGGTGGCATTCACCAACTGTCATTCCGGTTGCCCGCACAGTTCAATCGCTTTTGGAGGAAGTCGACGCTCAATGGATCCTCTTTGATCTATGGGAAACATTAGTCCCGCTACCTCAAGCGACGAAGGCGCAAGCATTCTACGCTTTCTGCGAGCATCTCGACGAGGATCCGAGGTTATTACGGACGGCCTGGGACGCAACACGGCAGGCAAGAGAGACGAGGCCTCTCGAGCAATACCTTGACGAGTTATCACAGAACCTAGATAAAAAATGGTCGAGCACTGCTGTTCGCGACGCCTTGGCTGCGCGTCGCGCTATTCATGGTGCAGAATTTTATGCTGCACAGCCGAGAATCACGAGAGAGTTAGGAAAAATCAGCGGATCTGGTCGGCTTCTCGGGTTGGTGTCGAATTGCAGTTCAGATGTTCGCTCGTTACTCGCTGATTCGGGTATTTCCGATTCTTTTGCGGCCATAACACTTTCTTCGGAAGCGGGAAGGATGAAGCCGGCGCCGTCCATTTTTGAGCAGGCAGCTGCCTTGCTTAACGCAACTCCGTCGGAAACAATCTTTGTCGGAGATGGTTCAGACTTCGAACTTGTCGGCGCGCTCACCGCGGGGCTTCACCCTGTCCGCCTGGCGGTGCATGATCGAATTATGTGGCCCGGGACAACCGTGGACACCCTTTCAATATTAGCTGATGCATGTGCGGCAAATCCACGACGAAATGAAAAATTAAGGGAAGGGTAAAGGATGTCAATGCTTGACCACGTCGACCTCGTGATATTCGACTGCGACGGAGTTCTCGTCGACAGTGAGGTGCTCGCCGTCGAGGTCGACAAGCGGATCTGTGCAGAATTCGGTTGGGAGCTGTCCACCGAGGAGGTCGTCGATCGCTTCCTCGGCAGACCCGCTTCCCACTTCTGTTCGCAGCTCGAGGAGCACCTGGGTAGGAAGCTACCGCTCGACTGGGAAGAGAAGTACCAGCCGTGGTACGACGAGGCCTTCGACGCCCATTTGCAGGCGGTCCCCGGCATCGAGGCCGCTCTCGACCAGCTCGAGTTCCGAACCTGCGTTGCGTCGAGCGGCAGTCACGAGAAGATCCGAAAGACCTTGGGGCACACAGGTCTCCTTCGTCGCTTTGAGGGCCGCATCTTCAGCTCCTCGGAAGTGCTCAACGGCAAACCTGCACCGGACATCTTCCTGCACGCCGCTCACCGGTTGGGGCACCAGCCGGAGAACTGCGTTGTCGTGGAGGACAGCAAATACGGAGTCCGCGCCGCCCGCGCCGCAGGAATGCGTGTCTTCGGCTACGCCGGCGGGCTGACCCCCGCCTCGTGGCTGGAAGCCGAGGGAGCCACCGTCTTCACCTCGATGGCGGAATTGCCCGGCATGCTTCACTGACGCCGCTGGACGCTCGCGTTCGGTCGAGATACTGCGGCTCGATCAGCTCGCGCCGCCACGATTCTTCAGCTCGGATTCGATCCGGGCGTCCTGCTCGGGGGAGAGCTCGTGGTCCTCGTCCTCCGGGCCAGCCGTCTCGCCGACGCGCCCCTCGCCGAGGGCATGGATCGAGGTGATCTCGTCGTCGAGGGCCGCGTCGCGGTCGTGCTCGCTCACGAGCCGGTCTCGATCTCCCCGGCGGAGACGGCCTCGGCGTACTTGCGGAGGTCCGGGCCGGGCTCGAAGTCGATGAAGCGGTCCTTCAGACGCGCGTTCAGCTCGGCGAAGACGTCTTCCCAGGGCTCACCCTTCTTGCTCGTCGCGAGGTCGAGTACCGCCTCGCGGAGCACTCTGTCCGAGTCCTCGAGGATCTTGTCTCGGGCTTCGTCGTTCCAGCGGATGTCCTGTGCGTCCATGCTCTGACCGTAGGCGCGGGGCCGGGGCCGCCCAAGGACTTGCGGGGCGGTCGCGGGAGGCGTAGGAGGGGCGGGCATCGCTCCGCGGTGACGCGTCGGAGCACCGTAGGATTCCCCCGATGCTGACCTTCACCGAGGATCTCGGCCTCCCCGTTCTCGCGCTGATGATCCTTGCCGCCTTCGCGGCCGGCTGGATCGACGCGGTGGTGGGCGGCGGTGGCCTGCTCCAACTCCCCGCCCTCCTGCTCGTCCCCGGCATCTCTCCCGTGCAGGCCCTCGCCACGAACAAGCTCGCGTCGGTCTTCGGCACGACCACCAGTGCGATCACCTACTACCGCCGGGCGAGACCGGACCTGCGCACCGCGGTGCCGATGGCGGCGGTCGCCCTCGCGGGCAGCTACGGTGGTGCGACGCTCGCCGGCCTGCTTCCGGCCACGGTGTTCAAGCCGATCATCGTCGTTGCGCTCATCGTCGTCGCCGTGGTCACGATCGCGCGTCCGGCCCTCGGCAGCGTCACCGTGCTCAAGCACGCGGGCCGCCGGCACCTCGTCACGGCGGCCGTCCTCGGACTCCTGATCGGCTTTTACGACGGCCTGATCGGTCCCGGCACCGGCACTTTTTTGATCATCGCCCTGATCACTGCGCTGGGCTACGACTTCCTGCTCGCCAGCGCGAAGGCGAAGATCGTCAACGTCGCGACCAACCTCGGCGCCCTGCTCTACTTCGTGCCGGGCGGCCACGTGATCTGGCTGCTCGGCCTCCTGATGGGCGTCGCGAACGTCGCGGGCGCCTACCTCGGCTCCCGGATGGCCGTGGCCCGCGGCAGCCGGTTCATCCGCGTCGCGTTCCTCGTCGTCGTCGGCGCCCTCATCCTCAAGGTCGGCTCCGACGTCTGGACCGAGAACCTGGCGCCGCTGCTGCGGTAGCGGCCCCGCAGGACGGATGCCGTCGGCGTCCACCCACGGGCGGGACCCCGCCGCAGCACGCGATCCCGCCAGAAGCGTTCGGGCCTGCTCGTCGTCAGCCGAAGGGGATCGAGCCCACGAGCACGCCGACGGCCAGCATGACCAGCGAGACGATCACCGCGCGCCACAGCACCTTGCGGTGGTGGTCGCCGAGGTTCACTGCGGCGAGGGAGACGAGCAGGAGGATCGCCGGCACCAGCGGGCTCTGCAGGTGCACCGGCTGGCCGGTGATCGACGCGCGAGCCATCTCGACCGGCGAGATGCCGTAGTTCGCTGCGCTCTCGGAGAGCACGGGGAGGATGCCGTAGTAGAACGCGTCGTTCGACATGAAGAAGGTCATCGGGATGCTCAGCACGCCCGTGATCACGGCGAGGAACGGGCCGAGAGCCGGCGGGATCACCGCGACGACCCACTCCGCCATCGCATCGACCATGCCCGTGCCATTGAGCACGCCGATCAGCACGCCCGCCGCGAGCACCATCGACACGACGCCGACGATGCTGGGCGCGTGCTTGACGATCTCGGACGCCTGGTCCTTCATCGTCGGGAAGTTGATCAGCAGGGCGATCGCCGAGCCGACCATGAAGACGTAGGGCAGCGGCAGGATGTCGGCGACGAGCAGCGTCATCACGGCGAGGGTCAGGACCAGGTTCACCCAGATCAGCGTCGGGCGCAGCGTCTCGCGCTCGGGGTCCAGCATCGAGTCGGCCATCGCAGTGTCGCCGTCGTCCGCCTGCACGCGGGCGGCGACCGCTACCTGGGCCCCGCGCAGGGCCTGAGGGCCGCGGAGGAAGGAGAAACGCTCCCGGGCGATGGTGCGGATGCCTCCGGTCAGCGCCGCCAGGCCGCCGCTCGTGCGGGCTCCGCCGGAGCGGGAGGAGGAGCCGCGACCGGCGCCGACGAGCTCCTGCTCGAGCATCGGCTCAGCCAGCGCGAGCGTGCCGAGGCGACGGCGCTCGCCGAGGCCGAGGAACCAGGCGAAGACGAGGGTGACGGCCAGGCCCACCGCGAGCGAGGGGAGCATCGGCACGAAGATCTCGCTCGGCGAGACCTGCAGGGCCGCGGCGGCGCGCACCGTCGGTCCGCCCCAGGGGACGATGTTGAGCGTGCCGTTGGCCAGGCCCGCGACGCAGGTCAGCACGACCGGATTCATCCCCAGGCGGAGGTAGATCGGCAGCATCGCGGCGGTGGTGACGATGAAGGTGGTCGAGCCGTCGCCATCGAGCGAGACCGCGCCGGCGAGCAGCGCCGTGCCGAGCACGACCTTCGCCGGGTCGTCGCCGAGCGCGCGGACAATGAAGCGGATCAGCGGATCGAAAAGCCCGACGTCGATCATGATCCCGAAGTACATGATCGCGAACATCAGCAGCGCGGCCGTGGGCGCGAGGTTGCCGATCGCCTCGAGCACCATGTCGCCGATGCCGAGACCGGCTCCCGCGAAGAGGCCGAAGATCGTCGGCACGACGATCAGGGCGACCATCGGCGTCAGCCGCTTGGTCATGATCAGGGCCATGAAGGCCAGGATCATCGTGAATCCGAGTACTACCAACACAGCTGACTCCTTCGTCGGGTGCCTCCGCCCGCGCTCGGCGGGAGAGCCGGACGCGAGATGGGGAAACCCTAGGCAGCCCCGGAGCCCTCGCCGCGGTATCGCTCATTACAGCGACATCTGCGCATAGTGTGGCTTCTGCGCATTCTGCGCACAACGACGGCGAGGAGGGGCGATGCGCTTCGCGACGCACGTCCTCGTCCTGCAACTCGCCACCGTCTCGGCCGCCGTCCTGGTCTGCGCCGGCCTCGTCACGGCGCTCAGCGTTCAGCAGTTGCGCGGTGAGGCGGAGGGGACGGCGCTCGCCATCGCCCGCACCGTCGCCGAGGACCCCGACGTGCGCGACGCGGTCGCCGCCTCCTCCGCTGTGCCCGGCGCGCCGGACGCCGCCGAGCTGCGCGAGGGCCCGCTGGAGGAGGTCGCCGCCGGAGTGGAGCAGCGCACCGGCGCGCTCTTCGTGGTGATCACCGACGACCAGGGCATCCGCCTCGCGCACCCCGACGACGACCGGCTCGGCGAGCGGGTCTCGACCAGCCCCGACGAGGCGCTCGCCGGGCGCGAGAGCGTCTCCTGGGGCACCGGCACGCTGGGTGAGTCGGCACGGGCGAAGGTACCGGTCTTCGCGGCGGGGGAGCAGCGGGTCGTCGGCGAGGTCAGCATCGGCTTCGCGCGCTCCAGTGTCTTCACCGACCTGCCGACCACCCTGCTCGGGGTCCTCGCCGCGGCGCTCGCCGGACTCGTGCTCGCCGCCGTCGCCTCCCTGTTCATCCGCCGCCGCCTGCTGCGTCTGACGCTCGGGCTCGCCCCGGAGGAGCTGACCTCGCTCGTCCAAGACCAGGCCGCGGTACTCAACGGGGTCGACGAGGGCGTGCTCGCGCTCGACCGCGACGGGCGGGTCGGCGTCTGCAATGCACGGGCCGCGGCAATCCTCGGCTCCGATGACCCGACCGGGCGGGCGCTGCACGGGCGACCGCTCGCCGCGCTGGAGCTGCCGACTCCGCTGGCCGATGCGATCGGCGCCGCCCTGCACTCCGTGGAGCAGGCCCGGGCCGGCGGCGAGGAGGGGTTCGTGGTCCGCTCGCGCATCGTCTACGTCGACATCCGCCGAGTGACCCGCGGCGACCGCGACCTGGGGGTGGTCGTCGTGCTCCGTGACCGCACGGACCTCGCCGCGCTCAGCCGGCGCCTGGACGCGGTCGGCGCGATGACCAACGCGCTCCGCGTGCAGCGGCACGAGTTCGCCAACCGCCTGCACGTGGTCGCGGGCCTGCTCGACGCGGGGCGGACGGGTTCGGCGCGCGACTACCTCGACGAGGTGCTGACTCGCGGGCCGCTGAAGTACCCCGTGCAGCACGCCGACCGGCTGCAGGAGCCGTACTTGCAGGCGCTCGTCGGAGCGAAGGGGATCGAGGCGGCCGAGCGCGGCGTGCTGCTGACGCTCGGCGAGGAGACGCTGGTGCGCGGCACCGTTGTCGAGCCGGAGGACGTCGCGACGGTGATCGGGAACCTCGTCGACAACGCGGTGCGCGCGGCGGTCGAGGGGCGGCGGGACGTGCGTTTCGTCGAGGTCGAGCTGCTGGACGACGGCGACGCTCTTTTCGTGACGGTCGCCGACTCCGGCGACGGCGTCGTGGATCCGGAGTCACTGTTTGACCGGTCGGGCGCGAGCGACCCTCTCGCGGACGACGGTCGGGTGCACGGGCGCGGCTTCGGGCTCCCGCTCTGCCGCGAGGTGGCCGCTCGGCGCGGCGGCGAGGTCTGGCTGGCGGACGCAGGCGGGGCGGAGTCGGGGGCCGTGCTCTGCGCGCGGCTCCCCGGGTCGGTCAGGCCGCCGCAGCTGGACGGGGGTGACTGGTGAGCGCGGACACGGCGCAGGAGCGCACAGTGCTGGTGGTGGACGACGACTTCCGGGTTGCCCAGCTGCATGCGGACCTGGTGGACGCGCGGCAGGGTCTGACCGCGCTGGCTCCGGTACACACGGCCCGGGCGGCGCGGGCGGCCGTCGCCGAGCATGCCCCCGACCTGCTGCTGCTCGATGTCCACCTGCCGGATCAGAGCGGGATCGCGCTGCTTCGGGAGCTCGACACCGACGCATTCGTGGTGAGCGCCGCCTCCGACGGGGGGACGGTGCGTCGGGCCCTGCACGCGGGGGCTCTCGGCTACCTGATCAAGCCGTTCGAGGCGCGGCTGCTCGGCGAACGCCTCGACGCCTACGTGCGGTTTCGGAACGTGCTGCGGGAGGACCGCGCGGCCGATCAGGAGGCGGTGGAGCGGGCCCTGCGGATCCTGCACTCGGGCGACGCTTCCGCCGCGCAGCCGTCACGCTCGGCGACTGAGCAGTTGGTCCTCGCGCGATTGGCTGAGTCCGGTGCCGAGCTCTCGGCCCTCGACGTGGCCGAGCGGGCCGGGATCTCGCGCGCCACCGCCCAGCGCTACCTCTCCGGCCTCGCGGGCCGCGGCCTCGTCGAGATGACCCTCAGCTACGGCACTACCGGCCGCCCGGAGCACCGGTACCGCGCTCGGTGACGTCACAACGAAGGCTGGGACGCACGTTCCGGGCCCTGCAGCCCTGGAACGGCGTCCCAGCCTTCGTTATGCAGCGGGTCAGTGCGTCGCGTCGACGTCCGCTCCGGCGGTCTCGGCCACGCGGCGGCGTTCGGCGGCCTCGGCGGCCATGCGGCGGCCCTTCGGGCTGACCAGGGAGGCGATCACGGTGATCACCAGGACGCCGATGATGACCGAGAGCGAGAGGCCGGTGCCGATCTCGAACACGTCCACGTGCTCGCCGTTATTGATGAACGGCAGGGTGTTCTCGTGCAGCGCGTGCAAGATCAGCTTCACGCCGATAAAGGCGAGGATCGCGGCCAGGCCGATGCTGAGGTAGACGAGGCGGTCGAGCAGGCCGTCGATCAGGAAGTACAGCTGACGCAGGCCCAGCAGCGAGAATGCAGTCGCCGTGAAGACGAGGTACACGTCGCTGGTCAGGCCGAAGATCGCCGGCACGCTGTCGAGGGCGAACAGGATGTCGGTTCCGCCGATCGCCGCCATCACGAGGATCATCGGCGTGAGAACCTTCTTGCCGTTGATCCGGGTGTAGAACCTGTCGCCGTCGTACTGGTCGCTGGTCTTGAAGAGCCGCTTAGCCAGGCGCACCATCACGTTGTCGCCGGCGTGGTCGTCGCCCGGCTTCACCAGGTTGAACGCGGTCAGCAGCAGGATCAGGCCGAAGATGTAGAACACCCAGGCGAACGAGTTGATCAGCGCGGCGCCGAGGAAGATGAAGCCGGTGCGGGCGATCAACGCGAAGACGATGCCGAAGAGCAGGACCTTTTGCTGGTCGGCTCGGGGCACCTTGAAGCTCGCCATGATGATCAGGAAGACGAACAGGTTGTCGACCGAGAGGGCCTTCTCGGTGATGTAGCCGGCGAAGTACTCGGAGCCGGGAGTCGCTCCGCCGAACACGAGGACGCCGAGGCCGAAGAGCACAGCGATGCCGACATAGAGCGCCGACCAGGTCGCCGACTCCTTCAGCGTGGGCTCGTGCGCCTTGCGAACGTGGAAGAAGAAGTCGAAAAGAAGGAGCAGGACGATAAAGACGATCGTCAGGGTCCAGATCAGGGGCGACACGGTCATGAAAGGGCTGGCCTCGCTCGAGAAGGGGGTCGGGGGACGGTCGTAGGGGTCGCTCGTCAGGGGAACCCGTCAGAGGAAACGGTAGCGAGCCGCAGTGGCGACCGGGGTGCACACCGGTGGATCATGAGTATTTTCTCAGTTCTCAGCGCGTCCCTCGCGCTCAGCGGCCGGAGCACCACACTGGTCAGCATGACCGACGCCGCTGTCGACAGGACCTTCGAGGACGCCTTCGGCGTCACCATCCACTACCGCTGGTGGCCGCACCCCGCGCCTCGCGCGATCGTGCAGCTCGCCCACGGCGTCGGCGAGCACTCGGGGCGCTACCTCGAGGTGGCGAAGGCGCTGGTCGCCGCGGGATACGCCGTCGCGGCGGACGACCACCGCGGCCACGGGCGGACCGGGCTCCAGCAGCACCGCGGCGACTCCTCCCGGCTCGGACTGCTGGGCCCGGGCGGCCTGCGCGCGACGGAGGCGGCGATCCTCCGCCTGACCCGGCTGCTCGCCGAGGAGAGCCCCGGCGTGCCGATCGTGCTGCTCGGTCACTCCTGGGGGTCGCTGATGGCGCAGCGGATCATCGACCACCACGCGGCCGACTACGCCGCGCTCGTGCTCAGCGGTACGGCCTACCGCCTCCCGGGCTGGATCAATGCGGGCGACCTGACGAAGCGGCACCGCGTTCCCGGCGGCCTGGGGCTCGAGTGGCTCTCGCGCGACCCGGACGTCTGGCAGCGGTTCCACGACGACCCGCTCACCTTCACCACTCCGCTCGCGCAGCGGATCGGCCTGGTCGAAACCCTGCGGCTGGTCGGGCGCCCGAAGCGCCGGCGCGCGCATCCGCTGCCGCTGCTGCTGCTGGTGGGCGCCGACGACACCCTCGGCGGCGAGCGCTCCGTGTGCGCGCTCGCCCGGTCCTACCGGCGCCGCGCGGGATACACGGACGTCTCGGTGCGCGTCTACGCGGAGGCTCGGCACGAACTCTTCCAGGAGCTGAACCGGGCCGAGGTCACCACCGATCTGGTGGAGTGGCTGGGCGAGCGCTTCCCCGCACCGAGCGGCGCCTAGGCTGGCGTCATGCATGGCGAGTACAAGGTCCCCGGCGGAAAGCTCGTGGTCGTCGACCTCGACGTGGTCGACGGACGGTTCGCCGGTTTCCGGCTGGCAGGCGACTTCTTCCTCGAGCCGGACACGGCACTGGACGACATCGACCGGGCGGTCATCGGGCTCCCGGTCGAGACGGACGCGAAGTCCCTCGCCGCTGCCATCCGGCAGGCGCTCCCCGCCGATGCGGTCCTCCTCGGTTTCACTCCCGAGGCCGTCGCCGTCGCGATCCGGCGCTCGCTGCAACAGGCCACCAGCTGGCGCGACTACGACTGGCGGATCGTGCACGACCGGGCCGTTCCTCCGGCGACCCACCTGGCACTCGACGAGGTGCTGACCGCCGCGGTGGGCGAGGGCCGCCGCGAACCGACGCTGCGGATCTGGGAGTGGGACCGACCCGCCGTCGTGATCGGCAGTTTCCAGTCGCTGCGGAACGAGGTCGACCTCGACAACGCGGCGAAGTACGGCGTCGATGTGGTGCGCCGCATCTCCGGAGGCGGCGCGATGTTCATGGAGGCGGGCAGCGTCGTCACCTACTCGCTCTACGTTCCCGGCGACCTCGTGCAGGGGCTGACCTTCGCCGACTCCTACGCCTTCCTCGACGAGTGGGCGGTGAGCGCGCTGCGGTCGCTCGGGATCGACGCGGTCTACCAACCGCTCAACGACATCACCTCGCCCTCCGGCAAGATCGGCGGAGCGGCGCAGAAGCGCCTGGGCTCCGGCGCGGTGCTGCACCACGTGACCATGAGCTACGACATCGACGCCGAGAAGATGGTGCAGGTACTGCGGATCGGACGCGAGAAGCTGTCCGACAAGGGCATCGCCTCCGCCGTGAAGCGCGTCGACCCGCTGCGCAGCCAGACCGGGCTCAGTCGCGCCGAGATCATCGAGCGGATGAAGGCGACCTTCGTGCAGCTGCACGGCGGCGAGCCGGGGACGCTGACCGAGGAGGAGTACGCGGCGGCCGAGGAGCTGGTGCGGACGAAGTACTCGACTCCGGAGTGGCTCCGGCGCGTGCCCTGACGGGCGTGCGGGTCGGAGGGGAGCGGCGGCTCCCCGACTCGGCTCGGCTCAGCCCGGCTCAGCCGGCGAGGAGCTCCTGGTAGTCGGGGTGCTCGGCGATGAACTCGGCGACGAACGGGCAGGCCGGCACGATGCGCCCGTTGAAGCGCTCGTGTGCGTCATCGAGAGCCGCCTCGACGAGGGCCTCGCCGAGCCCCTCGTGGCGATGCTCAGGAGCGATCTCGGTGTGCAGGAACACCACGTCGCGGCCGCGGACGGCGTAGTCGACCACTCCGACGTTCTCACCGTCGAGCCAGAGCGTGTAGCGGGACGAGTCCTCGTCGTGGCGCACCTCGGAGATCATCGCGCCACTCTACGCCGGAGCATCCCGGTGCCCCGCCGAGTGCCCGCGACGCGCGGAGCGTGTCGTCGGCCGCGCGCGCACTGGCACAATTGCCGGATGCCCAGGACCATCCAGATCGCGGACAGCGTCCCGGAATCACGGAGCGCAGTGTTCCACGCCGACAACCTCGAGGTCCTCCCGCAGCTCGCCGACGGGGCCTTCACCGTCGTCTACCTCGACCCGCCGTTCAACACCGGCCGGGCGCAGGTGCGGACCTCGACCACCTCCGTCCGCTCCGCCACCGGCACGATCGCCGGCTTCAAGGGGCGCAGCTACGAGCGGATCCGCGGCGACCTGCTCCGCTACGACGACCACTTCGACGACTACTGGTCGTTCCTCGAGCCTCGGCTGGCCGAGGCATGGCGCCTCCTGGCCGATGACGGCACGCTCTACCTCCACCTCGACTACCGCGAGGCGCACTACGCCAAAGTGCTGCTCGACGCGCTCTTCGGCCGCGAGTGCTTCCTGAACGAGATCATCTGGGCGTACGACTACGGGGCGAAGGCCACCCGCCGCTGGCCGACCAAGCACGACACGATCCTCGTCTACGTGAAGGATTCACGCGGCTACCACTTCGACTCCGCGGCCGTGGACCGTGAGCCGTACATGGCCCCCGGTCTGGTCACCCCCGAGAAGGCCGAGCGCGGCAAGCGACCGACCGATGTCTGGTGGCACACCATCGTCTCGCCGACCGGCCGCGAGAAGACCGGCTACCCGACGCAGAAGCCGGAGGGGATCCTCCGCCGCATTGTGCAGGCCTCCAGCCGCGAGGGCGACGCCGTTCTCGACTTCTTCGCCGGCTCGGGTACGACCGGGGCGGTCGCCCACGCCCTGGGCCGCCGCTTCGTCCTCGTCGACGAGCACGCGGATGCGGTCGCCGTCATGCGCCGCCGCTTCGCCACTCTCTCCCCGGCCCCCCTCTTCCTCTGACGCGGGCTCGGCCCCGCCCTTGCGCGGCCTCCGCCCACTGTCCAAAAGTTGTCGCACTCGGCGCCGAGTGCGACAACTTTTGGACAGTGGCGGCGGGCAACGCTCCTCCACAGGGGCGGGATCGGCGGATCGTCCACTGATGGTGGA
Organism: Rathayibacter tritici; assembly: GCF_002932875.1. GTDB lineage: Bacteria > Actinomycetota > Actinomycetes > Actinomycetales > Microbacteriaceae > Rathayibacter > Rathayibacter tritici. The sequence goes on from NZ_PSWS01000039.1 coordinate 87,787, forward strand.
GTGCGGGCGCCGCGGGAGAGGCGTGAGCGCCAGAGTGGCGGCATGTCCAGTACTGATCTCGGAGCTTTCACCCGGCGCGCGGCGCTCCGCGCAGGGGCGACGGATGCGCAGCTGCGCGCTCCTACCCTGGCCAGCCCGTTCCACGGAGTGCGCACCCGCGTGATGCCGGTCACGCATCTCGAACGAGCCGTCGCCTACCTGCCCCGGCTTCGGCCCTGGCAGCTCTTCTCCCACCTGACCGCTGCCGAAGCGTGGGGCGTGCCGCTCCCGGCGCGACCAGAAGAGGACGATCCGATCCACGTCGCTGCGACGAGGCCGCACCGGCCCCCGAGGACTCGGGGCGTGATCGGTCATACCCTCGCGGAGACCGACAGAGTCCAGCGGCACGGTCTCCCGGTCACGGGAGCGGCGTCGACGTGGATCGCCCTCGGTTCGCTGCTGTCTGCGCGTGATCTGCTCGCCGCCACCGATCACCTTCTCTTCGAACCGCGGTTTCCGCGCCGAGGCGAGCTTCGGCCCTTCGTGACGCTTCTGGAGCTGCAGGACCGCCTGGCCGGTCATGGCGGCCGAGGCCGACGCGGGCTGACGGTGGCGCTGCAGCTCGCGTCGACGGGGGCCGCCTCGCGGAAGGAGACGCTGCTTCGCGCGCTCGTGCAGGAGGCGGGACTGCCGGCGCCCGAGGTGAACGCCGAGATCAGAGTCGATGGCCGCCTGCTGGCGATCGGCGACCTGGTCTTCAGACGGTGGAAGGTTGTGGCGGAGTACGACGGCGGCCAGCACCGGACGGACGACGCGCAGTTCTCCCGCGACCGCGAGCGGCTCCTCGCCCTGCATCTCGCGGGCTGGATCGTCGTGGTCGTCCGCGCGGAGGGTCTGGCTCGCGGCCGGGCTCGGACAATCGCCGAGCTGCGTGCTGCCCTCGACGCCCACGGCTGGCGACCGTGACGCTCCCCACCGACCGGTCCCCGCGAGAGCGCAGAAGTTGTCGCACTCGACGCCGACTGCGACAACTTCTGGAGTCTCGCGGGCAGGGCTCAGCTGCTCGCGCGCACCACGAGCGTCGTCGGCATCAGCGTGCGGTGCTCCACGGGAAGGCCCTCGATCCGGGCGGTCAGCAGCTCGATCATGCGGGCGCCGAGTTCGTCGGGGATCTGGCGCACCGTCGTCAGCGCGGGCACGGCGTTTCGCGCAAAGAGGTCGTCGTCGAAGCCGACGACCGACACGTCCTCGGCGATCCGTCGTCCGGCTTCGCGCAGCGCGGCGTACGCGCCGACCGCCATCTGGTCGTTTGCGGCGAAGACGCCGTCGAGGTCGGGGTCGCGGGCGAGGAGGCGGCGCATCGCCTCGGTGCCGCTGGCGGGCGAGAAATCGCCCCACTCGACGAGGTCGTCGGCAAGGCCCGCGTCGGTCAGGGCGCCGCGCCAACCGATCAGGCGATCCACGCCGGGCGGCATATCAGCGGGTCCCGCGATGGTCGCGATCCTGCGCCGGCCGCGCTCGATCAGGTGGGCTGTGGCGACGGCAGCGCCCTCGACGTTGTCGACGTCCACGAAGTAGGAACCGCGCTCCTCCGGCGAAAGCGGCCGCCCACCGAAGACGATCGGCAGCGTGCCCGAGAGTGCCGCGTAGGAGTGGTCGCCCGAGTGGTGCGAGACCACGAGCGCGCCGTCGACATTGCCGCCCAGGAGGTAGCGCCGTGTCTTCTCGCCGTCGGTCTCGGAGGCGATCAGCATCGAGAGCGTGTAGTCGGTGTCGGCCAGGCGCATCGCGGCGCCCTGCACGATCGCGGCGAAGAACGGATCCGCGAAGACTCGGGCTGTCGACTCCGGCACGATCAGCGCGATCGACTGCGTGCGCCGCGAGGCGAGCATCCGGGCCGCGCGGTTGGGCACGTAGTCGAGCTCACCGATGGCTTTCTGGACGGCGGCTACGATCTCGGCCGCGACCTGCGGGGCCCCGTTGACCACCCGCGACACGGTCGCGCGCGAGACTCCGGCCCGCGCCGCGACCATCTCGAGGGTGGGAGAGCGGCCCCCGCTGCGGATGCCCGTCGCCTCACTCACGGGTCAGCCGAGGGTCGCCGCGGCGCTGCCGCCGAGCAGTCGGGAGTAGACCAGGCCCGAGTCCTTCACGATCCGCTCCTGCGTTCCGTAGTCGACGCGCACGATGCCGAAGCGCTTCTCGTAGCCCCACGCCCACTCGTAATTGTCCAGGAGCGACCAGACGAAGTAGCCGCGGACGTCGGCGCCCTGGTCGATCGCGTCGGCGACCTTCTCGACGTGATCGAGCACGTACTGTGTGCGGTCCACGTCGGGGACGCGGTTCTCGAGCACGACGTCATCGTAAGCGGCGCCGTTCTCGGTCACGTAGAGCGGAGGAAGGTTCTCGTACTCCAGGCCCAGGCGGGTCAGCAGGTAGCGCAGCCCGTCCGGGTTCACCTCCCAGTCCATCGCGGTGCGCGGCAACCCGCGCGAGGGGAAGGTGATGAACTCGGAGCCGACCCAGGGGGAGCCGACCTCGCGGTCGGTAGCCTGCGCGAAGTCCTCGGCGCCGGCCGGCAGCGGGTGGGCCGAGACGTTGTCGTCGTGGTAGTGGTTCACGCCGAGGAAGTCGAGCGGGAGCGAGATGAGGTCGAGGTCCCCGTCCACGATCAGCTCGTCGAGGCCGAGCCCGGCGACGTCCTCGAGCAGGTCCTCGGGGTACTCGCCGCGCAGCAGCGGGTCGAGGAAGATGCGGTTCTGGAGCGCGTCGAAGCGGCGCGCGGCGTCGAGGTCGGCCTCGTCCTCGGGGTCGTCGGGGACGGCGTTCGAGAGGTTGAGCGTGATGCCCAGGTTCTGCGCGCCGAGCTGCCGGAGCGTCGAGACGGCCAGCCCGTGGGCGAGGTGCGTGTGGTGGACGGCGGCGAGGGCCTTCTGCTGCGAGACGACGCCGGGAGCGTGCACGCCTGCTCCGTACGAGAGCAGGGTCGAGCAGAACGGCTCGTTGAACGTGGTCCAGTGCTGCACCCGGTCGCCGAGGCCTTCGTAGACAGCCTCGGCGTAGTCCCGGAAGCGCTCGGCGGTGTCGCGGTTCGCCCAGCCGCCGGTCTCCTCGACGGCCTGCGGGAGGTCCCAGTGGTAGAGGGTCAGCCACGGCAGCACACCGGCGCCGAGCAGCTCGTCGACCAGGCGGGAGTAGAAGTCGAGGCCCTCGGGGTTCACGGCGCGGTCGCCGGGCTTCACCCGCGACCAGCTGACCGAGAAGCGGTAGGACCCCAGCCCAAGCTCCTTCATCAGCTGCACGTCGGCGGGCATCCGGTGGTAGTGGTCGACCGCGACCTCGGGAGTGTCTCCCTTCGCGACGGCTCCGGGCACGCGCGAGAACGCGTCCCAGATGCTGTCCTCCTTGCCGCCCTCGTGCCCGGCGCCCTCGACCTGGGCGGCAGCGGTCGCGGATCCCCAGAGGAAGCCGGCGGGCCAGTCGCGAGTGGCGAGCCGGTCGGCCCGCGTGATCTGCTCCGAGAGATTCGGGGTCACGGGGGAGGGGGTGGGGGCGGCGCTCATGGCGGACTCCTTCGGCAGCGGTTCGACCATCCTAGGGCCCCGATGGAGCGCTCTCTCGCGCCGGAACCTGAGACATCTCGGTCCGGACGACGGCGAGGCACCGCCCAGGAGCCCGGACACCGCGATGAGCGCGGTGTCCGAGCGGCGAAGGCGATGCCTCGGAGGGGGACCCAGGCGCGGCGACCGGTCGGCGCCGCACGCTCAGCCGCGGTGGTCGCCGTGCCCGTCCCGCGGCCCGGCGGTCGGGACAGAATCCGTTCGGACGTCCGGCTCGATGCTGCCAGCGGCCAGGTCGGCACCGGCGCGCGCGGCGAGCTGCGGATCGGTGCGCCGCAGCTCCTCGGCGCTGTCCTCGGCGGCCTGGTCGTGCGCCTCCTGCATGGCCGACTTCGCCCGCAGCGGCGGGGTCTTGAGGAACCACGAGAGCACGAAGGCCAGCAGGACGACGCCCAGCGCGACCTGGAAGACGGTCACCGTCGCGTCGTTGAACCCGGTCAGGAACGGAGCAGAGAGGGCGCGGTCCGCCGTGTTCAGGAACGAGGTGTCTCCGTCGAGAGCGGAGCCGATCGCCGCGGTGTCCTGCGACTGGAGCAGCTTCAGGATGTCGGCGTTGGCCGGGTCCGCGACGACGGCCGGGTCGGTGGCCGCCCGCTGCAGGTCGGCCGAGAGCACCGGGTTCCTGAACGCTGCGGCGATGGTCTCGGGGATGCGGCTGAACAGCACCGAGAAGATGACGGCGGTGCCCAGCGTGCCGCCGATCTGTCGGAAGAACGTCGAGGCGCTGGTCGCGACTCCCATGTTCGCCACGTCGACCGAGTTCTGCGAGGCCAGGGTAAGGGTCTGCATCATCTGCCCGAGCCCCAGGCCCAGCAGCAGCATCCCGCCCATCATGAAGATCACGGGCTTGTCGATCGTCACGAAGCTGAAGTAGAGGAACGCGGCCGACATCAGGAAGGTGCCGACGATCGGGAAGGCCCGGTAACGGCCGGTACGCGAGATGATCTGCCCCGAGACGATCGAGGCGATCATCAAGCCAAGGATCATCGGCAGCATCAGGAAGCCGGACTCGGTCGGCGTGGCACCATTGACCAGCTGCAGGTACAGCGGGATCGCCATCATGCCGCCGAACATGCCGAAGCCGACCAGGACGCCCAGCACGGTCGCCATCGAGAAGGTGGGCGAGCGGAAGAGCTTGAGCGGGATCAGCGCGTCGTCGCCCATCAGCCGCTCGGCCGCGATGAAGCCGACGATACCCAGCGCGCCGACGAGGTAGCAGACCCAGGCGATCGGCGAGCCCCAGCCCCACTCCCGGCCCTGCTCCGCGATCAACAGCAGCGGGCCGGCGGCGATGACCACGAGCGAGGCGCCCCACCAGTCGATCCGCACCGAGCGCTTGCCGGCGGGCTTGGGGAGGTGCAGGAAGCGGACCACGATGAACAGCGCCACGGCGCCGATCGGCAGGTTGATCAGGAAGACCCAGCGCCACCCGGTGATGAAGAGGATTTCGGGAGTGCCGGCGAGCAGGCCGCCGATGAGGGGGCCGACGACGCTCGAGATGCCGAAGACGGCGAGGAAGTAGCCCTGATACTTAGCGCGCTCGCGCGGGGGGAGGATGTCGCCCATCACGGTGAGCGCGAGCGACATCAATCCGCCGGCGCCGAGGCCCTGCACGGCGCGGAAGCCGGCGAGGCCGAGCATCGAGGTCGAGAAGCCCGCGAGAGTCGAACCGATCAGGAACAGGACGATCGCGATCAGGTAGAGCGGCCGGCGGCCGAAGATGTCGGAGAGCTTGCCGTAGATGGGCGTCGCGATCGTCGAGACGATCAGGTAGGCAGTGGTCACCCACGCCTGCTGCGAGAGGCCGTCGAGGTCGTCCGCGATGGTGCGCATCGAGGTGCCGACGATCGTCTGGTCGAGCGAAGAAAGGAACATCCCGGCCATCAGGCCGAAGATGACGAACAGGATCTGGCGGTGCGACATCACGGCGCCGGAGGGCGTCGCGGTCGCGGCGGATGGAGCGGAGGCGGAGTCGGCCACGGTGGTCCCCTTGTCTGGCGGACGCGTCCAGGCACGGCAATCCGCCGCAAACGTTGCGTGCTGCGCAAAGTTACATCGCGTGTGAAGTTTGCGACAGGGGGTCCCATCAACCTGAGCAGTATCTCAGGTCCGCCGGAGTCGCGGGTCACGCCGTGGCCGGGACCGCCTCGTCCGCCCAGCCGGCCTCGCGCAGCGCAGCACGCGCCTCCGCTCGCGCGGAGTAGGGGGTGCGGACACCGAGGATGTCGCGGTAGTTCTGGTGCCCGGGACCGGCCCAGAGGATGGCGTCGCCCTCGTGCGCCAGGGAGACGGCGACGCGGATGGCGCGCTTGGGGTCGTCGACCTCGTGGAGCTCGGCATCCGGGCGGGCAGCGCGGGCGGCGTCGACGAGGGTTCGACGGATTGAGGCCGGGTCCTCGAAGCGCGGGTGGTGATCGGTGATCACCAGCGCGTCGCTGCCCAGGACCGCGGCCTCGGCCATCGCGGGACGCTTGAGCGCATCACGATCGCCGTCCGCCCCGAAGACCATGATCACGCGACCCGGGGTGACCTCGCGAACCGCTTCGAGTGTGCGCGCGAAGGCGTCGGCGCTGTGGCCGAAGTCGACGTACACCGTGGGACCGCGCTCGCCCGAGACGCGCTCGGTGCGTCCGGGAAGGGAGGCGTCCACTCCGCCGTCGCGGTGCAGGGCGGCACGGATCTCACCGATTGGCCAGCCGGCTTCGATCAGCATCGCGATGGCGAGACCGGCATTGGCCGCCATGTGCACGCCGATGATCGGGACGGACGTCGTGATCGCGCGGCCCTCGCGGTTCTCGAGCCGGAACCGGGTGCGGCCGAACTGCTGCTCGAGCACGGTCACGGTCCAGTCGGCGTCCACGCCGGGGACGGAGGTGATCGTGGTGATCGGCACGCCGGCGACCTCGCAGAGGCGGGCACCAGCGGGGGAATCGAGCGAGACAACGGCGCGGCGGGCCCGATCGGGCCGGAAGAGCTGCGCCTTTTCGCCGAAGTAGGTGTCCATGTCGCCGTAGTCGTCGAGATGGTCGTGGCTGAGGTTGGTGAACCCCGCGACGTCGAAGACGACGCCGTCGACGCGGTGCCGGGTGAGAGCCTGCGCACTGACCTCGATTGCTGCGGCGCCGACGCCCTCCTCCTCCATTCGGGCGACCAGCGCGTGCAGCTCGGTGGCCTCCGGTGTGGTGAGACCGCTGGTCACCGACGTATCGCCGATGTGGCGCTCGGCTGTCGAGCTCAAGCCCGGGACGACGCCGAGCTGGCGGAGGATCCCCTCGAGCATGTGCACGGTCGACGTCTTGCCGTTGGTGCCGGTCACGCCCAGGAGCACCGGGGAGCGTTCAGCCGTGCCGTAGACGGCGGAGGCGATCGCACCCAGTCGCGAGCGCGGCTGGTCGACCACGAGGACGGGCAACCCGGTCGCTCGGGCGGACGCCGCTCCTGCGCCGTCGGTGAGCACGGCTGCCGCCCCGCGCGAGGCGGCCTGCTTGACGAAGTCGGTGCCGTGACGGTTCACGCCGGGCAGTGCGACGAAGAGGTCGCCTGGTTCGACATCGGAGGCGATCAGTGTGACTCCGCTGATCTCGGTCGTGAGGTCGTCGTCGCCCCCGAGCTCGAGCGTCCGTGCGAGTGCAGCGAGAGGAACGGAAGGCGCAGTGAGGGGTCGGAGCATGGTGTCCTCTCGTCGACGACTCCGGGGGGCCGTGCGGCCGGAAGGGGCGGTCGCACGCGGAGTCGTGTCTGTCACTCAAGCTAGGGGTCCGCTTATGTGAATCCTTAGAGGATATGCGCCTCTCGCGCGGAGGGGCATGGGTGGACAGATCCGCTCGCCGGTGCTTTCGCCCGCTGTGTTCCGGGCCCGTGACACCGGGTCTGTCTAGGCTCGGAGGATGACGCTGAACGAGAACGAGCCGACCGGCCCTCGCCCGGTCCGCCGCCGAGCCCTAGTCATCGGAGGAGTCGCCGCGGCGGCGGGCCTGACTGCGCTGGGCGTGGGAGCCGCCATCGGGAACGGCGCCGCGCCCCCGTCGTCGACGCCCGTGCCGCCGTCGCCCCTCACCACCGCTACGACGACCGCCTCGGCCACCGCCGCTGCGAAGCCGACCCCGACGCCCTCCTCCTCGGGGATCGACCTCGGCGCGCAGTCCGTCGATGATCCGGCGAGCACCTGGGTCGTCGTCAACAAGCTCCGGACACTCTCGCCTGTCGACTACGTCCCGGCCGACCTGACCTTCCCCGACGTGCCTTACGTCAACCGCCAGCCGATGCGCCAGGCCACGGCCGACGCCCTCGTCTCGCTCTTCACTGCGGCCAGAAGTGAGGCGGGCCTCTCGCTCGCCGTGCAGAGCGCCTACCGCTCCTACGACACGCAGGTCCGTGTCTACGCGGGCTGGGTGTCCTCGCGCGGGCAAGCGGGAGCGGATGCCACCAGCGCGCGCCCGGGGCACAGCGAGCACCAGACGGGCTGGGCGGTGGACGTGGTCGGAGCATCGGGAGAGTGCGCGCTCGAGATCTGCTGGGTTGACACTGCGGAGGGACAGTGGGTCGGCGCGAACGCGCACCGGTTCGGCTTCCTGGTGCGGTACAAGCCGGACACCACCTCGATCACGGGGTACGAGTCGGAGCCGTACCACCTGCGCTATGTCGGCACCCCGCTCGCCGGCTACCTGCACGACTCCGGTATCGAGACGCTCGAGCGAGCTTTCGGCCTTCCGGATGCGCCCGATTACGCGCCGGGGACCACGTCCTAGCCGGTCTCGTGGTGACAGACGGACACGACCGGGCGTGACACGCGCCGCTCGTTACCGTACTGTTACTCGGAGCGATTTCGGAGGCTGGTCATACCGGTCGCCCACCCCGCCTGGTGACATCACCGCTTCCCCTGCTCCCGAGCCCGGTCCCCCCGCTGGGCCGCCGAACCGTGAGATCTCTCTGTGCCCCCTCGTTCCACCCGCTCCGCCCTGCCCGCCGACCACCCCGAGACCCCCGCAGCGCCGCTCACCCGTCGTGACCTGCGCGAGCGCGAGGGTCGCCTCCGCCCCGCCGCTGCTCTCGCCACCGCCGCGCGACCCTCGGCCCCGGCCCGGCCGCAGCTCGCCGGCGAGGCGTCCTTCGCCTCCCGCCGCGACCGCCACGAGGCTGAGGGGCACCGGACTCGCACCGCGTCCGCCCGCCGCGGCGCCTCCTTCGTCCGCCCCTTTCGCCCCTCTCCGCGCACGATGGTGCTCGCCGTCTCCGGCGGCCTCGTCGTCGTGGCCGTCGCCTCGAGCCTGAGCCTCACGGTCGGCGCAGGCTCCTCCGCTGAGTCGGGGTCCGCGTCGGCGTCCGCTCCCCCGACGGCGGCCGGCGTCGCCGTGCTCCCCGCGACCACCGCCTCCGCGCGGGTCGTGCTCAGCTCCGTCTCGACCACTTCCGGCACCGTCGCGGGCGGCACCAGCGTCACGCTCGAGGGAGCGAACCTCGACGCGGTCGCCACGGTTCGGTTCGGCGACGCCGAGGGCAGTGTGGCCGTGGAGAACCGGGACCAGATCACGGTCACGGCTCCGCCTGCGGACGGCGAGGCGACGGGCGAGGTCCCGGTTGCCTTCTTCGACGCCGACGGCCACCCGATCACCTTCGACGCGGTCACCGACTCCGCCGCCGCGGTCACCGTCGACGGCGCCCCCGCCGATGCGGTGCAGCCCGCCGTCGACACGTCGGATTCCGCGGCGGGTACCACGGCGCAGGCCTCGACCGACCTCGCCGCTCCGACCGCGAGCGCCACTGCCGGGCCCGCCGCCGCCGGGCCCGCCTCTGCCGGGCCCGCCGCCGCGTCCGGCTCCGCCGCGATCGGCGTGCTCGCCAGCACGAAGGTCGTCGCTTCGGCGATCACCTTCGCCTACACGCCCGACCCGGCGATCGAGGCTGCGAAGGCGCAGGCCGCGCTCGACGCGAGCCGCCTCGCCTCCCAGCTCGATTACCTCCGCACCTACTGGAGCGACGACAACTCAGCCCAGTACGGCGTGATCCCGGGCAACGACTGCGTCAACTTCGCCTCGCAGTCGCTGATCGCCCGCGGCTGGGAGATGGACGGCGAGTGGAGCTACTCCTCCTCCCGCGGTTACAGCTCGGCCTGGGCGTCCTCCACCGCGTTCCACGCCTATCTCGAGGCGCATCCCGAGCGCGCGACGCCGATCTCGAACTCGGAGCGGAACCTGGTGAAGCCGGGCGACATCGTCCAGTTCGACTGGAACGGCTCGGGCGACTGGGACCACACCGGCGTTGTGACGAGAGTCGACGGCGACACGATCCTCTACTCCTCGCACACCGCCGACAACTACGACCAGAGCATCGACTCGGCCTCCGCCGCCCGGATCACGTTCTGGGGAATCTGATGCGGTGACAGCGAAGGGGCCGCCTCCGCTGATGCGGTGACGGCCCCTTCGCTGTGGGTCAGCTTGCCGACGGCCTCCCTGGCCTTGCCGACACGATTCACGGCTGCGATTCGTGTCGTCTGCACCCGTCAAGGGCTGCGTCTGTTCCGTATGATCGCCCGCCGGTGGGTACCGACGAGCGTGGCGGGTCAGGCGACCCGATCCTCCTTCGAGAACCCGGCCCGGGCGCTGGACGCGATCTCGAGCAGAACCGGCAGGCGAGCACCCAGCAGGGTGTCGAGGGCGATCACCTCGTGATGCACCGCGTCGACGACGGTCCGCGGCGAGACCCCGGCGCGGGGGAGGACCCGGACCTTGAGCGCGGTGTCCGAGCCGTGCCGGTAGGCCGCGACCGTGACATCGAGCAATTCGGTGCGTCCGGCGAGAGCGTTCTCGAGCACGTCCTCGGCGAAGCCGGTCGCAATCTCGATCCCGCCGGCAGGCCCGTCCTCGGCCTCCTCGCGGAGGACCGTCGTGGTGCGGCCGCGGCCGTGGGCGAAGGCCATCACGAGCGCCAGGACGATGCCGAGCAGGCAGATCCCGACGATGGCGTAGAGCGGCCAGAGGACCGCCGCATCGCTCCACGCGGTGCCCTGTTCTGGCGAGAGGCGCGAGACCAGGTCGGCGCCCTGGCCGTCTGCGAAGGAGAGCATCGAGTCACGGACCGGCTGCGCGACGGCGATCAGGACGGCCCCCACGCTGACGGCCGCGAGCACGAGGCCCACGACGAAGAGGACGAGGCGGTTGACGAAGCGGTTGCTCGTGGTCATCAGATCCTCCCGGACGTCGAGATGCGGACGGTGGCGCGCGGGGTGGGCGAGGCGGCGATGCGGCCGAGCTCGTCGTCGACAGCACTCTGCACCGCATCGCGGTCGACGGCGATACCCGAGGCGGGGGTCACGTCGACCAGTGCCGTGCGGCGACCGAGCGAGGCGCGAGTGTCCTCGCGACGGGAGTGAGCGGCCGTACGGGCGGTGCGGGCGAGCGCGGAGGCGATCACGCCGTCGTCCACGACCACGGCGAGGCGGTCGTTGTCGACGGTGTGGCGCGCACGCGAGCCGGGCGCCAGCGCGAGCACCAGCAGGACGAGGGCGAGGACGCCCGCGCCGACCGCGAGCCCGATGAGAGCGGTGTTCGCAAGAGACGCGACTCCGACGATCCCGCCGAGCAGCGCCGAGGGAGTGGCGAGCAGAGCACTGGCGCCGAGGACGGCGAGAACCGCCTCCGTGCCGACGTAGGCGGCGACCAGGGCGATCAGCACCAGGACGACGATCTGCGCGGCCGAACGAGACCGATGGGTCTCGCGGCGGAGGTAGCGGCGGTAGCGGGTGGTGGGGGCCGACGGGCTCATACGACTCTCCTCGTGCTCCGGGTGCGGGTGCCGGTGACCCGGATGTCGATCCGGCTGACGGTGCGCCCGGTCAGTGCCTCCATCCGGGAGGCGATACGGGCGCGGTCGCCGTGCAGGCGCTCGAGCAGTGATCCGCCCGCGGGAACGGCACCGGACTCGAGGACGACCGGGGCGGTCACCGCGAGCGCGAGGCCGCCGTGATCGTCCGAGAGGCGGACGCGGATGGCCGAGACTTCCACGCCCAGCTCCTCGTGCGCGATCGCGACGGCCGCGCGCTCGATGGAGCGGACGGTGATGGTGACGGTGCCCGCCACCGGCGATGCGGAAGGCGTGTCGAGAGCGGTCACGGCGGCTCCTAGCGGGAGGTAGTGCGGCCGCGGAACACGTCCACGAGGCTGCGCACGTCGAGGGAGCCGTCGGCGATGCGAGCGATCACGATGCCCAGTGCCATGAAGACGGCGGTGAGGACGAAGCCCCAGAAGCCGAACATCAGGGCCGCGAAGGCGAGGACCGCGCCGACCACGACGCCGAGGACGGTACTGCGGCCACCGGGTGCGGGGCGCTGGACGTCGCTCATCGGACGCGGCTCTCGGCGGCCTCGTCGTCCTTGTCCTCGCCCGGGATGTGCACGTCGACGATCGCGACGTTGATCTCGGCGACGGCCATGCCGACCAGCTCGGTGATGGCCTCGGAGACAGCGGAGCGGACGGAGTCGGCCACCTTCTGCATCGGAACCGGGTACTCGACGACGATCGTGACGTCGGCCGCGACCTGGGTCTCGCCGACCTCGACGCTGACGCCCTGCGCGTGGTCGGCGCCTCCGACGACCTGGCGGATCGCGCCGAAGGCACGGGCGGCGTTGTTACCGAGGGCGAAGACGCCGGGAACCTGGCGGGCGGCGATGCCGGCGACCTTAGCCACGACGCTGTCGTCGATGACCGTGGTGCCCTGGGCAGTACCGGAGGTCTGCGAGCCGCCGAGGCTCGTGACCGTGTCGACCGACGTCTTGCCGACGGAGGTCTTATCGACCGACGCCTTGTCGACGCGGGGGGTGGAGGGGGTGCGCGTGGTGTCGCTCATGGTGTCTCCTGACCGTCTCTGCGGCCGCCGCTACGGGGCGGACCGAGGTTCTCAGTCCGGCGGAATTCCGCTCGGGCTGTGCTTTCATAGGTGGGACGGAGCCCGGAGGCCGTTCGTCACGGTGTCGGATCACCTTTTTCCTGACCGTCACCTGAGAGTGGCCCGAGGCTGCAAGAGCAGGGAGGAGGCGCCGTGCCCGGACTGGAAGCGGCGAGCGATGCGCTGCTCGCTGAGCGTTCCGCCGAGGGCGACGTCCGCGCCTTCGAGGTGCTCGTCAAGCGGCACCAGTCGATCCTGCGTGCCTACGCCTGGCGGTTCACGGGCTCGCAGGCTGACGCGTCCGACGCGGTGCAGAACGCCCTGATGACGGTCTGGGAGCAGCTGCCTCAGCTCAAGGAGCCGGCGAGCGTGCGCAGTTGGATGATGCGGATCGTCAGCCGCGCCAGCGTCGACCTGCTGCGCCAGCGCCGCCCCACCGACGACGTCGACGCCGTGGAGCACCCGGCGTCGCGAGAGCCCGGCCCCTTCGAGGCCGCCGAGCAGAGCGGCGCCATGCGGGCGCTCGCGCACGCCCTCTCTGAGCTGCCGGAGTCGCAGCGACAGTGCTGGCTGCTGCGCGAGGTCGGCGGAGAGTCGTACCACGAGATCGCCGATCACCTCGGTCTCACGGTGACCGCCGTGCGGGGCAAGCTCGCTCGCGCGCGCGAGTCGCTGGTCGTGGCGATGGAGGACTGGCGATGAGGGAGCAGACGCGATGAACGCGGACCAGGGTCCCGGCGACGGGCAGGAGAGCGCGGTGGAGCACGATGTCGTGCTGCCGACCGCGCCCGACCAGGAGGGCGACGGCATCGGCATCGACGAGCTGAGCGACTACCTCGACCGAGGGCGCTCGCCGTACGACCCTGTCATCGAGGAATCGCCCGAGCACCGCCGTACGCTCCGCGCCCTCCAGCGGGTGCGCGCTCTCTCCAGCGCGCTCATCGACGACGACGCCGCGCGCCTGCCCGCTCCGCACGAGAGCTGGTTCGGCTCGATCCTGACCCAGGTGCGCCGCGAGGCGCGGGCCGGCCGCGACATTCCGCTGGCGAGCGTCCAGCCCGACGTCTTGCTCACCATCACTGAGGGCGCGGTCCGCGGACTGGTGCGCGAGGCGGGCGACAGTGTCGCCGGTGTGCTGGTGGGCCGCTGCCGCCTGTTGGGCGACGTCGCCGAACCGGGCGCGGAGGTCGTGGTGGATCTGACGATCTCGGTCTTCTGGGGCGTCCCGATCGCCGAGGCCGCCCAGCAGGTGCGCGAGCGCGTGCACTCGCGGCTGCTGACCCAGACCGAGCTGCGGGTGGTCAGGATCGACGTCCGCGTGCAGGACGTCTACGTCCCCGGGCCGGAGGAGTCGTGAGCGGCCTCGAGTCCGCGTCGGCCGCTGATCCCGTGACGGCGCTCGCCGCAGAGCTGCGCGCCCTCGACGGTGTCGCCGCGCTCGTGCCCGCGCGGCCGGAGGTGCGCGACGTGCTCGCTCACGCGGCCGCGGTGCTGAGCGCTACGGGCGTCGTGGTCGGGCCGCTCGGGACCGCGAGCGGCGGGACCTTCGCCGCTCCGGTGCTGGTCCGCGTGGCGGGCGAGGAGGTGGCGGTGGCCGTGGACTTCTGTGTGACGGACGAGGCGTCGGCGCCCGATGTGGCGCGCGCGATCGGAGCCGTGGTGCGCGAGTGGTGCGTCCGCGAGCATCCGCAGTTATCGCCCCGGGTGAGCGTGCGGGTCGCCGCGGTCGACTGATCGACGGCAGCGCTCAGCGGCGCTCGGCGAGAAACGCCTCCGTTTCGGCCGCGGTCGGCGCGGAGACCGCAGCCCCGTGCCGGGTGACCGAGATCGCAGCGGCCGCGCTCGCCCAGCGGCTGAGGGCGACCAGGTGCTCCGGGTCATCGGCTCCGGTCGCCGCGAGGCGGGCCGCGAACGCGCCGCAGAAGGTGTCGCCGGCGCCGGTGGTGTCCACCGCCTCCACCGGGAAGGCCGGGGTGCGAATCGGCGAGCGGCCGCGGACCGCCACGACGACGCCGTCGGAGCCGAGTGTGACCAGCACGAGCGGCACCAGCGCGGTGAGGGCCGCGGCGAGTGCATCGTCGTCGTCTCCGCCCAGGCCCCGGTCGGCGGCGAGCTCGCGCGCCTCGTGCTCGTTGACGATCAGCACATCCAGCGCCGCCAGTAGCTCCTCGGGTAGCGGGCCGATCGGAGCGGCGTTCAGGATCGTCGTGGCGCCGCCTGCGCGCGCGGCGCGGGCCGCCTCCGTCACCGTCGCGGTCGGGATCTCGAGCTGCAGGAGGACGGCGTCGGCCGCCGCGACGAGCGCCGACTCCTTCGCGGTCAGCCCGACCAGAGCGGCGTTCGCGCCGGAGTCGACGACGATCGCGTTCTCCCCCCGCTCGTCGACGGTGATCTGGGCGGTGCCGGTACGGACGTCTCCTCGGCGCGCGCGCAGCTCCAGGGGCTCGGCGTCGAGGACTGCGGCGAGCTCGTCGCCCGCGGAGTCGTGGCCGAGGCTCGTGACGAAGACGGTGCCCGGCTGGGTGCGGGCCGCCGCGACGGCCTGGTTCAGCCCCTTGCCGCCGGGGAAAGTGCGCGCGTCGAGGGCGAGTACCGTCTCTCCCGGCCCAGGGATGCGGGCGACCCGGTGGACGTGATCGAGGTTGGCGCTACCGAGCACGAGGAGGGACATGCCCTCGACGTTAGGGCACGCGCAAGGGGGTCCGCCGCTCCCCGGGCGGCACCTACGGTGGAGCAATGGACACTCGAATCCTCGGACGCACCGGCGCCCCTGTCTCCGTCGTCGGCCTCGGAACCTGGCAGCTCGGTGCCGACTGGGGGGACGTCGCCGAGACCGACGCGCTCGCCGTGCTCGACGCCGCCGTCGAGTCGGGGGTCACCCTCTTCGACACCGCGGATGTGTACGGCGACGGCCGCAGCGAGCGCACGATCGGCGCCTACCGCGCAGCGCATCCGGACGCGAAGGTCGTCGTCGCCACGAAGATGGGCCGTCGCGCCGAGCAGATCCCCGCGAATTACGTGCTCGAGAACTTCCGCGCCTGGACCGACCGCTCGCGCGCGAACCTCCGCGTCGACACCCTCGACCTGGTGCAGCTGCACTGCCCGCCCACCTCCGTCTACTCCGACGACGCGGTCTACGACGCGTTGGACACCCTCGTGGCCGAGGGCGCGATCGCGGCCTACGGCGTCTCGGTCGAGCGCACTGAGGAGGCGCTCACCGCGATCGCCCGCCCGAACGTCGCGAGCGTCCAGATCATCCTGAATGCGTTCCGCCTGAAGCCGCTCGACGAGGTGTTGCCCGCCGCCCGCGAGGCCGGCGTCGGCATCCTCGCCCGCGTCCCGCTCGCCTCCGGCCTGCTCAGCGGCCGGTACACGACCGAGACCACCTTCGCTCCGGAGGACCACCGCAGCTACAACCGCGACGGCTCCGCCTTCGACGTCGGCGAGACCTTCTCTGGCGTCGACTTCGCAACCGGCGTGGAGGCGGCG
>NZ_PSWS01000064.1 GCF_002932875.1 Rathayibacter tritici
GATATTCCACACCGACTACCGGCGGCCACTGCGCACCTTCCGAGATGCCTTCAACGCCGTCCGCGGACTCATCTTTTTCACTCGGCAAAAAACCAATTTTGCATAAGCCTCAATGCTTGCATCGCGGCGATCTGCTGGCCGTGCTCATCGAGGACTCGATGATCCAGCGCGAGCATCGCCGGAGTGTTGGTCAGCAGCGTGCTGAGGATGCGCTCCTTCTCCCATCCCTCGAACTTGTAGAGACCCATCTCCCATCGGTCGGTCGACACGACGGAATCGTGGAGGACAGTCTCGTAGAGCGGCACGCGGAAGCGGGGATCCACCATCTCCTTCGCCAGCGCATCGGACAGCGCGACGGGCGTGAAGAAGAAGGCCGGACGCTTGGCGGGCCAGTAGCCGCCCCACTGCTTCTTGTCCTTCTGGAGCGTCCAGATGCCGTTCGAGATCGGGGTGCTCGAGCCGTGCGAGAAGGCGAGCGCAGGGTTCGCCCACCACTCCGCCTTCTCGGAGCCGACGACGAGCGGCTTCCCGTCGGAGAATCCTCCGGCCGCGAGCTTCTCCAGGCGATCGATGCGGTTCTTACGGTCCTGCGCCTCAGTCTGCGGATGAGCGGGCGTGACGTCGTGTGCCAGGTCCCCCGTGGCATCGACGTCGAGGAAGTAGGACGGGACGTTGTTCGCGGTCATGGTCCGGACGCGATCGGTGAGCACGCCCGTGTCCGCTTCCGCGTTCGCCATCGCCGAGGTACTCAGGGTGCATCCTCGGCCGGCGAACCCCTCACGACGGTCGCCGTTCTCGTCCGTCACGCAGCCGTTCGGCCAGATGTCTCCCGGCCACACGCTCGACGAGCTGTCGGACGATGACGGATCCTGCGCGTTCTCCCAGGAGTCGTACGGCGCTGCGAGGTAGCCGGCGTCCGTCACCGCTTGGACCGTGGACGAACTCATCGACGCGACATCGGCGTTGTAGCCGAGCCATGCGTTCTGGATGCCGAGCTCCTTCAATCGGCTGACGATCGTCGGGTCGTCACCGTCTCCCCAGAGATATCCGTGCACTGCGCCGAGGAGCTTGCGCGTCTGCGGATTCGCAGCGATTTTCTCGTCGAGTGTCGTGATTCCTCCCCGGGAGAGAAGAAGGCGGCGGTAGTCCTGCGCCGCTGCGACGGGATTCCCGTCCGTCGCGGCCATCGTGACTCGGAACGTCGATGTCCTCCGCGTGCTGTCGAAGGAGTGCTCGGCGGAGGCGGACAACCGCTCGTTCTGTGCAGCGAAAGCGACCTGGGTGCCGATGTCCGTGTCCGCGTCCACGATGTAGCTCACGCCCGCTCCGCCGAATGTCGTTCCCCAGAAGGGCATCGTGACGTTGTCGGTCATACCCCACGGGCTGTCCGTGAGATGCGAGTCCTTCGACCACCAGAACGGGTCATCGACCGGGATCGACTGGCCTTCGCCGTTGGGGAACTCGATCGATCGCGTCGACGGTTCCGTCGCGGTAACGGGCCAGGACACGGTGCGGTCCGTCGGGGAATCGAGGTCGACCGCGAGTCGACCGTCCTGATCCGAGACGATCGAGTACGAGCGGCTCGCCTGATAGCCGTCGGGAGCGGTGAGGCGAACGTCGAGGTGCTGCCCGGCGAGGTGGCCCGGCCAGCGGGGCACGTGGAGCACGATCAGGCGCGAGGTGGGCGTGAGCGGGGCGGCCGACTCGGCCAGCGCCTGCATCCAGATCACCAGTAGCGTTCTTCTTTCCACGGATCTCCGTGCAGGTGGTAGCCGTTCTGTTCCCAGAAGCCGGGCTCGTCGCCGGGCATCAGGCGCAGCGTCCGCACCCACTTCGCGCTTTTCCAGAAGTAGAGGTGCGGCACCAGCAGGCGGGCGGGGCCGCCGTGCTCGGCCGCGAGCGGCTTCCCCTCGAACTCGGTGGCGATCCAGGCCTTCCCGCCGCGGATCTCGGCGAGCGGGAGGTTAGTCGTGTAGCCGCCGAAACTGTGCGCCATGACGAAGCCGGCGTCGCTCTCGAGTCCCTCCAGGAGCGTGTCGACCGACACTCCGCGCCAACTCGTGCCCAATTTCGACCAGCGCGTCACACAGTGGATGTCGGTGCGGACGTCCTCGTGCGGGAGTTCGGCGAACTGCTCCCAGCTCCAGCGGCGGACGCCGGCCGGACCGGCATCGATCGAGAGAGCCCACTGGTGAATGTTCGGGGTGGGCCCGACCGAGAGCACGGGGAAGTCGCGTTCGAGGTACTGGCCCGGCGGGAGAGCGGGATTCATGTCGCGCTTGCCGAAAAAGCCCGCGTGATGATGCCCATGTCCGCCCTCGTCATCCTCGGGGCAGCACCCCGGGTCCGTGGAAACTGCTCGTGGCGCCCACGCTATCGCTCGCTCAGCTCAGGGACCGGGCGCGTAGCGACACACTCATGACCTTGTCGGCGGTCAGTGGGAAGATCACCCCATGAAATGCGCTGCCGTGCCACCGTACCTTCTCGTCCGCATCTCTCAGCTCGAAGATCCCGCCTTCGCCAGGGCAGCACAGGCTGCGAGCCGCTCCCTCCAGCAGGACCTGCCCTTCCGCCGCGACCGCCCAGACGAACCGGGCCATCGAGCGCCGACCGCGTCGGCGACACGGTCGACGCGCACCAGCCCGCAGGCGCTCCAGCGCACCATCTCCGACGCGAAAAACACGCAGACCCTGCCCGGCACCGTTATCCGCCGAGAAGGTGAGCCGCCGCTCGGCGACACCGCAGCGGATGAGGCGTACGACAGCCTCGGTGCGATGTCCACCTTCCTGCAGAAGGCGTACGGCCGTGCCTCCATCGATGACGCGTGGCTACCGCTGGACGCGACGGTGCACTACGGCCATGAGTACGACAACGCCTTCTGGGACGGCTCACGGATGGTCTTCGGAGACGGCGACGGGCAGGTCTTCCGCCGCTTCACGGTCTCGCCGAGCGTGATCGGACACGAGCTCACGCACGGGATCACTGCCTCCACCGCCAACCTGGTCTACCGCGGTCAGTCGGGCGCCTTGAACGAGTCGATCTCGGACGTCTTCGGCACGCTGCTGGAGCAGTTCGGCGCAGACCAGAGCGCGAGGGACGCGAGCTGGCTGATCGGCGAGGGCCTGTTCACCGACGACGTGCAGGGCACGGCGATGCGGTCGATGCTCGCCCCCGGGACCGCGTACGACGACGACGTGCTCGGCTCCGACCCGCAGCCGGGGTCGATGGCTCACTACGTCGAGACCGACGAGGACAACGGCGGAGTGCACATCAACTCCGGCATCCCGAACCGGGCGTTCGCCGTCGCGGCGACCACGCTCGGTGGCCGCGCCTGGGAGCGCATGGGTCAGGTGTGGTACGACGTCCTCACCGGCGGGGTCCTCACGGCGACGGCCGACTTCGCGGCTTTCGCAGCGCTCACCGTGACGGCTGCTTCGGCGCGCTACGGCGCCGACTCCGACGTCGAGGACGCGGTGCGCCGGGGCTGGACAACCGTGGGCGTCGCGCTGCCGGAGTGACGTCGGGCCAGCTGCTGGCCCACGGAGAGTAACATCGCGCTCATGGACGTCATTGTGTCGCGCAGCGGTGGATTCGCCGGTCTCCGTCGCGAGTGGCGGGTCGACGTGGAACAGCAGCCCGACGAGCGAGCCTGGCACGACCTGCTCGGCTCGCTCCCCTGGGATGACGCTGACGGTGACTCCCCCGCCAGCGCCGACCGTTTCGTCTACGAGATCCGCGTGCAGACCCACCACGTCCGCCTCGGCGAGACCGAGCTCGACGGTGCCTGGCGGGAGTTGGTCGACCGCGTGAAGAAGGCGCAGCCCCGCTAGGAGCTGCGCCTTCTTCGCGGGCTCGGGCTAGCGGGTGCCGAGCAGGTCGATCACGAAGATCAGGGTCTTGCCGGAGAGCGGGTGCCCGCCACCGGCTGGGCCGTAGGCCAGCGCGGGCGGGCAGACCAGCTTGCGGCGGCCGCCGACCTTCATCCCCGGGATCCCCTGCTGCCAGGCGCGGATCAGGTTGCTGAGGGGGAAGTTGATCGACTGGTGACGGCTCCAGGAGGAGTCGAATTCGTCACCCGTGTCGTACTCGACGCCGAGGTAGTGCACCTCGACGGTCGAGCCGGGCTGCGCCTCGGCGCCGTCACCGACGACGATGTCTTCGACGACGAGAGTGTCGGGCGCCGGGCCCTCAGGTGCGTCGAGCTCGGGCTTAGTCAGGTTCTCGCTGCTCATGCCTCGATCCTACGGCGCCCGGGGGCGGAGTCTGGGAGCGGGCTGGAGGCGCTCACTCGACCAGGGTGAGGCGCTGCGTCGGCCGGGTCATCGCCACGTAAAGGGAGGCGGCGCCGCGCTCGCCGGCCTGCGCGATCAGGCGCGGGCGGGCGATGATCACAGAGTCGAACTCGAGCCCCTTGGCGTCGTTCGTCGAGAGCACGGCGATCGCGCGGTCGAGCCCGGACGCTCCGCGGCCGACCTCCCGGCCGAACCGCTCCCCGAGGCGCTCGGCTACCGCGGCGAGGACGTCGTCGGGCGCGATGACCGCGAGGGTTCCCTCCGCCTCGATCGCCCGGTCCTCGACCACGGCCGCGAGCACGCGTTCGGGAAGGCTCGCGTCACCGCGGTCGCGAATCGTCCGCACCGGCCACTCGGTGGAGCGCACGGCCTCGCCCGGAGTGATCTCGAGCCCGTTCTCGCGCGCCGTCCGCTCAGCGAACGCGACGATCTGCGCCGGCGTGCGGTAGTTGACCGTCAGCTCCTCGAGGTGCCACGGCGCCGCCTCCACTCCGCGCCCCTGGCGGCCGAAGGTGTCGCGCAGCGCGGCGTCCCAGCTCGACGCGGCGGAGGCTCCGGACGCCTGCGCGACATCGCCGACGATCGTGAAGGAGCGCATGGGGCACCGACGCAACAGCACCCGCCACTGCATCGGCGAGAGCTCCTGCGCCTCGTCGACCACGATGTGGCCGTAGGTCCAGGTGCGATCCGCCGCGGCCCGCTCAGCGGTGGTGCCGAGCACGGAGCGCTCGGCGAACCCGGCCGCGAGGTCCTTGGCGTTGACGAGTCCGTCGACTCCCATGTTGCGGATGGCCGCCTCCGCGTTCTCGATGTCGCGGCGGCGCTGCTCCTTCTCGGCCTTCTTCGACGCGTCGGCATGGTCGTCGTAGGCGCCGAGCAGTTCCGCGGCCTCATCCAGCAGGGGCACATCCGAGACCGTGAAGGGAGCGTCGCGGTCACGGCGCAGGAGCGAGCGTTGCTCCGCGCTCCAGCGCGGGGTGAGGGTGGCGAACCAGTTCGGGCGAGCGAAGAGATCCTGCAGCAGCTTCTCGGGGGTGAGCGGGATCCACGCCGTGTTCAGCGCGACGCGCACGTCGTACGCGGTGCGGACGTCCTCGCGCAGCACCGCCTCGTCGGCCTCGTCGACCGTGCTGCCGTGGCGGCGCAACTGGTCGGCGAGCTGCCGAGTCAGCTGCGAGAGCAGCGTCTTGACGAAGGTGACCCGGGCCTCGTTGTGCGGCTTGCGGGAGTCGCGGGCGCGGGTGATCGCGCGCTCCACGTCCTGGGGCTCCAGGCGCAGCTTCTCGCCGTTGACATCGAGCAGCTGCACCTCGGCCGGGACGACCTGGCGGGAGCGGACGGCACGCTTGAGCAGCTCCGCCATCCGCGCCGAGCCCTTCACGCGCGCGACCGCCGGCACATCCTCATCGACGAGGTCGAGGCCCGGGTAGAGCTGGCCGAGCGTGGCGAGGACGACGCCCGTCTCGCCGAGCGAGGGCAGGACCGCCTCGATGTAGCGGAGGAAGGAGCGCGACGGCCCGACGACGAGCACGCCGGAGGAGGCGATCCGGTCGCGGTAGGAGTAGAGCAGGTAGGCGGCGCGGTGCAGGGCGACCGCTGTCTTGCCGGTGCCGGGTCCACCCTGCACGACGAGCACGCCGCGCAACTCGGAGCGGATGATGCGGTCCTGCTCGCTCTGGATGGTCGCGACAATGTCGTGCATCCGACCGGTGCGCTGCGCACCGAGGGCCGCCATGAGAGCCCCCTCGCCCTGCAGCACGGTCCCCTCGCGCAGCAGCTCCTCGTCGAAGACCTCGTCCTCGAAGCGAAGGACCTCGCGCCCGCGAGTGGTGAGGTGGCGCCGCGCCCGGGTTCCCATCGGGCGGGCCGCGGTGGCCTGGTAGAAGGCGGCCGACTGGGGGGCGCGCCAGTCGAGCAGCAGCGTGTCCTGCTCCTCGTCGCGCAGCCCGATGCGGCCGATGTAGCGGTGCTCGGAGTCGCCATCGGCCAGAGTCAGCCGGCCGAAGGCGAGGCGGTCGTCGGCGCCGGTGAGCGAGCGGAGGCGGTCCTCGTAGAGCCGTGCATAGGCGTCGCGCTCGGAGCGGCTCTGATGGTTGCCGCCGACGCTCTCGATGCGGACGGTGTCCAGCGCCTCGCGGGTCTGGGCGATCAGCTCGTCGAGGCGCGCGTAGAGCGCCGCCACGTACTCGCGCTCACGAGAGAGCTCGGTGCCCTGGAGCGTACTGCCGTCCGTCATCGTCCGCCTTCCGTGGATCCGCCGCCGCGGGGCGGGAGGCGCGGGATGCGCTCCGAAGGCCGCGGGAAAAGAGGCGGTCCAGTCTACCGAGCGTTCGACGGCGGCCTGCGTGGCATGCGGGATCCGACTACCTCTTGCGCTCGGCGCGACCGAGGAGCATCCTTTTTCTCACGAAGAGTTCGACGCCCCGTCCGAGCAGCCGGCCCTGCCGCTGCCGCAGGGCGTCGAACTCTTTCTCGTTCCGGGCCCACGGACCGCGTCCTCCTACCGCCCGAGTCCTACCGGGCGCGCCGGGGTCCTGCCGGGAACAGAACCGACCGGCTCCGCGTTGCAGGCCGCATGACCACTCCGAGTAGCAGCGTCACTGCACCCTCCCGCGCCTCAGTCGACCTCACGGAGGCGGCGCGCGCCGGCTGGGAGTCGTGGCTCGCCCGACGCGTCGAACGCGTCACCGGACCCCGCGGCGACCTCGCCCTCGTCGAGACCCGCTGGCTCGAGCCCGGCGAGAGCGTCGACGACGAGCAAGCGCTGGCCGGCTACGGTCCCTCCGCCACCCTGACCCGCATGCGCCGCGAGAACCTCGACACCGGCGAGCCCGAATACGGCTACCGGGTGTGGGACGCCGCCTCGGCAGGCATCCGCTCGTTCGACGCCATCGAGACCTTCCCGTTCGACGCCGCCTGGGTGCTCGAGGCGTGGTTCGAGCCGGTGAGCGAGGACCGCACGGTTCCGTTCGAGCACCTGCGCGACAACGGGGCGACCCGGGACTTGGTCGTTCCCGGCGACATCATCTTCTCGCTGGTGGAGGACGGCCGCGCCCAGGAGTACACGGTGGCGGCGTTCGACGACGGCGGCACACTGCTCGTGCCGTTCGGCGACCCGACCAACCGCAGCGACGACCCTGACCTCGCAAGCTACCCTGTCGGCCGCTTCCTCGTGGTGCAGCGGATCGGCGGCGCAGCGGATGCGGGCACGCCAGGCCCGGTGCTCCTGGACTTCAACCGCGCCTACATCCCGCCGTGCGGGTTCTCGCCGCACTACAACTGCCCGCTGCCGCCCGCGCAGAACCGGCTCGGCGTGCCGGTGACGGCCGGCGAGCGGCGGGTGCGGCGCGACTCCGCCTGACGCTCAGCGGGCCTGCGCACGGTTCAGCCGGGCCTGCACGGCTCAGCGGGGCCTACGCGGCTCAGCGGGTCAGCGCGGCCCGGCGAGCGACGAGTTCCTCGAGCAGGACGCGCTCGTCCACCTCGCCGGTGCGCCCACCCCGGCCGAGCACGAGGTGCTGCCGGTGATGGGCGAGCCGCGTCGCCGCGCGGAGGAAGTCCCGCATCGCGCGCGGCCGGTCACCGCCCGCGCTCCGGGCCCAGTGCGCGGCGGTGCGCCGCCCCTCCGCAGTGCCGATCATCCGCACCTCAGCGGGCGAGAACCAGCCGGCACGGGCGTAATCGTCGAGCCGCGCCAGCGTCACACGCCGCTCCTGCCTGCGCAGCAGCACGACGACGACCACGGCAACCGCGAACAACGGCACCTGCACCACTCCGTAGAAACCGAACCAGTCGGACACCAGGAACGACGAGCCGTTCCACAGGCCGTGCAGGAACGCGGCGAGCGCCAGACCGAGCAGGGCGATCGGGACGCGCGCGGCTGCCGGACGGTTCGAGGCGAAGCCGAGCGCGGCACCTGTGCAGGCGGTGAACAGCACGTGCGCGAACGGCGAGAGCACTCCGCGGAGGAAAAAGGTGACGGCGAGCGAATCGAAGCCGCCCTCGACCAGCGCGCTGCCGAAGTAGAGGATGTTCTCGACGAAAGCGAACCCGGATGCGACGACGGCCGCGTAGACGACGCCGTCGACCGGGCCGTCGAAGGTGCGGCGCCAGATCAGCAGCACGAGGAGGACACCGAGTCCCTTGGCGCTCTCCTCCACAAGCGGCGCCTGGATCACGGCGCCGACGAGGTCGGATCCGCTCGGCTGCCGGCCCGAGGCGTAGACCGCGATCTGCACGCCGAGGTCGACCAGGAGTGCGATCGCGACGGACCCCGCCGCGCCCCACAGGAACGCGAACCAGAGGCCGAGTGGCGGCTCCGGCTCCCAGCGGTCGACCCAGCGGACGCCGAGGAGCACCACAGTGAGCGGGACGAGGGCGATCACCGCGCAGACCGCCGCTGCGCTGACGCCGAGCCCCAGCACGACGTAGGCCAGCACGAGCAGCAGCAGAATCCCGAGCAGTGCGACGCCGATCGAGCCGAGCACGGTCGGAACAAGGGAGGGACGGGCG
>NZ_PSWS01000017.1 GCF_002932875.1 Rathayibacter tritici
CTGTTAGAGGCTGCTCTTCAATCAAAGCGGATTAGCCGGTGTTATTCGTGACCGACACGCGCAAATCCATCTCGATCAATCGTATTTTGCATAAGCCTCAAGGTCGTTATTCAGGACTCCAACAAGAAGGACCTGACAATCAAGACCGCCGTCGGGGCGTCGTACTACATCACCAGCGACAACTCCCTGTACTACAAGGGTACGTTCATCGCCAAGAACGTCAGCTCGGCTTTCGGAATCGTCGTTCCCAACGGAACGGACACCGCGACCTACGTCTCTGACGGCGTGGCCTATGGCGTTGCGGGCAGCGGCACGCCGACCCAGTACACCGTGCCCAACCCGAAGACCGCCGCTGGGGCGCAGTACTTCCTCACTACCGACGGAGCACTTTACTACAAGAACGACAAAATGGAAGACAACGTGTCCTCCGCGTTTGGAATTGTCGTTCCGAATGGTACGGATACCGCCACGTACGTTGTAGCTCCCGCCTGTCAGTGATCAAACAGGTACCGCTTCGCAGCTAGCCAAGCCGTACCGCGCAGAAAGAGGTCTTCGAGACAACGCCACCACCACAGGCTGGTTGAGCTGTACGAGAGAAAAGCATCGGACACCGTCGGGTGTCGGGCATCACGCCCGGCACCCGACGGATCACCGATATCCAATCACCATCACCACCACCTCGAACGCTGAGCCATGATCACGCGAGAGTGCGCGGTGACCACTCGGTTGACGAGTAGACCTGCCCTTTCTCCATCACCGCGCCCACCTGCCCATCCCCGGCACAGGCTTTATCGCGAACGAGCCGCCTCACCGCCCGTGACTGCGCTCCGCTCGGAGCGCCCTCGTCATCGCTTCGGCCGAGGCGAAGCCCGACAATTCAGCGACGGCCTCCTGGTCCGCCGCGGTCGGTGCCGGCCGATGGTCGAGCATCCGTCGGGCGAGTCGCACTCTGGCGGAGCGGATCTCCTGCGCCGGCGTGCGAGGCGAGTACTCGAACGCGGCATACAGCCTCGTCACGGAAATGGCGAGATCCGTCGCGAGGGTCCGGACGTCGAACGCGGCATCGGTACAGCCGCGCTCGATCACGGTGTGCGCCCGACGCACGAGCCGCGCAGCGGAGACCGGCGCCGAGGGCAGCAGAGGCGGTCCCAGCTCCGCCAGCAGCGCGCTGACGCCGCTGCCGATCATGCCGCAGACGGAACTCCACGCCGGGTCTCTCGTCTGCAGCGAACCGCTCAGTACCGCACTCGCGGCGGCGACGAGTATCCTGGAGGTGGCGAGACCGGCGGGGATGACGGAGGCGCCGACGCTGCTCCAGGAGAAGAAGCGCTCCAGGGTGTCTCGACCCACCGACACCTCGACCGTGCCGCAGCGCCCACCACTGATCGCGCTCAGCGATGCCGCGGACCAGAGCACGAAACCGCCGCCCTCCTCGACCTCGCGGTGCATGCCCTCGGCGCCTCCGCTGAGCGTGAGCGAGCCCTCGACGAGCAGGCCGATGACGGCGCCTCCTGCCCGTCCGCGGCGCTCGAACTCGCGGGCGGTGTGCCACATCCGCCTCATTGTCATCTCCTCAGCGCAGAGGGCATCAGCGGCAAGGCGGAGATACCCTCCGCCGGAGGTGACGGTGACGCCGTGGCCGAGCAGCCAGTCCCGAGCCGCGATCCCCTCGGCCACGACTCCTCGTTCGCTGGGATGACTCCCCTCACCGCGCGCACACGGTGCCGTGCGGGATGGGCGCGAGGTGCGCTCCTGCTGCGGGTTGCGGGTGATCAAGCCCTCAGTGTCGGCGCAGGACGCCTCCGCCTGTCGAGACTTCCCGACTTCTCCGCGGAATCCTCCCGATCGCGGCGGGACATTCCTCGCATCGCACGCTCCACGGCGACACGACGATCGCGGCCGAGATTGTCGGTAGAACACGGTCGCCATACCTAAATGGGCATCTCGCCATACTGATCTGGGAATCTCTGTTTGCAGGCACCGCAGTGAGCAGCCGATAGCGACCTGAAAGTCGCGTGATGACCGCCTCACTGGCACATTCCGGCACGATCGGCAGCTTATTTCGGAACATTGGCGCCACTCCCCACCCTCCTCGCGAGCTAAGCTGACGAAACTTCGCGGCTCTCGCGATGCTCGACTAGGCAGGGGAACTCATGCTGTACACATCCGACATCAACGCCCTTCTCTCGCTCGACTGCCTGGCTCTCTCACCGGCACCGTGGACGCACGGCCGATCGCGATGACCGAGCACAACTGGACCACTCCGGTGGTCGCGGTGACCGTGTCCGCTCCGGCCGCCGCCTCGTCGCTGCGGCCCTCGATGGCCTTCCTTCAGGTCTCCTACGGCGGCCCCGCCTGCACGACCATCTCCTGCGTGCAACTCCGTCGCACCATCGACGGATGCCGACCCGCCCGGGGCAGCATCGTCACCGCCACCCTCTCCGGCGGCTTCACCTTCGCCACCGGCTCGACCACCTGCGCGGCGATAGCCGACTCCACAGGGCTCGTCACCCTCCCCGCGATCCTGGTACCTGCCACCGGCGGAACCGGGCTGATCACGGCACACAGCGACGGCCTCTTGCTCAGCGCGCGGGTCTGCACCATGCCGGACTAGTCGAGCCGACGACGCCGGCCACGTCGTCACCCTCCTCTCCTGCGCCGATCCGCCCGCAGAGCCTTCGACATCGCGGGCGCCGAGAGGAAACCGGCGAGCTCGGCGACCGCCTCCCGATCCGCCGCGGTCGGTGAGACGCGGTGGTCGAGCATCCGCCGGGCGAGGCCGACCCTGGCCGAACGGATCGCCTGGGCCGGCGTGCAGGGCGAATGTTCGAACGCGGCGTACAGGGTCGTCATCGAGACCGAGAGCTCTTCGGCGAGAGAGCGGACATCGAAGGAGGCGTCGCGGCAATGACGCTCGATCGCGACGTGGGCGCGGCGCAGGAGGCGCACGGCTGTCACGGGAGCAGAGGGAAGCAGCGCCGGGCCGACCTCGGCCAGCAGAGCGCTGATACCGCTGGCGATCATGCTGCAGATCGAATCCCAGGCGGGATCTCGTGGGGCGAGCGGACCCGTCAACGCCGTGGTGGCAGCGGCGAGGAGGATGCGCGCGGTCGTCAAGCCCTGGGGGATGACCGTCGCGCCGGCGTCGGCCCAGGCGAAGAAGCGCTCGAGGATCTCGCGGCTCACGGCGACCTCGACCGTTCCGCACCGGCCTCGGCTGATCGCGGCGACCGAGGAATCGGACCAGAGGACGAAGCCGCCTCCCGTGGCGACCTCCCGCTCCGCGCCCGCGTCGTCCCGCAGGGTGAGGGAGCCCTCGACGAGCAAGCTGATGACGGCGCCGCCCGCTCGGCCCCGGCGCTCGACCTCACGAGCGGTGTGCCAGACCCGCCGCAGGGTCAGCTCGCGGGAGCAGATGGCGTCGGCGAAGAGGCGGAGATAGCCGCCGCTGGCAGACACGGTGACGCCGTGGCGCAGCAGCCAGTCGCGGGCGGTGGTTCCCTCGGCGACGACTCCGCGCTCGGCGAACTCTCGGTCGGCGGAGTCGGAGTCGGCGGAGTCGGAGTCGGAGTCGGCCGGGTCGGAGGCGGCCGGGTCGGGGGGACGGGTCGGCGCCGACTCGCGGGGGCGGCGGGAGGGCAGGTGGCTGAGGGAGGTCAAGCCATCAGTGTCGGGAACGGACGGCCGCGGAGGTCCAGACTTCCGGACCTCCGCGCCGAAACCTCCGGTTCGGATCGTCCTCGCTTCTGCTTCGGCGGGCGCGGCCAGAACCATGAGGGCCGTCCACATCCGTCCACACTCCCCCGGAGGCGCCCATGAACGACCAGACCCCCTACACCCCGCACGAGATCCGCATCGATGACGGCTGGAGCATTCCCGCCGGGGACGGCGTGCACCGCCGGACCCTGGTGAAGGGAACCGCCTGGGCGGTCCCCGTCGTCGCCGTCTCGATGGCCACCCCCGCCGCCGCAGCGTCCGGCGGGCCGACCCTGACCTTCACGCAGACCTCCTACAGCGGCACGGCGTGCGGCACAATCTCCGGCGTGCAGGTGAAACGCACCACCGACGGCTCGACCGCCGACCCGGGCAAGGTCGTCACCGTCAAGCTCGCGAACGGCTACACGTTCGCGGACCGCTCGACCTCCGTCTCACGGACGACGGGAACCGACGGGCTCATCACCCTGCCGGACATCACGGTTCCCGCCCGCGGCGGTGACAGCACCTTCAGCGCCACGTCGGACTCTCTCTCGGCGAGCGCGCCGGTGAAAACCGCCCTCAAGTCCGATGGGGCGTACGTCGCGAACAAGAACGGTCCCGGAGGGAAGTACTCGAGCGTCCCCGGTGACGCGACTCCCCTCCAGGGGAACTACTTCCTCAAGGGCAACACGCTCTACCACGGCGACACCGTGGTGGCCAGTGACGTCAAGAAGGCAGCCGGCTACAACACGGGAGGCAGCACCGACTACGTCGCCTACGTCACGACGGACGGCAAGGCCTGGCTCGCGCAGGGAGACGGGCCCGGAGGAGAGAAGGCCGCCCCTGCCGACTCGACACCTCTGGCCGGCAACTACTTCCTCTCGAAGGACGGGTCGCTGTACCACGGCGGCACGAAGGTATTCAGTGACGTGAAGCGCGCGGCCGGGTACAACACCGGCGGCAGTAACGACTACGTCGCTTACGTCAAGACCGACGGAAAGGCCTGGCTCGCCAGCGGGGACGGACCCGGCGGCGAGAAGGCGGCCCCGAAGGATTCGACCCCACTGCAGGGGAACTACTTCCTCTCGAAGGACGGAGCGCTGTACCACGGCGACACCAAGGTGGCCGACAATGTCAAGAAGGCGGCCGGCTACAACACCGGCGGCAGCACCGACTACGTCGCCTACGTCGCCACAGACGGCAAGGCCTACATCGCGAACGGTGACGGACCGGGTAGCGAGCACACCGGCGTCGCCAACGATTCGACGCCGCTGGCCGGGAACTACTTCCTCTCGAAGGACGGAACCCTTTACCACGGCGACACGGTGGTCAACACGGATGTGGTGGACGCCGCGGGGTACAACGCGGGCAACGACGACGACTACGTCACCTACACCAAGGCGGACAAGTGCTGAGGTAGCGAGTCCGCACCCGAGACGCGGGCGAGACGTCGTCATAACGAAGGCTGAATGCTGTCTAGAACCCCGAACTCGAGGTTCGACGGCACTCAGCCTTCGTTGTGATGGCGATCGGCGCGGGACGCGGCGCGAGACGCCGCGAGGTGGCGCCGGAGACACGCGCGTGAGCCTCCGGGTCGACTGAACTCGTCCGCTGGGTCGATCATGGCGAGCCGAGCGGCCGACGCGCGATCGGGGGGCCGACGGGCAGTGTGGCAGGCGTCGAAAGGAACCGCTTCATGTCGCTCGCGACCCGCTTGACCACACTGGCCAAGCCCTCCGGTACCCCCTGGCGACCCGAACGGATCATTGCGCTGGACATCGCGCGGTTCCTCGCCCTGATCGGGATGTTCGCGGAGCACCTGCTGACGACCAGGCACCCGGGACCGTTCCAGGAGGTCGTCACGGGATTCCCCTCGACGATGTTCGCGGTTCTCGGCGGTGTGAGCGTGGCGATCACGACTCGGAGCCTGCTGACAGCGGGTCGACCGCTGGCCGCGTGCGTGTCCGTCGCCGTCCGGGGCCTGATCATCGCGGTGATCGGGTTGGTCCTCGGGGCTGTCCCGCTGATCATCGTGATGGTCCTCGCCTACTACGGGGTGGCGCTGGTCGCCGTGGCATTCGTGCTCTGGCTGCCCACTGCGGTCCTCGTGATCATGGCGGCCGTCCTGACGGTGGCCGGACCGCACCTCATCCTCTGGGCGCGGACCACGTCGCCGGACGGGCCGGTCGCGTCGCCGTCGTTCGAAAATCCGCACGACTTCCTCCAGACGGTCTTCTTCACGGGCTTCTACCCCGCCATCACCTGGATCACCTATCTGCTGATCGGCCTGTGCGCCGGTCGGATGCTGATCTCGGGACGACGCCTCGCTGCCGTGGCGGTCCTCATTCCGGGAGCGGTGATGGCGGCCGCCGGGTTCGCCAGCGACCTCCTGAGCCGCCCCGCCATCGTCAGCGCGCTAGAGAGCGTGGGGATGCCGAGCGACACGGCCGGGGAGCTGGTGATCTCGCAGGGGTACGGGACACCGCTCGGCGCAGGGTGGCTCGCGGTCCTCAACGCGACTCCCCACACGGGGACGACGGCCGACGTGCTGCGGACGGCGGGGACGGCGCTGGTCGTACTCGCCCTGCTGATCCTGATCCTTCAGCGCGACTCTCGTCCGCTGGCGCTGCCGGTGCGCGTGATCGCTCACGCGGGATCGGCTCCGCTCACCCTCTACCTCGGCCACTTCTTCGGCTTCTACGCGGTGCTCGGGCTCTCGGTGCTGACGAAG
>NZ_PSWS01000081.1:0-3588 GCF_002932875.1 Rathayibacter tritici
GTTAAACAGCGATGGCCACCCATTTCTGGGTGGCCATCGTGAATGGTGTCCGGCGGTGTCCTACTCTCCCACAGGGTCCCCCCTGCAGTACCATCGGCGCTGAGAGTCTTAGCTTCCGGGTTCGGAATGTGACCGGGCGTTTCCCTCTCGCTATGGCCGCCGTAACCCTGGCGACACACACACCTCGCAGTGCATGGTCAAATCTGGGTTACACGCCGTGCGTGTCTTCAATTGTTCCGCAGCCGCCCCGAAGGACCGCGCGGGGTGCCCGTCTTCTGGGAACCACAAAGTGGACGCAAGCAATCTCTGACCACTCCTACCAGCCTTTACAACGGTATGAGTGTAGTGATTATCAAGTTATCGGCTTATTAGTACCGGTCAGCTCCGACAGTCTTTAGTCCTGTCTTCCACATCCGGCCTATCAACCCAGTCGTCTGGCTGGGAGCCTCTCCCCCGAAGGGATGGAAATCTCATCTCGAAGCCGGCTTCCCGCTTAGATGCTTTCAGCGGTTATCCGTTCCGAACGTAGCTAATCAGCGGTGCTCCTGGCGGAACAACTGACACACCAGAGGTTCGTCCATCCCGGTCCTCTCGTACTAGGGATAGATCTTCTCAAATTTCCTGCGCGCGCAGCGGATAGGGACCGAACTGTCTCACGACGTTCTAAACCCAGCTCGCGTACCGCTTTAATGGGCGAACAGCCCAACCCTTGGGACCTACTCCAGCCCCAGGATGCGACGAGCCGACATCGAGGTGCCAAACCATGCCGTCGATATGGACTCTTGGGCAAGATCAGCCTGTTATCCCCGAGGTACCTTTTATCCGTTGAGCGACAGCGCTTCCACAAGCCACTGCCGGATCACTAGTCCCGACTTTCGTCCCTGCTCGACTTGTCAGTCTCACAGTCAAGCTCCCTTGTGCACTTACACTCGCCACCTGATTGCCAACCAGGTTGAGGGAACCTTTGGGCGCCTCCGTTACTTTTTGGGAGGCAACCGCCCCAGTTAAACTACCCATCAGGCACTGTCCCTGAACCCGATTAGGGTCCGAAGTTAGATATCCAGAGTGACCAGAGTGGTATTTCAACAATGACTCCACGAACACTAGCGTGCCCGCTTCACAGTCTCCCACCTATCCTACACAAGCCACACCGAACACCAATACCAAACTATAGTAAAGGTCACGGGGTCTTTCCGTCCTGCTGCGCGTAACGAGCATCTTTACTCGTAATGCAATTTCGCCGAGTTCGCGGTTGAGACAGCTGGGAAGTCGTTACGCCATTCGTGCAGGTCGGAACTTACCCGACAAGGAATTTCGCTACCTTAGGATGGTTATAGTTACCACCGCCGTTTACTGGGGCTTAAATTCTCAGCTTCGCCGTGAGGCTAACCGTTCCTCTTAACCTTCCAGCACCGGGCAGGCGTCAGTCCGTATACATCGTCTTGCGACTTAGCACGGACCTGTGTTTTTAGTAAACAGTCGCTTCCCACTGGTCTCTGCGGCCATCGAACGCTCCCGGAGCAAGTCCGTTCACGCCTCAGGCCCCCCTTCTCCCGAAGTTACGGGGGCATTTTGCCGAGTTCCTTAACCACGATTCTCTCGATCTCCTTGGTATTCTCTACCTGACCACCTGAGTCGGTTTGGGGTACGGGCAGCTAGAACCTCGCGTCGATGCTTTTCTTGGCAGCATAGGATCACCGATTTCGACTTGCGTCTACCCATCAGATCTCAGGCTACATGAACGACGGATTTGCCTATCGTTCGCCCTACATCCTTAGACCGGGACAACCATCGCCCGGCTCGGCTACCTTCCTGCGTCACACCTGTTAATACGCTAAACGCACCAGCACGGGGTCGTACGCTAGGCCCAACGCTTCACCCCGAAGGGATCCATCACAGGGATTCAGATACTTAGCACTACTGGATTATCTTGGGCGGTTCTTCGCCGGTACGGGAATATCAACCCGTTGTCCATCGACTACGCCTGTCGGCCTCGCCTTAGGTCCCGACTTACCCAGGGAAGATTAGCTTGACCCTGGAACCCTTGGTCTTCCGGAGGACGGGTTTCTCACCCGTCTTTCGCTACTCATGCCTGCATTCTCACTCGTGTGGCGTCCACGGCTGGTTCACACCGCCGCTTCACTCGCCACACGACGCTCTCCTACCCATCAACACGGCTGGACCACGAAGGCCTACCACTAATGTCAATGCCACAACTTCGGTGGCGTGCTTGAGCCCCGTTACATTGTCGGCGCGGAATCACTTGACCAGTGAGCTATTACGCACTCTTTCAAGGGTGGCTGCTTCTAAGCCAACCTCCTGGTTGTCTGTGCAACTCCACATCCTTTCCCACTTAGCACGCGCTTAGGGACCTTAGTTGGTGGTCTGGGTTGTTTCCCTCTCGACTATGAAGCTTATCCCCCACAGTCTCACTGCTGCGCTCTCACTTACCGGCATTCGGAGTTTGGCTGACGTCAGTAAGCTTTTGGGCCCCATCGGCCATCCAGTAGCTCTACCTCCGGCAAGAAACACGCAACGCTGCACCTAAATGCATTTCGGAGAGAACCAGCTATCACGAAGTTTGATTGGCCTTTCACCCCTATCCACAGCTCATCCCCTCCATTTTCAACTGAAGTGGGTTCGGTCCTCCACGACGTCTTACCGTCGCTTCAACCTGGCCATGGATAGATCACTTCGCTTCGGGTCTAGACCCTGCGACTATAAACGCCCTATTCGGACTCGCTTTCGCTACGGCTGCCCCACACGGGTTAACCTCGCCACAGAGCACTAACTCGCAGGCTCATTCTTCAAAAGGCACGCCGTCACCCCAACAAGGAGGCTCCGACGGTTTGTAAGCAAACGGTTTCAGGTACTATTTCACTCCCCTCCCGGGGTACTTTTCACCTTTCCCTCACGGTACTTGTCCGCTATCGGTCATCTGGGAGTATTTAGGCTTATCAGGTGGTCCTGACAGATTCACACGGGATTTCTCGGGCCCCGTGCTACTTGGGATACTCTTCACGCCATAACACCATTTCGACTACGGGGCTCGCACCCACTCCGGCCAGGCATTCAAACCTGTTCGTCTATGATGCGCTGTAACGTTCCGTGCTCGGCAGAACACGACGAAAAGTCCCACAACCCCGACCATGCAACCCCTGCCGGGTATCACACATGACTCGGTTTAGCCTCTTCCGCGTTCGCTCGCCACTACTAACGGAATCACTGTTGTTTTCTCTTCCTGTGGGTACTGAGATGTTTCACTTCCCCACGTTCCCTCTACCCGCCCTATATATTCAGGCGGGAGTCACCAGGTCACCACAAGGGGCCTGGCGGGGTTTCCCCATTCGGAAATCCTCGGATCACAGCTCGTTTATCAGCTCCCCGAGGCTTATCGCAGATTACGACGTCCTTCTTCGGCTCCAGATGCCAAGGCATTCACCGTTTGCTCTTAAAAACTTGAAATCACATGAGTTTAAGAAACCACAAATCAACATGTCGCACACACAACCACCGCCAAGACCACCCGAAGGCACCCCAGCGAGCCCGCTCATCCAAGATTTGAAGTCCCGGATCAGAGCAGCGGGA
>NZ_PSWS01000081.1:3968-6084 GCF_002932875.1 Rathayibacter tritici
CGAGATCTATTCGATTCAGGATTTGCAGTCCTGAATCTAAAGATGCTCGCGTCCACTGTGTAGTTCTCAAAATACGGGCGGTATCCCTCCCCCACACACCCAGGCGTGAGAAAAGGATCCAGAGAGTCGACCCCGCCACCCGAAGGCAACCGGCCCGGTCCCTCAGGACCCAACAGCGTGCATGTACCCGACTCCACCACCCCGACGCGTTCCCAACCCGAAGGCTGTACTGACGCGAGACGATCTCGACGAGCACCCAGTTCAATGTTCCACCCATGAGCTACCAGCAAAGACATTCGCTTTGATCTGGCGCCTGGAACACCCTGCGGTGTCCAGATGCTCCTTAGAAAGGAGGTGATCCAGCCGCACCTTCCGGTACGGCTACCTTGTTACGACTTAGTCCTAATCACCGATCCCACCTTCGACAGCTCCCTCCTTGCGGTTAGGCCACTGGCTTCGGGTGTTACCGACTTTCATGACTTGACGGGCGGTGTGTACAAGGCCCGGGAACGTATTCACCGCAGCGTTGCTGATCTGCGATTACTAGCGACTCCGACTTCATGAGGTCGAGTTGCAGACCTCAATCCGAACTGAGACCGGCTTTTTGGGATTCGCTCCACCTTACGGTATCGCAGCCCTTTGTACCGGCCATTGTAGCATGCGTGAAGCCCAAGACATAAGGGGCATGATGATTTGACGTCATCCCCACCTTCCTCCGAGTTGACCCCGGCAGTCTCCTATGAGTTCCCACCATAACGTGCTGGCAACATAGAACGAGGGTTGCGCTCGTTGCGGGACTTAACCCAACATCTCACGACACGAGCTGACGACAACCATGCACCACCTGTATACCGACCTTGCGGGGCGACCATTTCTGGACGTTTCCGGTATATGTCAAGCCTTGGTAAGGTTCTTCGCGTTGCATCGAATTAATCCGCATGCTCCGCCGCTTGTGCGGGCCCCCGTCAATTCCTTTGAGTTTTAGCCTTGCGGCCGTACTCCCCAGGCGGGGAACTTAATGCGTTAGCTGCGACACGGAGACCGTGGAAAGGTCCCCACATCTAGTTCCCAACGTTTACGGCGTGGACTACCAGGGTATCTAATCCTGTTCGCTCCCCACGCTTTCGCTCCTCAGCGTCAGTAACGGCCCAGAGAACTGCCTTCGCCATCGGTGTTCCTCCTGATATCTGCGCATTCCACCGCTACACCAGGAATTCCATTCTCCCCTACCGCACTCTAGTCTGCCCGTACCCACTGCAGGCCCGAGGTTGAGCCTCGGGTTTTCACAGCAGACGCGACAAACCGCCTACGAGCTCTTTACGCCCAATAATTCCGGACAACGCTTGCACCCTACGTATTACCGCGGCTGCTGGCACGTAGTTAGCCGGTGCTTTTTCTGCAGGTACCGTCAAGCCGAAGCCCTTCTTCCCTACTAAAAGAGGTTTACAACCCGAAGGCCGTCATCCCCCACGCGGCGTTGCTGCATCAGGCTTTCGCCCATTGTGCAATATTCCCCACTGCTGCCTCCCGTAGGAGTCTGGGCCGTGTCTCAGTCCCAGTGTGGCCGGTCACCCTCTCAGGCCGGCTACCCGTCGTCGCCTTGGTGAGCCATTACCTCACCAACAAGCTGATAGGCCGCGAGTCCATCCTTGACCGAAAAACTTTCCACCCGCACCCGATGCCGGGGCAGGTCGTATCCGGTATTAGACGCCGTTTCCAGCGCTTATCCCAGAGTCAAGGGCAGGTTACTCACGTGTTACTCACCCGTTCGCCACTAATCCACCCAGCAAGCTGGGCTTCATCGTTCGACTTGCATGTGTTAAGCACGCCGCCAGCGTTCGTCCTGAGCCAGGATCAAACTCTCCGTAAAAAAATTACGACCTCCAACCCCGAAGAGAAGAAGAGTCAAGTTTGACCTCCAGCAAATAAGACATCTCTCCGACCCTGAAGCCGGAAGCTGACATCAATTTCCAAAGGAATCCCAACCCGATCCGAAGACCGAGCCGAGGTATAAAATTGGCATTGAACATAGTGCACGCTGTTGAGTTCTCAAGAATCGGACACACCCCGCCTCCACACCGAAAACGATGCTTCACAACGAGAGTGATCGAAAGAT
>NZ_PSWS01000089.1 GCF_002932875.1 Rathayibacter tritici
ATGTCAGTCGGATCGCCTCGGGTCGTGGTCACCGGCCGCCAGGGCTTGGGCTGGCAGGGTTCCAGTCCTGCTGCGCGCATGAGCCGGCGGACGGTCTCGTGGGCGACTGGACGGCCCCACCGCGCCAGCTGCGCGGTGATGCGGCGGTAGCCGTAGGTGCCATCGGAGGCCTGAAAGGCTGTTCGGATGAGTTCGGTGATACCTATACGCCATTCAGCGGTTGCGGAGGTCTTGCGATCGCGCCATTCGTCATAGCTAGATCGATTGACGCCGACCGCCTGGCACAGTCCGCGGATTGATAGCGTGCGGCTGGGGTCGCGTTCTTCGCGGCGAATGAGTTCGAGCTTGGCGGCTAGCGGAACTTCTTCGCGAAGAACGCGGATGCTTTTCCCAAAAACAGGTTTTCCTCTTCGAGTTCGCGGACCCGCCGTTCGAGTTCCTTTATTCGCGCCCTGTCCTGAACGGTCAGTTCTTCTTCGCCGCCGGCACTGCTTCGGCGATGCGCAGCCACCCAATTAGTGAGGGTCTGCGGAACCAGTCCGAGCTCTCGAGCGACGTCCGCGACGGATCGCGACCTATCAATCACCTCGCGCACTGCCTCC
>NZ_PSWS01000079.1 GCF_002932875.1 Rathayibacter tritici
TCAGCTCAGCTGCGTGCGCTCCACCCAGTCGAGGTACTCCGGTGTGACGGTGCCGGTGATGTACTCGCCCGTGAAGCAGCTGGTCTCGAGGTCGGTGACGTCCGAGCCCTCGAGAATCGCGGCCTTCATGTCGGCGACCTCCTGATAGATCAGCTGGTCGGCGCCGATCGCCTCGGAGATTTCCGGGATGCGGCGGTTGTGCGCGACCAGCTCCTGGCGCGAGGGCATGTTGATCCCGTAGACGTGCGGGTAGCGCACGGGGGGAGCGGCGGAGGCGAAGGTGACCGTGTTCGCGCCGGCCGCGCGCGCCATCTCGACGATCTCCTTCGACGTGGTGCCGCGCACAATCGAGTCGTCGACGATCAGCACGTTCTTGCCCTGGAACTCGCTCGACATCGCGTTGAGCTTCTGCCGCACCGACTTCTTGCGGACCGCCTGCCCCGGCATGATGAACGTCCGGCCGACGTAGCGATTCTTGTAGAAGCCCTCCCGGTACGCGATCCCGAGCTTCTGCGCGACCTGCATCGCGGCGGGGCGGGAGGAGTCGGGGATCGGCATGACAACGTCGATCGCTCCGCCCGGGGTGTACTGAGCGATGGTG
>NZ_PSWS01000019.1 GCF_002932875.1 Rathayibacter tritici
CTCACCCCTCCCCGTGACAATCTGCCATATCCGACAGATCAGCTCCGTCAATTGCTCCGCATCCAGGCCTGTAGTAGAGTCGTACCGCATCGGCTTCCCGTTCCGAAAATAGCGAGCTTTGGAACTTCTATTCTCCCGAATGGGAAGCCGATGCCTCGGAACGACACGCCCGAATCAGACCTTATGAATAACGCTCTCAATATCCGACAAGAGAGAAAGCGATCCGCGACGTGACACGGTACATCGAACTGCGTTACAATCAACAACGACTTCACTCGGGGCTTGACTATCGGACCCCGAACGAAGCCGAGCAGGCATGGATCACCGAGAACCTCGCCGCGTAGACAACTATTCAACTGGTCCAGGAAACGTTGGGCAGCTCAGACCTACCGTTCCACGGTCCCGGCGAACCGCTGACGACGAGCCCCTTCACTTGAAGTTCTCCGTCCTCCTCAAGCCGCCTCGCGACCTCGAACGCGAGCACGGCTCCGAGGCTGTGACCGAATATGACGATCGCCGTCCCGCTTGGGACCGCGCGGCGGATCTGCGCCACGGCGTCCACTGCGGCGGCCGCGACGTCGCGAAGCGGCTCGTCGATGAAGCGCTCCTCGCGTCCCGGGAGCTGCACGGCGAAGCTATCAGCGCGGCCAGCGCTCAGTGCGCTCCATGCGCGGAACGCGGAGGCGCCGGCTCCTGCGTAGGGCAGGTACACGATGGTGGACATAGGGCGTTCTTCCCGTCTTTCGCTGTCTTGATCGGGTCAAATTGTGGATACAGTCCCACGGCGATCGCCGTGCGCATGGGGGTCGAACAAGCTGCGCCCCCCACAACATCGCGGCCACACGCAGAAGACTCCTCGACTGCGATACGGCGAGGCGCACTCCGTCGATGAACTCCACCTGCACGCGACCCGCCGACGCGTTAACGCCAATCTAACGCCCGCTCCGAGGGGTGGGAAAGGTTGTCATCCCGCGTGGTGAGTGCCGTCACGTCTGCTTTGATGCCTGCGGGGAGCGGGGCGGCCAGCCTTGCGCCTGGCCGAAGATCGGCAGGATCCCGAGGAGTTTACCGGGAGTCCCTCCGCCAGCGTGGAGAAGCCGCATCAAGGCGTCCGCATCGTCTGGATCAACCTCGTACGCTGGCGTCCCGCCTGGAGCGCCACCGCGACCGGCCAGTCGCGGTTCGTGATGACTGTGGCCGCAAGGAGCGTCCCGAGGCTGTGCCGAAGAACAAGAAAAGTTGACCAGGCAGGTTAGGCATCTGAGAGGACTGCCCCGATACCCCCGATACCCCCGATTCCCCTCCGGCACCTCCGCCATCCGACACTCTCGCCCTGGCAGCAGTACGCCAGACCTCGATGGTCCTCGGGATCATGCCAGACAGAGACGCATAGCGGGCGGCACCCCGGAGGACGACTTTTTCATAGTCGGTGGCGGCTTCATGGACGTAGTCGGATCCTCGCCGAGGCGGATGAGCATCACGATCTCCGCGCAGAGCATCTACTCGCAGCTCACTCGCACCCGAGTTCTGTCAGCCCTTGAATAAACGCGTTCAACCGTCAGAGGTCGAGCGAGTAGTAGACGAGGGTCTCCGACCGATCAGTCTCAATGAAGCCGACCTTGGACATCACGTTCTGCGACGGGAGGTTCTCCACGCTCGTATCGGCGACAATCCGCCCCGCTCCGGCTTTTCGAGCGATCTCGACAGCTCGGCGAAGGGCCTCGGTCGCGTACCCACGGCCGCGAGCAGACGGCACTAGCCCGTACCCAACCTCGACCGTGCCATCCTTCGGCGGCCCGAAGAAACCAAGACCGCCGATCGCAGTATTGGTCTCTCGGATGCGAATCGCGTACATCGCAAACGGATGCTCGACTTCTCCCGTCTGCGCAGCCAAGCTCCTCAGCGGATCAATTTCGTCCGCAAACGGGTAGTCAGGCGCCCATGCCTCGTTGCCAGCAGGTTCTCCTGCCATGACCCGCGCGGCCTCGGACGGGGTGAAGGGATGCAGGATGAGTCTCGGTGATTCGTAGTCCACGCCATAATCTTGCCACCCAACGACCTGCCGGTGCGCCTGTTAGTATGACTGACCGTGTCCCTTTCCAGCGGCGCTGACGACGCGCTGAACATCCATGGTGCTTTCGCCACGTGGGCGAGGAAGCACCCCGACGCTCCGTGCGTAGTCTCAAGCGGCCGTACGTCGAGCTACCGGACCGTCGCTGCCACCGCGGATCAGATCGCCAGAAATCTAGCTAGCCTGGCCGTTGGCGGTGGCGACGTCGTCGCAATCGACGACCTGCCACGCTCCGAGCCGTTCGTCGCATTGCTGCTCGGAATTTTGTCATGCGGGGCGGTCTACACGGTGCTCCCGTCGCACTCAAAGGAACAACGCGCGGCCGCGCTCGCGAAGCTCGCCCCGCGTGTCGTCGTCGACAAAGCGCTCCTTCTGCGCCTCGCACTCGGGACATCTCCAAACTCAACATCGCGCGATGTACCCACGCTTAGCCCGGCCGAGCCGAGCACGATCTTCTTCACCGGCGGCTCGACAGGGGAGCCCAAGGGCACGATCAGCACCCATGGTGCCAGCGTAACGCTCTTCTCAGACCGCCGTCTCGCTGACTTCGGTCCCGGAACGATGATGCTGCAGGCGGCACCGATGCAGTGGGACGGGCTCACGCTGGAACTGTGGAGCATGCTGACGAGGGGTGGAGCAGTCCTCCTCGCCGATCACGGCGCGGTCCTCACCCCCGAAGACGTGCGCCGTTACGTCGAGCTCGGGCTGACTCATCTCTGGCTAACCGCTTCGGTCTTCAACCTGCTTGTAGACCAGGACCCGCTGTGTTTCGCGGGACTTCGACATCTGCTCACCGGAGGGGAGAAGGCCTCCGAACGTCACATGCGAGCGTTCTTAACCCACGTGCCGGATGTTCGTCTCACTAACGGCTACGGTCCAGCGGAAGCGACAGTCTTCGTCACAGCCCAGCACATCGTCGCCGAGGATCTCGTCGGCTCGGAGGGTGTCTCCGTCGGCGTACCGGTTGGAGGTGCCGAAGTCATCGTGGAGTCCCCGGCGGGGGAACCCTGCGAGGAAGGGCAAGTGGGGGAAGTCGTAGTGCTCGGGGACCGCGTTGGTCTGGGGTACCTCGGGCGCCCCTACGACCACCCGTTCAGCATTCGACCAGGGAGTAATGGGGAAGCGGACAAACGCGTCCTGCACACCGGTGATCTCGGCTACATCCGAGATGGCCGCCTGTACCTAGCAGGTCGGATTGATCGCCAGTTGAAGATCCGGGGGATGCGAATCGACGTCTCCGCGTTAGAGCGCGGCGTCTGCGCGGCGTTCCCCCTGCTCGAAGCCCGAGCGGTCGCGGTCCGTGACGATGACGGGGTGGCCACAGGTTTCGCAATGTACTACCGGGCAAACGAGGAACACGCG
The DNA here is from genome assembly GCF_002932875.1 of Rathayibacter tritici. GTDB lineage: Bacteria > Actinomycetota > Actinomycetes > Actinomycetales > Microbacteriaceae > Rathayibacter > Rathayibacter tritici. The sequence continues at coordinate 3,434 of NZ_PSWS01000019.1, forward strand.
GCGGATTTGCTCGATTGGTTTGCACGAGAGTCGGTGATTTCACCGCGCCGGATCGAGCGCGTCCAGGCGTTTCCCACCACCCGGACCGGGAAGTTTGACGAGCTCGAGATGGAGCGCCTCGCACGCAGACCCTCGGACTCGGCAGCAACTGGGGACCTGGTGGCCTCGGTACTTGCGCGATACGGCATCCTGGCTGACTCGTCAGGGACCCTCTTTGAGCTCGGCGTGTCGTCGTTGGACGCCCTGCGGATCGGTATGGACCTCGGCCGCAACCTACCCTCCTTCGACGCACGACAATTGACGCCGACTTCGACCGTCGCTGCGATCCGGGACATGGTTTCCTCTGTTCCAAACCAGCCGCTTGAAAGAGACCGCGTCGATCTCGGATCCGCAGAGATCGACGATACGCTCCGAGGTTTCGTGCTGGCTCAGGCATTCGATGAACACGATGTGACCGCGCTATGCGCCCTACGATTCGACTGCGAGGAAGCTCTCGACCTAGATGTGCTCCTCGAAGCAGCTAAGGCGGTCCAGACAGCACATCCCCTTCTCAGAGCGCGGTGGAGTCTCGAAGTCGTGCGACCAGGTGAGACGAACAGCCGCCCCCTGCTGACAGCTGTCCAGCACGGCACACTCGAAGACGCGCTCTTCGCGTATCAGCTGGAAGTCGAGGATGGCGAGAACTGGCATGTGGTCTACGACAATCGAGGCGGGCGGTTCTCGTTCGGGATCGTAATTCATCACGTGATCTTCGACGGCTGGTCGGAAGACATCCTCCGCAGGGATTTTGCGCGTGCGTACTCGGCACTATTGCAGGGCCAACACGCCCACTTCGGGACCACATGGGGGACAGTCGTTGATGTCCATCGCAGGCGCGCGCTTGAACAGCGGCGACTCGCGGTCGCCGAGCGCCTCGATAACGCGGCGGCTCGCTTGGCGCACGTCCGTGATCCGCATCGAGACGAACGTTCTCGGGCGGTAGGACTAATGAAATTTCCACCGACACGCTGTCACAAAATTGCGATCCCGGAGGTTGCAGTGCGTGCTGTTCACGAGCGAGCGCACCACACCGGCGTGGAGCCCATCGCGGTCTACCTGCAGACTTACTATCTCTCCATCGGAGTAGATGACACGGGAACGAGTGGCGTCCCTGTATCGACGCGGCGGTTCTCGAGTGAGCTGAATATGATCGAGTGTGCCATCGCCATGGCGATCGTCAGACATCCTCGTGATGTCGAAGCTGGGGACGAACAGCTCCACTCGATCGCTAAAGAGTTCGCCGAAGCCAAGGCGTTCGCCGATGTGCCGGCATCGTCGATCGTCAACGCGGTCGGCATCTCGAGGAGCACCGCAAACCCGTTGTACTCCTCGATTTTCGTGCTGCAGGAGCCAGCCCGGGCGACAGATAGGTTCGGAGCACTTGAGGCGCGGTTCAGCCGCCCACAGACGCCCGAGATAGCGGTCGACCTAATCGTGGACGTGACGCCACACACACATGGCGGCGCGACACTCACAGTCCAGGGCTCTACTATGGTGTACGATATGTCGATGCTCGAGCTAATCGGTCAACGCTTCACGGCAGCGCTGCTGTCGAGCTGAGACAGCAGGACGACATGCCGAAGCCCGCAACCGACCTGGTACAGACCTACTACCGCACGGTCGACGACGATCCTGGAGCCGTGCCGTCCTTATTCTCCTTAGAGGCGGTCTACGAGCGTCCCGGGTACGAACCGCTCGTAGGACGTTCATCGATCGCGCGGTTTTACGACGGGAGGCGCGTGATCCAAGCCGGCGGGCACTGGATCGAGGAAGTCATCCACCAGGACGATCGAGTCGCGGTGCGCGGTCACTTTAAAGGTCGTTCGCACTCAGGGGAGCCCCTCGATGCGAGGTTCTCGGACTTCTTCGAGTTTGAGGATGGGCTGATCAGCCGCCGGACGACGTAGAGCGTTATTCATAAGCGTTTACCAGCCGAGTCGGTAAAGTTCGAGGCGGGTGACGGTGCGAATGAGGTTGGGAAGTTCTGTAAGACGTCCGCGATAGCCGGTCTTGAGGATTTTCCAGTTCTTCCAGTGCGCGATGCATCTTTCGACCGCCGAACGGATGGAGGAGATGTATCGGTTGGCTGTACGTGTGTTGTCATCATGTTGTCCGTGGTGAAATTTTTTCCGGGGAGTG
>NZ_PSWS01000082.1 GCF_002932875.1 Rathayibacter tritici
TCCGCCCTCGGCTTCCGCAACCTCACCAACTACATCGCCCGCAGCCTGCTCGAAACTGGCGGCTTCAGACCCCGACTACACCCTCAATTACGATGAGCCCCATTACGCCGCGGCCACCCCTCGTAGCCGACACATGCGCACGGCCTGTCTACTTCCATCCTCGGCGCCATCGCATCCCCCCGAAGGCTGACCCGAGAACAACTGTCTGTCCCGGCGCCCGCGCCGAGCCCGCAACCTCACCGTCGGCCCGAAACTCTCCATGCAGTGGACTTCGAACAGAAGCGCAGTCGACGACGGAAACCGACACGCGGTGTCATTCCCCACGCTCGTCTACACAACTCTTTGCTTCGCGCCGGCACTCGTGCAGACGACCGTGAACGTCTAGCCGCTCAAAGGTCGCCTGCACCACCGACGTGACCGCGGCGAGCCTGTCCCGTAAGGGCATCGGCTATCGAGACGGTCGCCATAGCGAGGTTCGGCTCATTCATCGATCGTGCCACGCTCGCGGAGTACGAGCGGGAGTTCATTGTCGAACGGGTCAACGCCGGCATCGCCGCAGCCCGTGCGAGCGGGACTCGCTTCGACCGGCCCCTGTCGAATCCGGTGGTCATCGCGGACAAGCTCGCGATCGCCATCGACGCCCGAACCCGCGGCCCGCGCAGCGCAGCATGGCCTGGGCGGTAGCGATCTTGGAATCGGACCCAGCCAACCGGAGCGGTGGCCCCACTTCGGGAGCGCGGAGCCAAACCTTATTGATCTAAGTGAAAAAACGGGCGAGCATCAAACCTACGCGGACGCAGCCCGTTCTTCGAGGGACGAGCACCAGGCATCTCGTCTATCTGGGGGAACATGAGGTCATCAAGAAGACTGTCGACGACGGGACTACTTGCCGTCGCAGCGCTCGTAGCCGGAGGGACGCTGTTCTCAGATTCAGCCGCATCCGCAGAGGAAGCCACCAACGCGCCTCTCGCAGCCATCGCGGCTGTCGCGCCCGAGGTTGTCGCGCGGGCAGAACCGTCTCACGTAGAGAGCACCACTGACGGAAATCGCCTGTCCTTGCCCACAGGCTCAGTTCTGGCCCCCATCGACGCGAGCGACGGAGTCCTCATCACCGTCGGAGACACTAGTGCGACGGTGACGCTGCCCGCGTCCGAGACCGCCGTCGCTTCGAGCAGCAATGACGCCGGTGTCACTTACAACAACGGAGACAGCTCGTCCACCGTCGTGTTGGCAAATTCGGACAGCTCCGTCACCTTCGTGTCTGTCCTCGACGGATCTCAGGCCCCATCACGCTACAGCTACACCTACAGCAACACCGGCGTACTGAGACAGGCCGATGACGGCGGAGTGACCATCTGGGAAGGCGAAACCATGGTCGGGTACTTCCTGAACCCATGGGCCACCGACGCAAGCGGCACCGCTGTCCCGACTCACTACGAAGTTACCGGCAACACGCTGACTCAGGTCGTGGATCACACCAGCGGGTCGTTCGAGTACCCCATCATCGCGGACCCTACTCAGAGCCTCGGCGGCAACTCCTTCTACTCGAACATCACGCTGATCATCGATATGGCTACGGCGAAGAACATCGTCTCGGTCACGCCGGCTCCGAACATCGTCTGGAGTCGCTTGCCGCGCAGCACCGGAATCCCGCCCTACGACGCTCTCGTGCCCTCGAGCTACGAGGGCAACAAGTTCCACGACCAGCTCGTCTGCCACTGGGCTAACGCCGGTTACGCCAAGGTGCCGTGGAACCTCGACTCTTGGCGGCCCGACGTAGGCTATGCGGCAACCGTTGCAGCCCTCTGCAACCCGAACTAAGGAGAAACAGTGAAGCTGATTGCTGCCACAGCACTAATTGTTCTTGGGGCTGCGCTCGTGGTCTTCGGCGCAGGGCACGAACTTCAAGCCGGAGTCGCCGCGGACCGCGACCAGACCGCTGGCGTGCTGAACCCGGTGATGATCGTGGCGATCGCCGCGGGTGTAGTCGGCGTGCTCTCCGGTTTGTTTCTGCTCTACAAGAACTACGAGAGCTGGCGGAAATCACACGGTGGTGCTCGTGGATGACGCCACGATGGACATCGTCACGGGTATCGCTGTGCCGGCGGCCTCGATCCTCGTTTCGACGTGGGTGGCGATTCGGCTAGCGAGGTCGGAACGGAAAGCCGCGGCGGCGGCACGAGTTGAAGAACGGATCGATGCGGCGTTCGCCCGAGCGCTCACTGCTCTCGCCACCCTGAACACGATCAACCTCCGCACGGAGTCGATCGCAGAACCGATGCGGGAGCTTCGTGTCGCCCTCACGCTGCTCAACGCAGCGACACCGCCGGCTGACCACGATCTTCTGGCGGAGTGGTTCGAGGCCGAACGGCTCGCGGGCAGCACACAGGGCGAGGAGTCGAGGCAACTGCTCAACTTGGTTCCGCAACCGCTGCAGTCCGACGCGGACGTGAAGAAAGCCGTAGCCGCAGGCGCTCCGGTGAACACCTGGGCCCGACACTTCGCGAACAATCTGCGTCGCTGGCGCCGCAGGGGCGCCTCCGATGCAGAGCTGCGGAGTCTCATCGACTTTGCGAAAGCGCGGCTGACCGGCGCGAGCTCGGCCTAAATCACACCGTCGCTGGTTGTGTAGCGCCGTGGACACGTCCAGGGTCTGGTGGGAGGGCCTTTCCGAGTCAGAATGAGGTCGTGAGGCTTCTCGGATATACGCGTGTGAGCACGTCGAGTCAGGGCGCGCAGTTGCAGGTCGACGCGCTCGTCGCCGCCTGCGTGCCGACGTGACGTCCGGCAGCAATACCGCGATCGAGCGACGCGGGATGAAGAAGCACGGTGGAGCGGACTAGAAGGTCACCGTGAGCCTGCTCGTCGTGGCCGGCTACTTCGACGCCGCCCTCGACCTCTGGGACAGTCGAAACAGACCCCCCCGAGCTGCGCTGACGGGGCTCGCCGTAGGCTCCCGCCGTGGGAGTTCGAGGGTCAGGTGAGGCGGCGGCGAAAATTTTGCGCCGGCCGAGCTACCTCGCTACACCGGGACGCCTCCGGCCACGTCCTCTCAGCCTCCAGGGGAGATGGCCCTGGCCTCCACGGCGGATGCCCACACCCACAGGCGCCGTGTGGATCCGTCTTCACTCCATTCGACCATGACCGCTCGGCGGGTCCGGGCGAGCGCAAGCCCAGCGACCCGTACGGACGTCGCGGGGTATCGGATCCATGCCCAGACGGGCCGCGGAACGCGCGCCCAGGTCGGCCGCTGTCGCGTCTTGTCGAGTTCCTCCTCGGTCAAGCCGAGGGGGGAGCCGCGGTGCGCGAACTCCTCGATCCGACGGTCGATCTGCGCCCCGACGTGGCGCTCGTAGCGGCGATTCGTACCCATGAGGAGAGTAGAACATACGTTCTAGTTCTGAAGAAGTCCGGCGGTCTCCTCGCCTCACCCGCCCATCATCGGCGTGACTCGGTCGACGCGAGCAGACCTCGATGGCACCCCATTCCCCCGCCGTTTCGGGTCATCCGGCAGCAGCCCTTGATGGCGCAGAATCACGTGAAGCGTGATTCTGCGGCGATCCCGCGAAGCTCTCGTGAACGGAGAGACGTGCTGGGGTCCTCATCTCTCGGGGAAGGTGCTCTGTCGCCGCTGCGTGAGGGCACCTCGCGCGCCCGGAGCGGGGAACGCTGGGGGGGGTGTGAGGGGCGTGCCCCTCACCGAGGACAGCGGCGCACGCCTCCTCCCCAGGTGCGAGATCCCCGCGCTCTCCACAGATCGGCCCACCAGCTGTCCGGCGGCGACGTCGTGGTTCCTACGGTGTGGCCATGAGTACTGATCCTGTCCACCCGTCCTGCTGTCCCTGCTGCTTCTGCAGGGAGGAACTGGCTGCCTGATGGTTCTCCACCATCGCTCAGCCGCCGCCCGATACGGAGGACTCGTGCGGCGGAAGCGCTGCTCCGCTCGGCTGCAACCGGAGCGCTCTCGCGGACGGCGCAGCGCGCGCCGAGGGGCGGGGGTTCTGCACTCGGGTCGTGGCGGCTCAGGTGCAGGAGCCCCAGAGCCCGACGCCGGCTGCTCGAGCGGTGTCCTGCTCGGCGCGGAATGACGCCTGATACCGGTAGGCGGAGCGGTTGTAGGTGTACTCGCGGGCGTATCCGCCGGCGAGAAGCTCGCGCTCCAGGTTGTGAGCGGTACCGTCCGGGCCGGGGTACCACAGGTAAGCGAGGGCGCGGCCGTAGCGGTCGGTGTCTCCTTGACTGTCGTCGCGTTCGAGGTATGCGCTCGATCCGGCCGGGAGGAGGCTTTTCGTCTGCGCGGACGCCTCCGGGCCGAAACACTGCACGGCGGTGTTGGGCTTCACGGTCTCGGGGGTGTCGGCGCCGAGCCCGTGCCACGCGATCGCGCCTACGAGCGCGAGGACCCCGAGCACGCTCACACCGGGGACGATCCGGCGGCCCCGCCGGCGGCGGAGCGCTGCTCGCGGCCGGCGGGTCACCGGGTCTCCCGCGAGTCGGAGGCGACGCCGTGCGCCGCCTCCGTAGGAGAGGCGGTGGTGCGTCGTGACGCGCGGTGCGTGGTGACGACGGCGGTCGCGTGGGCGAGGTTGGGGCCGTTGGCGTCCGCTTCGAGGACGCGGCCGCTGCGGCGGTTCCCTTCCTCGCCCCATGCGACGGTGCGCTCGTAGCCGACGACGATCACGCCGTCTCCCGTGTGGAGGGAGGAGAGCACGTGCTCGCCCAGCTCGAACTTCGCTTCCACGAAATGCGTCGTCGGGGCCTCATGCGGGGTCCACTCCCCCGCCCGGTATTCGCCGGTGTTCTCGATCACGCGCAGCTTCACGATTTGCACACGCCCGACCCGCTGAGGTGCCCCATTCTTTCTGGACCACCGCGGAATTGGTAGGATTACCGCGATGACCGAAAGGAAGGCCCGGGATGTCCAGTTCCCGTGGGAAGTATTCTCCGGAGTTCCGCGCGGAGGCAGTGCGCGAGGTGATTGATAGGTCGCGATCCGTCGCGGACGTCGCTCGAGAGCTCGGACTGGTTCCGCAGACCCTCACTAATTGGGTGGCTGC
>NZ_PSWS01000078.1 GCF_002932875.1 Rathayibacter tritici
GCCGCCACCCAATTAGTGAGGGTCTGCGGAACCAGTCCGAGCTCTCGAGCGACGTCCGCGACGGATCGCGACCTATCAATCACCTCGCGCACTGCCTCCGCACGGAACTCCCGAGAATACTTCCCACGGGAACTGGACAACCCGGGCCTTCCTTTCGGTCATCGCGGTAATCCTACCAATTCCGCGGTGGTCCAGAAAGAAAGGGGCACCTCAACTAGACGTTTTGTGCAGCGCTGCTCGTGATCATCTCACCGCTTCAGCGACGCGGTCGGTCCGGTGCCTGCATGCGCGAGCACGAGGGACTAGATGCGCGCATCGTCAGGGGAGTTATCCCGCGCGCGGACGCGTCATCAGGTCGTCCCAGCGCACGTCGCCGACACGGTTCAACCCGCTGATGACACTTCATCCGCGAGCGCGCCCGCGAGCGCGGAGGGAGTGGCGTGCAGGTACAGAGTACGGATGCTCAGTGGAGGGAGCCCTTGATCCCGCATCACGGAACCTAAGCGGACCGCGAGGAGGGAGTTGCCCCCGAGTTCGAAGAAGTTGTCCGCAGGTTGTACAGGTACGCCAAGGAGGCTTGCCCAGATTGCCTGCAGCTGCTCAACCAAGTCAATCTTGCCCGACGCTTTCTTCTGGGGAGCCGCCACCTCGGGAGCCGCCCCCGTCGGCGCATCAGCACCCGCGGTCACCCGGACCGCACCCAGGATTGGAGCGGGGAGCGCGGTGACGTCCAGCTTGCCGTTGGTGGTCAGGGGGAGACCGTCGAGCACGGTGAACGTAGACGGCACCATGTGCGCCGGCAACCGCCGTCCGCACAGCTCTCGTAACGCGACAACATCGGGAACGACACCGACAACGTAGGCATCCAAGCGGGCATTTGCGGGGTCGCTCTGAACGTCTCCCCCGACGACGACTACGGCTTCAGTCACGTCCGGCGCTCTCTCTAGGAGAGCCGCGATCTCGCCGAGCTCGATGCGGAAGCCTCGCAGTTTGACCTGGGAGTCGATGCGACCCAGGTGTTCCAGCTCCCCGTCACTGCGAAGCATCCCGAGGTCCCCGCTGCGGTAGAGCCGCTCCCCGGTCAGCGGATCCGTGACAAACCGTTCTGCCGTGAGCTCGTCGCGTCCGAGATAGCCGTGAGCAACGCCTACGCCGCCGACCACGATCTCGCCGGGCACGCCCGCGGGGAGCAGCCGCAGTCTCGCGTCCCTTGTGGACGTCGTCCAACCGGGAAGCGGGCGCCCGACGGATCTGCTCCCGCGCAACGCGTCGCCGCGCGTGACCGTGCGGGCTGTGACGTGGACGGTCGTCTCCGTGATGCCGAACATGTTCACGAGGCGGCACTCGCGCTCGGGGTACCTGTCCATCCACCCAAGGAGCCGGCGGGCGTCAAGGGGCTCGCCGCCAAAGATGACGAGTCGGAGCGCCAGGCGCTCCTCACATACGGCATCCGCCTCGACGAGCTGACGGAAGGCGGAAGGCGTCTGGTTGAGCACGGTCACCTGTTCGCGCGCGAGGAGCGACCAGAACTCGGACGGGTCCCGGGTAACCCAGTACGGAACGACGACCAGGCGCGCCCCGGTGAGGAGGGCTCCCCAGATCTCCCACACGGCGAAGTCGAACGCGGTTGAGTGAAATAGGGTCCACGTGTCCTCGTGTCCCAGCGCGAGGTCCTTCCTCGTGGCTTCGACCAGGGCGAGGACGGATTCGTGGCCGACCACCACGCCTTTCGACCGTCCCGTCGAACCCGAGGTGTAGATAACGTAGGCAGCGTCCGTTCCGGCCTCAGGAAGGGCATTCTCGCTGACTGTCAATGCGCGTGAGCCGCTCGAGGAGGCGAGGGATTCAGGGTCGAGGATAAGCACTCCGTCCATGGGTGGGAAATTTCCCGCGCTCACAACTACACGGAGGCGGGCATCTTCGACCATGTCGTGAAGACGCTCCTCGGGATAGGCAGGGTCCATGGGAACGTAGGTAGCGCCAGCCCGGCATATGCCGATCATCAGAGCAACGAGCATGACGTCCCGCTCGAGCGAAAGGCCGATTAGCTCGCCAGGGCGCACGCCGCGCGCTCGAAGTCCGGCCGCAAGTGCGCTCGCCATCGCGTCGAGTTGTCGATAGCTAAGGATTCGGATGCCGTCCGTGATGGCAGGCTCATCTCCTCTCGCTGCGGCGACATCGGCGAACGATCGGTCGAGGCGGCGATGCTCCTTCCCCGCTGAAGAGGCGGCCTTTGCGAGCCCGTCGTGCAATGGCCTCACGACCGGAACCGAAGTCAAGGAGATGTCATCAAGCACCGTGGCGTCCGTTGCGTCACGCAGCTGGCCGTATACGCGCTCGATCAGCGCGAGCCGCGCCCGTAGATCTGCTTCGTCCGCCGCCTCCGCTCGGGCCAGCGCAAGCAGCACCACCTGCCCGTCCCGGACGGTCGGGAGGAGGGTGAGCGGGAACGGCGCGTCCACGGCGGGGAGCACCCGCTCATCTCGGCCATGCGTGGCTGTGGCAAACACGCCAGCGCTGACCCACCCGTCCAGGTCGGCGATGTCAGCGAGGTGCCGATCCGGCTGGACCAGTGCCTCCCGGACTTGGTTGAGAAAGCCGGAGACCGTGAGCGAGTCATCCACGAGGAGGGCGGAGAGAACGGTCCACTCGCTCTCGGCGCCCTCGGGGCCGTGCACGGCCAGCAGGGGCTGGGTGGTGCGCCCGATCCTGCTGAGTACGAGCGCCAAGGCTGCGACGACGTGAACAGTAGTGTCCTCGGCAGAGCCGGGCAGCTCAACGTGGAGGAGGTGGTCGCGACTGGCGGGGCATATGGGGACCTCCGCAAAGGGCTGCACCACGTCGCCTGCCGGCGGTGCAAGTCGGCGCGATGTGGCGGGGGGCATATCGACGGCGACCTCGCTCTCGAGAAGAGGCGCCTCGCCCACCGCGACACCCTGCGCAAGGGAGAGCAGAGCCTTGCTGCTCGTGGCCGAGCGATTAGAGACGGCCACGAGATCGGCTTCGCCGCCCGCGTACCGCAACACCACGAGACGCAGAATGCTCCCCGGGGCCAAGGGCCGGCGAACCTCCGCGGCAACGACACGCGCCGCTTCCGCGGAGCCCCGTGGAGCCGCACACACCTCATGCCACACCATTCGTCCGTCTTCGGGCGGGACGGCGTCGAGCAGCGGAACGACCACGGCGTGCGCCACACCGTCTACGACAGGTCGGAGAATCCGACCAGGGGTGACGAGGGTTCGAGACACAGTTGTCCTTTCGAAGGTGGGCAGTCGACATCGAGGCACAGTAGGCGAGGTGCTTCAACGAGCGGTGAAGCCGCCGTCGACGGTGAGGGAGGTGCCGGTCACATTTCGTGAGGCATCCGAAGCGAGCCACACAGCTGCCTCCGCGACGTCACTCGGCTCGATGAGGGCGTTCATGGGTTGCGATTGCACGAAGATCTGCTCGTGCTCCGAAGTGGGGACATCCAGCTGGCGGGCGATTTCGACGAGCATGGCGCCCTCGACCAGGGCGTCATCCCTAACGGAGCCCGGGCACAGCGCGTTGACCCGCACCTTGAAGGGCGCGTAGTCGAGCGCAGCGGCCTTGGAGAAACCCACCAGACCATGCTTGGCCGAGACGTAACCGGAGAAGTTGCGGTACCCCACCATCCCGGCCGTAGAGGAGACGTTAACGATGCTCCCAGAGCGACGAGCGGCCATATGAGCACCCACCGCGCGCACCGCGCGGAAGGCACCCGTGAGGTCAATGTCGATCATGAGGTCCCACTCGGCGTCGGAGATCTCGTGCACGATACGGCCGGAGGGCGAGGCGATCCCCGCGCAGTTCACGAGCGCATCGATCGCACCGAAACGGCCGATACCCGCGGCGACCGCCTCGTTTACGGCCTCGCTGTCCCTCACATCGGCGACCCGGACGAGGACGCCCGCTCCAGATTTCCGGCACAATCGCTCAGTCTCGTCGAGCTGGCTCCGCGTACCAAGGGCGTAGGGCACGCCCTCGATGTCCCGCGCGACATCCACGAGGACGACGTCCGCGCCCTGCTCGGCGAAGCGGACCGCGGTCGCCCGTCCCACACCGCGCGCGGCTCCGGTGATCATTGCGACCTTGCCAATAAGCGCGGTCATGCGACGTCCGGCGTGAGGACCTTGCCCACAATCGCATCGACGACGCGGCGGGGCTCCTCGACCAAATACATATGCGGTCCGCTAATCTCGACCGATCGCAGACCACCGGTGGTGGCCTCTGCCCACTGCTCCATCTGCGCCGAATCCACGAGTTCATCGTCAGTGCCCCGGAGTGTGAGGATCGGAGCCCGGATCGGGCGACGGTCATCTGGTAGGTAGTCCTCATGCATCTGAACGTCGGCACGCAGCATGGGGAGGAGGATCTCCCGGAGTTCCGGCATCGCGAGGGCGGGATGCTCGTAGCCAGCAAATCGCTGGACTTCCCGCAAGAACGCATCATCGTCCAGATCGCTGGCGCGTGCGGACTGAGGTGCCCCATTCTTTCTGGACCACCGCGGAATTGGTAGGATTACCGCGATGACCGAAAGGAAGGCCCGGGATGTCCAGTTCCCGTGGGAAGTATTCTCCGGAGTTCCGCG
>NZ_PSWS01000028.1 GCF_002932875.1 Rathayibacter tritici
GACACTGTCCCGCCCCGAACCCCCGTCCCGCCCCGAACTCCCTGGAGGAACCGTGCTCTTCGACCTGACCGACCGCGTGGCGCTCGTCACCGGATCCAGCCGCGGCATCGGCCGCGCCGTCGCCACCGGTCTCGCCGAGGCGGGCGCCACCGTCGTCCTGAACGGCCTCGACCCGGAGCGGCTCGAGGCCACCCGCGCCGAACTCGCCAAGCGGTTCCCCGGCGCCGACGGCCGCCCGCGGATCCACGCCCGCGCCTTCGACGTCACCGACGACGCGGCCGCGGAGGCCGGAGTCGCCTGGATCGAGGAGGCGGTGGGTCCGCTGCGCATCCTGGTCAACAACGCCGGGGTCCAGCATCGCGTGCCGCTGCTGGACCTCGACGTCGCCGACTGGGAGCGGGTGCTGCGCACCAACCTCACCAGCGCCTTCGTGGTGGGCCGAGCGGCGGCGAAGCGGATGATCCTGCGCGGCGCCGGGAAGATCGTCAACGTCGCCTCGGTGCAGGCCGACCTCGCGCGCCCGACGATCGCGCCCTATACGGCATCCAAGGGTGGGATTCGCAACCTCACCCGGGCGATGACAGCGGAGTGGGCGCAGCACGGCATTCAGGTCAATGCGATCGCGCCGGGCTACATCCACACCGAGATGACCCAGAAGCTCGTCGACGACGAGGCGTTCACCTCCTGGATCCTCGGTCGCACCCCCGCGGCGCGCTGGGGTCGCGTGGAGGACCTGATCGGCCCGGCCGTCTGGCTCGCCTCCGACGGCTCCGACTACGTCAACGGGCAGGTCGTCTTCATCGACGGCGGTATGACCGTCGTCGTCTGAGCGGCCGCCACCCCGCCCCTCCACCGAACGGACTCCGCATGCCCACCCCCCTTCCCGCCTCGACCACCCGCGTCGTCGTGCACGCCGCCGGCGACCTCCGCGTCGAGGAGGCGCCGCTACCCGCGCGCGGTCCCGCCGACGCCCTCGTCGCCGTCGCCTACGGCGGGATCTGCGGCTCCGACCTGCACTACTGGACGCACGGAGCCGCGGGCGAGTCGATCCTCCGCGAGCCGCTGACCCTCGGCCACGAGGTCGTCGGAACGGTCGTCGAGGCCGCCGCAGACGGCACCGGTCCCGCGACCGGTACGGCCGTCGCCGTCCACCCCGCAACCGCTCACGGCGAGTGGCCCGACGGGCGCCCCAACCTCGCCACCGAGGGCACCTACCTCGGCAGCGCGGCACGACTGCCGCACACCCAGGGCGCCTTCGCCCGCCACACGGTCCTGCCGGCGCGGATGCTCCGCGAGCTCCCCGCGGGGCTGGGGCTCCGGGAGGCGGCGCTCGCGGAGCCGGCGAGTGTCGCCTGGCACGCGGTGTGGCGAGCGGGCGCGGTCTCCGGACGGCGCGCGCTGGTGATCGGCAGCGGCCCGATCGGAGCGCTGATCGTCGCGGTGCTGAAGCGGGCGGGCGCGGCGGAGATCGTCGCGGTCGATCTCGCGGAGGAGCCGCTCGCCATCGCCCGCGCGGTCGGAGCGACCCGAACCATCCGCGCGACCGCCGCCGACGCGATCGCGGAGGTCGCCGCCGACGTCGTCTTCGAGTCCTCCGGCAGCCCGCGCGGGTTGATGTCGGCCGTCCGCGGTGCGGCGCGCGGCGGCACCGTCGTGATGGTCGGACTCCTGCCCTCGGGCGAGCAGCCGGCGCTGATCTCGCTCGCGATCACGCGGGAGCTGCGCCTCATCGGCTCCTTCCGCTTCGTCGACGAGCTCGACGAGGTGCTGGCGGCGCTCGCCGACGGCACCCTCGACGTGGGGCCGGTGGTCACTCAGGTGCTGCCGCTGGACCGCGCACTCGAGGCCTTCGAGCTCGCCCGCGACGCCGCGCGCTCAAGCAAGGTGCTGCTCGATTTCACCTCCTGACGCCTGCCGCGGGGGCCTGGAACCGCCCGAGCGTTCGGACCTGCCTCGGACGCGGCGCCGCCGGAGCACTACCGTTACAGCATGGCGTCCACCGATACCCCCGATTCCGCCCCTGAGGCCGACACCGCTTCCGAGAGCACCCCCACGCTCACCTTCTCCGACCTCGGTCTCAGCGACCCGGTCCTCAAAGCCCTCAAGGAGGTCGGCTACGAGACGCCCTCGGCCATCCAGGCCGCGACGATCCCGTCCCTCCTCTCCGGCCGCGACGTCCTCGGCGTCGCCCACACCGGCACCGGCAAGACCGCGGCGTTCGCGCTGCCGATCCTCTCGCGCCTCGACCTCGCGCAGAAGACGCCGCAGGCGCTCGTGCTGGCTCCGACCCGCGAGCTCGCACTGCAGGTCTGCGAGGCGTTCGAGCGCTACGCGTCGAACCTGCGCGGCGTGCACGTCCTCCCCGTCTACGGGGGTCAGGGCTACGGCACCCAGCTCTCCGCGCTGCGTCGCGGCGTCCACGTCGTCGTCGGCACGCCCGGCCGCATCATGGACCACCTCGAGAAGGGCACCCTCGACCTCTCAGCGCTGAAGTACCTGGTGCTCGACGAGGCCGACGAGATGCTCAAGATGGGCTTCGCGGAGGACGTCGAGACGATCCTCGCCGACACCCCCGTGGAGAAGCAGATCGCGCTGTTCTCGGCGACGATGCCCGCCCAGATCCGCCGCATCTCCGGCAAATACCTGAAGGAGCCGGAGGAGATTACGGTCAAGAACAAGACCACGACCTCCGTCAATACCACCCAGCGGTACCTGATGGTGTCGTACCCGCAGAAGGTCGACGCCCTCACCCGCATCCTCGAGGTCGAGAACTTCGAGGGCATGATCGTGTTCGTCCGCACCAAGAGCGAGACGGAGACGCTGGCCGAGAAGCTGCGCGCCCGCGGCTACACCGCGGCGGCGATCAGCGGAGACGTGCAGCAGGCCCAGCGCGAGCGCACGGTCGACCAGCTGAAGTCGGGCAAGCTCGACATCCTGGTCGCCACCGACGTCGCTGCCCGCGGCCTCGACGTCGAGCGGATCAGCCATGTCGTCAACTACGACATCCCGATCGACACCGAGTCGTACGTGCACCGCATCGGCCGGACCGGTCGCGCGGGGCGCAGCGGAGCGGCGATCAGCTTCGTCACGCCGCGCGAGCGCCGCCTCCTCACCGCCATCGAGAAGGCCACCCGCCAGCCGCTGACCGAGATGCGGATGCCGAGCGTCGAGGACGTCAACGTCACGCGCCTCTCCCGCTTCGACGACGCGATCACCGCGGCCCTGGCCGACACCGAGCGCCTACAGCGTTTCCGCGACATTATCGGCCACTACGTCGAGCACCACGACGTCGTCGAGTCGGACGTCGCCGCCGCGCTGGCGATTGTCGCCCAGGGCGAGGAGCCGCTGCTGCTCTCGCCGGATGACCCGCGCTTCGCCCGTCGCGAGCGCGAGGACCGCGACTCCCGGCCCGATCGCGGCGACCGGCCCGAGCGCGGAGACCGCGGCGGCGACCGGGGGGAGCGCCCCGAGCGCCGTCAGCGCCCGGCGAACAGCAACCTCGCCTCCTACCGGATTGAGGTCGGCCGCCGCCAGCGCGTCGAGCCCCGCCAGATCGTGGGCGCGCTCGCGAACGAGGGCGGCCTCAACCGCGGTGACTTCGGCCACATCGACATCCGCCCGGACTTCTCGATCGTCGAACTGCCCGCCGACCTGCCGCAGGAGGTGCTCGACCGCCTCGCCGACACCCGCATCAGCGGCCAGCTGATCGAGCTCAAGCCGGATCGCCGTCCGAGCCGCGCCGGACGCCCCGCCGGCCCGAGCCGCTCCACGGAGCGCCCGGACCGCAAGCCGCGCTACTGACCCCCCTCCGCGAGATGCCACTTA
>NZ_PSWS01000034.1 GCF_002932875.1 Rathayibacter tritici
TACTTCCCACGGGAACTGGACATCCCGGGCCTTCCTTTCGGTCATCGCGGTAATCCTACCAATTCCGCGGTGGTCCAGAAAGAATGGGGCACCTCAGTCATCAGCGACGCACACACGTCTCTGAACGGTAATCCAGGGGTCCGCCGCATGTGGGCTGAACTGGCAGCTCGAGGCTGGCGCGTCGGTCGCAAGCGGGTCCACCGGCTGATGCGAGCCGCAGGACTGCGCGGTCGCCACCCGCGGGCCTGGCGCGCCACCACACTTCAGGGGGACGACCATCGTCCGGCTCCCGACCTGATCAACCGGGACTTCATCGCCGCCGAACCGAACACTCGATGGGTCGGAGATATCACCTACATCAAGACCTGGAAAGGATGGGAATACCTCGCGACCGTCATCGATCTCCATTCCCGGAAACTCGTCGGCTGGTCACTAGGCGCCCATATGCGCACCAGTTTGATCACCGAAGCACTCACGAACGCGATAAACAGGCTCATCGTAATTGAGGGTGTAGTCGGGGTCTGAAGCCGCCAGTTTCGAGCAGGCTGCGGGCGATGTAGTTGGTGAGGTTGCGGAAGCCGAGGGCG
>NZ_PSWS01000036.1 GCF_002932875.1 Rathayibacter tritici
CGCACTTTCCGCCCCGCCCGCCCTTCCCGACAGGAGAGAACGATGACCTCGTCCGATACCACCAGCACATGCGCCTCCCGATCGGGCGAGCGCATCGGCCTCTGGCTGATCGGGGCCCGGGGCAGCGTCGCCACCACGGCCGTTGTGGGCCTGCACGCGATCGCCGCAGGTGCCGCGCCCAGCTCAGGCTGTGCCACCGCGACCCCCGCCTTCGAGGATGTCCCGCTCGCGGGCTTCGCCGACATCGTCGTCGGCGGCCACGACGTCGCGCCGACCCCGTTGCTCGAGAAGGCGACGGGCCTCGCGGCCGGCGGCATGTTCCCGACCTCGGTGGTCGCCGAGGTCGCCGAGCGCATCGATGCGACCGACGCCGAGATCCGCCTCGCTCCCACCGACGCCGCCTCGCAGCAGGAGGAGATCGACCGGCGCGCCGCCGACATCGTCGCCTTCCGCGAGCGCCACGGCCTCGCGCGGGTCGTCGTGATCGACGTCGCCTCGACCGAGGTGCTGCCGGCCGACCGCCCCGAGTTCCACGACCTCGCCGCCCTCCGCACCGCCCTCGCGCGTCCGGGCGAGCACCTGCTACCGCCGAGCTCGATCGCCGCCCTCTCGGCCGTCGTCGCGGGCGCGGCCTACGCCTGCTTCACTCCGTCGACCGCGCTGGCCCTGCCGGCGCTGGACGAGTGGGCGGCCGAGGCCGGGATCCCGATCGCGGGGCAGGACGGTAAGACTGGGGAGACCCTGCTGCGCAGCGTGCTCGCTCCGATGTTCACGGCGCGCGGGATGCGCGTGCTCTCGTGGGCGGGCGCGAATCTGCTCGGCGGCGGCGACGGGCAGACCCTCGCCGACCCGGAGGCGGTGCGCTCGAAGCTCGTCTCGAAGAACCGCGGACTCCGCAGCCTGCTGGGCGACGATGTGGTCACTCCGCTGCACATTGACAACGTGCCGGACCTCGGCGACGTCAAGACGGCGTGGGACCACGTGCACGCCGAGGGTTTCCTCGGCTCGCGGATCACCGTGCAGACGATCTGGTCGGCGTACGACTCCGCCCTCGCGGCCCCGCTGATCCTCGACCTCGCCCGCCTGCTGGCGCTCGCGGACGAGGCTGGAGTCTCGGGCCCGGTCGGCGAGCTCGGCTTCTTCTTCAAAGACCCGTGGGGGAGCGACGTGCACGGCTTCGCCGAGCAGACCGCGGAGCTGGTGGCCTGGGCCGCCCGCACCGGTGCGCTCGTCGCCGAGCGCCGCACCCCGGTGAGCAGCAGGACGCGGAGCGATGGCTGAGCTGCGCGACTACCTGGAGCTGGTCCGCGCGAAGGCAGCGCTGACGGTGATCGGCGACACCCTCGCGGGCGGAGCCTGGGCAGGCCGCGGACTCGGGGCGGGCACCCTCGCGCTCCCGCTGTCCTCGGCACTGCTCTACTCGGCGGGAATGGCGCTCAACGACTACTCGGACGCCGAGCTCGACGCCCGGGAGCGGCCCGAGCGGCCGATCCCGTCGGGGCGGATCCGCCGCTCGGCGGCGCTGGGCACGGCGGCCGTGCTGACCGCGGCGGGCGTCGCGGTCGCGGCCGTCGTGGACGGACGGCGCTCGCTCGCGCTCTCGCTGCCGCTCGCCGCGACGATCTGGTCGTACGACCTGCTCGCGAAGCCGACTCCGCTGGGCCCGGTCGTGATGGCGGCCTGCCGCGGACTCGACGTGCTGCTCGGCGCGGGCGCGGACGGCGTGCGCGCGGCGGCCCCCGCCTCCGCCGCCGTTGCCGCGCACACGCTGGGCGTCACTGTGCTCTCGCGCGGCGAGGTGCACGGCACCACCCCGGTCGCGGCGGGAGCGGCGGCGGCCGGGACCGCGTCGATCGCGCTGTCCACTGCGGGGGGCGTCCTGGCCGAGCGCCGGGCCGCCCCGGCCGCGGTCGTCACCGCGGGGCTGGGTCGCTGGCTCCTGCTCGTGCTCACCGCGCAGCTGCAGGCGTCGAGGACGCCGACGGCGGCGGCCGCACGCACGGCCACCCGCGCGGGCATCACCGGGATGATCCCGCTGCAGGCCGCACTGACCGGACTGAAGCGGCCGGAGCTGGGTGCCGCGCTGCTCGCGCTCGACGCGCTCGGCTCCCTCCTGCTCCGCCGCCCGCGGACGGCGGACATCACATGAGCGTCACCGGACCCGTGCTCGGTTACGGCACCAACGGCTTCGCCGACCACACTCTCGAGGACGCGCTGACCGTGATCCACGCCGCCGGCTACCGCGCCGTCGCGCTCACCCTCGGGCACCCGCACCTGGATCCGTTCGCTGCCGACTGCCGCGAGCAGACGCTCGCGCTGCGGTCGCGGCTCGAGGCGCTGGACCTGCGTGTCGTAATCGAGACCGGCGCCCGCTATCTGCTCGATCCCTTCACCAAGCACCGGCCCACGCTGGTCGATCAGGAGGCGGAACCGCGGCTGCGGTTCGTGGAGCGCGCCATCGAGATCGCCGCGCTGCTGGGCGCCGACGCAGTCTCGCTCTGGTCGGGCGTCGTGCCCGCGGGCGGTGACCGGGCTGCGGCCTGGCGTCTCCTGGTCGAGCGGATGCGCGGTCTGGTCGCCCTGGCCGAGCGCCACGGTGTGCGGCTGGCATTCGAGCCCGAGCCGGGGATGCTGGTCGAAACGGTCGCCGACGCGCTGCTGCTGCGCCGCGAACTCGGCGATCCGGACGCATTCGGGCTGACGGTCGACCTCGGGCACTGCGTCGTGGTCGAGCCCGAGGGCGTGGTCGGCGCCCTCCGCAGCGCCGCCGGCCTGCTGCTCAACGTGCAGGTCGACGACATGCTCCCGGAGCGGCACGAGCACCTCGAACTCGGTACCGGCTCCCTCGACCTCGCTGCGGCTTTCGCCACCCTCGCCGAGATCGGCTACAGCGGGATCGCGGCCGTCGAGCTGCCCCGGCACTCGCACGACGCGCCACGCGTGGCCATCGCGAGCATCGCGGCGATTCAGGAGGCGCGCGGCGGCGCCTCGGCGCACGTCGAGCACCCGTGGACCACGTCCGCCCGCGTCGCGGTCCTGGAGCGCCCGTCGCGGATCGAGCGCTTCTTCCCCACTGCGGGTCGCGAAGCCGGACGCGAACCGGTGCGGCCTGCCGAGGATCCGCAGGGCCTGGTCCACGGCACGCACGACGACGCAGCCCGCGCCGCCCTGGTGCAGTCCGCGGCGCAGGCCCTCACGGACGACGACCTGGCCGTGCTCCTCCTCCGCCTCTACCGCGGCGGGGACGGCGCCGAGCGCCGCGGCGTGCTGGCCGGGCTGAACGCCCTGGCCGGCCCGGGTCCTGCGACCACCGCCGTCGGCCTGGAGCTGACCGCCGACGCCCTGCGCGCCAACGACACCGGTCTCGTCGCCGTCGCGATGGGCCCCTTCGCCCGCGGCCACCTCGACGCGCACGCCTGGCGGCACGGGGTCCTCAAGCTCGTCTTCCTCGGCATCCCGCTCGCAGCGGTCGCCGGGCTCCAGGAGCGCAGTGACGCCGAGCTGCGGGCGATGGCCGAACGTTTCGCCGACGAGCGCCGCGCGGCCGGGCGCCCTCTCCCGAACGATCTGGCGGTGCTCCTGCCGAGCTGACCGCCCCCGAACGTCGCCCCGACCGCGGGCCCACCACCACCGATGAGAAAGGCGCGACGATGCGCATCTTCGACCCGCACATTCACATGACCTCCCGCACCACCGACGACTACCAGGCGATGTTCGACGCCGGCGTCCGCGCGGTTGTCGAACCCTCCTTCTGGCTCGGCCAGCCGCGCACCAACGTCGGCTCGTTCACCGACTACTTCGACGCCCTGATCGGCTGGGAGCGCTTCCGCGCCGCGCAGTTCGGCATCCGGCACCACTGCACCATCGGGCTCAACCCGAAGGAGGCGAACGACCCGCGCTGCCGGGCCGTGCTGCCCGAGCTGGACCGCTACCTCGCCAAGGACGGCGTGGTCGCGGTCGGCGAGACCGGCTACGACTCGCTCACCCCCGAGGAGGACCAGGTCTTCCGTCAGCAGCTCGAGCTCGCCGGCGAGCACGGCCTGCCCGCGATGGTGCACACCCCGCACCGCGACAAGGAGTCGGGTACCCGCCGCACCCTCGAGGTGGTCGCCGACTCGGGGCTCGCGCCCGGTCAGGTGCTGGTCGATCACCTCAACGAGGTCACGGTCGACGCCGTCCGCGACTCCGGCTGCTGGATGGGCTTCTCGATCTACCCCGACACCAAGATGGACGAGACCCGCCTGGTGACGCTGGTCGAGCGGATCGGCCTGGACCGCGTGCTGGTCAACTCCGCCGCAGACTGGGGCCGCTCCGATCCGCTCACGACCGCGAAGACCGGCCGCCTGCTCCTCGTGGCCGGTTTCAGCGCGGCCGACGTGGACCGGCTGCTCTGGCAGAACCCGGTCGAGTTCTACGGGCAGAGCGGACGCCTGGACCTCTCGCCCGTCGCGGGTGTCGACGTGGCCCGAGCGAGCCGCACCTTCGAGGGCAACTCCGTGCTCCGGGGCGCGCCGCGCATGGCGGAGGTCCTCTGATGCACCTCTCGTACTGCACCAACGTCCACCCCGCCGAGGACCTGGCCGGAGTGGTCCGCCAGCTCGACGTGTACGCCGGACCCGCGCGCGTGGCCGCCGGGCTCGCGCTGGTCGGAGTCGGTCTGTGGATCCCGCGGGATCTCGCGGCCCGGCTGGTCGCGAGCGCCGAGGACCGCGCCGTTCTGCGGGCGGCCCTCCAGCGCAACGGCCTCGAAGTCCGCACGCTCAACGCCTTCCCGTACGCCGCGTTCCACGCCGAGGTCGTCAAGCTCGACGTCTACCGGCCCGACTGGACCACCCCGGAGCGCCTGCAGTACACGATCGACTGCGCGCGGGTCCTCGCCGACCTGCTGCCCGCGGGCGCCGACGGCAGCATCTCGACGCTGCCGCTGGGCTGGCGCGAGGGCTGGGGCCAGGAGCAGGACGACGCGGCCTGCCGCAACCTCGCCCGCCTCGTCGAGGAACTGCGCGACCTGCGCCGCTCCACCGGCCACGCGATCCGCCTGGCGATCGAGCCCGAGCCCGGCTGCATCCTCGATACGGTCGACGACGTCGTCGACTGGCTGCACCCGCGGTTCGGAGTGGTGGATCCGGCTTTCGTCGGCGTCTGCCTGGACACCTGCCACCTCGCCGTCTCCTTCGCCGACCCGGCCACCGCCGTCCGGCGCATCCGCGACGCGGGCCTGCGCGTGGTGAAGGTGCAGGCCTCGGCCGCGCTGCACCTGGAGGATCCGGCCGGCCGCGCCGCGCTGGCTCCGTTCGTCGAGAAGCGCTACCTGCACCAGACCCGCGAGAACGGGATCGACGGCGTGCTCCGCGTCGATGACGTGCCGGAGGCGCTCGACACGCTCCCCGGTACCGGCCCCTGGCGGGTGCACTTCCACGTGCCGCTGCACCACCGGCCGGAGGCGCCGCTCTCGGCGACGACGGCCGTGCTCGTGGAGGCGGTCTCCGCGGTCGACGCGGCCTGGCCGTACGACGAGATCCACCTCGACGTCGAGACGTACACCTGGTCGGTGCTCGCCGACGCGCCGAGCGACCTCTCTACGGGCATCGGCGCCGAACTCGCCTGGGCGGCCGAGCACCTGCTCACTCCCGCCTCCCGCGACGCGCTACTGGCGCCCCTCCTCCCGCAGGCGGCGGCGCTGTGAGGCCCGTGCTGCTGCTCGACGTGGTCGGGCTGACCTCGACGGCGCTCGCCGACATGCCCCGCCTCTCGCGCCTCGCCCGCGACGGCGGGCGGCTGCCGTTGGACACGATCCTGCCCGCGGTCACCTGCAGCGTGCAGTCCACGATGCTCACCGGGTCGATGCCCGCCCAGCACGGGATCGTCGGCAACGGCTGGTACTTCCGCGACCTCGGCGAGGTGCACCTCTGGCGCCAGCACAACCGCCTGGTCACCGGGGAGAAGGTCTGGGAGACCGCGCGTCGGCGCGGCGGGGAGCCGTACCGCGCGGCGAACATCGGCTGGTGGTACGCGATGGGGGCGACGACCGATGTCACCGTCACTCCGCGCCCGATCTACCACGCGGACGGCCGCAAGTCTCCCGACGCCTACGTGCGCCCGCCGGCGCTGCACGACGAGCTGGTGTCGCGCTTCGGCGCGTTCCCGCTGTTCCAGTACTGGGGGCCGACCGCGTCGCTGCGCTCGACGCAGTGGATGGTCGACGCGACCCGGCACGTGCTGGCCGGTGACGGCTCCGGCCCGCCCGAGCTGACCACGGCGTACCTGCCGCACCTCGACTACGACCTTCAGCGCTTCGGACCGGACTCGCCCGAGGCGCGCCGGGCCGCGACGGAGCTGGACGTGGTGCTCGCTCCGCTCCTCGATGACGCGGAGGCACAGGGCGCGTCAGTGATCGTGGTCGCCGAGTACGGGATCGCCGACGCGGATACCCCGGTCGACGTGAACCGGGCGCTGCGGAGGGAGGGCCTGCTCGAGGTGTATGTGCAGGACGGCCGCGAGCAGCTGGATCCGTGGACCTCGCGCGCGTTCGCCGTCGCCGACCACCAGGTCGCCCACGTCTACGTGCAGGACGCGGCCGATCTGCCGCGGGTGCGCTCGCTCCTCGAGGCGCTCGACGGCGTCGACGAGGTGCTCGATCGGGAGGCGCAGGCCCGCTACGGCCTCGACCACGAGCGCTCGGGCGAGTTCGTCGTGGTCGCCCGGCCGGGCGCGTGGTTCACCTACTACTACTGGCTCGACGACGACCGCGCGCCCGACTTCGCCCGCGGCGTCGATATCCACCGCAAGCCCGGCTACGACCCGGCCGAGCTCTTCTTCGACCCGGCCGACCCGCTGGTGAAGGCGAAGGCGGCGGGCAACCTGGCCAAGAAGGCGCTCGGACTGCGCTACGCGATGAACCTGGTGCCGCTGGACGCGTCGCTGGTGCGCGGCACCCACGGGAGGCTGCCGTCCTCGTCGGCCGACACTCCGCTCGTGCTGGCCTCGGACGCGGACCTGCTGCCGCCCGGCGCCGCGTCGCTCCCGGCCACCGCGGTGCGCGACCTGGTGCTCGCGGCGCACGGGCCGTCCTCGGCGGGTGCTCACGACCAGCGAGCGAGTCGGTCCTCGACCATCGGAGCGTTCTAGGCGAGCGCGGTCCGCCAGACTTTTCGCGCGAGAGAGTATGTGTCTATATACACACCATTCTTGAAGCGCGAAGTCGATGCGCTATGACTGTACTAAAAATTCGGGGTCTGGGCAGGCTGTGCAGTCATTGCTGCTCCTCGTCGAAAACAGCCTCCTACGGCTGAATATATCCGTGAGGATCGTTCTTGCGTCATGAGACACATCCGCCACGTGGGACGGCGGCAGGGCACGCGGGCTGGATTCTGACATGGCAGCGAGGCGCGTAGCCTCGAGCTATGTACACGCCGTGGGCTTCTCGTAACGCCGCCCGGTGCTCATCGACGGATGCTATTAGCACGGTTGTCCCAAGCGCTTTAAGACGCCGTCGACAAACCGCGACTACGGGGAGGGCAGGATCGGTCGAAACCGGCTCCGCGATATCGAGACCACCGAGTTGCTGGAGGAACGAGGCTGGCGCGTGCTGCGGTTCTGGAAACACGAAGCTCCCACCTCTCTCGCCACGAGTGTCGTGGACGTCGTGCGCGACCGACGAGAGGTCACTCCCTGAGGGCGGATAGGCTCTCCGCCCAGTCGTCGGTGATCGTCTGGATCGGCGCGAGCCGGTCGGGAAAGTCCTTATGCCGCGCCATACGTGAGGTGAGCCCGTAACGGAACTCCCATCGTCCAGCCGGTGAGAAGAGGCAGGCCGCGACGACGTCAAACCCGTCGACGGGATAGAAGCGCGAGGCGGGATCTCCCTTGGAGGCCCGGGTCTTCTGAACCTCGACCTTGAAGCTGCCGCTGGCGGAGGTCTTCGGGCTTGCGTTCTTGCACTCGACTCTCCTCACCCTGCCGTCCGAGAGGGTGACGTTGAAGTCGTGCATCGCGTCCACGTCGAGCCGCTCGACCGCGGCGATGTCGGGCGAACTGTCGAGCAGGTGCTCCAGGTGGTATTCGGCGACCCCACCGCGGACGGCGACCGAAAGCCGGTTACGGCCGCCGATGATGTCGAGGATCTGCTCGCTGGTGAGTGCGAACTGCTCCTCCAACACGTGCCGACGTGGCAGCTCGTCGACCGCCGTCTTGTCTGCGAGTGCGACAGCAGCCGAGTATCGCAGCGGCGGGTCCAAGCGCAGAGAGGTCGCTCGTCGTTCGAGACGTGCGTACTCGATGAGGCGGTCGGGGGTGAACGCGACGACTGTCTCCAGGCTGGTGGGGGAGCGGGGCTCGGAGCGTTTCGTTCCTGGCCGGTTGATCTTCTCCCAGACGTGCCAGCCGGACGCTGCGGCCTGTTGGATCTCGGCGTCCTTGGCATAGAAGGAGATGCCCATCGGCAGAGGGTCCCAGAGGTTGGCGTCCAGGCCGAGGATGACGCCGTCGGCGAGGTCGACGCCGAGGATCATGGTCACGTCCACGCCGGCGACATCCCGCCCGACGGGGTGCTCTCGCTTCCAGGACTCCTCGGCGCCGTAGCGGAGCTGTCCGCGGACCTCGTCGTCGGGACGGTTCTTGATCGAGTTCCCGGTGACGCGGAAGGGGTAGATGAGCATCCCGATCCGCTCGTCGGAGTCCAGCTGCACGCCGAGGTAGACCGGCGCGCGGTGTCGGTCGCTCGCATACAGCACACGGCCGCCGGAGGCACGTACGGCGTCGAGGAGGAATGCGTGTAAGTCGCTGCGCCCCTGGACGCGGTAGACCTCGCCGAAGGCGCGTCCGGCGAGCGTCTCTTCCTCCACAGAACCTCTTCCGGCTCGGGTTGTCCACCGATGCCCTTGGTCACGGTGGGTATGTCGGTGGCTGTCGGCATACTCGTGTCGACGATACTGGTTGGACACGCATTGCCTGCAGGGGCCGGGCCGTGCGTGCACGTTGAGGAAGAGGTGGCACATGGGCGAGCAGCTTCCGGTGGTGAGCCTGTTTTCCGGAGCAGGGGGCCTTGACCTCGCCGTCGAACGTGCCGACGCCGAGCCCCTCGCGGCCGGCGACCCTGGCAGCGGCCTCCTTCGCGTGTCGGTCGCGACGGACTACAACGAGCCCGCGTTGCGGACGTTGAAAGCGAACTTCGACGGCGCCACGACCCTCACCGGCGACATCCGACAGGTCCCCACCGAGCAGATCCTCGCCACAGCAGGGCTGCGGGCCGAGGAGCCGGTGCTGGTCGTTGGCGGCCCGCCGTGCACCCCGTTCAGCAAGTCCGGGTTCTGGTTGGAGCAGAAGCGCGAGAGCCGCGACCCCAATGCCTCGCTGCTGGACGAGTACGTCCGTGTCGTGCGCGAGTCACGCCCAGAGGCGTTCATCCTGGAGAACGTGCAGGGCCTGACGTACAAGACCCACAAGGCTCAGTTCGACCGGCTCCTCAAGGGACTCGGCGAGTTCGGCTACAACCCGCAGTGGAAGGTGCTGCTGGCCGCGGACTACGGGGTCCCGCAGCTTCGTCGCCGTGTGTTCGTCGTCGGGCGCCGTGACGGGAAGAAGTTCGAGTTCCCCGAGCCCACCCACTCCGGATGGAGCGAGCACAGCCGTACCGTCGACGCCAGCAAAATCCCGCACATCACCACCTCTCAGGCGTTTGCCGGACTGCCCCGACTCGTGCGCGCGGCCGAAGACGAGATCGTCGACGGCAACTACGGAGAACTTGCCGCGGAGATCCCGCCTGGTCAGAACTACCTGTGGCATACCGAACGCTACGGCGGCCGTAACCACTTCGAATGGCGCAGTCGCTACTGGACCTTCCTGCTCCGCCTCGACCCTGACCGGCCATCCACCACACTCCAGGCTCAGCCCGGCCCGTGGGTCGGCCCGTTCCACTGGGAGAACGTCCGCACCGCCTCTGGCGAAGAACGCGCACGACGCCTCCGCGTCAACGAGATGCTGCGGCTCATGTCCTTCCCCGACGACTTCATGATCGACGGGCCCCGCGCCGACGTTCAGCGCCAGCTCGGCAATGCCGTCCCCCTGGAGCTTGGCAAAGCCGTGGTCCGGACGTTGATGAATCAGCTCGGTTACCTCGATCGTCACGTGACCGGCCGGGAACTGATCGTCGCGTGATGTGAAGCGGGCGGCAAGCCGTCGGGCGGACGTGAGTCTCGATTACAGCGGGAGCATCCATACGTCGTCATATGCCCGTTCGGCAAGAAGACGTATCCGGGCCACGATCGAGTCTTTGGTCCACTCCGCCGCATCGAGAACTCCTCCACTGTCATAGTTGAGTCCATCGCTCCGCAAGATGCGCTTCTTGGACTCGAAGTCTTTGTCGCCGAGTAGGGTGTTGAGCGAATCGTTTACGAGGAGAAGGTTCCCGAGGCTTCCGACAACTTCGAAGGGCATTTTGTTGCGCAGCTCCTTCTGGGGAAGGATGTGCTTAGTCGTGAGTCGCTCGACGCTATCGAGATCGGCGCGAGTTCCTTCAGACGCGCACGCACCCGAACCTCTCCTAGAGACGCCTGGGTGCGCTGATCCTGCCCCTGACGCCAGAGGAAGTACTAGTCCTGAAGCTCCAGCCACATCTCGGGCGACGTTCCCAGGGCCGCGCCGAGCTGCGCCGCAGATTCGCGAGTGATCTCCTTCTTGCCGGCGATGATCTCGGACACGAACTGGGGAGGACGGCCAAGAATCTCAGCGAACTCGGCCTGAGTCCAGCCGCGCGCCTCGAGCTCGTCGGCGAGGAATCCCCCGCGGGGAATACTTCAGCGCGGATGGTTGCCATAGTGCGCCTCCCTTCAGTGGTAGTCGGCTAGATCGAGGGTGTGGCCGGCTTGCGGAAGACGGCAAATAAGATATCGGATCCGACCTCCTGAAAGATGCATGCTTCGTCCTCGCGGATCGGCCCCTCGTCGTGGTCCAGTCGGGTCAGGGGACGTCGAGCGCTAGTCGGACGTCTCGGTCCCGCAGCCTTGTGAAGGTAGTGCAGTACGGGACTCCGAGCGCTCGGCAAGCGTTCGGGATGAGGATTCGTTTGCGGGCGTTGGCCTGGTATCCCTCGTGCGTGACGACGGTGTGTCCGTGTGCGGCCGCATGAGCCACGAGGTAGTAGTCGGCGACGCTCAGGAACTCATCAATGGCAGCCTGGGTGAACGTGCCGTCGCTTGCCCATTGCGCCAACTCGGTCAGCTTGACTGCCGTGACGGCGTCCGCAGACTCAAACATGCCGAGGTGCTCTTGGACCCACGTTGCGAGGTCGTCGCCGCCACCCCGAGTTCCTCTGCAAGCTTCCCGAACGTCTCGGCCTTCGCCGTTCCGAGGAGCCGGAAGGCGTCGCCATAGGTTGTTCCCCCGCTACGCGCATCCGCTACAACTGCGCGCGCGAAGCGGCGACCGAGGCGGAGCGGCTGCGTTTTGTAGAAGTTCCCGCCGCTCGGGCTGGATCCACGAGCCGATTTTCGAACACGCGTCAATTCGTTTCGATAGCGGGTTCGGTACTCGTCCCGACCGATCAGATCGATGTCGAACAGACGGCGCAATACGACGAGGGTGCTCACGCGATAGACCGTGGCGAGGCGGTCCAGCTCGGGCGCGTCAGCCGTTCCCCGGAACGCCGCAGGCAGAGTCGCTCGTGGCACCAAGACCTCGGCGGCGACGTGGTTGCACCAACGTTCATGCGCATCATGGTCGGAGGCGGCAACGCCGGGGTCGGAGAGCGCGGACTCTCCCGCAGCGATGTGCGCTAGCTCGTGCACGATCGTGAAGATCTGGGCTGCCTTCGTATCCGCGGCATTCACGAAGATGAGCGGCGCGTAAGTATCGACGAGTGCGAATCCTCCGAACTCGTCCGGGTCCAGCGCTCGGCGGGCATTAGAACCCACGATTCCGTTGACGGATACAAGGACGCCCGCCGCTTCGATCAGATCGATGAGTTGACGGAAGGCGCCTTCCCAGCTGCGAAAGCGACTACGGCCCTCTATCTCGAATCCAATCGCAGAGCTAATGTGGTCCGCGACCGGCTCGATCGGATCACCGATAGAAGCGATCTTGACCAGCGCTACCTCATCAAAGCCGTGCGCTATCGCGAAATCTCTGTACCACGCCTGACGGCGCTGGCAAGAATAAATGGTGTCTCGAAGGTTCGGAGAGAGCTCCGCCCGAGCCTGGTCGCCGCGCGTTCGAAAGTCCGGGATGGGTGGGGACTCCTCAGGAGGCGTCGGAAGCATGAGGTAACCAAATGGGACGTGCGCCGCTCGAGCGAAGGATTGGAGCTGCTTCAAGGTCGGAGAAGGATCCGCAGCGAGCCAGGAATCGAAGCGCGGGAAGCGATCATGGATGGCGAGGTCGGTCCAGCCGGCACGGTCAGTGGCCCAACGCAGAACCTCCGGGCTTACCGTGATGCGGATGCTCACTACGTACCTCCGATCAGCAATGCGTGCGCCTCATCGTAAACGGAGGCTGTGACAAGTTGGGTGAGGTCAGCCAGCGGCTGAGGGCGTCACGTTCGGGCTCACGGCCGCGACAGCGCCTCGATGAGGTGGGGCAGGACTCCCTTGGACTCCGCGGCCGGCTTTCTCCCCTGTGCCTGTCACGCCTGGCGCTATCGGTCGAGTCCGCCGCGGTCGCGACCTGGCCTCCCGTGTGCGCTGGGCGAGCAACGCGTTGGCGCTTTCATTCTCCTGCGGGGAGAGCGTCGTGGGTACGGGCTCCCGGTTGGGAACGAGGCCGCGACCGTCTCGCGCGATGCGCGTAGCTCGGGCGGAAGGGCGGCGCGCTCGGCCGCCCATGCCTCGGTCTTGTTCGCGGTGTCCTGCCTGGTGTGGCGGGCAGCGCTCACCGGACCCCGGAGCGTCTGCGACAACTCAGTTCCGGTTCGACATGTCCGCCGCTCACCGCGGCACGAGCCCCGTGAGCCGCGACGTCAGCCGCTCGACTGGGCCGGCGCCGAGCACGCGCCACCACAGCAGTGCCGCCCCGCAGAGCCCGAGCACCAGGGCGAGCGCGGCGAGCGGAGCGTCGGCCGCGTAGCCGAAGCCCGCGCGAGCGAGCGCCGCGACCAGGGCGACCTGCAGCACGTAGACCGAGAGCGCCAGCGTGCCGATCGCCCGCAGCGGCACCAGCGCGCGCTGGACGGCTGCCGAGCGCGAGGTGGTGAGCAGCACCACCGCGACGTATGTCGCGAGCACGAGCCCGAGGTCGTGCAGTGTGTCCGGCAGGCCTCCGGAGAGGGTCTCTGCTCCGAGCAGGGGCTCGACCACGAGCCGCACCGGGTAGACGACGACCGCCACCGCCGCAAGCACTGGCAGCAGGCGGTCGCGCCGGGCTCCGTGGCGCAGCAGCAGGGCGCCGAGGAGGAAGAACGGGAGCAGATTGGTCGCGCGGTAGCTCGGCCCGGTGAAGAGCCAGAGGGTGAGCGGCGAGCCGGGTGCCGCGGCGGCTACCGCGGCGTTCAGCGGCCCGGCGACGAGCGCCAGCACGGCGGCGACCACGGCGATCAGCCGAGAGCGGAGGAGGAGCAGCGGGGTGCCGAGCACCAGCACGACCCCGAGGTACTGCAGCACGATCGCGATCCAGCTGCCCCAGATGCCGAGCCACACCCCGAGCGCCACCAGCACGGCGCCGCGGATCGCGTTCCGCAGCAGCACCCGGCCGGGGGAGGCGCCGGGCCGCGCGAGCACCAGCGCCGCCGACATCCCCATCACCAGCGCGAACAGCGGCGACGCAAGGTCGTTGACGTTCCAGGCGAGGAGGCCGAAAGCTCCCGTCCGTCGGCTCGGGACGAGCGGCATCGCGTGCGCGATCAGCATGGCGACCACCGCCACTCCTCGCAGCACGTCGGGGGTGACCAAGCGGTCGTGCCGGAGTTGCGGAGCCATCGCGGTCATGCCCGAGAGTAGGCGCGCCCCGGCCTCCGCGCCCAGCTCTCCCCCGCCTCGCGCCAGTCCCGCGTCGCACCCCGCCGCCCCCGGCCGGTCCGATCCGTCGCTCACGGCCCGTCCGCGACGGATCGACACCTCGAACGGCACTGCGCGAACCGCACCGCACGGGCCACGCTCGAGGTTTTCGCGCGCGGCGAGCGCACCGCGAGGAGGCAGCTGCGGGACGTGCAGCGGCATGCGCTCTCGCTCTCGCTCTCGGCCGACGCGGCTCTCGGCTGACGCGGCTCCCGGTCGCGCCGAGGACCGCGTCCCGGCGGAGAAGCGCAGGACGGTTGGCCCGATCGTCACCGACGAGTCCCTGCGCCTCGGTGGAGAAGGCCGGGGTCGTCGTCGGGTCACCGGGGGCCGGTCTGCGTTTCCTGGTCCTCGCTCGGCGCGGCCGGCTCTGCCTGCGGTTGCCCAGGCGAGGGCGCCGGCCGTCCGAGCGCGAGTCGGTGCAGGGCGATCCGCGCGGGCCGGATCACGTGGAGCGCGAGTCCGCCGGCCAGGACCGCTCCGAGGACGGCAAGGGGGATCATGGCCGGGAGCCCGCCGCTCGCCCGCTCACGGCGCTTCGCTCGCTTCACCACTGAACAGGATCATGGCGACGAGGACCGCCCCGAAGAGCGCGAGCATCGCGCAGTTCAGAGTGATGCCCGTGCGCGCCAGCTTGCGGTAGGGCTCCCGACGCAGTCCTACCATGCCGAGGGCGATCCCGATCACGGGGACGACGAGGATCGCGCCGACCACGATGGAGCACAGCCCGAGGACGACGCTGGTCATCGACAGGCTGCGAGAGTGCGGCTCCTCGGCGGGCAGCAGCGTCTCGACCGGGGCGTCGGGGGAGGGGTCCATGCAGTCCTCAGGAGTGCGGGCGGAACGGGGAACCGCTGCGACGAGCGTGCCTCGTCCTCTTCCGGGGTGCCGCCGGGAGCGTCACTTCGCGCCTTGACACGGGTCCGGCCCGACGACGCGGACCCGAGCCGACCGCTGCGACGGGGTCCTCCTCCCGGAGGCGGGCGCTCATCCTCCGGACGGAAGTTGCGTCCCACGGCTCCGAAAATGGCGCAATCGCTTCCGATGACGGCATGAATTGACGGATCGTCACGGATCGATTTCGTATGGTTTCCGAATTGGTCGTCCCATGAACGGCGCCGATGACACTCCACGAAAGGAACCCCTAATGAGCATTCGCCCCTCGACTCCGGTGACGAAGATCCTCACGATCTTCAGCTCGTTCGCCCTCGGCGCCCTTCTCCTGGCCGGCTGCTCCTCCGCGCCGGCGGAGGGCGCCGCTGCCGAGGCGACCCCGTCCCTCAAGGAGGCGGCCGCGACGCTCGGGACCTTCGAGAACACCCGCGAGGAGTACATGCGGAAAATGTCCTCGTGCCTTGATGACCACGGTGCCCAGGGCGACAGTGTGTCGCAGCAGATCAAGGACGCCGCGGACGCCGCCTGCGCCGAGGAAGTCGGCGCGGAGCCGCAGCCCACGGCCGAGGACTCCGCGGCGATGCGTGTGTACAACGGCGAACTGCGCTCGTGCATCATCGCGAAGGGGCACAAAGTCCCGGATCTCCAGGCCGACGGGCAGTGGGATAACGAGGCCATGTCGAAGCTGCTGAAGACGGACGCGACGCTCAACCAGGATTCGGGTACCTGCTTCGACGAGATGTCGCAGTGATGGCGACGCGACGTCGGCTCGTTCTGGCCGGTTCGGCGGTGCTTGTGCTCGCCGCGGTCGGTGGCCTCGCGCTCTGGGCGCCCTGGGGGGCGTCCTCCGCGAGCCCGGAGTCCCCAGCTGCACCCGTCGGGCGGACGGTTCAGGTGACGACCGGCACGGTCGCCAAGACGACCACCGAGAAGGGGACGCTGCGCTATCCAGCGGTCAAGTCGCCGACCTCCCGCGCGACCGGCACGCTCACCGCCGTCCCCGCCGTCGGAACCTCCCTCGGACGCGGCGACACCGTGTACGAAGTCGACACCGTCCCCACGGTGCTGCTCCTGGGCACGGTCCCGGTCTGGCGCGACCTCTCCGTCGGCGCGAAGGGGGCGGACGTCCTACAGCTCGAGCAGAACCTGTCCGAGCTCGGGTACTTCCCGCGGGTGCCGGACGAGGAGTTCCTCGAGCCCACGGCCGAGGCAGTGCGGAAGTGGCAGAAGGCCCTCAAGATCCCCCAGACCGGCGAGGTTCCCCAGTCCGCCATCGTCGTGGCTCCGGACGTCGTGCGCGTGGGCGCCACTCCGGTCGCCGTCGAGACGCCGGTCGGAGCGGGGACCACCGTGATCACGCTGACCGCGCATGCCCCGTCGGTGCAGGTGATGCTGCCTCTCGCCGACCAGGGCCTCGCGTCGGTCGGAGCGGCGGTGAGCGTCACGATGCCCGACGGCACCCTGGCGCCCGCCAGCGTGACGTCCGTCGGTCGGGCTCAGGTGTCGGGCGGGCAGAACTCCGGGAGCCAGAGCCAGAGCCAGGACGACCCGTCAACGAGCCGGGTCGTCCCCGTCGAGATCGCGCTCACGGATCCCGCCGTCGCGGACGGCCTCCAGGAGGCGTCGGTGCAGGCCGCCTTCATCGGCGAGCGCCACGACGACGTCCTCACCGTGCCGGTCGACGCGCTCCTCGCCCGCGCCGGCGGGGGCTACGAGCTGGAGGTGATCGGCGGCGACGCATCGAAGCAGCGGATCCCCGTGACGGTGGGACTCGTCGCTGACGGCGTCGCCGAGGTGTCCGGGGACGGGTTGCACGACGCCCTGACCGTCGGGGCGGCGAGCGCATGACCCTCCTCGACCTCCGCGACGTGACGCGCGATCACGGCAGCCCCGCGGTCCGCGCCGTCGACGGTGTCACGCTGTCCGTGGACCGCGGCGAGCTCCTCGCGATCGTCGGGCCGAGCGGATCCGGCAAGTCGAGCCTGCTCAACATCATGGGGTTGCTCGATCGTCCGACCACCGGCACCGTCCTGATCGACGGCGTCGACATCGGTACGGTCGGCGACCGGCGACTCTCCGGGTTGCGGGCGACGATGCTCGGCTTCGTCTTCCAGCAGTTTCACCTGGACGAGACCCGCAGCGCCCTGGACAACGTGGCGGACGGGGCGCTCTACGTCGGCACGCCGCTGCGCCGACGCCGGGAGGCGGCGGAGAACGCGCTGCACAGAGTCGGGCTGGCCCATCGCCTGCACCACCGTCCCCATCAGCTCTCGGGCGGAGAGAAGCAGCGGGTCGCGATCGCCCGGGCGATCGTCTCGGACGCGCCGCTCCTGCTCGCGGACGAGCCGACCGGTGCCCTCGACTCCGTGTCCGGGGCCGCGGTCGTGGCGCTTCTGCGCGAGCTCAACGCCCAGGGAACGAGCATCGTCGTGATCACGCACGACAGGGCGCTCGCGGAGAGCCTTCCGCGGGTGGTCGCGATCCGTGACGGACGGGTTGAGTCCGATATCCGGGCGACGGGAGCAGCCGCATGAGCCGCTCACGCCTGCTCGCGAGTGACCTCCTCCGGATCGGCAGCGGCGGGCTGCGGCTGCGTCCACTCCGCGTGATCCTCTCGGCGCTCGGCATCGCGATCGGAATCGCGGCGATGATCGCGGTGGTCGGTGTCTCCGCGACCTCGCAGGCGCAGGTCGAGAAGAACCTCCACGATCTCGGCACGAATCTGCTCACGGCGAGTTCCGCTGCGAGCGTCATGAGCGCCCCGGTCCCGCTGGCCCCGAACGCGGTCGAGCGGGTCCTCCGGATCGACGGCGTCGAGTCGGCGGCATCTGTGGCCGTCCTCCCGGTCGGCGCCTACCGCAACCGCCTCGTCGATCTGGGCAATACCAATGGCCTCACGGTCGCCGTCGCCGATCAGCGCCTGCTCGGCGTGACGGAGTCACCGGTCGCCGTCGGCCGGTGGTTCGACGCGGCGTCGTCCGAGCTTCCGACGGTGGTCCTCGGCGAGACCGCCGCGAGCGCGCTCGGGATCGAGGAGCCCGGTTCGATGGTCCACGTGGGCGACGCCGATCTCACCGTGATCGGCGTCCTCGGCCGCAGCCCGCTCGCGCCCGAGCTGGACAGCGCCGTGCTCGTCCCCGGATCAGCGGCTCGCACGCTCCTGGGCTGGAAGGGGAACCCGACGACCGTGTACGAGCGGTCCGCCGATGAGGCAGTGCCCCGGATCCAGCAGCTGCTCGCACCGAGCATCGACCCGGTGAAGCCCAGAACCGTCGCGGTGGCGCGGCCGTCGGACGTCCTGCAGGCCAAGAACACCGTCGACGCCTCGTTCAACGGGCTGCTTCTCGGAGTCGGTTCGGTCGCCCTGCTCGTCGGCGGGATCGGGATCGCCAACACGATGGTGATCTCGGTGCTCGAGCGGAGGCGTGAGATCGGCCTCCGCCGGGCCCTGGGCGCGACCCGCGGTCACATTCGCGCGCAGTTCCTCATCGAGGCGTTCCTCCTCTCGCTCCTCGGCGGGATCGGCGGCGCAGTCCTCGGCACGGCGGCGGTGGCATTCTTCGCCGCGACCTCGGGTGCTCCGCTGACCATCCCGGTCGGGATCGTCCTCGCGGGTCTGGGCGCGACCGTCGTGGTGGGGATGATCGCGGGCTCCTACCCGGCGATCACGGCCGCCCGGACGCCCCCGGCGGTTGCTCTGACGACCTAGCCGCAGTTCCCCGACGCGCTCCCACGGGGCGACGTCAGCGAAGACCTCCGGGACGAGGCGGGCCACTGGACCCGCCTCGTCCCGGAGGTCTTTGTGGTTTAGGCGTGCAGGCGGGTGTCGACGAGGCCACGGCGTGCTGCACCGGGTCGGCCCTCGCTCAGACCTGAGCGGTGCCGCTGTCCTCGACCGAACCCGTCGCCTCCGACTCGTCGGCGATATCGGTGTCGGTCTCCTCGGCGCGCTCGCGCAGGGCATCCGCCATGGCGCCGGCTCCCTCGGCCCCGTGGTCGTGCTCGACCTGGTCGATCAAACCGCTGAGCTTCTCGTCGTTGCTCGCGTCATCGGCTCCGTCCATCACGGGGCTGTTCTGGTCGTTGTCGCTCATGGCGCTCCTCCTGGGTCGACCGGCCTCTGCGCCGGTGCTCCGACGCTACGCGTGCGCCCGGAGCCGCGAACGTGATCGACGGGAATCGGCTGATCCGCTAGGCATCGCGGCCGAGCGGATATCAGTCCGCTCTCGTCGTTCTCGACCGAAGTCACTCCTTCTCCCGACTAAGGCACTCTTCCACTCGACCTGAGGCGCTTTCGTTTTGAGAGCACCCGACTACGTGAGCAGACATCGTGTTCTACGGCTGAAGAATTCACTTCGCAATGACTCCCCGACTTTTGCTCCTGCTACGATATGGCGACTTCTGCACCAGGGATCGGTGGTCGTTCTCGGCGGGCGATCGATCGTTCACACGCCTGTTCTCTCGATCATCACCAGTGAAGGCGCGTATGGCTTCGTATCTGTTCGTCTGCTCCGGGGGCGGGCATCTCAAAGAGATGTTCGCACTCTCGGGTCTGCTCGGAGTCGACCCCGAGGAGCAGCATTGGGCGACCGTCGACAGTGCCCTCAGCCGCACCCTCCTCGCCGACCGGCGCATCACGCACCTCGCCGATCCGCCGCCCCGTGCCGTCGCGCCGGTGCTGCGCAATGCGATGATCGGCCGCTCGCTGCTGACCCGCGGTTCCTTCGACGCCGTCTTCAGCACCGGCGCCAGCCCGGCCCTCTCCTTCCTCCCGCTGGCGGCCTCGCGCGGCATCCCCGCGCACTACATCGAGAGCGCCGCGCGCGTACTCGGCCCGTCGGTGACCGGCCGGATCCTCGCCCGGGTCCCGGCCGTCTCGACCTACACGCAGTACCGCTCCTGGGCCGACGACCGGTGGAGTTTCGGCGGCTCGATCTTCGATACCTACCGCGTCGAAGACGTCGTCCCGCGGCCGATCCGCCGGGCCGTCGTCTCGGTCGGCACGCAGGACGGCTACCCCTTCCCGCGCTTCTTCGCCGCGCTCGCGCCGCTCCTGGACGGCGTGGAGGTGCTCTGGCAGACCGGCGCGAACGACGTGTCGGGGCTGGGAATCCAGGGCCGCCACTCGGTGCCGCATGACGAGCTCAACGAGGCGATGGCGGCGGCCGACGTCGTGATCGCGCACGGGGGAGTGGGCACGGCGCTCAGCGCCATCGAGCAGGGCCGGGTGCCGCTCCTGGTGCCGCGACGCGCCTCCTTCGGCGAGCACGTCGACGACCACCAGGTGCAGATCGCCACTCGCCTAGCCGAATCCGGGCTCGCGGTCACCGTCGAGATAGAGAGTCTTTCCCGCGGAACGCTGGAGCAGGCTGCGGCCCGCCGGATCGTCTCCGCGGATTCCGCCGTGCCCTTTGTCGTACACGACTCTGCCGAGAAGTCCTCGGGCTTCTCCCGCCGACTGTTCCCCTCATCCCGTTGATGACCGCCGAGCGATCAGATGTGATGAGAACGTCATCCGGGCGTCATCTTCGGCCCGTACACTTCCGAGTGGGTTGGGGGGCCGGACGCGACTTCTCGTGCGTCGATATCGGACTGGTCGGCCGACTCGATTCTGATCGTGAAAGCTCCGAAGGAACCTCGATATGACTTACATCCCGCGCGGATTATCGCGCCGCATCCTGCTCGCCGCCTCTGCTGCCGGAGTCGCCGCGACCGCCTCCGCACTTGTAGCGACTCCCGCATTCGCCGCGGCGAATTACTCCGCGATCCCGAAGCTCCCAGGCGAGGTCTCCCGCAGGGACACGGCGCGCTCACGTGTCGGCGGGAAGCCCTACGAGATCATCGACGTGAAGATCGGTAACGACCCCGCACGCCTGTTCGTCCCGCACAGCGCGGTACCCGGGAAGAACCTCTCGGTGCCGGTCGTCTGGTACTACCACGCGAGCGGAAGCGACTACACAGCTCTCTCCGGCGCCTACCAGTATTCGGCCGATCAGCTCGTCGATCAGGGCTACGTCAGCATCTGCCCGCAGTACAGCGGCAGCAGCGCCTACACGAGTGCTCCCGCGCTCGCCGCGCAGAAGGCCGCCGTCACCTGGGTGAGCAGCCTGTGGTCCGTGCGTGCCAGCTTCCTCCGCTCGAACTCCGGCGGCGGCGCCCTGCTCTGCTGGGCCTACGCGAATCGCCTGGTGCCGACCATTTACGGTGCCTACCACTCCAGCGGCGTCTACGACATCGAGGACACCGAGTCGCGGGACCCGGGGCGCGTCGTCGCCGCGTACGGCGGCGACCTCACCGCACTGCGCGCCGGTAACCCGTCGCGTCTCCCGCAGTCGGTCTGGGCGGGCACGCGCCTGCGCATCACCGCCGGATCGGCCGACTCGCTCGTCCCGGCCGACATCCACGGCGGACGTCTGCGCCGCCTGGCTCTGCCCGTCGCCCGCGAAGCGACCATCGCCTACCACAGCGGCGACGGCGGACAGCTGGGCCACGTGGTCCCCGGCTTCACGAACACCGACATGGTCCTGACCTTCCAGCGCTGGCTCCAGGAGGGCCCCGCCTGATCGGCGGCAGGACCGACGCGACCCCTCCTCCCCGGGGGCCGTGGCCAGGGTCGAGCAGCGGAGGAGGAGGGCACGGCATCGCAGGCGTCTCAGCCGCCGAGAGGCGACTCGCGAGGGCATCGCGATCCTCATCGAGGCTGACGGGACCACTCCCGTGAGCGCCGCACCGCCCGCCCCCTCCGCCCGCTTCTCCCGATGC
Organism: Rathayibacter tritici; assembly: GCF_002932875.1. GTDB lineage: Bacteria > Actinomycetota > Actinomycetes > Actinomycetales > Microbacteriaceae > Rathayibacter > Rathayibacter tritici. Next base: position 21,639 of record NZ_PSWS01000036.1, read on the forward strand.
CAGAAGGACTCCCTGACGTGATCGATCTCCTCCCGCGGCGCCTCGTCGTCGGCACGCTGTTCACGGTCGCCGTGATCATCGTCGCCGGCATGGGGTACATCTTCACCACGCGGACCCCCGGCACCGGCGCGCAGGTGGTCGCCTTAGGCGTCGCCGGGATCGTCGGCGCCTTCGTGCTGCTGAGGGTGCCCGCGCACTGGCTGCCGGCGATGGCGCTTGCGTTCTTCGCGATCGTGCCCTCGCCGCTCACGCCGTCCAGCTTCACCTTCCGGATGACGCTGTGGGCGGTCTTCCTGATCGTCTGGGCGGTGCGCCGGGCGCTCGCGCCGCAGCTGTGGCGGGCGCCGATCCGCGAGTGGATGCGTGAGCTGGTGCTGACCCCGTGGCGGGCCATCGCGATTCTCGCCTTCGCGGCATTCCTGGTCTGGGCGGCCGTCGCGACGATCCGCGGCTCCTTCGTCTCGGCCGGTGTCTCGTGGATGGCCAGCTTCGCGGTCTGCGTCGGCCTGCCGATGCTGGTCTTCGACGCCCAGCGCGAGGCCGTGCTGCTGCGCAAGACCTGGGTCTGGCTCTCGGGCCTGCTCGCGCTCTACGCCTGCCTCGAGCTGGTGGCGCAGAGCTCCCCGATCCTCGGCCCGCTCTACGCCGCGCTCGGCACCGAGCAGGATCAGCACTGGTCGCTCTACCGCGCCGAGATCACGTTCGGCCACCCGCTGCTCGCGGGCACCTTCCTGACGGTGGGTGCGGGGTTGGCGTTCGGCGCCTGGCTGCAGGGCTCGCGCCGCTCCGATCTGCTGCTGGGCATCCTGGCGTCGGCCGGAGTCGTCGCGACCGTCTCGCGCGGACCGATGGCGGCCGTGGCCGTCGCGGTCGTCGTCGGGCTCGTCGCGGTCGGCGTCCTCAACCCGGACCGCTCGCTGCTGCGGCCCGGCTCGATCCTTCTCGCCGGTCTGATCGCCGGAGTCGGCGTGCTCAACTTCGAACCGGTCACCGCGCGCAACAACAACCTCGACGCGTCGATCTCGGCCGGCGCCCGCGATCTCGGGGTCACGGTCGCGGTCAAGGCCGCCCAGCTCTCGAACTGGCTCGGCTCCGGAGCGGCCACCTCGGGCATCAGCGGCCGCAACTTCTCCGACGTGGTCATCGAGAACTCGTTCCTGCAGCTGCTGATCAGCGTCGGTGTCCCCGGCCTGCTGTTCTTCGTGATCCTGATGATCGCGCTGTTCGGCAGCGCGCTGAGCCGCCGCGACGTCGCTCCGGCGGCCGGCCTGCTGGGCTTCCTGGTCTGCCTCGCGGGCTACAACGCGATCGACGCGGTCCGTCCGAGCCACCTGCTCCTGGGCTTTCTCGTCATCATCTGCCTGAACCCGGTGCACGTCCCCGACTTCTCCCAGGGCATTCGGATGCGCCAGCCGCTCGGCGTGCAGATCTTCGACCCGCCGATGGCCGCCGTGATGCGGAGTGAGCGATGAGCCGCCGCTCGCGGCGGCACGCCTCGTCGCCGGCCGCGCTGGTCGTGCAGCAGTCGCTCGCGCCGCCGGACTCGACGACCCAGTACGTGGATTCGATCGTCGACGGCCTCGCGCCCGGGGTCGAGCTGCTGTTCTTCTCCTGGCGCAGCGCCCTGCTCGCCGACTACGACGTGCTGCACGTGCACTGGCCCGAGCTGATGATCCGAGGCCGCAACCCGCTGCACCGGTTCCTGCGACGCAGGGCCCTCGACGTGCTGCTCGTGCGCCTCGCGCTCCAGCGCATCCCGCTCGTGCGCACCGTGCACAACCTGCACCCGCACGAGCTCGGGCCGGCCGCCGAGCGCCGTTCGCTCGCCAGGATGGACCGCGCGACCGACCTGTTCGTGCGTCTGAACCCCACCACTCTCACTCCCGGCCGAGCGCCCGCCGTGACGGTCCTGCACGGCCACTACCGCGACCAGTTCGCCGAGCACCCGCTGCCCGAGCGCGAACACGGCCGGGTGCTGTACTTCGGCATCATCCGGCCCTACAAGGGCGTCGTCGAGCTGATGGACGTGTTCCGCAGGCTCGAGGACGACTCCCTCTCGCTGCACGTGGTCGGCAGCCCCAGCACGGGCCAGCGCGAGCTGGTGGAGGAGCGCGCCGCCCGTGATGCGCGGGTGCACACGACGTTGCGCCGGGTGGACGACGCCGAGATGGTCGACGAGATCGGCCGCGCCGAGCTGATCGTCCTGCCCTACCGCGAGATGCACAACTCCGGCTCGATCCTGGTCGCCCTCTCGCTGGGCCGCCCGATCCTGGTGCCCCGCACGCCCGCCAACACGGCCCTCGCCGAGGAAGTCGGCAGCGACTGGGTGATCGAGTACGACGGCGACCTCGCGCCCGAGCTGATCGCCTCGGCGCTCACCGCCACTCGCACCCGAGCGCCGGAGGGTCTCCCCGCGCTGTCCGGGCGCGACTGGGACGTGCTCGGCCGCCAGCTCAAGAACGCCTACGAGGGCGCACTCGCCACCAAGAAGGGCTCGACGCGATGAGCGCAACCACGCAGAAGCCGTCCCCGAGCCTCGGCCGCTCGGCGAGCCGCGGCGCCGCCGTCACCATCGGCGGCCAGGCGATCCGCATCGCCGTCCAGCTGGGCAGCATCGTCGTCCTCGCCCGCCTGCTCGCCCCCGCCGACTACGGCCTGCTCGCGATGGTCACCGCGATCATCGGCATCGGCGAGATCTTCCGCGACTTCGGTCTCTCCTCCGCCGCGATCCAGGCGAAGGAGATCACTCCGGGCCAGAAGAGCAATTTGTTCTGGATGAACGCGGGCATCGGCCTCACGCTGACGCTGCTCGTGATCGCCGCCTCCTGGCCGATCGCCGCGCTCTACGGCGACGACCGCCTCCAGCTGCTGACCGTGGTGCTCTCCTCGACCTTCCTGCTCAACGGCATCTCGACGCAGTTCCGCGCCGACCTCGCCCGGCACCTGCGCTTCGTGAAGCTGACCCTGGTCGACATCGTCGGTCAGGTGCTGGGCCTCGCGGTCGGCGTGCTGATGGCGCTTGCCGGTGCCGGCTACTGGGCGCTGGCCGCGAGCCAGGTCGTGCAGCCGCTGATCGGCGTGCTGATGCTCGTCGTCATCACCGGCTGGCGGCCCGGCCGCTACCGCCGCGGGGAGGCGATGGGCCACTTCCTGCGCTACGGAGGCGGCGTGTTCGCCACCCAGGCGCTCACCTACGCGAGCAAGAACGTCGACTCCGTCATCATTGGTGCGCGCTTCGGCCCGGTCGACCTCGGCCTCTACAACCGCGCGTTCCAGCTGATGATGCTGCCGCTGCAGCAGTTGAATGCTCCGGCGCAGCGGGTGGCCCTGCCGGTGCTGTCGAAGTTGCAGGACGAGCGCGAGCGCTTCCGCACCTTCATCCTCTTCGGCCAGTCGGCGATGCTGACGGTGATGGGCCTGGTGCTCGCGCTGCTCGGCTCGCAGTCCGACTCGGTCATCCGCATCCTGCTGGGGGAGCGCTGGCTCGGCTCGGTGCCGATCTTCCAGATTTTGCTCGTCGCCGGCTTTTTCCAGGCCACGGCGTACTGCTCCTGGTGGGTCTTTCTCGCGAAGGGCCTGGTGCGTCAGAGCGTCTGGTACAGCCTGGCGACCCGTCCGCTGATGGTCGTGCTCATCCTGGTCGGCTCGACCTGGGGAGTGACGGGCGTCGCCATCGCCTACGCCGCCTCGCTCGCGCTGACGTGGCCGATCGCGCTGATCTGGATCGGCCGCTCCTCCGACGCCCCGGTGCGCGACATGTTCACCAACGGCCTGCGCAGCGGCATCGCGTTCGGATCGATCACGGTCGGCTCGTACTTCTCCACCGTTGCGATCTCCGCCGACCAGCCGATCCTCCGCCTGCTCGTGGGCGGCGCGGTCGTCCTGGTCGGAGTCGGGCTCTGGATGCTGATCCTGCCCGCCTTCCGCCGCCAGATCCTCGGCCTCGCCGACCTGCGCCGCCACTTCCGCCGCAGCCGCCCGGCCGCCGCTCCCGCCCCGGCCGCGGTCGACGCCACCAGTCCCACCGGTGACAGCGCCCTGGTCGACGGCGCGGTCACGGCCGGCACCCCCGACTCCGAGCGGCAGAGCGCCGCCGTTCCCCCCACCGAAAGAGATCGATGACACTCAAGCTCGGCGTCGTGAAGTCCTGGAAGAAGGACTTCGTCACGACGACCCGCCTGCCCGCCCGCCGCGACGGCAGAGTCCTCCGCGACGCCCTCGCGACCCTCCGCCCCGAGCCCGAATCGCACCTCGTGATCGCCGCCCCCGGCAGCGGCAACATCGGCGACCAGGCGATGCTGGAGGCGTTCCTCGAGAACACGTCCGGCCCCGTCGTCGTCGTCCAGCGGTACGCGGGCGACGTCGTGATCCCCGAGGAGCAGGCCGAGCGGGTCACGGTCGTCGAACTCCCGCACCTGGTCTACGGAGTGGGCGACGCGCATGCCGCCGACCTCCGCGCCTACGCGGCGCTGATCCGCCGCTCCCGCTCGGTCTCGGTCGTCGGCGCCGACATGATGGACGGCAAGTACAGCCTCCGCGGATCGGTCCGCCGCTCCCTGCTCGCGCAGGCCGCCGCCGAGGCCGGGGTGCCCACGCGCATCCTCGGCTTCTCGTGGAACGCGACGGCGCGCCTCGCCGCCCGCCGCTCCCTGATCGCCGCCTCGCGCGCCGGTGTCGTCCCCATGCTCCGCGACCCGCTCTCGGCCGAGCGCGCCCGGAGCATCGGGGTGCAGCGTGTGGAGGAGGTGACCGACATCGTCTTCTCGGCCCGCACCCGCGACCGCAGCGTCCGCGAGGGGCTGGGACTACCCGAGGGCGTCCCGTTCGCCCTCGTGAACGCGAGCGCCCTGGTCGCCGGGATGGTCGACCAGGTGCCCGAGTACGAGCGGATCGTCGACCGCCTCCGCGCCGCCGGTGTGCACGTCGTGCTCCTCCCGCACGTCTCCCGCCCCATCGGCGACGACAAGGTCGCCGTGCGCGCGGTCGCCGAGCGCGTGGGTACCGAGGGTGTGACCGTCGTCGACCGCGTGCTGATGCCCGCCGAGATCCGCGGCCTGGCCGAGGACGCCCTGCTCACCGTGACCGGCCGGATGCACCTCGCGATCATGTCGCTCTCGCTCGGCGTGCCCGCGATCACGCTGGCCACCCAGGGCAAGGTCGAGGGCATCATGCGCCTGATCGGCCTGCCCCAGCTCTGCGTCGAGCCGTTCCCCGGCTTCGCCGACCGTGTCCTCCCGGTGATCGACCGCATCCTCGCCGAGCCGGGTGACGGCGGTGTGCGCGCCACCATCGAGTCGGCCATGCCCGAGGTGCGTCGCCTCTCGGCGCTGAACACCCGCGGCCTCGGCGCGGAGGTCGTGCGATGAGCGCGGCCCAGGAGAAGGGACCGCGGATGCGGATCATGTTCGTCGTCACGTCGCTGCACGGTGGCGGGGCCGAGTTCGTCGCCCGCACCTGGATGGGCTGGCTCCTCGAGCAGGGCCACCACGTCGACGTCGTCACCACCTCGGTCAAGAGCACCGACGAGTACCTGCCCGAGGGCGCGGTGCTGCACCGCATCGGCGCGGGCACAGGCCACGTGGGCAAGGCGAGGATGCTCAAGGAGTTGTTCCGCCGGCGCACCCCCGACGTCGCGGTCGCCCTGCAGGGCTACCCGAACATCGTGCTGCTCGCGTCGGCCGAGATGACGGCCCGCGCCGACCGCCCGAAGACCATCGTGAGCGAGCGCAACCTCGTCTCGCTCGGCGTCCCCGGCTTCTCGAGGACGCAGAAGGTGCAGCTCGCGCTCGCCAAGAGGCTCTACCGCCGCGCCGACCACGTCATCGCGATCTCGCACCCCGTCGCGGGCGAGCTCGTCGCCGGCTTCGGCGTCGCGGGCGAGCGCTGCACGGTCGTCCCGAACCCGGCGACCGCCAAGGTCGACCGCTCGCGCCAGGTCGCGCGCACCCCCGGCACCGCCGCGGGCCTGCAGATTGTGCTGCCGTGCCGCCTGGTCGTGCAGAAGCGCCCCGAGCTCGCGATCCTCGCGGCCGAGGAGTTGGAGCGCCGCGGCATTCCCGCGACGGTCGTCTCCTTCGGCGGCGGCCCCCTGCTCGGGAGCATGAAGGCCGAGGCCGCCGCGCGCGGCGTCGACTTCGAGGACAAAGGCTGGGTGGAGGACTGGTTCCACCACTTCGACGAGAACGCCGTCGTGCTGCTCCCGTCGCTGCGCGAGGGCTTCGGCAACGTGCTGGTCGAGGCCGCCGCTGCCGGTGTCCCCTCGGTCGCCGTGTCCGGGGCGCTTGGAGTCGCGGACGCGATCGTCCCCGGCCTCACCGGCGAGCTCGCGCTCACCCCCTCCGCCACCGACCTCGCCGACGCGCTGATCCGCGCGAGCGAGCTCGAGATCAGCGGCATCGACCGCTGGCTCGACCGCTTCTCCCTGGAGTCGAGCGGCCGCGACCTCGAGACGGTGCTGCGCCGGGTTGCGGGGCAGAGGTGACCCTCGTCTCGGTCGTGGTGCCGGCGTACCAGGAGGAAGCGCACCTCGCCTCCGCCCTGGAGCGCCTGCTGCGGCAGACCCACGCCGAGCTCGAGATCCTGGTCGTGGACGACGCCTCGACCGACGAAACGGCTGCCATCGGCCGCGCCTTCGCCGACGAGCACGAGCGGATCCGCTACCTGCGCCAGGACGAGAACCAGGGCGTCGCCGCGGCTCGCGAGCGCGCAGTCCGCGAGGCCGCCGGTGAGTGGGTCTGGCTGGTGGACGCTGACGACGAGTGGCCAGAGACCGCGGTCGAGGTCCTGCTCGCTGCGGGCGAGAGCGGCCGTGCCGACGTGGTGGTCGCCCAGGCAGTCACGGTCGACGGCACCGGATCCACGCCCGTCGGTTCCCTGCGCGGCCCGCTCGCGCTCTCCGGCCGGGGCGCTTTCACCGCGCTCCTGGTCGGCGAGGTGACCGGGCACCTCTGGAACAAGCTGTTCCGCCGCGAGCTGTTCGACAGCATCGACTTCACCCGTATCCGTCAGCACTCCGACCAGGCGCAGGTCGCTCAGCTGCTCGCCGCGGCGGACGAGGTCGTGGTGATCCCCGACTCCGTCTACGAGTACCGCTTGCGCTCCGGGTCGATCATCCGCTCGGGCTCGCAGCGCGCCGACTCGCTCGCCGGGCTCGCCGCGGTGATCGAGCGGACGGCCCGCGCACTGGATCCGCGCCTGCTCCGCTCGCAGGACTACACCTACTACCGGGCGCGCTTCTCCCTGCTCTCCCGCTTCAAGGACGCGACCTCGGGTGCGCACAGCGCCGATGAGGCCGAGCGGCTCTGGCGGGATGCGCACGGCGAGGCGGGACTGCGGCACCTGGCCGCCCTCGTCCGGCGTCGGGATGCGAAGCGCTCCGTCCTTTTCGGGCTCGCCGTCGCGGCGCCCTCGCTCTACCGGGCCGCGATGCAGGTCGGGAACGGGCGCCGGTGAGCGCGATCGCGACGGGACCCGGCGGTATCGCCCTCCCCGCCCCCACCCTGCGGTGCGCGGCGCGGACCATACACCCTTTAGGCTTATCAAGCGCTCGCGTGCCGCGAACGCGCCATCGTGTTTCTCAGAGAGATGAGCATCTCCTGGCGGATACACGACCGGTTCGGGGCGCCGCAAGGGGGAGAACATGAAGATGCTGAAGCCGTCGGGCGGGGCCCGTCGTGAATGGGTGGACTTCGCCAAGGGCGCCGCCATTCTGCTCGTGGTCTACTACCACACGTCGCTGTACCTCGGAGACATCGGGGTCGAGAACACTCTCGGCCGCATCAAGATCGTCTTCGAGCTGTTCCCGATGCCGCTGTTCTTCCTGGTGTCGGGTCTGTTCGGCTCGCGCATCACCACGTGGAGCTTCCGCGACCTCTGGCGCCGCCGGCTCTACCCGCTGCTGTGGCTCTACGTGATCTGGTCGTTCCTTCGGATGGCCTTCTACCTGATCGTCCCGCTCGCCAACGGCGGACTCGGTGAGCTGCCCGCGACCGACCCGCTCAACCTGCTCCTGCTGTTCTTCTGGCCCAGCAGCAGCTACTGGTTCATTTACGGACTCTTCCTCTTCACCCTCGGCGCGTGGCTCCTGCGCCGGGTCGACCACCGCGTCCAGGTCGCGCTCGCCGCGATCCTCGGCACGATGTTCACCACCGGGCTCGTGAACACCACCAACGTGGGCTGGAATCGCATCGGAGCCCTCTTCGTTTTCTACCTGGTCGGCACGCTCTATTCGAAGCGGATTATCGACGTTGTCGAGAAGAACAGCACTCGCGCGTTCCTGTACGTGACCCCGGTGTTCGTCGTGCTGAGCGCGGTCCTCTTCCTCTTCCCGGTCCGGTGGGTGCCATTCCTCGCCCTCGCCGGCCAGATGGCGGCGGTGGCGATGGGTGTCCTCGTGGCCCGTGCGCTCTCGCGCGTGCGCTTCCTGAACTTCGTCACGGTCTGCGGCGAACGCAGCCTGCACATCTACCTCCTGCACCTCTACGTGATCGTGCTCTGCGTCACCGCTCTGCGCTTCCTCCTCCCCGAGGACCGGTCGGTGATCGCCGGCTTCGAGATTCCGCTCCTGCTGGTCGTGCTGACAATCGCCGTCGTGCTGTCCATCGTGGTTACCCGGTACCTCTCGAAGATCCGCTGGTTCTACGTCCCGCCGGCGGCCCTCGGCGGTCCCGGCAGGAAGCGCAAGCCGGTCGCGGTTCCGGCGCGGGGCGCGGGCGTCACAGCCGATCCGGCCGCTGTGCCGGCGGATGAGCCCGGCACCTCACCCAGTTACGAGCAGAAGAAGACGGAGTCCCACGAGTGAAGACGACACGAGCACGCAGAGCCGCAGTCCTGGCGGCCGTCGTGGCCGTGGCCCTCGGGCTCGCCGGCTGCACCCCGAAGCCCGAGCCCGTCCGCACGCCCGACGGCTTCACGACGCAGAAGGCGATCGAGTACCGCTCCGTCGACGGCGTCTCGCTGAAGGCCGACGCCTGTCTCCCCACCACGGGCGGCACCGACCGACCCGCGCTGCTGATGCTGCACGGCGGCGGCTTCGTCGACGGGGCGCGCAACGAGGGCGGGATGACCGAGCTGTGCGAGTACTACGCGCAGCGCGGCTTCGTCTCCGTCACCGTCGACTACCGCCTGCTCCAGGACAGCCGGTATCCGGGCCAGGTCGAGGACGCGCAAGCCGCGGTCGAGTGGCTGCGCGACCCCGCGCAGGTCTCTCGCTTCGGCCTCGACCCGGCGCGCATCGGCGTGATGGGCAGCTCCGCCGGGGCGATCATCGGAGCCACGCTGGGCACGCTCGGCGAGGGTTCCCTCACCGAGGGCTCGCGGGTCAAGGCGGTCGTCGCCTTCTCGGCGGTCGCCGACATGACCGAGGCCGGCATGTCGCTGGGCACGCCGCTGCCCGAGGCGAAGGAGCAGATCCTCGCCTACCTCGATTGCGACGAGATCGACTCCACGACCTGCCCGCAGAGCGTCCTCGCCTCGCCGATCTCGTCGGTCGACGCGAGCGACGCTCCGCAGATCTGGCTCACCTCCGAGGACGAACTCGTCCCGGTCGAGCAGGCCGACGAGATGCAGGTCGCGTTGCAGGACGCCGGAGTGGCGGCGGAAGTCGGCGTGGACGGCTCCGGCCACCACGGGCTCCAGAACAACACTCCGAACAACAAGAAGGCGGTCCTCGCCTTCCTGCAGGCTCACCTCTGATCCACCGCACCCGCGCGGCCGGTTCCGCGCACCGCGGACGACACATCACGACGCTCACGACAGACCCCCTGCGCTCCGGTGCAGGCGACGAAAGGGACACCAGAAACCATGACCTTGAACGGATTGTTCGCCGGCATCGGCCGGAGGTGGGTCTACATCGTCGCCTTCGCTGTGCTCGGCGCCGTGGCGGCACTGGTACTCAACGCCGTGCTGCTGCCGCAGTACAAGGCGGACGCACGCGTCTACGTCGCGGTCTCCTCGACCGGCGTCCTCTCCACCTCGGACCGCGTGGCCGCGAACAGCGCCGCCGCGCAGGCCACGGTGACCTTCGTCGCCCTGGGCACCTCGGACACCGTCCTCCAGGGCGTCATCGACGGCCTCGGGCTCGATGAGACCATCGAGGACTTCTCCAAGCGCGTCTCCGTCCTCTCCGAGCCGGAGTCGGTGGTCATCACGATCTCGGCGACCGACCCCTCGCCCGAGCAGGCCGCGACCATCGCGAACGCCGTCGCCGCGCAGCTCGACGCCGCCGTGCAGGGCACCGACCCGACGACCACGGCGACCGGCGTGGCCGTCCCGCAGATCCAGCTCGAGGTCCTCAGCCAGGCGATCCCGCCGAAGCTGCCCGTCACCGGTGGTCTGCTCGTGCTGCTCGCGCTCGGCCTCCTCGGCGGCGCCGTGGTCGGCGTCGGCGTGGCGATCGTGCTGACCGCCCTCGACCGCCGCATCCGCAGCGGCGACGACGTGCGCTCCTCCCTGGACCGCCCCCTGCTGGGGATCGTCCCGGCGAAGTCCACGAAGCTCGACGAGCTGCTGAACTCGAGCGACATTCCGGCCCGCTACTCGGCCGTCGCGTTCGAGCTTTCCGCCATCGCCCGCACCCGCTCGTTCTCCTCGTTCGCGGTCGCCCCGGCTTCCGCGAACACCCCGCACACGACCAGCGCGGTGCTGCTGGCGAAGGCGCTCGCCGTCCTCGGCTCCTCCGTCGTGATCGTGGACGGCACCGCCGAGGGCTCGGCGCTCGCCTCCGCGTCGGGCGGACGCCCCGGCCTGCGCGAGGTGCTCTCCGGAGCCGCTTCGCTCGACGACGCGATCGTGAAGCGTTCGAGCGACCGAGTCGACCTGCTCCCCGCGGGCAGCGCCCAAGCGGGCACCCCGATGGCGACGGACGCCCTCCGCTCGCTCGTCGAGGAGCTGGAGAAGGTCTACGACATCGTTCTGGTCGTCACCGGCACCCTCGGCTCGACCGAGCAGTCGCCGACCTTCCGCGGCGTGGCCGACGGCGCCGTTCTCGTCCTGATCGAGGGCAAGGTCGACGCTCCCCAGGCCGCCGCCGACGTGCATTGGATCGAGACGGCCGGTACCCCCGTGGTCGGTGCCGTCCTCCTGGCCCGCCACAAGCTGCAGAAGGCGCCCGCGATCGTGTGACGCGCTTGCGGGTCGGCGCCCTGCCGTGCCGACCCGCGTGCGCTTTGCAGGCCCGCGTCCGATTTGCAGGCCCGCGTCCGATTTGCAGGCCCGCGTCCGCTTTGCAGGCTGACGTCCGATTTGCAGGAGATCCGATCGGCCCAGCTCCACGTATGCGCGTGATCGCGCTCTCCCGCAATAATCCCCTGCAGATCGCACCGAAGTCCTGCCGAGACGGCCCGAACCGGGCAGCTACGTGCGCTGTGCAGGACTACGTGCGCTGTGCAGGACTACGTGCGCTGTGCAGGACTACGTGCGCTGTGCAGGACTACGTGCGCTGTGCAGGAACGGGTTCGATCTGCAGGGTTGCGTGCGGTCTGCAGGATGGCGTGCGATATGCATGGGATTCGACTGGAGTGGCGCATCGGAAGCGTAAGAAAGCGCTCTCCCAGATGAATCTCCTGCACATCGCACGGAGGCCGGACGCGCCCCCGAGCGTACGCAGTCCCGTCCCGCCCGGCGAGGCGCAGGGCCAGACAGTGCGAGGAGAGAGCACATCCGCCGCGTCTCTCCGTCCGTCTCGGCTTAGGGAGCGACAATCGCAACGAGGAGGGGCGCCGCCGCGAGGAACACTCCGTTGATAATGAGGAGCAGACGCGCCCGGTGTGGTTTCGCGTACACCACCGCTCCTAATGCCGCGGAGAGTAGCGGCAGGAAGATGATCGAGACCCGCGAGAGCGCGACGAAGCTCGTAATTCCGCAGGAAGCCCAGAACTCCGCGACGGGGTCGATCATCGGATCACTCAGGAGCATTGCGAACATCCCAAGTTTGCCTGCACCATCAACGAGCGAGAGAAGGATGAGCATCTGGATCGCGTAGTAGGTGGGCGGCACGAAGCTGCGCACCCAGAAGTGCCAGCGTAACGCTGCGCAGGCCGAGAGAAGCGATGAGGCGGCGAGATCCACCGCCACGTCATCGGCGAAGACGGACCCGCACCGCTGCCAGCGAAAGACGGTGTCGATGAAAAGGAGGCTGCTCAACCCCCATACGGCGAGGCACACGGCCCAGAGCAGTATGTGAGCCGACACTGTCACGGCGGGATGGCGCGCCCGCGTCATGTCCGGATCTGCCGCTGCATGGCTCGAACTCCTCGGTCAATCTCATCTCGATCTGAGTCCCCGAGATGCTCCGGATAATCTTCTCCCGGTGCGACTGCTCGACCTTCGAGCGCCGCTGTTGAGAGAACTCCGCGACATCCCGGCGCGATCCGTGAGACGTCGTGTTCCTACGGGCGGTCGACGTCGCCTCGGCGCGACCATTCGCTGAACGAGGGCGGCACCACGAGGACAGGCTAGTGGAAAGGGTGAGGACCGTGAGCCTCCCCGTAGAGGCGGCGAAAGACCCGGACGTTCCTGGAACTCCCATCACCGACGAGAAACTCCGTTGCTGATCTTTGCCGCAGACTGCGGGGCTCTGGACGGTGACAGCGAGTGACGGGACACCGGAAGTGCGGAAGGCTCGCGCTATGGGAAGGTGAGCCGCGCCGCTGCGACCTCCGTTCCGCGCCAGCCCGCAGGGTCTCTCCAAGCACGCGGGGTCGCTGCTGTTTCAGCGATTCGCGCGCAATCAGACAACATGTGAAAAGTCTCAGTTGACGAGCCCGGCACTCGAATCTAGCTTGTCGGAACAAGGCCGCCGCTGACAATGTCAGGAGGCGGTAATACCCATAGCGGTGGAATATTTCGAACCCGCGGCAATCAGAAGAGGAGAATTGCAGAAAGGGAGAGACATCGATGACTGAGGAAATCTTTTGGAAGGATCCAGAATATCGGTTTATTCGATCGAACGATCGAAATTTTTCATCGCATCCCTCTGGGGTAACGCTGCTCACCGATCTCGAACTCGATGAAGCGTTCGGAGGCACGGTGTCAGTGACGCCAGTACCTTCTATCACTGGTGTCGTCGGGTGCTGGACGGTGGGCAACACAGTCTGTAACGGATCATGCGCCGCATTCGGAACAAACGGATGCTGTCACTGAGGGAGTGATGAAAATGAGCAAGTGGGAAATTATGTGGAAGGATCCTGAGAGATGTCACGTCCTGGGACTTAAGGCTTGTGACGCAGGCGACCATCCCGTCGGGATGGCCGAGATAGACGAGCACCTGCTCGGCGGCTTTGTCGGTGGCAGAACGGAAGCGCTCGATACGGCCGGATGTTGCAATGGATTCAGCTCAGACAACCGATGTGGCACGAACCCGGTCGACTGCGCATCCACGACACCAGTCTATACATGCTCGGGCGCAGCCTGTCACTAGAGCCAATTTGCATGTCGTCCAGGTAAGCCGGAGCTGCATGTCTCCTTATGAGAGGCACTCGGTTGAGCCCTCGAATTCCCTTCATGCCATACCGGTCACATCGCGGTCGCCGCTGGTCGGTCGTCGTAGGCTCGAAGTTCAGGCGAGCGGGAGGCCAAGTCTCCGCTGAGTTGTTCAGAGAACTCTGCGACCGAATGTCAACAGGGTTACTCCGAGCAGACGCTACATAGTCTGGGGATCGGCAGCTATCAGGCATATCATCGCGATCCGGCAGGGCCCAAATAGCCCTCGACGCGTCACGCGTGAACTATCCGCAAGCCAAGCGCTGTCGATGAACGAAAGCTCACTGTCTTCAGGCTGACCGTGACGGTGGAACCTCACCGTTCACGCCGCTGCGCGAAGCATGCACAATAGCCGCAACCTGCTACATGCCGACCATGCCGCAACAATCGTAGAAGCTACGAAGCCCAGAGGCCCATCCAGAGCCGTGCTGATTCACTACGAAATTTGTGATCCGCGCCGAACTTCAAGGCGCTGATCGTGTGCCCTGAATAACCCTCCCTGACCTACATCAGTAGGAATATCAGTTCGCCTCAGCAACTAGTGGAAGCCTTCACAAGGTGCGTCGGCCCAAAGGCGGCGTCGGCCAACGGTCGGTGTTGACTCGTACCGCGAACGAAGCGCCGTCCTGTGCTCGATCGCGGGTTCTATCGGCGAGAACGTTCGTATGGGTCGGGATCAGTACTCGCATGAAGATCTCGTCGAGGCTTGCTCGCAAGCTCAGTTGTACGAGGACATTCGGGCGATGCCGCTCGGATTCGACACACCTGTCGGCGAGGGTGGAGCGGGACTCTCTGGTGGTCAAGCACAGCGGCTTGCGCTGGCCCGCGCCCTACTGGGTAGACCTCAATTGCTGTTGCTCGATGAAGCGACAAGCCACTTGGACCTCGAAACCGAAAGGCGCGTGGAGGCGGCGCTCGACCACATGAAGTGTACGCGGGTGGTCATTTCGCACCGGTTGTCTTCGGTAGTCAACGCCGACAGAATCTTCGTACTAGACGGTGGTTGCGTCGTGCAGGAAGGTGTCCACGACGATCTGGTGAATACGGAGGGCGTGTATCGGTCTATTTTCCGCAGCTGAGTTGTAAAATGCTACCGTCGAGCTGAGTGAGCAATTATCCCTTTATGAAGGAGGAAGGCATGAGTGAGAAGAATCTGCTGACATTCTGGAAAGACCCGGAGAAGCGCTTCGAGTCACGAAAAGTTGCCGAGGAGCGCAGTGATCATCCATCTGGTGGGATTATCCTTCCTGATCTCGATGATGCTGTAGCTGGTGGAACGGCCTGGCTGACTCCGGGAGTTGCGGTGACTGGCGCTTTCGGGTGCTTCACCCTGAATAATACCGCTTGCAATGGTACGTGTGGGGTTCGTACTTCGGGGTGCTGTGGATGAGACAGGGGGTTGGTGTATGGATGCAACGACGACTTCACCGGCTGCTGGCAAGTTTCGCTGGCCCGCCTCGGACCTCGCCCGTTATTCCGTATGGTGTGGGTTCTTCTTGCTCAACATTCCTGCAATCGTCTTGGGGCACCTTGCGTGCCGTCGACGTGATCCGGGCGACGACAGGACACTGAGGCTGGCCCGTTGGGGCTTGTTTCTGGGCTATTCCCATTGGGGGCGGTAATTGTCATTGTCGTCCAGCTGGTAGCCAATGCATCACTGCCGTTCGCCACTGGCCCGTAGGTTGTTTAACGTGAGCTGGGAACGGCAGGTCTACTCAGGCCGATTCGGCTCGAGATGGCCACGGCGATGAGCAGGGACCGCATTTCTCCTGCTCGCCGTTCGCCCTGTAGGAGGGCTGGGTCTGAGCGGCCTCGCCTGACACGTACGCGTCGTAAGTCGCAGGCCACGGAACGCGGAACCGCCGCCGTCGAGTCAACGACGGCGGCGGCTCCGGCTTCCGGAGGCAGGTCAGGTCACGGCGTGCAGGCCATGTTCCCGATCAGGTCCTTCCCCGAGTTGGAGCAGCTCAGCGAGTTGCCGCTGGTCGGCCAGTTCGACGGCTGGTGCAGGTAGACCACGGCGTCCGTGGTCTTCAGCGCGAGGTTGCCGCTGATCGTGTTGTCATTGCCCGAGCCATCAGCGCGGGTGATCACCTGGTAGCCGTAGGTGGTGGTGCCGGAGGCGGAGTTGCCGGCGGCGAGCCAGCCGTTCCCAGAGACGAGGATCATCGAGACGATCTCCGGGGAGAGCCGCGAGCCTCCGAGGACCGTGTTGCCCACGATGTTCCCGTCGAGGGTGCCCTCCTTCGCCTCGATCGGCTCGGCGCCGGTGTCGCTGATCGAATTGTCGACCACGGCGATGCGGGCCGTGCGGTCCGGGTCGCAGCCGTTGTACTCGCACCAGTTGCGGTCGGAGGTGCCGATGTAGACGCCCTCGCCGAACTTGGCGGCGACGAGGCCGGTGCGGCGGATGGTGCTGCCCACGATCAGCGAATCGGTGGTCTGGTTGCGGAAGTGAACCGCTTCATAGCCGATGTCGGTCACGGTCAGGCCGGCCATGTAAACGCCCTTGCTGGCGAGGACCTGGACGCCCTGGAAGGAACTGCGGACCGAGAAGCCCACCAGGTGCACGTCTTTCACCGTGTTGAGGATGAGCGCGGTGCCGCTGGAGGTCGATCCCGAGGAGAGGACGGCGTTGGGAGAGCCGCAGATCCAGATCGAGCCGGGCTGGGCGGCTGTGCCTCGGAGGGCGAACTTCCCGGTGTACCAGCCATCGGCGAGGCGGATGACCTCCCCGGAGGACGGGTTGCTCAGTGCCGCCACAAGCTGCGCCGAGGTCGACACCGTCTTGGTGGCGGCAGGGCAGTTGAAGGCGGCCAGCAGCGAGGCGCGGGAGTCGAGGAGATCGGTGGTGGTGGTCGCCGTCTCCTTCAGTCGCGACTGGCGCCCGGCGTCGTCCGTGGCCGTGATGGAGTAGGTGTAGGTGCGGCCGACGGCGGCGGTCTCGTCACGGTACTGGCGCATCGGAGTGGTGACCGTGCTGAGGACCGTGTCGCCGGAGCCGTCGCCGTTGGCGCGGTGCACGTCGTAGGAGACGACTCTCGGGCTGAAGGGTGCGTCCCAGGCCACCGTGTAGCCGTCGGTCAGGGGGGAGAGCTCCACCGCGGTTGTCGCCAGGCCGTCCTCGGCGAGCACGAACGCGTCGATGATCAGGTTCCTGTCGGTCGATTTCGCGTTCTTCGTCCCGGTGTACGAGATGGTCACGGTGTGCGTGCCCGCGGAGAGATCGGTCGTCTCATAAACCGGCACCTGGTACTGCGCGGTGGAGCTGTAGCGGTCGACCCTCGTGACGGGGCCGCCGTCGACCGAGATCGCGGCGATCCCCGAGGAGGAGGTCTTGCGGCTGATCCAGCGCCACGACGTGCCGATGAAGGTGAAGGACACTGAGCCGGCCGAGGTCAGGTATTTGATCCCGCCGCCGCTGTCGCCGCCGGCCATCGACTTCCACGATCCCGTGTAGTCCAGCGCGGGGTCCGTCTCCTGCACGGTGAGGCTGGTGGCGCCGGAGGGGTCGAGCACGGGTCCGTCGCCGCCGCCGGTCTCGCTGGCCGGCTGCTCGACGGAGCCGGTCGAGCGGGTGATGTCGAACGCATCGATGACCAGGTTCTTGTCATCCGCGGCGCTGTTCGCCCGCCCGCTCCACGCGATCTTGACGGTGTGGATCGTGTCGGTGAGGCCCTTCTTCGAGAACACCGGGACTTGGTAGGCGGTGGTTGTGGTGTACCGGTCGACCGAGGTGCTCGCGCCGTCGACGGTGACGGTGGCGATTCCGGCGGAGGCGGTGGTACGGCTGATCCAGCTGAAGCCGGTGCCGCGGAAGCTGAACGAAACGGAGCCGGTGCTATTGAGGAACTTGATTCCGCCGCCGCTGTCGCCGCCGGACATCGTGCGCCAGGAGCCGCTGTAAGCGAGTGAGGAGTTGTTCTCCTCAATGCGAGTGCTCTGTCCGGCCCCCGGGTCCAGGGTGGCTGCGGAGGCGGCGGGAGCCGTGAGAGGGGCGACCAGGATGCCGAGAGCGATGGTCAAAGCAGTGGTGAGGGTGAGCCGTGCGCGTCCTCGTCGAGGACGGATTGGGTCTTGCGTTGTCGGAAAGTTCACGATCGACTCCGGGTCATCGAGGGGGCGTGTGGGGGAGGGAGCGAGAGGGGGCCAGAGGGGCTGCTCAAGGGGGTGGTGCTGGCTCTCCAGACGTTATATAGGGGCCGTGCGGACAATGATCGAATGAGGTGGATTCATTTCTTGGTCCCCCATTCGGGCGTGGTGATGGGGCGCGTAGCGGTATATGGGCTGAAGGTCCGCCGAATCACCGGATAAATGCGTAAGCGCGACGATCACAAGCGATGCCGACGATGGACTGGACAGTGGGGATCGGATCAGGAGAAGACTCCGGCAAGGCTCGTTCGCGGGATGGACGAGGGGGAGTGCTTGTCAATCGAGGAACGGCGACCCTACCCGTCGGCTCTGAGCGGGACCCTGTGTCGAGCCGCTGAGCGGGAAGAGACATCGGGTGTTCATACGTCCGACCTCGCTCCGAAACACTGCGATGATGGGCTGTCCAGCAGTGAATGCAGTCGCCTTCGCTTCACGGCTCCGCCGCCGCGGGCGAGTGGCAATCCCAACGAGAGGGAGGACGCGATGGACACGGCAACGACCAGCGACCTCCCGTCGACCCCGCCCTCCCCGGAGCGGCCGCGCCGCCGTCGCGCCCGCGCCGTGATTGCCCGTCTCCTGCTCGTGCCCCTCGTCGTGCTCGCCCTCTTCGGCGCGGGCATCCCGCTCTACGTCACGCCGCCGATGGATCCGATCCCGAAGCAGGCCGACGCGGTGTTCGTGCTCGGCCCCTCCACGAGGGCGCGCGTCGAGTTCGCCCGGCGGATCATCACCTCCGGAGCGACCGACACGATGGTGCTCTCGGTCGGCCCCGGCGAAATGGATGCGCCCTACGAGGAGAAAAAGTATAAGAAGTGCAACGAGCCGGGCGGCGACGTGCTCTGCTATTCGGCCGATCCGCTCACGACTCAGGGGGAGGCTCGGCAGCTGCGCGACATGGCCGACGAATACGGGTGGGATCACGTCATCGTGATCACCAACTCCCCCCATCTCGTCCGCGCGGAGATGATCCTCCAGCGCTGCTATTCCGGCGACCTCTCGATGGTGCCCTCCGGAGAGCCGATGGGGCTCGATTACCTCGTCAGCCAGTACTTCTATCAGACCGGTGGATTCCTCAAGGCTTTCCTCGTCACCAACAGCTGCTGAGGCTTCCAAAAGCTGAGTCTGCCTACGGTAGTCTGCCGAGAGCGTCATCGGCCTTGAGCCCGCTCCCACGCGAACCCCTCCGAAAGGCCCGCCCGTGACACCTGCTCGATCGATCTTCGCCGTCGGCCGCGGCCAGTACGAGAACATCGGCGATATCATCCTCCGCCGCCAGCTCCTCGACTGGCTCCGCACATCCGGACCGCTGCACGTCTACGTCGGCCACTCGCCGTGGGGCTACGACGACGGCCTGCGTCTCGGACCCGATGACACCGTCTACCGCTCGCTTCTGCGCTGGTACGCGGCGCTCGCCCGCGAGGCTCTGGCCGGCCGGGCGAACTCGGTGTTCAAGCCGGGAGAGATCCAGCTGACTCTGGTCGGGATGAAGGAGCACCTCGTGATGCTCCCGGGCATCGCCCTGGTGCGTCTGGGCGGCGGCCGCGTGATCCGCGCCGGTGTGGGCGCCCGCAACTTCGCTCCGCTGCCGCGCGCGATCATGTGGCCCTCGATGGCGCTCTCCAGCTACACCCGCTGGCGCGACGACAAGACGGCCGCCTACATGCGCGTCGGCGCCGCAATGCCGGACCTCGGCTACGGCGAGGGTGCGAGCGATGAGGAGCTGCGCGCCTTCGCCGTGCAGCCCGACGAGGAGCGGCGTGTGCTCGTCCTCTCTCTCCGCGAGGATCACGAGGTGGATGCGCGGCCCTACCCCGAGCAGGAGTGGCTGGCCGCGATCAAGGGCTTCGCCGAGCGCGAGGACCTCGACATCGTCGTCGTGACCCAGGTCGCCGTCGACGCCGAGCGCTCCCGCCGACTCGCCGCCGACCTCGACGCCGGGATCCTCGACTGGGATCCGGCGCACACCCACGACGAGCACGAGATCCTGCTGCGCGAGCTCTACCAGCGGACCCGGATCGCGATGAGCGACCGGCTGCACGTGATCATCATGGCGTTCACCGAGGGCGCGGCCCCGGTGAGCCTGCAGATGGACGGGTCCACCAAGGCCTCGCGCCACTTCGAGACGATCGATATCCACGACATCACGGTCGACATGTCGCGGACGACCCCCGCGGCGGGCGTCGGGACCTTCTCCGCCGTCCTCGCTCGCCGCGGTGAGCTGCTCGAGAAGCTGCTCGTCGCACGGAGCCGACTCCGCGGTGTCCGCGACGACATCCAGGCGTTGCTTGCGGTGCCGCCGCGCAGCCGTCCGGCCGCCCCTGCGGGCCCGAAAACGGCGATCTACCACGTCGGCCGCAGCGGCGAGGTCCCCGGAGGGATGACGCAGGTCGTCAACGGGTACCTGCGCTGGCCGTTCGCCCGCTCGGACGTCCGGGTCATCTCCTCACGCACGGCACCGGGCGAGCATGTCGCCGCGGCCCGCTTGGCCGCCGGCGCTGCGGCCCGCATCGTCGCACTCTCGCGCCGCGAGCCCGGCAGTGTGATCGTCGTGCACCTCTCGGAGCGCGGCTCGTTCCTGCGCGAGGGATCGCTCCTGCGCCTGGCGCACCGCCTCGGCCTGCGCACGGTCGCCCACCTGCACGGCAGCGAGTTCGCCGCCTTCACCGCGGCGCACCCGCGGCTGGTGAAGGACGTGCTGCGCAGCGCCGACGAGATCATCTCGCTCTCGGAGGAGACCTCGGCGATCTGCCGCCGCTACGTCTCCGCCGATCGCGTGCACCTCGTGCCCAACGCACTCGAGCAGGGCACGCCGCGCGAGAAGACCCGCACCGTCGTCTTCGGCGGCGTCGTCAGCCACCGCAAGGGCGTCGACGTCCTGCAGCAGGCGTGGGCGAAGCTTCAGGGCGTCGAGGGCTGGCGCCTGCTGGTCGCCGGTCCGATCCGCGAGCCCGAGGTCGTCGACCGGAGCGTCCCGGGGATCGAGTTCCTCGGCTCGCTCGAGAACGCCCGCCTCCTCGCGCTGCTCGACGAGGCCTCGATCGCTGTGCTGCCCTCGCGCGATGAGGCGATGCCGATCTTCATCCTCGAGGCCCTCGCCCGCGATGCGGCCGTCGTCTCGACCGCGGTCGGCGGCATCCCCGAGGTCCTCGGCGACGGCTGCGGGCGGGTCGTCGCACCCGGCGACGTGGACGGCCTAGCCGCTGCGCTGAACGAGCTGATCACGGACGCTGATGCCCGCGCCGAAGTCGTCGAGAAGGCTGGAGCGCGCTTCCGCGAGCGCTTCTCGGCCGACGCCGTGTTCCCGCGCGTCGAGGAGGTCTGGCTCGGCTGAGCCGCCTGCGACTTCACCCCGGATCCCGCCCGTCGCCCCTCTTCGGGGTGGGGCGGGGCCGGGGGAGCGTAAAATCGCTGACGTCCGCGGCGCCGTGCCGTCGTGCGCTGTGCCGTTCGTTCCCGGACGCCTTCTTCCTCCATCCCAGAGAGGCTCGACTGTGGCCATCGCCGCCGACTCCGACCGCCGCCTGTGGACCCTGCCCCTCGCGCGCGCCGTGATCGCTGCGGTCGCCGGGTGCGTCGTCACGTTCTCGTCCGACCACGGGCCCGCCTTCGGTCTGGCCGTCTTCGGCGGCTTCGCGGTAGTGACCGGCGCGGTCTCGCTCGCCCTCGGGCTGCGCCGCTGGAGTGGTCGTGCCCGCCCGCTCGCCGTCGCCTCCGCGGTACTCACCCTGCTGGCCGGTGTCGCCGCGTTCCTCGCGCTCCCCGTGGCGAACCTGCTCTCTTTTGTCGCCCTCGTCGCCGGCTGGGCGCTGCTCTCCGGCTTCCTCGAGTTCTCGAGCGGACGCCGTAGCCAGGGTCTCGTCGGACGCGACGCTGTGATCGTCGGCATCGGCACCATGCTGCTCGGCGCCGCCTTCGGACTCCTTCCGCCGCACCCCGTGGTCACCGTCGGTCTCCTCGGCGCTTACGCCGTGATGCTCACGGTGTACCTCGCGATCGCGGCGTTCTCGCTCAAGTGGGCCACAGCTGCCGCCACCGGACACGACCCCGTCGCCCCCACGACACCGACCTCCGGAGGAGACCGATGACCGCCGAAGGCCAACAGCCTGACCCCGCCTCCGGGGCCGAGCGCGACCCCGGCGAGTTCACGCCGCGTACGTTCCAGCCGAGCCGGAAGGACCGCCTCCGCCCGCTCGAACTGATCGGCTTCTCCGCGGTGATGTCCGCCTTCGTCGGCCTCGTCGTGCTGCTGTCCACGCGTGAGGCGGTCGTCGCGCTCATCTCGTTCGGAGTGGCGTTCATCGTCGTCCTCGTCGCGATCGCCATGTTCTCGCTGACGTTCAAGCCCGACGACGCCGAGATCGCGGACATCGACGAACAGGACGCGCACGGCGCGTGATCCAGCGGGCTGCACTCCGGCCTGTCACGTCGGCTTGTCTCGGCCCTGTCTCAGTGCCCTGTCGCGTCGCTTGAGGTGATCCGTCGCGAACTGTCGGTCGGCGCGCGGTCAGAGCCGGAGGGCGAGCGCCTCGCTCTGTCAGCGGCGGTGCAGGGCCCAGGGATCGGGCTCTCCGGCCCGCACGGTCTCGACGTGGGCGTCGAGCGCCGTGCTGCGGGCGAACCACTCGGTGCGCTCCAGGCGCTCGACGGCGAACTGCGCGTGCCGGTGCTGTTCGAGCGCACGTCCACCGTGCTTGACGGCGAGTAACTCCTCGTGTCGGAGTCGGTGCAGGCGCTGGCGCGGGGTGGTGCTGGTGTTGGTTGGTGCCGATCTTTATCCGCTCGCCGAAGCGGATGGAGTAGACGACGTCGAGCCGTGGCGGGGGCAGTTCGCCGTCAGGCGTGTCTCCGAGCCGCCACTCGCAGGCGGCGCAGAGCCACGCGGAGGAGAGCCGCCCGCCGAGTCGCCGCCCCCCACGCCACGAACGCTACCCGCCACCCCCGACATCGCCTGCCCTGCCCGTCCCGCATGTCCGCGGCACCGGCCGAGCGTCAGCCCAGGCGGTCGACCAGCGCCGAGGCGAGCCCCGTGTAGCTCGCCGGCGTCAGCGCCAGCAAACGCTCCTTGGCCGCGTCGCCGATGTCGAGGCCCTGCACGAAGACTGCGAGGTCGTCGGCGCCCAAGCGTTTGCCACGGGTGAGGTCCTTGAGCAGCGCGTAGGGGTCGGTGATCGAGGAGCGGCCGGCCGCCACCTCCGCACGGATCACCGTCTGGATCGCCTCGGCCAGCACCTCCCAGTTGCCGTCGAGATCGGCGGCGAGCGCGGTCGGGTCGAGGTCGATCTCGAGCAGGCCGCGCGCGATGTTGTCGAGGGCGAGGAGCGAGTGGCCGAACGCGACTCCGATGTTGCGCTGCGTGGTCGAGTCGGTGAGGTCGCGCTGCAGGCGCGAGGTGACCAGGGTCTGTGCGAGCGAGTCGAGCAGAGCGCTTGAGAGTTCGAGGTTCGCCTCGGCGTTCTCGAAGCGGATCGGATTGATCTTGTGCGGCATCGTCGACGACCCGGTCGCTCCGGCCTGCGGAATCTGTCGGAAGTAGCCGAGGGAGATGTAGGTCCAGACGTCGGTGCAGATGTTGTGCAGGATCCGGTTGGCGTGCGCGGCCCTGCCGTAGAGCTCGGCCTGCCAGTCGTGCGATTCGATCTGGGTGGTCAGTGGGGTGAAGACGAGGCCGAGGGAGGTGACGAACTGCTCGGCGAGGGCCGGCCAGTCGGTGCCCGGGTCGGCGGCGAGGTGCGCGGCGAATGTGCCCGTCGCTCCGCTGAACTTGCCCAGGTAGTCGGTGGCCTCGATCTGCGCGATGACCCGCTCGAGCCGGTACGCGTAAACGGCGAACTCCTTGCCCATCGTGGTCGGGGTCGCCGGCTGGCCGTGCGTGCGGCTGAGCATCGACTCGTCGCGGTAGCGGACGGCGAGTTCGCGCAGCGAGTCGACGACCGACCGCAGCTTCGGCAGCCAGATTTCGCCGACAGCCCGGCGGACGACGATTGCGTAGGAGAGGTTGTTGATGTCCTCGCTCGTGGCGGCGAAGTGCGTGAGCTCGGCGATGCGCTCGAGGCCGAGGTCGTCGAGCCAGCGGCGGACGAGGTACTCGACCGCCTTCACATCGTGGCGGGTGCGGGCCTCGAGGGCCGCCAACTCGTCGATTTCCGGTTGGCCGAAGTCGCGGGCGCGGCGGCGCAGCTCCTCGGCGGTCGCGGCATCGACGGGCTCCGAGCCGAAGAGGCGCCGATCGGTCAGGGCCAGCAGCCATTCGACTTCGACGTGCACCCGTGCGCGGTTCAGTCCCGCCTCCGAGAGGTACTCGCCGAGCGACGAGACGGCGCCGCTGTAGCGGCCGTCGAGGGGGCTCAGCGGCTGGGTGGGGAGCGAGGTCATGCGGTGGTGCCTTCCGGTTCTCAGGTGTCCTGCACGAGGGCGGCGCGCGCGTCGGTGAAGTCGGGGCGGACCGAGCGGTTGCCGCGCAGTCCGGGTTCGATCTGGGCGAAGAGGGCTCGGCAGGCGCGCTCGATAAGCGCGAGCACCGAGTCGAACGCCGCCGCATCGGAATAGTAGGGGTCGGGGACGTCGCCCTGCGGAGAGAGGCCCGGCTCGAAGTCGAGCAGGCGGCGGATTTTGTGCTGTTCCACCTCCGTGCGGGCCCAGGAGCGCAGCGCCCGCTCGTGTCCGTGGTCGAGCGCGACGACCAGGTCGCATTCGGCAAACCGGGACGGATCGAAGAGCTGGGCGCGGTGCCGGCTGCCGTCGAAGCCGTGCCGCTCAAGCGCGTCGAGGGCCCGGCGGTCGGCGTGCTCGCCGAGGTGCCACTCGCCGGTGCCGGCCGAGCTGATCTCGATCGCTGAGCCGAGCCCCGCCTGCTCCGCGAGCGAGCGCAGCACCACCTCGGCCATCGGCGATCGGCAGATGTTGCCGGTGCAGACGAAGCACACGGCGAAGGCCGAGGGCGTAGCGGAGTCGAGGGTCACCCGCCCATCATGGCGCACCGAAGCTCCTCCACAGCAGGCCAATTCCAGCCGTTGTCCACCGATGTCGCGGGACTGCGCTCGGTCGGTCGTGGGGACGTCGATCCTGGTGCCGAGGCCGTGGAGTCAGTCCTGACGGCGGCGGAGGAAGGGGCGCAGGAGGAGACCGATGAACCAGTTCACCAGGGCGAGCACGAGGGCACCGAGCACGCCCCACCAGAAGCCGTCTACGACGAGTCCGAAGCCGAAGAGTCCGCTGATCCAGGCGGTCAGCAGCAGCAGGAGCCCGTTCACGAGGAACGAGAGGAGGCCGAGCGTGAGTAGGTACAGGGGGAACGCGATGATGCGCACGACCCCGCCCACAACGGCGTTGACGACTCCGAAGATCACCGCGACCAGCAGGTATGTGAGCACCGCGGCGGCCGGGCCCCCGTCGTACGGGTCGACGCGGACACCTGCCACGACCAGGGTCGTGAGCCAGATCGCGACAGCATTGGTCAGGAGGCCGAGGAGAAGTCTGCGCATGCCTCCACTATTCCCGGCGACGGCGCAGGTCGCGAGCCGGGGCTCAGGTGAGGGGCCCGCCGATGGTCGGCTCCGGGCCGGGCGTGCAGAGCCGGGGATCGTCGGCGCAGGTCCGCGGGGGGAGGACGGGCGCGGGCTCGGGTTGTGGCTCGGGTTCCGCGGTCGGCTGCGGGGCTGGCGCCTCCGGAGCAGCCGGTTCCGGGGCCGGCGCCTCCGGAGCAGCCGGTTCCGGGGCCGGCGCCTCCGGAGCAGGAGTGGGACTCGCAGCGGTGGGGTCGGGTATCGGCACCTGGCTCGGAGCGGGTGCGGTGCTCGGCCGCGGAGCGGCGGGCGGTGCGGGGCGCGGGGGAGGGCCGACTCCGCTGCCCGGCTCGGGGATCAGCGGCTCACGTGCCTCGATCACGGCGAGGGCAGGGGGAGCGAGCGTGGCTCCGGAGGCGAGGGCGCCGCGGAGCTGCTCGACGGCGTCGGTCAGGGTGCTTCGCCGAGCGGCCGACCCGCGGCCGAAGGCGAGCGTCGCCGCGCCGAGACCGAGGACCCGCTCGGCCAGAGCGGTTCGCTGCTCGGCCACGGCGGCCGTCGCCTCGGTGATGGCCTCCGCCGAGCCCCCCTCCAGCGCGGCGTTGAGGATTCCAATCGCGACGAGCAGATCGGTGCGGGCCGCACCCGCGACGGCGCCGTCGGTGGCGGTCAGCAGCGCCAGCGAGTCGTCCCGGAGGGCGAGACCGGCCTCGCGGGCGGCGGTGTAGGCGGGCGGCGCGGCCACGTCGATCGAGGTCTCGCGGAGGGTCGGGGTCGGCCGAGCCCCCTCCGACCCGGGTGTGCAGGCCGAGAGTACGCCGGCCGCGATGACCAGAGTGATCGCCGCGGAGGTGCCACGGAGAAGTGCTCGCGCACCCCTGCACCGCTCGGTTCGCCCTCGACTCCGCATCTCTGCACCCTAATCGGGGGATGGCCGCCGTGGGCACCCGTCCCCCCATCGATTCGTGTCGTTGAGCCGCGTTCGAGGCGGTACCCCGACGGGGGACGGTGCCTCCGAGCGGCCGTCTCGGGCCGGCGACGGCGCGCGCCGAACGAGGCAGTCCCCGTGCCCGTGCCGCCTAGCATGGGGCGGGTGACCGACCAGCAGGAGCCTCCCGTCCGCCTCCGACCCGAGATCCTGGCGCTCCCCGCCTACAAGCAGGGCCGCGCAGCCGCCTCCGACGCGTTCAAGCTCTCCTCCAACGAGAACCCGTTCGACCCGTTGCCCTCCGTGCTCGAGCGGGTGCGCGAGGTCGACGACTTCAACCGTTACCCCGACGCGGCGGCCACGGCGCTGTGCACGGCGCTCGCCGCTGCATACGGCGTCCCCCTCGAGGAGGTGATCGTCGGAGCCGGCTCCGTCGCGGTCATCGCTCAGCTGATCACCGCGGCGGCCGGCCCGGGCGACGAGGTCGTCTACGCCTGGCGCTCGTTCGAGGCCTACCCCTCGCTCGTCACCACCGCCGGAGCGACCAGTGTCCGCGTACCGTTGCGCGCCGATGACACTCACGACCTCGATGCCATGCTGCAGGCCGTGACCGAGCGCACGCGCCTGCTCATCGTCTGCAGCCCCAACAACCCCACCGGCACCGTCGCCACCGCTGACGACGTCGAGGCCCTCCTCGAGCGCGTACCGAGCGATGTCCTCGTGCTCCTCGACGAGGCCTACGCCGAATTCGTCGGCGACGAGCGCGCCGTCGACGGCACCCGCTTGCTCGGCCGCTTCCCCAACCTCGTGATCGCCCGCACCTTCTCCAAGGCGTACGGGCTGGCGGGGCTCCGTGTCGGCTACGCGATCGGTCACGCGCGGATCCTCGATGCCGCCCGCTCCACCGCGATCCCGCTCTCCGTCACCCGGTTCGCCGAGACCGCGGCCGTCGCCTCCCTTGAGCACCGCGCGGAGCTACTCGAGCGCGTTCATCGCATCACCCGACTCCGCGACGACCTCTGGCGGGCGCTGCTCGACCAGGGCTGGACCATCCCGGAGTCGCAGGCCAACTTCCTCTGGTTCGACACCCGCGAGGAGACGGCGCGGGCCGCCGAGGTGTTCGCGCGGGCCGGAGTCGTGGTCCGGGCGTTCCCGCCGGAGGGTATCCGTGTGTCCGTCGGCGAGGCGAGTTCTGTGGACAAGCTCCTCTCCGCGGCCGCCGAGATTGTGGCTTCCCTCCCCGAGGGCCATCCCGCGAGACGGATAGGTTAGTCGGGTGGTAGCCACCAGCACGGAGTCGCCGACTGTCCAATTCCTCTCCGCGGACGGGCGGTTCTCACCGACCCCCGCGGCCGAGCAGTACGCCTCCTACCTCGAAGGGGTGGACGAGGCCCAGCACCGTTCCTTCTACCGCGAGATGGCGGTGGTCCGGCGGTTCGACATCGAAGCCGCGAACCTGCAGCGCCAGGGCCAGCTCGGCCTGTGGGTGCCGAGTCACGGCCAGGAGGCCGCGCAGGTCGGCTCCGCCTTCGCCATGCGCCCGCAGGACCACGTCTTCCCCTCCTACCGCGAGCACGTCGTCGGCAAGATCCGCGGCATCGACCTGCTCGGCGTCCTCGCCCTCTTGCGCGGCACGACGCACGGCGGCTGGGACCCGAACGATCCGGCCAACGGCAACTTCCACATCTACACGCTGGTACTCGGCTCGCAGGCGCTCCACGCCACCGGCTACGCGATGGGCCTCACCCTCGATGGAGTGACCGGAACGGGCGACCCCGAGAAGGACGAGGCCGTCGTCGTCTACTTCGGCGACGGCGCCTCCAGCCAGGGCGATGTGAGCGAGGCGATGGTCTTCGCTGCGAGCTACCAGACGCCCGAGGTCTTCTTCCTCCAGAACAACCACTACGCGATCTCGGTACCGGTGGCGACGCAGTCGCGCAGTCCCCTCTACCTTCGCTCCTCGGGCTTCGGCATCCCGGGCGTGCAGATCGACGGCAACGACGTGCTCGCGAGCTACGCCGTCACCGCCAAGCACCTGCACGACGCGCGCTCCGGCGGCGGACCCCAGTTCATTGAGGCTCTGACCTACCGGATCGGCGCGCACACCTCGAGCGACGACCCGACCAAGTACCGCACCGACGACGAGCTCGCGTCGTGGGTCGCGAAGGACCCGATCACCCGCTTCGCCGCGTTCCTGCGGAGCGAGGGCGTGCCGCAGTCCTTCTTCGACGACGTCGACGAGGAGGCGCAGGACTTCGCGTCCGACATCCGTCGGCGCCTGCTCGCCCTTGAGGCGCCGCCCGCGGGCATCATCTTCGACAACGTCTACTCGGAGCCGCACGCGCTCGTCGAGGACCAGAAGGCATGGCTACAGCGCTATGAAGAATCGTTCGGAGGCGAGTGATGACGATCGACACCAGCACGATGACCGCGCAGGCGGCCCCCACCGGGTCGCAGCTCGAGTCGATGTCCATGGCCAAGGCGCTCAACGCCGGCCTCCGCCGCGCCATGACGCAGGACGACCGCGTTCTGCTGATGGGTGAGGACATCGGCCCCCTGGGCGGCGTGTTCCGCATCACGGAGGGGCTGCACGCCGAATTCGGAGCGAAGCGCGTGCTCGACACGCCGCTGGCCGAGTCCGGCATCATCGGCACCGCGATCGGACTCGCCATGCGCGGGTTCCGGCCGGTCTGCGAAATCCAGTTCGACGGATTCGTCTACCCCGCGTTCGACCAGATCACCTCCCAGCTGGCCAAGATGACCAATCGACACGAGGGCACCATGACCATGCCCGTCGTCATCCGCGTGCCCTACGGCGGCCACATCGGAGCGATCGAGCACCACCAGGAGAGCAACGAGGCGTACTTCGCGCACACCGCCGGTCTGCGCGTGATCAGCCCATCGACCCCGAACGACGCCTACTGGATGATCCAGGAGGCCATCGCCTGCAACGATCCCGTGATGTTCTTCGAGCCCAAGAGCCGCTACTGGCCCAAGGGCGACGTCGACCTCAGCTCCTCCGGCCTGCCGCTGCACGCCAGCCGCGTCGTCCGCCAGGGCACCGAGGTCACCCTCGTCGGCTGGGGCCCGATGGTCGCCGTCCTGCTCCAGGCCGCCGAGCTCGCGGGCGAGGAGGGCACGAGCGTCGAGGTCGTCGACCTGCGCTCGCTCTCGCCGATCGACTGGGAGCCGCTGCTCGCGTCGGTCCGCAAGACCGGTCGGCTCATCGTGGGGCAGGAGGCGCCCGCGAACGTCAGCCTCGGCTCCGAGATCGCGGCGACGGTCACCGAGCGGGCCTTCTTCTCGCTGGAGGCGCCGGTCCTGCGCGTCGCCGGCTTCGACACCCCCTTCCCGCCTGCCAAGGTCGAGAAGCTCTTCCTCCCCGACGTCGACCGCGTGCTCGAGGCCGTCGACCGCTCGCTCGCGTACTGACGCCCGAGACATCCGCCCGTTCGAGCCCCCAGGAGTCCCCCCGATGACAGAGCAGTTCCTCCTCCCCGACGTCGGTGAGGGTCTCACCGAGGCCGAGATCGTGGCGTGGCGGGTCAAGGTCGGCGACGAGGTGGCCGTCAACCAGGTCCTCGTCGAGATCGAAACCGCCAAGTCACTCGTCGAACTCCCCTCGCCGTTCAGCGGCACCGTGGTCGACGTGCTCGTCGACGAGGGCGAGACAGTCGACGTCGGCACTGCGATCATCACGGTGCACTCCGGAGCAGGAGTGGTCGGCTCCGAGGTCCCCGCGATCCCCGCGCACCCCGCGCAGGCAGGCAGGGCGCCCGTCCCCTCCACTACCGAGCCGGGCGAGGGCTCCGGTGCGGCGCTCGTGGGCTACGGAACCGCCGGCGGCCAGGTGCAGACCCGCCGTCGCCGATCCGGCGCCGCCGGGCCGGCCGCCGCACCCGCGCGCCCGACCGCACCCGCCCGTCCCGCCTCCGTGCCCGCCGCCGCGGCGCTTCCGGTCATCGCCAAGCCCCCCATTCGCAAGCTCGCCAAGGACCTCGACGTCGACCTCCTCGATGTGCAGGCAACCGGCCTCGCCGGTGAGGTGACCCGCGACGACGTCATCCGCCACGCCTCCCAGGCCAGCGTCTTCCGCAACATCCAGACCCCGGCCTGGAGCGACGACCGCGAAGAGCGCATCCCCGTCCGCGGCGTCCGCAAGGCCATCGCGGCCGCTATGTCGACCAGCGCCTTCACCGCTCCCCACGTCAGCGTCTTCGTCGAGGTCGACGCGACCCGGACGATGGAGTTCGTCAAGCGCCTGAAGAACTCGCCCGACTTCGCCGGGGTCAAGGTCTCGCCGCTGCTGATCATGGCGAAGGCGATCATCTGGGCGGTTCGCCGCAACCCCACAGTCAACTCGGCCTGGACCGACTCCGAGATCATCGTCCGCCACTACGTCAACCTCGGTATCGCCGCAGCCACCCCGCGCGGCCTGCTCGTCCCCAACGTCAAGGATGCGCAGTCGATGAGCCTCCTCGAACTCGCCCAAGCCCTCGAGAAGCTCACCCTCGACGCCCGCGACGGCAAGACGACAGCCGCCGACATGCAGAACGGCACCATCACCATCACCAACATCGGCGTGTTCGGGATGGACACCGGCACCCCGATCCTCAACC
Source organism: Rathayibacter tritici (assembly GCF_002932875.1). Lineage (GTDB taxonomy): Bacteria > Actinomycetota > Actinomycetes > Actinomycetales > Microbacteriaceae > Rathayibacter > Rathayibacter tritici. The sequence continues at coordinate 52,319 of NZ_PSWS01000036.1, forward strand.
CCGGCGAAGTCGCGATCATCGCCCTCGGCACGATCAAGCAGAAGCCGTGGGTCGTCGACGGTGAAGTCCGCCCCCGTTTCGTCACCACGGTCGGCGGCTCCTTCGACCACCGCGTGGTGGACGGCGATGTGGTCAGCCGCTTCGTCGCCGACGTCGCCAGCGTGCTGGAGGAACCGGCGCTTCTGCTCGATTGAGTCGCCCGGAGCAGTGAGGACAACACAACCTCAGCTGAGAGGGGGTCTCATCCACGATGGTGGATGAGATGGCCTCTCAGCTGACGTTGTGTCGGAGACACCCGGGCGCCGCGGACGCTGGTGTCAGCGTCGATGCTCGCGCTGACGGAGCCGTCGTGCAGCTCTTCGAGGTCGTAGGCGAGGGGATCGGGGAGCGCGGCCATCGTCCACTCTGCCGCGGAGTCCAGAGCGGACCATCCGCCAGCGGCGATCGGCCCTACGCCGTGAGTGCGACTGCCGTCCACGACACGGGCGGGAGGGTCAGCGTCAGCACCCCGTCCGCGAGCGACGCGGCGGCCCCGCGCAGGCGCACGCGGTGCTGATCGTCGCGAGTGTTCTTGGCGTAGGGGTCCTCGTCGAACAGGGCTACCGCCTCCGCGACGCTCGAAACGCCGAGGCCGCTGACGTCGACGGTGACCTCGATCGGCTCCGTCTGCGAGCGGTTGACCAGGAACACGGCCGCGCGGCCGTCGTCCACCGTGGCGACGGAGTCGATCAGGGGCGCGTCGCCGTGGCGAGCGGTTGAGTAGGTCCCCACGTCGATCCGGGGGCGCAGTACCGAGCCGGAGGCCAGGCGTGCGGTCGTCGAGAACGGGAAGAAGGTGGTCTGGCGCCAGGCACCGCCGCCCGGCTCGGTCATGATCGGTGCGATCACGTTGACGAGCTGCGCGAGGGAGGCGGAGGTGACGCGGTCGGAGTGCTTCAGCAGCGTGATCATCAGGTTGCCCAGCACGACGGCGTCGGCGACGGAGTAGACGTCCTCGAGCAGGCGCGGGGCGTAGGCCCATTCGCGAGTGCTCTGGTCGCCCTCGGCGTCGGCCTTCTCCTTCGCGTTCCACTCGGTGAGGTACCAGACGTTCCACTCGTCGAAGGAGAGCTTGATGTCCTTCGTCTTCTTGAGCGTGAACTTCACGTGGTCGACGGTCGCCGCGACGGTGGCGATGAAGTACTCCATGTCGAGGGAGGACGCGAGGAAGGAGCCGAGGTCGCCGTCGTACTCCTGGTAATAGGCGTGGCAGGAGACGTACTCGACGTCGTCGTAAGTGTGCTCGAGAACCACGCGCTCCCACTCGCCGAAGGTCGGCATCGACGAGCCGGAGGAGCCGCAGACGACCAGCTCAAGCGAGGGGTCGGCGATCTTCAGCGCCTTGGCGGTGCGGGAGGCGAGCTTCCCGTAGTCGTCGGCGCTCATGTGGCCGACCTGCCAGGGGCCGTCCATCTCGTTCCCGAGGCACCACATCCGGATGCCGTAGGGCTCGGTCCCGCCGTTGGTGATGCGCTGGTCGGCGAGGGTGGTGCCGGCCGGTCCGTTGGCGTATTCGAGTACGTCGAGCGCCTCGAGGACACCGCGGGTTCCGAGGTTGACGGCGTACATGATCTCGCTGCCGGTCAGTGTCGCCCACTTCGCGAAGTCGTCCAACCCGACCTCGTTCGTCTCGAGCGAGTGCCAGGCCAGGTCGCGTCGGCGGGGGCGCTCGGAGCGCGGGCCGACGCCGTCCTCCCAGCGGTAGCCCGAGACGAAGTTGCCGCCGGGGTAGCGGATGGTCGTGGTGCCCAGCTCCTTGACCAGCTCGACGACGTCGAGGCGGAAGCCGTCCTCGTTCGAGGTGGGGTGGCCGGGCTCGTAGATGCCGTCGTAGACGCAACGGCCGAGATGCTCGACGAACGAGCCGAAGAGGCGCGGAGTGACGGGGGCGACGACCGCGGTGGGGTCGAGGCTGACGCGCGCGGTGGCGGCGGGGACGGAGGTCATGGGGGCCTTTCGGGCGTCTGGCTCCCGCGGGCTCGGCGGTGAGCAGCCATTCTAACGTTGTAGATGATGCTCCGCTCCGCCCTCGCCGCTGTCAAGAGCAGTCCTGCTCCGGCCCCGGTCCCCGCCTCCGCCCAGTGCGCCTGTGCTCGACCTCGCGCGCGGCGGCCGCAACCGGATTCGCGGACGGGGCTTCCGCCGCCCCCACCACGACGGCACCCGTGGCCCAGCGCGGCACTTCACCGGAGTCGCGGGCGGCCCGCTGTACCTCGGCGGCCCGCGAGATCTGCCGCTGCGGGACCTGTGGCTAGGCCGACTCCCGCGCGAGGACGGTGAACGCAGCCTCGTGCAGGCTGCCTGGCCCTGTGCGCGAGCCGTCGATCCGGGCCTGCAGCAGCTCGACCGCTGTCCGAGCGATCTCGTCGCGCCCGGAGTTGACGCTGGAGAGGCTGGGGGAGGAGTAGCGCGCCTCGTCGATGTCGTCGAAGCCGATCACCGCCACGTCCTCGGGTACCTGAACCCCTGCCTCCTGCAGCACCCTCACCGCGCCGAGCGCGAGGGTGTCGTTGAGTGCGAACACGGCGTCGAAGTCGAGCCCGGAGGCGAGCACGCGCCGCATTGCCTCTGCGCCGCCCGAGCGCCGCCAGGGTCCGGAGACCCCGATCATCCGCTCGTCGTAGTCGATGCCCGCGTCGGCGAGCGCGGCGCGGTAGCCCTCGAGGCGGAGCGATGCCGAGCTGACGGCAGCGTCGGGGAGCGTCCCGAGCGCCACGATCCGTCGTCGACCGGAGGCGAGCAGGTGCGCGGTCGCTGCGCGCGCGGCCTCGACATTCTGCATCGTGACGTGGTCGACCAGCCCGGTGAAGATCCGCTCGCCGAGCAGCACCAGGGGGAAGTCGACCACGAGCGCGTCCTCGTCGGCGAGGCCCAGCGGGCTGAACAGCAGCCCGTCGGTGAGCTGCCGGCGCTCGCTCGCGAGCACGCGGCGCTCGCGTTCGGGGTCGCCGCCGGTCTGCTCGATGAGCACGGTCAGTCCCTGCGCGTCGGCCGCGCGCATCACGCTGTCGGCCAGCTCGGCGAAGTAGGGGAGGCTCAGTTCGGGCAGGGCGAGGCCGATCACGCCGGTGCGCCCGCTGCGCAGGCTCCGCGCCGAGAGGTTGGGTCGGTAGCCCAGCTGCGTGATGGCCGCCTGCACCCGTGCGCGGGTGGTGGGGCGCACATGCGGGTAGTCGTTGATGACGTTCGAGACGGTCTTGATCGAGACGTCGGCGGCGCGGGCGACGTCGTGCAGCGTGACGGCCACGGTCCTCCCTCCGCTTGTGTCTCACGCTACTCCGCGGGCCGGTCGGCGCCCTGACGGAGATCGACGGCACTCGTACCGCGACTTTGACAATCGTTATCAATAGTCGCTACCGTGGTGTCATCCCCGCCCCGTTGCAGATCGGCTCACCGTGAAGACCCGCCTCCTCGCCCTCACCGCCCTCCTCGGCGGCACCGCGCTCGCCCTGAGCGGCTGCTCCGGAGCGGGCACCGCCTCCGCCACGTCGGGCGGGCCCGTGAAGGTGGTCGCCTCGACGAACGTGTACGGCGACCTCGTCTCGAGCATCGGCGGCGATCTGGTCGAGGTGACCAGCATCATCGACAGCCCGGACAAGGACCCGCACGAGTACGAGGCCACTGCCCGCGACCAGCTCGCGGTGTCCGGCGCGACCCTCGTGATCGAGAACGGCGGCGGCTACGACCACTTCCTCGACACCATGATCAGTGCGGCCAACACCGAGGCCCCCGTCATCACGGCCACCGTGATCGCCGGGCTCGAGGACGTGCACGACCACGCGGAGGAAGAGCCGGAGGGCGAGCACGAGCACGCGGAGTTCAACGAGCACGTCTGGTACGACCTGACGCTGATGAAGGAGGTCGCGGGGCGGATCGGCGACGAGCTCGCCGCGCTCGACGCCGACAACGCCGCTACCTACTCCGCCAACCTTGCCAGGCTCGACGGGGGGCTCGACGCCCTGATCGCTCGCGAGGGCGAGCTGAAAGGTGTGCTCTCCGGCCGTTCCATCGCGATCACCGAGCCCGTGCCGCTCTACCTCACCGACGCGCTCGGTCTCACCGACGCGACTCCGGAGGCCTTCAGTGAGGCGGTCGAGGAGGGCACCGACGTCCCCGCGACCACGCTGCAGGAGACGCTGGCGCTGTTCTCCGGCAAGGCCGTCGACGCCCTGATCTACAACGAGCAGACCGAGGGCACGCAGACGGACGCGGTGCTCGACGCGGCGAAGGCCGCGGGCATCCCCACCGTCGGCGTCACCGAGACACTGCCCGAGGGCGACGACTACACCGGCTGGATGACCGCGAACCTCGACGCGATCGAGGGAGCCCTCTCCCCGTGAGGCACGACCCCCCGAACGGCACCGACCCGATCAGGCCCGCCTTCCCGGAGGCGGGCCCTTCGGCGCCCGTGCTGCGGCTGCGCGGCGCCGGGCTCCGCTTCGGCGACCGCGAGCTGTGGAGCGGCGTCGACCTCGACGTGCGCGCCGGAGAGTTCGTCGCGGTGCTGGGCGCGAACGGATCCGGCAAGACGAGCCTCCTGCGGGCGGTTCTCGGTCAGCAGCAGCTCAGCGCGGGAGAGATGCAGGTGCTCGGCGAGCCCGTGCACCGCGGTAATCGGCGCATCGGCTACATCCCGCAGCAGAAGCTCGCTGACGAGGGCACGCCGCTGCGCGCCCGCGACCTGCTCGGACTCGGAATCGACGGTCACCGGTTCGGCCTGCCGCTGCCCTCGCGTTCCCGGCGGGCGGCCGTCGACGCTCTGCTCAAGGCCGTCGGTGCCACGACGTTCGCCGACGCCCCCATCGGCCGCCTGTCCGGGGGCGAGCAGCAGCGCGTTCGCGTCGGCCAGGCGCTCGCGGGCAATCCGGCGCTCCTGCTCTGCGACGAGCCGCTGATCGCCCTGGACCTCGCGCATCAGCGGGGGGTCAGCGAGCTGATCGACCGGCACCGCCGTGAGCGGAACCTCGGCGTCCTCTTCGTCACCCACGACGTGAATCCGGTGCTCGGCATGGTGGACCGGGTGCTCTACCTCGCGGGCGGTCGCTTCCGCATCGGCACACCAGACGAGGTGCTGCGCTCGGAGGTGCTCAGCGAGCTCTACGACGCGCCGGTCGACGTGATCCGCGCCCGGGGCCGGGTCATCGTGGTCGGCGCGCCCGACCACTCGCACGTGCACGAGCACGAGGAGGGGCAGTCGTGATGGACGTCTGGTCGCAGATCGTCGACTTCTCGGACTACGGGGCGCTGCTGGCGCTGCTGATCAACTCGGTGATCGCGGGTGCGGTCCTCGGAGTGGTCGGCGGGCTGATCGGCGTCTTCGTGATGTCGCGCGACATGGCGTTCGCGGTGCACGGCATCAGCGAGCTGTCGTTCGCGGGCGCCTCCGCGGGGCTGCTGCTGGGGGTAGGAGTCGTCGAGGGGTCGATCGTCGGCTCGCTGATCGCGGCCGTCCTGATCGGCCTGCTCGGCTCGCGCGCCCGCGACCGCAACTCGATCATCGCCGTGCTGATGCCGTTCGGCCTCGGCCTCGGCATCCTCTGCCTGGCGCTGTACCCGGGACGTAGCGCGAACAAGTTCGGCCTGCTCACCGGGCAGATCGTCGCGGTCGACGACCCGCAGCTCGGCTGGCTGATCGGTATCTCGGTGGTGGTTCTCGTCGGGCTCGCGCTGATTTGGCGCCCGCTCACCTTCGCGAGCGTCGACGCCGACGTGGCGGCCGCGCGCGGCATCCCGACACGGGCGCTCTCCATCGCGTTCATGCTCCTGCTCGGCCTCGCGGTCGCCGTCTCGGTGCAGATCGTCGGCTCGCTGCTGGTGCTCGCGATCCTGGTGACGCCCGCGGCTGCGGCGCTGCGCCTCTCCGCCTCACCGGTGGTCGTGCCGCTGCTGAGCGTGCTCTTCGCGGTGGGCGCGCTGGTGGGCGGCATCTTGCTCGCGCTGGGCGGATCGATCCCGATCAGCCCCTACGTGACGACGATCTCGTTCGCGATCTACGCCGTCTGCCGGATCGTGGGCCGCACGGGCGTGCGTCGCTCCCGGGCCGTGGTCGGCGAGGGGCGGTAGCGTGGCGCGGGTCGTCAGGAGTGGAGGTGGTCCCGTGGTCAAGCGCAACACGTGGCAGCGGGAGGCGGTGCGCGAGGCGCTCGGGCGCCGCGAGGATTTCGTCAGCGCCCAGGGCCTCCACAGCGCCCTGCACGCCTCCGGCTCGCCGATCGGACTCGCGACCGTCTACCGCGCCCTCTCGGACCTGGCGGTCGAGGGCGAGGCCGACTCGCTCCAGTCGCCCGAGGGCGAGAGCCTGTATCGTGCCTGCACGCCGGGCACGCACCACCACCACCTGATCTGCCGCCGGTGCGGGCTGACAGTCGAGATCGCAGCCGACGAGGTCGAGACCTGGGCTCGCTCGGTCGCCTCGCAGAACGGATTCACGGATGCGCGCCACGTCGTGGACGTCTTCGGGCTGTGCGCGGGCTGCACAGCGGAGCTCGCCGGGGCCTGAGGCCGACGGCTCCCCGGACGACCCGGGCTGCGCGGCACTCAGGCGGGGAGGAACATGCCGATCGACCGGTCCTTGACCACGGAGCCGGCCGGCAGCACCCGCCCGCTCATCGCGAGGTAGACGCCGGGCGGCAGCAGCTGCACGGCGGCGACCGCGGTGCCGAGGTTGAACGCCGCATCGCTGTCGGACATCCGCGCGGGCTGCATCGCGCCGGTGAGCACCACTACGCGGTCGCGGACGACGCCGAGCGCCTCGGCCGTCGCGGTCATCGTGTCGGTGCCGTGGGTGAGGATGATCCGGTCCTCCTCCGCAGCGAGGACGCGTTCTGCGATCAGCGCCCGGTCGGCGTCGTCGAGGTCGAGGCTGTCTTTGGCGAGGACCTCCTCGATACGGAACTCGAGCGTGGTCAGCACCGGGGCGAGCAAGCGGGGCACCATCGGCGCGCCGATCTCGAGTTCGCCCGCGAGCGAGTACTCCTTGTCGACGGTGCCACCGGTGGTGAGGACGAGAATGCGGTCAGTCACCCGATCAGACTAGGCGCCGCCTCCGACACCGGCAGGTGTGTGCGCTCCGGCCGCGCCATGTGTCGTCGGCGGCCCGCATCCGGAACGATGGATGACATGCAAACGTCTTCTTCGTCCCTGTTCCGTGCCGGCGCCAAGGTGTTCCTGGGCTCCACCCTGGTCTTCGCGGGGGTGAGCCATCTCACCCGCAAGCGGGAGGAGTTCCAGGCGCAGGTGCCGGAGTGGGTGCCGCTGGACAAGGACGCGGTCGTGCTCGCCTCGGGCGTGGTCGAGATCGGGCTGGGCGCCGCGCTGGTGCTCGCGCGCCGCCGGGCGCCGCTGGTCGGAGCCGCGGCCGCCGCCTTCTTCACCGCGATCTTCCCCGGCAACGTCTCGCAGTGGCTGACCCGGACGAGTGCCTTCGGCCTCGACACCGACCGCAAGCGCGCTGTCCGCCTGGTGTTCCAGCCGCTGCTGGTGGCGTGGGCGCTCTGGTCCACGCGGCGACCGCAGGGCTGATCCCGCTCGGCGGACGACGTAACGTCAGCTGAGAGTGCTCTTCATCCACGATGGTGGATGACGGGGCCTCTCAGCTGACGTTGTGCGCCGCCCCCGCCGGCAGCGGGGCGAGCAGCGGGGCCAGCAGCTCCTCGATCCCGCGCCGAGCCCCCTCCGCATCACCCGCCGCGATGGCCTCGACCAGCTCGGCGTGCTGTCGGGCGTGCGGATCCTCCTCGCCGACGACGTCCTCCTCCAGGACCGACTCGAACACGCCGGTCAATCCGTCGTAAAGCTCGACGAACAGGTCGTTGTGCGTCGCGACGACGACGGCCCGGTGCAGGGCCGTGTCCGCGGCGATCCGCTCGGCGGACTCCGCCTCCCACGACCGGGCCCGGCGCTCCAGCAGGGCGCGGAGGGAGGCCACGTCCTCGTCGGTGCGGCGCTCGGCGGCCAGCGCGGCCGTCGCTCCGTCGATCGCGAACCGCAGCTCGAGTCCCTCCCGGCGTGCGGCACTCGGGAGGCGGCGGCGCAGCGACTCGGCGAGCTGCGAGCGCGCGATCACGAAGGTGCCGCGACCCTGCTCGCGCCGCACCAGCCCCGCCTGCACGAGGGTCTGCACGGCCTCGCGCACGGAGTTGCGGCCCGCGCCGGTCCAGCGGGCGAGTTCGGCCTCCACCGGGATCCGCTCGCCCACGGCCCAGCGGCCGGAGCGGATCTCCTCGTGGAACAGTGCGGTCACGTGATCGATCACGCTCTCGCGCTGGAACGGCGCGGCCGGGCTAGACTCGCCGGAATTCATCCCATCATCCTACCTCCTGGGGACTCCATGACCGCAGCACCGACGCTCCGCGCCACCGCCCTCCTCGCCCTGGCCGCTATCGCGATGACCGCGCTCAACCTCCGCACCGCCGTCACCGGCTTCAGCCCGCTGCTCGACACGATCGGCGCCGACCTCGGCTTCGGCCCCGCGCTCTACGGCGCGCTCGGCACGATCGTCACTGCCTCGTTCGCCGTGTTCGGCTTCGTCGCGGCGGCCGCCTCGCGCCGGATCGGGCTCGAGCGCACGCTCGCCGTCGCGACGCTGGTGACCACGCTGGGGATCGCCCTTCGCGCGCTGAGTCCGACCCCCGTCGCGCTGGTGCTCTCGACGGTCGTCGCCTTCGCGGGCGTGGGCACCTCGAACGTGCTCATCGTGCCGATCGTGAAGCGCTACTTCGCCGAGCGGATCAAGACGGTCAGCTCGCTCTACCTGGCGCTGTTGCAGGTGGGCCAGTTCGTCGCCCCGCTGGTCGCGGTGCCGCTCGCCTCGGGGGTGGACTGGCGCTGGGCGATCGGAGTCTGGGCCGGGATGACGGCGGTGGCGTGCCTGCTCTGGGTCGCGCTCGCGGCCCGCGGAGGAGGCGGGACGGCGCCGACCGCGGTGGGTGGTCGGGTGGACGGGGCGTGGCGCACTCCGCTGCTCTGGGCGATGGTGCTGATGCTCGGCATGACCGGTCTGCACACCTACGGGATCATCACCTGGCTGCCGACGATCCTCGTCGACGCGGGCGCGGACCCTGCGCAGGGTGGTGCGCTGCTCGCGCTGTTCTCGGTGTTCGGCCTGGCCGCCGCGTTCGTGGTGCCGCCGCTGACGCTGGGGATGCGCAACCCGGTCGTGGTCGTGGTGGTGTGCTGCGCGCTGCTCGCGGTCGGCTACACGGGGTTGGTCCTTGCTCCGCTGGCCGGCGCTGTGGCCTGGGTGGTCTGCCTGGGCCTCGGCGTCAGCACCTTCCCGATGACGCTGACGCTGGTGAATGCGCGGACGCGGACGACGACCGGCTCCTCGACCCTTTCTGGGGCGACGCAGGGGCTCGGCTACGGTCTCGCGTGCCTCGGTCCCCTGCTGATCGGCGTGCTCTACGAGGTGCAGGGCGGCTGGGGAGGTGCGTACACGCTGCTGTTCGCGGGCGTCGCCGTGCTGCTGGTCAGCGGGATCGTGGCGAGCCGGCCGCGGTTCCTGGAGGACGAGGCGGCGCTGCGGCGGGCCTGAGCGCTGGGCCGCTCAGGCGGCGGGGACGAGGTTCCAGCGGTCGGCCAGGATCTCGAGGCCCTTGTCGAACGTGGCCGACCACGCCGTGACGTCGTGGGCGCTGCCGGGCACCTCGATGTAGGTGGCGTTCATTCCGGCCGCGAGCGCCGCCGCGTGCAGGGTCTTCGCTCCGGGGAGGAAGGAGGCGTCGTTGGCGCCGACCCCGAAGATCGCGACGGTGCCGGTGTAGGGCGCGTTCTTCGCGAGGAGGCCGAGCGGCGTCGCGGCTTTGTAGGCGGCCGCGTCGCCGCCGAAACCCTGCGCGATGGTGGCGGCCTCGCTGCCGAGCGTCGGCGCGAGCTCGCCCGAGGCGTCGATGATGTTGCCGAACAGTGCCGGGAAGCCTGCGCCGAGCTGGATCGCGCAGGTTCCGCCCTGCGAGAGGCCGCCGATCGCCCAGTGCTGCGCGTCGCCGAGTACCGGGAGGTTGGCGCGGATCCAGTTCGGGACGTCGACGGTGAGGTAGGTGGCCGATTTCCCCATCGGCGAGTCGATGCACATCGTGTTCGTGTTCGGGTCGCCCAGCTGGTCGGGCGAGACGACGATCGGCGCGAGGCCGGCGTGCGCGGCGGCGTAGGTGTCGAGGGCCTGCTGGAGCTTCTCGGTCGAGAGCGGGTCGGAGGGGGAGCCGGGCTGGCCCGAGAGCATCACCATCACCGGCAGGAGCGGCGGGGCCGCGGTGAGAGCTGCGGGCGGGAGATAGACCACGGCGTCGCGGGCGGGGAATCCGGAGGCGGTGGCGGGGATCGCGACGCTCGAGACCGAGCCCGCGGCAGGCATCCCGGGGGGCGCGATCCAGGTCGCGAGGTCGGCGTGCGGGCCGCCCGGGACGACGGCGAGGACGTCGGAGTCGGAGTAGGCGCTGATCCCGAGCGCGCTGCGGACCGTCGGGTACTGGCCGAAGTCGATGTTGATGCTCATCGCGGCGGTCGCCACGACGAGCACCGCGACGCCGAGGGAGGCGAGCACACCCCGTACGCGCCGACGGCGGATCGCCTGCACGAGCACGACGAGGGCGACGGCGACGCCGCCGAATCCGAGACCGATCCAGAGGCGGGTGATCGGGGTGAAATCGACGCCGAAGGGGCCGTCGGATTCGCCGACGAGGGCGGCGAGGGCGATGCCGACGAGAAGGCCCAGGACCAGGAACGCGACGGCGACGGCGCCGCGGCGGATGCGGCCGGAGCCGCGGGAGCGGATGTGGACCGCGAGCAGGAGGAGCAGCGCGGCGGCGGCGAGCGCGTAGACGGAGACGACGAGGACGCCGGAGACGAGGCTCAGGTCGAGGAAAGTGGTCATGCGTCGATCCGGTCGGAGGTGCTCGGGCGGGCGTCAGTCTGGCCGCGGTCTCTGGGGGATGGCCGTGAGTGGCGAGGGCGATTCTCCTCCCCAGGCGAAGATCCTTCGACCTCTCCACAGATACGGCGCAACCCCGCGCGCCGCGGTGGCGCTCGCACCTAGCGTGGAACTCCCGACGCATCCCGCGCCCTCACGAAGGAGCCCGCACCATGAGGCAGCATCCCCGCACCGAGAGCCCCGTCCGCGAGAGCCCCGTCCGCGAGAGCCCCGTCCGCGAGAGCCCCGTCCGCGAGGCCCGCGCATGAGCCGTGGAGTCGCCGTCGTCACCGGAGGCACGGCCGGGTTGGGACGCGCGACGGTCCGTGAGCTGGCCTCCCGCGGCTGGGACGTCGCCGTGCTGGCGCGCGGCGAGGACGGCCTCGCGGCCACTGTCGCCGAGATCGAGCAGAAGGGCCGGCGTGGGCTGGGTATCCCGACGGATGTGGCCGACCGCGAGGCCGTCGAGTCCGCTGCGGATCGGGTCGAGGCCGAGCTCGGTCCGATCGAGCTGTGGGTCAACGACGCGATGGTCGGCGTGTTCGGCGAGTTCCTCTCGACCGAGCCGGCCGATTTCGAGCGCGCGGTGGGCGTGAACTTCTTCGGCTTCGTCAACGGCACTCGCGCGGCGCTCTCGCGAATGACTCCGCGCGACCGCGGGCATGTCATCCAGGTGGGCTCCGCGCTCGCGCACCGGGGCATCCCGTTGCAGGCGGCCTACTGCGCCTCGAAGTTCGGCGCGCGCGGCTTCACCGAGGCCGTCACCGCCGAGCTCCTGCACGCGAAGAGCCGCGTGCGGCTGTCCGAGGTCGACATGCCGGCGCTCAACACCATTCAGTTCAACTGGGTGAAGTCCCAGCTGCCGCACCACCCGCAGCCGGTGCCGCCGATCTACGAGCCGGAGGTGGGTGCGATCGCGATCGCCGATGTGGCCGACACGCCGCGCCGCCGCACCTGGGTGGGCGAGCCGACCGCGGGCACGATCCTCGGCGACCGCTTCGCCGGCCGCTTCATGGACTGGTACCTCGCCCGCAACGCGTTCGACGGCCAGCAGGCTGCGGACAAGACCGAGCCGATGCTGCCGAACAACGTCTACGAACCGGTCCCCGGCGATCACGGTGCGCGCGGCCTCTTCAGCGACCGCGCGCACACGATGACGCCGCAGATCTGGATGATCCGCCACCGCGGTCTCAGCTACGCGGGGGCCGCAGCGGCCCTCGCCGCCGGAGCCGTAGGTGTCCTCTCCGCCCTGCGGAGGAGGTGAGCGTGGTCGACGCCATCGTCGTTGGAGCGGGACCGAACGGCCTCGCCGCCGCGGTCACCCTCGCGCGAGCCGGGCTCGCGGTCACCGTCCTCGAGCGCAACGAGACGATCGGCGGCGGCGCGCGCACGGCCGAGCTGACGCTGCCCGGATTCCACCACGACGTCTGCTCGGCGGTGCACCCGATGGCGCTCGCGTCCGGATTCTTCCGCGCCTTCGGGCTCGACCGACGCATCGAGCTGGTCGTCCCCGAGATCTCCTACGCACATCCGCTCGACGGGGGTCGCGCGGGCATCGCCTACCGCGACCTCGACCGCACGGCCGAGGCGCTGGGCCGCGACGGGGCGGCCTGGCGGGCGCTGATGGGGCCGCTCGCCGAGCGGGCCGACCGGGTGGCCGGCTTCACGAACGATGCACTGCTGCGGATCCCGACCGACCCGAGCGTGCTGATCCGTTTCGGACTGCGGGTGCTCGAGCAGGGCACGCCCGTGTGGAACCTGCGTTTTCGGGAGGAGGTCGCCCCGGCGATGTTCTCCGGGGTCGCGGCGCACTCGATCCGCCCGATGCCCAGCCCGTCGACGGCCGCCGCGGCCCTGGCGCTCGGCGCCTACGCCCACGCGCGGGGCTGGCCGGTTCCGGTCGGCGGGAGCCAGTCGATCGTCGACGCGCTCGCCCACGACCTGCGAGTGCACGGGGGCACCATCGAGACCGGCGTCGAGGTGACCTCGCTCGCGCAGCTGCCTCCGGCCCGCGCCGTCCTCGTCGACGGCACACCGACGGCGCTACTCGCGATGGCGGGCGATCGCCTGCCCGCCGCCTACGCCGCCGCCCTCCAGCGCTTCCGCTACGGCAACGGCGTGGCCAAGGTCGACTTCGCCCTCGACGGCCCCGTGCCGTGGACGAACCCCGAGCTCGCCCGCGCGGGCACGCTGCACGTCGGCGGGAGCCGCGCCGAGATCGCGGCGGCCGAGCGCGACGTGAAGCGCGGCCGGCACAGCCGCAGCCCCTACGTTCTCGTCGCTCAACCCTCGATCGCCGACCCGACCCGGGCGCCCGAGGGCAGGCACGTGCTCTGGACGTACACGCACGTCCCGCGGTACTCGCCGGCCGACCAGCAGGAGGCGATCACCGCCCAGATCGAGCGCTTCGCCCCCGGGTTCCGCGACCGCGTGCTCGCCGCCTCCTCGATGACCGCCCGAGACATGCAGGCCTACAACCCCAACTACCTGGGCGGAGACATCGCCGCCGGAGCCGCGAGCGTGGCGCAGCTGCTCTCCCGGCCGGTCCCCACGACCGACCCGTGGCGGACACCGGCGAAGGGGCTGTACCTCTGCTCGTCGTCCACGCCGCCCGGACCGGGCGTGCACGGTATGGCCGGTTGGCACGCCGCGCGCAGTGCGCTGCGACACGAGTTCGGGGTGAGCGAGTCGCCGGACCTCTCGCCCGAGGCGAGCCCGGTCTGAGGAGCCACCATCGCCGTCGCCGGCCTGCCAGGCTGGGAGCGGCCTCAGCCCCACCACTTCACGAAGGAGTCCGCGATGTCCCGCACCACCCGCGTCGTCCACTGCCCGCCCGAGTCCGTGTTCGCGGTGCTCGCCTCCGGCTGGCTGTTCCCGAGCTGGGTCGTCGGCGCCTCCCGGATGCGGAAGGTCGACGCCGACTTCCCGCATGTCGGTTCGCGCCTGCACCACTCCTTCGGCCTGTGGCCGCTCGTGATCGATGACCGCACCACGGTCCTCGAGTGGGACCCGCCGCGACGGATGGTCATCCAGGCCGCCGGCTGGCCGCTCGGCGAGGCCCGCGTCCGCGTCGAGGTCGAGCCCCACGCGCGCGGCGCGAGGGTGCGGATGCACGAGGCGCCCGTGAAGGGGCCGGGCACGCTCATCCCCCAGCCGCTGATGCACGCGGGCCTGTGGCTCCGCAACCGCGAGGCGGTGCGTCGGCTCGCGCACCTGGCCGAGGCGGGAGCGGCGGGGCGCGCGCTGGCTCCGGCGTCGCTCCCGTCGCCGGCCGACCGCGAAGGCATCGACCGGCCCAAGCACATCATGGTGCGGCTCACGGGGGCGATCGGGTCGATCGCGGTCGGGGCGCTCGTGCTGCGCGGAGTGCTCGGGGCAGCACGGCGCGCCCGGCGCTGACAGCGGTCAGACGATCCGCTCGACCAGCCGCACGTGCTGCACCGCGACGCGCTGGGGCTCGCCCGCGAAAGCGGCGTCGCGCTCGGGGGACGCCAGGTAGGCCCGCTCGACCTCGGCGAACGCGTCGGCGTCGCCGGCCGTGCTCACCGCCCAGACGAACTCGTTCACCTCGCGGTCGGCGTAGGCGAACTCGATTCGGAAGCCGTGGGCCTCGCGCGCCGGCACGATCCGCGCGGGGAACCAGGCGAGGAAGTCGTCGAGCACCCCGTCCATCAGCTCGTAGCGTCGGAGTTGGATCGTCCTGGTCTCGCCTGCGTCGCTCATCCTCCGACGGTACCGCTCCGGCGGGCGCGGTGTCGGTGCGCGGCGCTCGCCGCCGACGGTCGCGTGGAGGTCAGCCGAGGCCGAGGCCCAGGGCGATGCCGTCGAGGATGTCGTGGGCGCTCGAGCGGACCGAGGTCACGGCCGGCGAGGCGTCCTGGACGGCGCGCAGGACCTCGCCCCAGATCAGCGCGCCGGCAGCGAGCACGTCCTCGCGACCCGCGCGGACCCAGGGCAGGGCCGCCGTCTCGGCGGGGGAGAGCGCGGCGAGTTCGTCGCAGGCGGCGAGCACGTCGGTCAGGGGAAGTGCGGTCTCGATCGCCGCGCGGTCGGTGCTGCGCAGGACGTGCGCGGTGACCGTCAGCACGGTCGCGGCGACGCCGACGACGCTCCGGGCGCGCGAGAGGTCGACGGAGGAGGCGGCCACCGCGGCGCGCACATCGGAGCGGATCGCCGCGCGCTCGCCAGCGGTCGGCGCGGCCTCGGCCGGGGCGGCAGCGCGACGGTGCCGCTCGGTCAGGCGAACGCTGCCCACCGCCATCGAGTGCGCCTGCTCCGGCTCGGCACCGCCGAGGACCAGCTCGGTGGACCCGCCGCCGAGGTCGACGACGAGCACGGGGCGGGCGGAGTCGACGGCCGAGACCGCGCCGCGGAAGGAGAGCCGCGCCTCCTCCTCGCCGATGATCGTCTCGGGGACGACCCCGAGAATCCGCTCGACGGCGGCGAGGAAGTCGTCGCGGTCGGCGGCGTCGCGGGTGGCCGAGGTGGCGACGAAGCGGATGCGCTCGGCGCCGGCCTCCTGCGCGGCGGCCGCGTACTCGCGGGTGACGGCGAGGGTCCGCTCGAGCGCCCCCGGGTCGAAGCGGCCGGTGTGGTCCACGCCTCGGCCGAGTCGCACGAGTTCGGTGCGGCGGTGCACGTCGCGGAGGCGGCCGCCCTCGACATCGGCGATCAGCAGGCGGAGCGAGTTGGTGCCGCAGTCGAACGCCGCGACGCGCGTGAGGGTGGCCATCCGCCCATTCTGCCCGCGCGGCCGGGCCGCGAGGCGGGCGATAGCCTAGGGGCGAGAGCAAGGAGCCGCCCGTGCACGAACACCACGTCCGCGTTCACCGCAGCGAGGAGGAGCTTCCCCGACACGGGCAGCTCGCCCACGCGCTCGCCGAGGTTGCCGCCGATCCGGTCGAGATCGATGCCGAGGTCGCCGAGATGGTGGTCAACCGCGTGATCGACAATGCCGCCGTCGCCACCGCATCGCTCCTGCGCCGCCCCGTCGTCGCCGCCCGCGCTCAGGCGCTCGCGCACCCCGCCTCCATCGGCGGGCAGGGGTCGGTCGTCCTCGGCGTCGATCCGGCCCGCCGCGTCTCGCCGGAGTGGGCGGCCTGGGCCAACGGAGTCGCCGTGCGCGAGCTCGACTACCACGACACGTTCCTCGCGGCCGAGTACTCGCACCCCGGCGACAACATCCCTCCGCTGATCGCCGTCGCCCAGCACGCCGGTATCGGCGGTGCGCAGCTCGTGCGCGGCATCGTCACCGGCTATGAGGTCCAGGTCGACCTCGTCCGCGCGATCAGCCTGCATCAGCACAAGATCGACCACGTCGCGCACCTCGGCCCGTCGGCCGCCGCCGGGATCAGCACACTGCTCGGCCTCGATGTCGCGACGACGGAGCAGGCGATCGCGCAGGCGTTGCACACCACGACCGCCACCCGGCAGTCGCGCAAGGGCGAGATCTCGAGCTGGAAGGCGTACGCGCCGGCCTTCGCCGGGAAGATGGCGGTCGAGGCGGTCGACCGGGCGATGCGCGGCGAGACCAGCCCCTCGCCGATCTACGAGGGCGAGGACGGCGTGATCGCCTGGCTGCTCGACGGCGCCGAGGCGAGCTACGACGTGCCGCTGCCCGATCGCGGTGAGGCCAAGCGCGCGATCCTCGACACGTACACGAAGGAGCACTCGGCCGAGTACCAGGCCCAGGCGCTGATCGACCTCGCCCGCCGCCTGCACCGCACGCACCCCGAGGCCGCCGATCCGGAGCGCGTGGAGCGGATCGTCCTGCACACCTCGCAGCACACCCACGTCGTGATCGGTTCGGGCGCGAACGACCCGCAGAAGTACGACCCGAGCGCCTCGCGCGAGACGCTGGACCACTCCGTGCCGTACATCTTCACGGTGGCGCTGCAGGATGGCGCCTGGCACCACGTGCACAGCTACGCCCCCGAGCGCGCCGCCCGCGCCGACACGATCGCGCTCTGGCACCGGGTGAGCACCCGGGAGGACGCGGAGTGGACGCGCCGCTACCACTCCGCCGACCCGAGCGAGAAGGCGTTCGGCGCGCGCGTCGAGATCCTGATGACGGACGGCACGACGATCGTCGACGAGATCGCGGTGGCGGATGCGCATCCGCTCGGGGCGCACCCGTTCAGCCGCGAGCAGTACGTCGCGAAGTTCCGCACGCTCGCATCCGACGTGCTCGAAGAGCCCGAGATCGAGCGATTCCTCGATCTCGCCCAGCGCCTGCCCGAGCTGACCCCGGAGGAGGTCGGCCGCCTCAGCGTGATCGCGGCGCCCGGCGTCCTCGCCTCCGTCGAGCCTCCGCGCGGCCTGTTCTGAGCCCCCGCGCGGCCTGATCCGGTCCCTGACCCGGCTGTTCCGGTCGCTCACTCGGCAGGATGACGCGCACGAGGAGCCCGCCCTCCTCGCGGGCCGTGAGTGTCAGGCGGCCCCCGTGGGCCGCGACGATCCGCGAGACGATCGCCAGGCCGAGACCGGTGCCCGTGTGGCCCCCATCCGTGCGGCGGGTGCGGGTACCGCCCCGCACGAACGGCTCCAGCAGGGTCGGCAGCGTCGTCGGGTCGATCGCGGAACCGCTGTTCTCGACGGTGACGACCGCTCCCTCCGCGCTCTGCTCCGTCCGGAGCACGACGAACCCCGCCGAAACGTTGTGCACGATCGCGTTGTGCAGCAGGTTCGTCATCAGCTGGAGTAGCAGCGACGTGGATCCGAGTGCGGAGCACGGCTCGACCTGCAGGCGGAGGGAGACGCCGCCGCGCTCGGCGAGGGTGAGGACGCTGTCGCGTGCCTCCTCCGCGAGCAGCGACAGATCGAGGGTCTCCGCCTCGGGTACGGGGCGGTCGGCCCGACTCAACTGCAGGAGGGCCTCGACCAGGTCGATCGAGCGGGCGGTGACGGAGGACAGATCAGCGAGCAGGTGGTCCATGTCGGGGGACGTGTCGCGCCGGGCGACGTCGAGCATCGTCTTCGTGATGGTCAGCGGCGTGCGGAGCTCGTGCGAGGCGTTCGCGGCGAACCGCTCCTGCTCGCGGACGTGCGCCTCGGTCTGCTCGAGCATCGCGTTGAAGGCCTCGGCCAACTCGTCGAACTCGTCCCGCGACGGCATGTCCGCGACCCGGTGCGAGTAGCCGTCCGCGGCGACCAGCCGGGCGACGCGGGTGAGCTCGTCCAGCGGCGCGAGGATCCTCCTGGCCAGGAGCCAGCCGCCGACGGTCCCGGCGATCAGGAGGAGCACGATCACCCCGGCGGCGACCGGAACGAAGGCGCTGAGCAGCTCGGTGCGGTTGGGGACGAAGATCTGCTCGTTCGTGCGCTGCGAGTACGAGACGAAGTACTCGTCGGTGATGTAGCGCAGGAGGAAGAGTGACATCGCCCCCAGAAGCCCGGTGACCGCCAGCCCGAGCAGCAGGACGTAGCTGAGCGTCAGGCGCGTGCGGATGCTGATCGAGCGAGGCCGACGGGCCGGCGCCACGTCAGCTCCGCCGGGTCTCGGCGGACTCGGGGGTGCGCGGCGCGATCCGGTAGCCCGAGCCGGGCACGGTGCCGATCAGCGACGGGTCGGGGAGTCGCTTGCGCAGGCCGGAGATCGTGATCCTGATCGCGTTGGTGAACGGATCGGCGTTCTCGTCCCATGCCCGCTCCAGCAGCTCCTCGGCGCTGACGACACCGCCGTCGGCCTCCGCGAGGACGTGCAGGACGGCGAACTGCTTGCGGGTCAGGGCGACGAAGCGGCCGTCGAGGAAGACCTCGCGGCGGAACGGATCGATCCGCAGTCCATCCCGCTCGTACACGGGAGGACGGGCCTGCCTGCGGCGCCGGGCGAGAGCCCGCACGCGCAGGACGAGTTCGCGCAGCTCGAAGGGCTTCGTGAGGTAGTCGTCGGCGCCGATCTCGAAGCCGCTCTCCTTGTCCAGGAGGCGATCGGCCGCGGTGAGCATGATGATCGGCGTCCCCGAACCGGAGGCGACGATAGCGCGGGCGACATCGTCGCCCGACGGGCCCGGGACGTCACGGTCGAGGAGTGCGACGTCGTACACCGTCGTCTCCAGGAGCGCGAGCGCCTGGTGTCCGTCGGCGGCGATGTCCGACGCGATCGCCTCGAGCCGGAGGCCGTCGCTGATCGACCGGGAGAGGAAGGGTTCGTCTTCGACGATCAGGACCCGCATCGGTGAACCGTAGACCGCGCAGGCTGCCATCCCTCGTCTGCGGCGCATCCCGATCCGTCGCTGTCGTGCCGGGGCGGCAGGGCGCAGGATGTCACGTGATCGGGAAGTCGAAGTAGTGGTCGGGAAAGGGCTCGCCGGCGAGCGTGTAGTGCCACCACTCCTGCGGATACGGGTGGAAGCCGCTGTCGAGCATGATGGCGCAGAGGATCCGCCGGTTGTCCGCGGCGACGGGCCCTACCTCCTCGGTCGCGTGATGCGAGGTCTCGTCCATCAGATCGTGCCGACCGCCCATGTCCAGCAGCAATCCGCTCGCGGAGTCGACGAGGGTGAGATCGAGCGAGCCGCCGCGGGTGTGCCCCGAGGAGCAGGCGATGTAGCCCTGCTCGAGCATTGCGGCGCGGCTGATGCGCGGGTGGAAGACGCTCTTGGCGCGCGGGCACTCCGGCTCCTGCGCCCACCGGATGAAGTGGTCGACGGCGCGCTGAGGGCGGTAGGCGTCCCAGACGAGCAGCCCCAGTCCGCGCTCGGCGGCCCGGCCCTGCGCCTCCTGCAGCGCCGCCGCCACCGCCGCGGTCGTCACGACCCGATCGGTTGCATATCCGTCGACCGGGCCGCCGGTGAAGTTATCGGAGCCGGCGTACTTCGCGTCCCAGAGCACGGAGTCGACGGCGTCGTCGAGGTAGACGAATCCCGGGCTCATCGGGTCATCGCCAGCTGGACGCTGCGGTCGATCAGGTCGGAGACGCCGAGGCCGGCGGCGGCCATCATCCGGGGGTACCGGCTGTAGGAGGTGAACCCGGGCAGGGTGTTGACCTCGTTCAGGACCACGCGCCCATCCTCGAGCAGGAACATGTCCACGCGGGCCAGGCCCCGGCAGCCGAGCGCCCGGTACAGCGCTTTCGCCCGCTCCTGGATCGACGCCCGCTGCGCCTCGGGGAGGTCGGCCGGGACGGTGATGGAGGAGTTGACCGACCCCTTCTCCGGCTCCGCCTCCTGGTGGATGCGGAAGAGCCCGTGCTCCAGGCGGATCTGGTCCACCTCGCCGACGACCAGGTCGTCTCCGTCGCCGAGGACGGCGCAGCCCACCTCCGAGCCGAGCACCTGCTCCTCGATCAGCACCTTCTGGTCGTACTGGCGGGCAAGGGCGATTGCCTCGTCGAGGCGCTCGGCGGACTCGACCTTCGTGACTCCGAACGAGGAGCCCGAGCGCGCCGGCTTCACGAAGACGGGGAAGCTCAGGCTGGCCGCATCGACGCTGTCGCCCGGGTGCACGACGGTGAACGCCGGCACGGGCATGCCGGCCTGCGCCGCGACGGTGTAGGCGAGCGACTTGTCCATGCACACCACCGAGCCCTGGATGTCGCAGCCGACGTAGGGGACGCCGGAGAGTTCGAGCAGGCCCTGGATGGAGCCGTCCTCGCCTCCCGTGCCGTGCAGGACGGGGAGGACGACGTCGACTCCGACCCGACGGAAGGTGCCCTCGTCCTCGACCAGCAGGCCGCGGGTCCCGCGGTCGGGGGAGATCACTGCGGCGCGGCCGTGCTGCGACTCCCAGTCGGGGCGCGGGCCCTCGCAGAGCCGCCACTCGCCGCGGCGGGTGATCCCGATCCACAGGGCGTCGTACCGGTCCGGGTCCAGTGCGGCGGTGATCTCGAATGCCGACTTGACGGAGACGTCGTGCTCCTCGGAGCAGCCGCCGAACAGGATGGCGATGGTCGTCTTAGACATGGGTGGTGGTCCTCTCGTGAGCCACGCAGAGCGAGAGCGTCGTCTCGATGATCTGGTGAAGGGTGCGGGTGGTGAAGTAGGCCAGGTGGGGAGTGACGACGACGTTCGGCATCGCGACCAGGCGCTCGAGGGAGCGGTGGGGGAGCGGCCGGCCGGAGTGGTCGACCGAGAAGTAGCCCTCTTCGCCCTCGACGACGTCGAGAGCGGCGCCACCGAGCCGGCCGTCCTCGAGGGCGGCGAGCAGCGCGTCCGTGTCGACCAGGCCGCCGCGACCGGTGTTGACCACGAGTGCGCCCGTCCGCAGTCGGTCGATCCGCTCGGCGGTGAGGAAGTGGTGGGTTGTGTCGGACAGGGGCAGGTGCAGGGTGAGCACATCGCTCGCGGCCAGCGCTTGCTCGAGCGGGACTCGCTCCGTGCCCTCGGGCGCCGGGCCGGAACCGCCGACGATCAGCACGCGGCAGCCGAAGGGGCGCAACCGCTCGGCGACGGCGCAGCCGATGCGCCCGCCGCCGATCACCGCCACGGTGACACTGCGCAGCTCCCGGCCTCGCGTGTCGGGCGCGCGGAAATCGTGCCGGGCGACGGCGGCGAGAGTGGGCCGGGCGTTGCGCAGGGCGAGGAGGATCAGCATGACCGTGTGGTCGGCGACTCCGTCGGGCTCGTACCCGACGTTCGCGACGGTGATGCCGAGCGCGGCGGCCGCCTCGACGTCGAGGTGATCGACGCCGATACTCCGGGTGATGAGCGAGCGCACTCCGTTCGCGGCGAGGGCGTGCAACGTCTCCGCGGTCACGGCGCTCACGTGGCTGACGCTGACGCAGGGCGTCCCGACCGCCAGGGCCGCGCTCACCGGGCTGACGGGGACAGCCTCCACCCGGCAGCGCACGGGGTAGCGGCGCGACGCCTCCGCAATGGCACGCGCTTCTTCACGATCGCACCCGAAGAAGGTGATCGCCTGGTCTGTCTCGAACATGACTCAAGACAACGCGATCCCCCGTTGCGTCCCCGTCGCCCCTTCCCGATACGCCGACAACACCCCCCGCCCGCCCCAGCCCCCTCCTCCCCCGCCGCGAGATGCCACTTATGTACGCGACACGCCGGGCGGGGCGCACCCACGTGGCATCTTGCGGCAAAGGTCAGAGCAGGGAGTCGGTGAGGTGGTCGGGCGTGCCGAAGCGGTGGGCGGTGATCGAGACGGCTTGCTCGCGGAGGAAGGGCAGCAGTTCGAGGCGGCCGGCCTCGGTTGCCTCGCCGGCGTAGACGGCGAGGTCGGGGCGTCCACCGGTCACGGCGGTGACCGTCGCGGCGGGGGCGCCCAGCAGGCGCACCCGTCCGGCGCCGTGGGCGCGCACCCGTGCCTCCCACGCCGCGTCGTCCTCGACCACCACGGCGCCCGCAGTCTCGGCGAGCGCGGCGGCGACAAGCGGAGGCAGTACCACAGCACTCGAGACGACCACGGATGCCCGGGCGGTCGCCGCGGCGACGGCCACCCGGACGAGCGAGCCGAGCGGCTCCCCGTCGGCCAGGCGCACCAGCACGGCGGAGTCGTAGGGCAGGTGGCGGAACACGTTCCGTTCCGCCGCCAGCCCCGTCACGTCGCGGGGAGCGCCCGCGGCCCACGCCGCGGCGCAGCTGCGGGCAGTCCGCTCGACGCCGACGTACTCCTGGGCCGAGAGTTCGCCGCGCGCCGCCGCGAGCAGTCGCGCGGCCGGGCCGACGACCGCGGCCGTCGCCTCCGACGGCGTCGCGCTCCACGAGCCCAGCCCGAGCAGGTAGTCCGGCCCGCCCGCCTTCGTGCCCGGCCCAACCGCCGACTTCTTCCAGCCGCCGAACGGCTGGCGCTGCACGATCGCGCCGGTGATCCCGCGGTTCACGGAGAGGTTGCCGGCCTCGATCCCGTCGAGCCAGGTGCCGATCTCGTCCGGGTCGAGCGCGTGCAGGCCCGAGGTGAGCCCGTAGTCCACCTCGTTCACCAGCGCGATCGCCTCGTCGAGGGTCGCCGCCGTCATGATCCCCAGGATCGGCCCGAAGTACTCGGTGCGGTGGAAGTCGGAGCCGCGGCGCACGCCCTCGCGCACGCCCGGGCTCCACAGCCGGCCGGACTCGTCCAGCGTCCGCGGCTGCAGCAGCCAGGTCTCGCCGGCGCCGAGCGTCGTCAGGCCGCGCAGCAGCTTGCCCTCGGCCGGCTCGATCACCGGGCCCATCCGCGTCGCGGGGTCCGTCGGGTAGCCGACGGTGAGGGAGGAGACCGCGTCGAGCAGCTGCCCGCGGAACCGCGTCGAGCGGGCGACGGAGCCGACCAGCACCACGAGCGAGGCGGCCGAGCACTTCTGCCCGGCGTGCCCGAAGGCGCTCGCCACGACGTCCTTCACCGCGAGGTCGAGGTCGGCCGAGGGGGTGACGATGATCGCGTTCTTGCCGCTGGTCTCGGCGAGCAGCGGGAGGTCGTGCCGGAAGGAGCGGAACAGCTCCGCCGTCTCGTAGGCGCCGGTGAGGATCACGCGGTCCACCGCGGGCGAGGCGATCAGGTCGCGGCCCAGCTCCTCCTCCGGCAGACGGAGCAATCGCAGCGCCTCGCGGGGGACGCCCGCCGCCCACAGCGCCTCGGCCACCACGGCGCCGCAGCGGGCGGTGGGACCGGCGGGCTTGAGCACCACGGCGGAGCCGGCCGCCAGCGCCGCGAGCACGCCTCCGGCCGGAATCGCGACCGGGAAGTTCCACGGCGGAGCGACCAGCGTCAGCGCGGCCGGGTGGAAGCGGGCACCGTCCACCGCGTCGAGTTCGAGCGCGCGCTCGGCGTAATAGTGCGCGAAGTCCACGGCCTCCGAGACCTCGGGGTCGCCCTGGTCGATCGTCTTGCCGCCCTCGGCCGCCATGACCTCCAGCAGCTCGGCGCGGCGCGCCTCCAGCTCGTCGCCGGCGCGGTGCAGGATGCGGGCCCGCTCGCCGGCCGGAACGTCGCTCCAGCCGCTGGCGCGCGCTCCGGAGAGCACCGACTCCAGCTCGCCGCGGGTGCCGATCGTGGCGGCCTCGATCGCGTCGGCGCCCGCGCGGGAGGAGGGAACGCGCGCGAGGATCGCCCCGGCCCACTCGCGGTTCGCAGCCACGGACGGGTCGGTGTCCGGGGTGCTGCGGAAGTCGCCGACGCCGGGGCGACCGCTCGCGGCGAACCGGTCGGCCACGCGATGCGCCGGGGGCACTGCCCCGTCGAGGGCGGCCACGGAGGCGCGGAACCGCTCCTCCTCCCGCGCGAACAGCGCCGGATCGGCCTCGAGCTCGAAGACGGCCGACATGAAGTTCTGGCTCGACGCGCCCTCCTCCAGCCGGCGGATCAGGTAGGCGATCGCCACATCGAACTCGGCCGGCGCGACGACCGGCGTGTAGAGCAGGAGCGAGCCGACCGTGCGGCGCACCGCCTCCGCCTGGCCCTGCGCCATGCCGAGCAGCATCTCGTACTCGATGCCCTCGCGGACGCCGCGGGTACCGGCGAGCAGCCACGAGTAGGCGATGTCGAAGAGGTTGTGGCCGGCGACGCCGACCCGAACGGCGCGGATCCGCTCCGGGTGCAGGGCGTAGCCGAGAACGCGCTTGTAGTTCGTGTCCGAGTCCTGCTTGCTGCTCCAGGTCGCCAGCGGCCAGCCGTGCACCGACGCCTCGACCTGCTCCATCGGCAGGTTCGCGCCCTTGACCAGGCGCACCTTGATGGCGGCGCCACCGCGGGCACGGCGGGCCGCGCTCCACTCCTGCAGGCGGATCATCGCCGACAGCGCGTCGGGGAGGTACGCCTGCAGCACGATGCCGGCCTCGAGGTCCGTGAACTCTGGCCGGTCCAGGATGCGGGTGAAGACCGCGATGGTGAGGTCGAGGTCCTTGTACTCCTCCATGTCGAGGTTGATGAACTTCTGCGGCGAGGAGGCGGCGGCCCGCGCGAACAGCGGCGCCAGCTCCTCGACGATGTCGTCGACCGCAGCGTCGAAGGCCCACGGGTTGTGCGGGGCGGTGCTCGAGGAGACCTTGATCGAGACGTAGTCGACGTCCTCACGGGCGAGGAGGCGGTGGGTGCCCTCCAGGCGGCGGCGGGCCTCCTCCCGGCCGAGGACGGCCTCGCCGAGCAGGTTCATGTTGAGCCGCACGCCGTCGCGGCGGATCGCGGCGATCGCCGGGCCCAGGCGCGAGTCGGTCGCGTCGATGAGGAGGTGGCCGACCATCCGCCGCAGCACCCGGCGCGCGATCGGCACCACGACGTCCGGGAGCAGCGGCGCCATCACGCCGCCGAGGGCGACGGCCGCGCGCATCGGAGCCGGGAGGAACCCGGGCACGCCGCCCGCGATGGCCTTCAGCGCCGCCGCGGCCACGCGGGTGTCCTCGGGGCGGACGACGCCGTCGACGAAGCCGACCGTGAAGTCCAGGCCAGACGGATCCTTCAGCACGCCTGCCAGCTGCGCCCCGGAGGCGTCGGTGGGGATCGCGGAGGCCTCGCGCAGCCAGCGCCGGACCAGAGCAACGCTGTCGTCGACGAGGCGGGGGTCGACGGAGTCGGGAGCGGGGCCGGAGGTGGCGGGCGCGGAAGCGGGGCTGGCGAGATCCGTCATGGTGCGGTCCTTCTGCTCTGAGGGTCGGTCCCCTCAGTATTCGACCGAGTACCGTTGAGCAGAAGCGACCGTTCCTTACCGGTACCGGTCAGCTCAGCTGAACGATCGGAGGTCGCCGTGCTCGATGTCCGCCGCCTGGTCCTGCTGCGCGAGGTCGCCATTCGCGGAACCCTCGCCGCCGCCGCGGAGGCCCTCGCCTACAGCCCCTCCGCGGTCTCGCAGCAGCTCGCGGTGCTCGAGCGCGAGACCGGAGTCGAGCTGCTGCGCAAGGCCGGACGGCGCGTGCAGCTCACTCCGCAGGCCGAGATCCTGGTGGCGGCGGCCGGCGAGGCGCTCGCCCTGCTCGAGCGGGCGGAGGCGGCGCTCGCGGCGTCCGGCGAGTCGATCACCGGGCGGGTGCGCGTCGCGGTGTTCCAGTCGGCGGCGCTCGCTCTGATGCCGGGCGCGCTTCGGGCCGTGGCCGAGCGCTTCCCGGAGGTGCGGGTCGAGATGGTGCAGCGCGAGCCGGAGGGGGCGCTGCACGAGATGTCGTGGGCGCGGGAATTCGACCTCGTCGTCGCCGAGCAGTACCCCGGCCACTCCACCTCGTGGCTGCCGGGGCTGGTGCGCAGCGATCTCACGACCGACGCGATCCGCCTCGCCGTCAGCCGCGACTCCGCTGTGGTGGACCTCGCCTCGACCCGCGACTGCGCCTGGGTGATGGAGCCGCGCGGCACCGCGAGCCGCCACTTCGCCGAGCAGACCTGCCGCGTCGCGGGCTTCGAACCCGACGTCCGCTTCGAGACCGCCGACCTTCAGGCGCAGATCCGCCTCGCCGCCTCCGGCCACGCCGTCGCCCTGATGCCCGACCTGGTCTGGGCGGGCGAGGAGCCGGACTGCCGCCTCCTAGAGCTGCCGGGAACGCCTCGCCGCACGATCTTCACGGCCCAGCGGGAGGCGCAGCTGGCGTCGCCGGCCGTGCGCGTCTTCCGCGAGTGCCTGGCCGAGGTGGCGGGGCGGTACGCCTGAGCCGACGGCGCCTGGAGCCGGACGGAGGGTCGGCTGCTCCGTGAGCGGTGAGAATGTCCCTCCACAGGGCCGATTCAGGGGGCGATTGTCCGGAACAGGACGATCCGCGGCCCCACTGTCAGTGGTCGCTGGTTCAATACTTATATGAGAGTACACGGAGTGACAGCGGCGGCGGAGGCGGTGCTCGGCGAGGTGCGCGCACGCGGTGACCGGGCTGCAGCGCTCGCCCGCTCGGCATCTCCGCTGCTCCTAGCGTCGGCCGAGGAGCTGTACGCCGGGTACCGCGTCGCGCTCGAGCGTCCGGAATCATTCGCCCGAGGGTCGGCGCCGCATGCTTCGAGCGAGCTCGCCGAGCGATCGATCCGTGCCGAGTTCGCGGTCGCCCTCGGAGTGTCCGAGCGGGTCGCCTGCCGCGAGCTCGAGAACGCGCGGCTCCTGGTCGAGGATCTGCCGGCCACCCGCTCTGCGCTCGCCGAGGCGCGGCTGCGCTGGGAGGCGGGCCAGGCCGTGTGCGCGGTCGCGGCCACCCTGCCGCCGGGCTCCCGGGCGGAGTTCGACGCGCGGGCCGCCGATCTCGCTGCCCGGTCCACACCCACGCAACTGCGGCGCGCTCTGGCGAGGCTCCGCGAGGAACTCCACGAGCAGCCCCTCGCCGACCGTCACCGACGCGCTCGCGAGGACCGTGCGGTGTGGCTGAGCCCCGAGGTGGACGGCATGGCGACGCTCTGCGCCCTTCTCCCGGCGCCGGTCGCACTCGGGGCGTACGCGCGTCTCGACCGGATCGCCCGGATTCTCCGCGACGGTCCCGAGGGACGCGAGTCGGATGCCGAGGGACGCGAACCTGATGCCGGGAGCTCCCCCGTCCCGGGGCTCGACGGGGGAGACGAGCGCACCCTCGCGCAACTGCGGGCCGACGCCCTGGCCGACATCCTGTGCGATGCCGACGTCATCGGCACGATCCCCGACGAAGCCGGCGCCGATCGACCCGCTCCGACCCTGGTCCCGGGCGTCCGGGCCGAGGTGCGCGTCACCCTCGCCGCGAGCACCGCCTCCGGCCACGACGACGCCCCCGCCGAGCTCGACGGCTACGGTCCGATACCCGCCGGCGCCGCCCGGAGCCTCCTCCCCGCGACCGTCACCCGGGTGATGACCGAGCCGCGCACGGGCGCCGTCCTCTCGGTCGGTCGCACCCGCCGACTCCCGCACCGTGAGCTGCGGCTCCTCCTCCAGCTCCGCGACGTGACCTGCCGGTTCCCCGGCTGCACCCGCTCCGCCAGCGGCGCCGAGGCCGACCACGTCGTCGAATGGCGCAACGGAGGCGGCACCGATCCCGGCAACCTCGCCAGCCTCTGCGTCGCCCACCACCACGTACGACACGGCGATCGCTGGACCTACGTCCTCCACCCCGACGGCACCGCCGACTGGACCACCCCCACCGGACGCCGCATCACGACCCGGCCACCGGCCCTCGAGGCGCGACCGCGATCAGGCCCCCGCCCGAGCTTCGACGACCGCCCGCCGCCGTTCTGATGCGCTGCCTGCCTGCCTGCCTGCCTGCCTGCCTGCCTGCCTGCCTGCCTGCCTGCCTGCCTGCCTGCCTGCCTGCCTGCCTGCCTGCCTGCCTGCCCTACGCCGCCAAGAAGCGGTCCGCCGTCCGCAGCGAGAGCGCCATCGTTGCGAGCGCCGGGTTCGCGATCAGCGAGCTCGGGAACACCGAGTTGTCGCACACCCACAGGTTCGGCACGTCGAAGCTGCGGCCGTCGGAGTCGACCACCGCGTCGCCCGCGTCGGTCCCCATCCGCACCGTACCGAGGGTGTGCGCCGTGCGCGCCAGCACACGGGTGCTCGTTGCGCCCGCCGCCTCCACGATCGCGGTCATCGTCCGGATCGCATGCCGGTCGATCGCCTCCTCGTTCGCGCCCGCCGAGAACGTGATGCGCGCCTTCGGCACTCCGTGCTCGTCCAGCTCGTCGGTCAGCTCCAGCCGGTTGCGGTCGGCGGGCAGGCATTCGGCGTTGATCCCCACCCCCGCGGCGAAGCGGTAGCCGTCGAGCGCGTCCATCAGCTCGGCGCCCCACAGCCCGGCACCGCGGGCGAGGGTCGTGGCGTAGGTCAGCGGCATCACGCCGAGGCTCTGGATCAGGTAGCCGCCCACGAAGTCGGCGTCGGCCGGACGCACGGTGTCCTCGGTGATCGCGGAGGAGGGGTAACCGCGGTAGCCGCGCATCTCGCTCTCGAACGTCCCCCACACCTGCGTCGCCCCGTGCGCCAAGAAGTTCCGGCCCACCTGCCCGCTGCTGTTCGCGACACCCGTGTGGAGCAGGAGCCGAGGCGTCTCGACGCCGCCCGCGCAGAGGAACAGGGCGGAGCAGCGCTGCCGGTGCTCCAGTCCACCGCTCGTATACACCACGGCGCACACCTGGCCCGCGGCGTCCAGCTCGATCCCGTGCACGAACGAGTCGGCGCGGATCTCAGCGCCGGCGCGCACCGCCTCCGGCAGGTAGGTCACGTCCATGCTCGCCTTCGCGCCGGTGCGGCAGCCCTGATGGCACTGGCCGCAGTTGACGCAGGCGGGACGGCCGTCGTCCCGCGCCCCGCTCAACACGGCGGCGGGCGCGTCGGTCGCGCGCATCCCGATCGCCGCGCAGCCCCGCAGCATCATGTCGGCCGAGGCGTTCCGGGCGAGCGGGCCTTGAAGGTAGCGGCGCGTCGGGTCCCACGGGTACTCGGCCGGCCCCGCCACTCCGATCGACGCCTCGACCCGCTCGATGTACGCGGTGAGCTCGGCGTGCTCGATCGGCCAGTCGCGGCCGACCCCCGAGTCGCTCCGCAGCCGCAGGTCGCGCGCGTCGGGGCGCGGCGTGAACGCCCCCCAGTGCAGCGTCGAGCCGCCGACCCCGCGGCCGCTGTTGTTCTGCCCGAAGGCGGTGGGAGTCCCGCCTCCGCTGAGGCGCTCCTGCATCCAGTTGATCTCCACGGCCGCCGTCTCATCGGCCGTGTGCCCGAGCGGATCGACGTGCGGCCCGGCCTCGAGCGCCACCACGCGCAGCCCGCGAGCGGCGAGCACCGACAGGAGCGGAGCGCCGCCGGCCCCGGTGCCGATCACGATGGCGTCGACCGTCTCCTCCAGCGCGAAGCGGCGCATGCCGGTCGTGTTCATCGGTGACTCCTCGTCGTCGGTTCCCAGCTCTCGCGATCGTCGGCGCCGAGCAGCCGGAAGCCCGTCACCAGCGCACGCGTGTCGCCGCCGCTGGCGTAGCCGTCGTAGCCGATCCGCGCCATCGAGGCGGGGTGGGCCAGCCACTGCTTCACCAGATCGACACGGCAGTCCTCGAACCAGGCGGTCAGCTGGCGTGCACTGACCTGGCCTGGTGTGGCGGTGCCGTCGGCGACCGCCCTGAGCTGGGCGTCCTGCTCGTCGGCGCCGAGGTCGGCGAAGCCGCGGAGGGTGTCGAGCGCGAGTCCGTAGGCGACCGGGTCGGCCGGCAGGTCCGCGTTGCGCCAGCCGTCGCCCTCGCCGTTCGCGAGCTGCGTGTCGACGCGGGCGGCCAGGTCGATCTGCCCGCCCTCCTGCGGGACCACCCGGCCGGCGATCGCCCGGAGGTCGATGAGCTGCACGGCGGTCAGGGCTCGCGGCGCGTACTCCGGATCGTCGGCGAGCGCACGCACGGCGAGCAGACCGCGCACCCGTGTGGAGGTGCGGGCGGAGGCGATGACCGCGCCCACGTCCGCCGGCACGACAGGAGCGACCCCGGCCTCCTCCTCCCAGAATCGCCGGATCGCGGAGGCCACCTCGGCAGGACGCTCGAACGGCAGCAGGTGGCCCGCCCCCGCGAGGGTGAGCAGCCGACCGCGGGAGTAGAGGGAGCCGTTGAGGCGGGCCTGTGCGTCGGTGCCGAGGTCGCCGTCCTCCCCGCCCGCGATCAGGAGCGCCGGCGCGGCGTCGAGCGCGGCCTCGGCCGTGCGGTCCTCGCGGCTGCCGTGCTCGAGCCAGTCGCGCCAGCCCTCGGGGGAGTAGCGGCGTAGTTCGGCGAGCGCCTCCGCGTCGGTGTCTACGGGCAGCGGCGAGCCGACGTTCTGGTCGACGAATTCGCGCGCCTGCGCCTGGTCGAGTGGGCCGTCGTCGACCCAGCCGAGCATGGTCGAGCGGCGCTCCTCCGCCATCGGCTCGGGCGAGAGCGGCGACCCGGCGAGCAGCACGACTCCGGCCAGCCCGAACAGGCCCGAGCGGCCGGTCATCGTGCGGGAGGCGACCAGCGAGGCGATCTTGCCGCCCATGCTGTGCCCGAGGAGCAGCCAGCGGGAGGCGCCGTGGTCGCGGATCCGGCGGATCGTGGCAGCGGTCAGCGCTTCGAGCGAGGTTCCGGAGTCGCCGGGCAGGTCGAGCGCGACGAGGTCGGCGACCTCGGCGAGCTCCCGGCGCAGCGCGTCGAAGGCACGGCCGTCGAGCCCGAGCCCGGGCAGGGCGAAGAGAGTGGGGCGGGGGCTCGTGGACACGGGCGTCCTGTCGGATCGGCCGCGCCACGGCAGGGGGAGCGGGAGGGGGCGGCGGCGGGTGGCGGCCGTCTTCATCCCAACACACCTTGCCCGCGCGCCCGGACCCTTGCGTCGGAGGCGCTCCCGTGCAACCGCCGCGCTCCGCCGTCTCCGTGCTCCGCCGTCTCCGCGCTCCGCCGTCTCAGTGCAGGGCCAGCGACACCGCGAGCGCCACCATCACGACTGCTACGGCCGCATCGAGCACCCGCCACGCGACGCGGCTCCGGAACAGCGGACGCAGCGCCCGGGCGCCGAACCCGAGGGCGGTGAACCACAGCACGCTCCCCGCCGCGGCGCCCGCTCCGAACCACCAGCGCTCCTCGCCGTGCGTGTTCGCGACAGAGCCCAGCAGGACGACCGTGTCGAGGTACACGTGCGGGTTGAGCAGCGTGAGCGCCAGACACGTGCCGATCGCCGTGCGGAGCGAGGTGGATGCGCCGGCCGGATCGCCGTCGAGCGTCCCCGGGCGCAGAGCACGCCGGGCGGCGAGCGCCGCGTAGACCAGAAGGAAGACGATGCCGCCCCAGCGGATCACCACCAGCAGCCACGGCGCCGATTGCAGGACCGCGCCGATCCCCGCGATCCCCAGCACGATCAGAGCGGCATCGCAGAGTGCGCAGATCGCCACGACGGCAGGCACGTGCTCGCGGCGGAGGCCCTGGCGGAGCACGAAGGCGTTCTGGGCGCCGATGGCCACGATGAGCGAGAGACCGAAGCCGAGGCCCGACAGGGCGGCGAGCAGCGGTACGGCGGGCAGCGGCACGGCGGGCAGCGGAGACACGTGTCGACGCTAGAGGCGTCCTCGCCTGTAGACCAGCTCACGCTCCTTCAGACCGTCAGCAGAACTGGTGCTGACCGACGACCTCGACCTCTCCCGGCTGCGCGCGCTCGCCGCCGCCGTCTCCGAGGCCGCCCGCGCCTGCCTCCGCTGACTGCCTCCGCTGACTGCCTCCGCTGACTGCTGCCGGCGCTCAGACCGCGAAGACGTCGCGGAGGGTGACCGTCTCCAGCGAGCGCTCGTGGAGGATGTCGACGAGCCGCGCGTAGACCTGCGTCACCGGGTCGAAGTTCGCATGCCCGATCACGATGTGCTGCGGCAGGAACCATTGATCCGCGAAGCCGACCACCTGCTCCGGAGTGATCCGCCCCGAGTCCGAGAGCGAGCCGTACCAGAGCACCGTCGCCCGGTAGCCGATCGCCGCCGCCGCCGCGCGGGTCCGCTCGTCGGTGTAGCCGAACGGCGGCCGGTAGAACGGCGCCGCCTCCACGCCGTAGGTCGAGCGGATGAAGTCGCCGTTACGCCCCAGTTCCTCCTGCACCCCAGCGGTCGAGAGGTCCGTGAGGTCGGCGTGCGACCAGGTGTGGTTCGCCAGCTGCACCTGCCCCGAGGCGACCAGTGGACCGAGCGCCGGCGCGTTCACGGTCCACGAGTCGTACTGCCCGTTGAGGAAGAAGGTCAGGCGCGTCCCGGTGTCCCTCGCGAACTGCGCGTACGCGGCCACCACACCGGAGTCGGCGCCGTCGTCGACGGTCCACGCGAGCAGCTTCCCGTCCCCCGGCAGCTCCGAGATCGTGCCCGAGGGCAGCGGCGCCTTCACCCGCACCGGCACCGGCGCGGCGGTTCCGCTCGGCGCGGGGCGCGGGAGAGCCGGAGTGACGGGCTGTTGCACGTCCGCGGGCGCCGGTTCCGTAGGTGTGCATCCGGTCAGCGCCACCGCCGAAGAGGCGATCCCCAGCAGCAGCGCGCGCCGCCTCAACCGCTCCACAAGCCTCCCTTTCGAGCCCCGGTCCCGGAGCATCGCGGCGACCGTAGCCGGGGGGAAGGTCGCCGGGCAAAACGGTGGCGGGATCTCCGGCGCAGCAGGCGCCCCGCGGCCACCGGTGTCCCGCATCCGCGGGTGCCCTGCGGCCACAAGTGCCCCGCGTGTTGCGGCAGTCGCCCGGGCCCGCCTAAGCTAGCGAGGTTGCGTGCATCTGCACGCGCTTGCGTGCTGCCCGCCGGGCGGGGGCTCCGGCTCCTACCGAACGGCCGGGCGGTGCGCCGACAAGTGACCTTGGGTGGGTCGGGCGAGGCCATGTGTCCCGCGTGATCCACGGTAACCACACATGGAGGAAATCATGGCAGCAGTCTGCCAGGTGACCGGAGCCGTCCCCGGCTTCGGGCACGCCATCTCGCACTCGCACCGGCGCACCAAGCGCCGCTTCGACCCGAATGTGCAGAAGAAGACGTACTACGTGCCGTCGCTTCGCCGTAACGTCACCCTGACCCTCTCGGCCAAGGGCATCAAGGTCATCGACGCCCGTGGCATCGAGTCCGTCATCAAGGACATTCTCGCTCGTGGGGTGAAGATCTAATGGCAAAGCAGCAGGACGTCCGTCCCATCATCAAGCTCCGTTCGACGGCCGGCACCGGTTACACCTACGTGACCAAGAAGAACCGCCGCAACGACCCCGACCGTCTCGTGCTCAAGAAGTACGACCCCGTAGTGCGTAAGCACGTCGACTTCCGCGAGGAGCGCTAAATATGGCTAAGAAGAGCAAAATCGCCCGCAACGAGCAGCGCAAGGTGGTCGTTGACCGCTACGCCGCCAAGCGCCTCGAGCTGAAGAAGGCCCTCGTCGACCCGGCCGGGACCGACGAGTCCCGCGAGGCCGCCCGCGTCGGCCTCCAGAAGCTGCCCCGCAACGCCTCGCCCGTCCGCGTCCGCTCGCGTGACGCCGTCGACGGCCGCCCCCGCGGCAACCTCACGAAGTTCGGCATCTCGCGTGTCCGCTTCCGCGACATGGCGCACCGCGGCGAGCTGCCCGGCATCACCAAGTCGAGCTGGTAGCAGCGCGCTCACCGTGGGCCCGCGATCCAATGGATCGCGGGCCTTTGTCGTTCCTCCGGCCGTAAAATAACCGAATGACCGACTCCACCCTGCCCGCCCTCGCCGAGATCGCGGCTCTCATCGACCACGCGATCCTGAAGCCCGAGCTCACCCGAGCCGACGTCGACGCCCAGCTCGACGAAGCGCGAGCATCCGGCGTCTTCAGCGTCTGCGTCCGCCCCTCCGACATCGACCACGCCGTCGCCCGGCTCGACGCCTCCGCGGTCCTGGTCGGCACGGTCATCGGCTTCCCCCACGGCACCACCTCCACCGCGGCGAAGGTCGCCGAATCGCGACAGGCCCTCGCCGACGGCGCGGTCGAACTCGACATGGTCGTCAACATCGGCCGCCTGCGCAGCGGCCTGCTCCAGGACGTCGAGGACGACATCCGTGCGGTCGTCGACGCCGCAGAGGGTCGCATCGTCAAGGTCATCCTCGAGACGAGCGTCCTCGACGACGAGCAGATCGTCGGGGGCAGCCGCGCCGCCGAGCGCGCCGGAGCCGACTTCGTCAAGACGGCCACGGGGTTCGCCGGCGGCGGCGCCACCGAGCACGACCTGCGCCTGATGCGCGGCGCCGTCTCCGAGGCCGTCCAGGTGAAGGCGTCCGGCGGCGTCCGCGACCTCGACACTCTCCTCGCCTACCGCGAGCTGGGCGTCACCCGCTTCGGCACCAGCGGCTCCGCGACCATCCTCGGCGACCTCGCCGCGCGGCTCTCGGGCGACTCCTCCGCGGCTCGTGTCGACTCCGCCTCCTACTGACGGATCGGCCGCTGACGGATCGGCCGGGAGCCGTACCGCACCCGCCGGCCGGATGACGCCGGTGCGCCTGCGCCCGGGCCGAGCCGGCCGCTGGGCCGAACGCACCCGCCGCCCCCTCGACGAGATCGCCCGCGCCCTCAAGGAGCGGGTCTACGCGACCTTCACCGGCCTGGCCGTGGTGATGATCTACCTCGTCGGCGACCACCCGGACGCAGTGCACGCCCTGCAGAGCCTGGTGGTCTCGATCGTCGGGATCTCGGCCGCCGGCTTCGTCGCCGAAGTGATCGCACACCAGATCGTGCACGCGGCGACTCCCTCCGCCGCCGAGGCGCGCACCATGCTCCGGATCGCCGGCGGAGCGCTCGCGTCCGCCTCGCTGCCGGTCCTCGCGCTCGGGGCGGCGGCCCTGGGCTGGATCGACGCCACGCTCGCCCTGCGCATCGGCGCGGGCGTCTATGTCGCGACTCTGGCGGCGATCGCCGTGATCGCCGTCGTCCGCGCGGGACTCTCCTGGCGGCAGAGCCTCGTCTCGCTGCTCGGCATTGCGGGGCTCGGCGCGCTGGTCGTGGGTGTCCTGGCCCTTGCGCACTGAGCGCGTACTGCGGCCGCGCGGAGGCTCGAGCGATGACGTCACGAACCCGGGTCAAACTCGGCCGCCGCGAGGACCTCGGCGATCTGCGCGGCGCGCTCCTCCTCGACGCCGGGCGCAGGTGACCAGCGCCCCCGGAAACGCGGCCACAACACTGCCCGCGCATGTCGAGCGTCCCTTGCACTGGGGTGGCTCAGCAGGAGGTTCCTGAGCACGGGCGTCCTGCGCGCTGCCCGTCAGATCGTGCCGGGTCCACGGAGCGATTCGTCGCTGTCCGCATCGTCCAGGCCCAGGCCCAGGCCCAGGCCCAGTCCCTCCACGACCTCGCGGCCGAGCAGGTGGGCGCCGCTCCACCCCTCGATCACGCAGCGGGGAAACGCCTCACGGTCGGGGGAGCGGAGCCACGTGGTTGCGGCCTCGCGGGCCCATGATTCCGAGGCGTAGACGCCCATGATCTCGGTGCGGTCGTCCCAGGGGGTCGCAGTGGAGAGCACGAAGTGGTCACCGTCCACGATCGGACCTCCTCCTTCTCTCGGGGTTCAGAGACCCCGGCAGAAGGCGGGACCGGATCGGACGTTACCCGACACCAGGGGAATTCGTCTCCCGGGTCGACAGGACCTTGGAAGACGGCTACAGGACCCTGAACGACGCCTACAGCATTCAGAACGACGGCTTCAGGACCTTGAACGACGCCTACGGCATTCAGTACGACGGCTTCAGGACCTTGAACGACGCCTACGGCATTCAGTACGACGGCTACAGAGCACGCCACGGTCAGCCGGTCGTCCCACGCAGACGCGCGTTCAACCCACCCAGGCCGTCGCTCTCGTCGCTACCGGGGAGCAGCGCGCCGCCCTGCTCGAGACCGCGTCGGGGCGAATGCAGGATTTCTCCGGGTGGGGGCATGCCGACGCCCCGGTGCCGTTCGGCCCGGGGCGTCGATGGGGGACGGGTCAGACGACGCGCGGGTCGGACTCCCGGCTGTCGTCCTCGGGGATGTGCACGTCCTGGACGGTCACATTGATCTCGGCGACCTCCATACCGGCGATGTGCTGGATGGCGTCGGCGACGGCCGAGCGGACGTCCTCGGCGACCTTCTGCAGGGGCGCCGGGTACTCGGCGACGATGGTGATGTCGGCGGCGACCTGGCGCTCGCCCACCTCGACCTTGACACCCTGGCTGCGATCGTCGTTTCCGATCGCGTTGCGGATCGCGCCGATCGCCCGGGCCGCTCCTCCACCGAGGGCGTGCACACCGGGGACCTCGCGGGCGGCGATGCCGGCGACCTTGGCGATGACGCCGTCCTCGATCACGGTGCGTCCGGGTCCGGTGCTGCTGTTGCTGGTGGTGGTCGCGGGGGTCTCGGCCATGATCTCCTCTTTCGCTCAGTGGTTCACTCGGTGCCCGATCGGTCGGTCGGGCGATGTTCGAAGGTGAGACGCATCGGACGCGGCGGATGTCACGGTCCGAGACGCTGTGCCCAGGCAACTGTCAGAGAGCCGGTCGGTCCACGCTGAACGGTGAGCGATTCGCCCTCGGCGCGGCACTGTGGTGGCATGGACCCGTGACCGACGCGACCGCCCAGCAGCCGACCGTTCGCGTGCCCCCGCGGGCCCTCCTCGTCCTGGCGCTGATCGGCGCCGTCGGCGGGACCCTCTCGGGCGCCTTCGGCGTCGGCGGCGGGATCGTGATGGTGCCGATGCTGATCGCGTGGGCCGGAATGGACCAGCGCCGCGCCTCCGCCACCTCGCTGCTCGCGATCGCCCCGACCTCGGTCGCCGGCGCGTTCGGCTACGCGCTGGCCGGGCAGGTCGCCTGGATCCCCGCGGCGGTGATCGCGGCCGCCGCAATGCTGGGAGCCCTCGCCGGCTCCTGGCTGCTCGCGCGGCTGCCGCTGGGGGTGCTGCGCTGGCTGTTCGTGGGGCTCCTGGTGGCGGCAGCGGTGCGGATGGCCGTCTTCGGTTCGAACGACACCGGCGACGTCGCCGAGGGCTGGGGGGTGTGGCCGGGATTCGCGGCGCTCGGTGCCGGGATGGGGGTCGCCTCCGGACTCTTCGGTATCGGCGGCGGAGCGATCGCCGTGCCGGTCCTGGTCGGCGCCTTCGGGCTCGCGGACCTGCTGGCCAAGGGCACCTCGCTCGCCGCGATGATCCCCACAGCGGTCACCGGTTCGATCGCGAACGCCCGCCGCGGACTGCTCGACGTGCGCGCGGGCCTGGTGGTAGGGCTGACCGCGACCGCGTTCTCCTTCGTCGGAGTCTCCCTCTCCTTCCTCCTGCCGGCGCGCGTCTCCGGGATCCTCTTCGCGGCGCTGCTCCTGCTCGCGGCGGTGCAGCTCGCCCTGCGCGGACGGCGCGCCTGAGGGCCGCGCCTGCCCCCCGTTTGTCCGTGGCAGCATCGGAGGTGATGACAATTTCCGGTGCCGTGTGAGCGCGGTCAGCTATCAGGCCGCGTCGATCCCCCTCCGCCTAGCGGGCGCCGGCATGATCGTCGCGCTCCCTGTCCTCGCAGTCGAACGCCTCGACGACGTCGCACTCGGCGGCGCGCTGACCGGGGCGGCGCTCTTCCCCGCCGTGATCGCCGCCCCGCTGGTCGGCACGGTGCTCGACCGGGTCCGCCGCCCCCGTCGGCTCCTGATCGGCGCCGCCTTCACGACCGCCGTCGCCTTCGCGGTCGCCGCCTTCCTCGGCGAGGTGCCGACTCCGCTGATCGTTGCGCTGCTCCTGATGGCGGGGCTGGCGACGCCCGTCTACATGGGCGGCATGTCGAGCTTCGTCACCAGTGCGATCCCGGAGCCGCGCCGCGCCTACGCGCAGGACTCGCTCTCGTACACGGTCGCCTCGATCGCCGGACCCGCCCTCGTCGGCCTCGCGCTCGCGGTCGGCGGGGCGCGGACGGCCATGCTGGCGATGGCGGTGCTCGCGCTGATCGGCGCCGTCGGCTCGCTCAGCCTGGCGATGCAGGCGCGTCCGACACCCACGGTCGGCGTGCTGCAGACCGTCGTAGCGGGCATCACCCACCTCGTGCGGCACCGGCCGCTCGCGGTGGTCACCTCGGCCGGCACCCTCAGTCAGGTGGCGGGCGGAGCCGCGGGGGTCGCCGCGATCAGCCTCTCCGTGCAGCGGTGGGGTAGCACCGCCGCAGCCGCGTGGATCCTGACCGCCTTCGCCGTCGGCGGCCTGCTCGGCGCACTCGCGGTGGCGGTCCGCCGCTGGACTCACCGGTCGCCGGCCTGGACGATGGGCGCGGCCTACGTCGCGACCGGCGCCGTCCTGCTGGTGGCGGTGCCCGACCTGGGCATCGTCGTCACCGTCGTCGCCTTCGCCGTGGCGGGAGCGTTCACGGCCCCCGCGACCGCTGCCATGCTGCTGCTGCGCGACCAGGAGAGCCCCGCCGCGGTCCGCTCGCAGGTGTTCACGATCGGTGCGGGCCTGCGCTCGGCCGCGGCAGCCGTCGGCGCCGTGCTGGCGGGAGCCGCCTCCGGGCTCGGAGCGTCCTGGCTCGTCGCCGGGATCGCTGCCGTCTGGATCGGCTCCGGACTGCTGCTGCGCCTGTTCCCCGCGCGCGACCGGGGCTGAGCTTGCGCGGGGGCTGAGCCTTCGCGGGGGGAGTGGCGGGTCTGCCTGCGGATCAGGTCGAATGGAGTCATGGCACAGAAGACGGTCGCAGACCAGCTCATCGCCCAGCTCATCGACGCCGGCGTCTCCCGCATCTACGGGATCGTCGGCGACTCGCTGAATCCGATCGTCGACGCGGTGCGCCGCAGCGGCGGCTCCAAGAAGGGAGGCATCGACTGGATCCACGTGCGCAACGAGGAGGCCGCCGCTTTCGCCGCGGGCGCGGAGGCGCAACTCACCGGCCGCCTCGCCGTCTGCGCGGGCAGCTGCGGTCCCGGCAACCTGCACTTGATCAACGGCCTCTTCGACGCGCACCGCTCCGGCGCCCCGGTGCTCGCCATCGCGAGCCACATCCCCAGCAACGAGATCGGTTCCTCCTACTTCCAGGAGACGCACCCCGACCGGCTCTTCGTCGAGTGCTCGAATTACCGCGAGCTGATCTCGACCGCCGCCCAGGCTCCGCGCGTGGTGAACGCCGCGATGCGCAGCGCGGTGGCCCTGCACGGAGTCGCCGTGGTCACTCTCCCCGGCGACATCGCCGAGCTGGAGGCGGTGGACGGCTTCCCCGCGTTCGTCCTGCCGTCCGCGCCCGTCCTGGTCCCCGCCGCCGCCGACGTCCAGGCGCTCGCCGCCGCGATCGATGAGGCGAAGACGGTCGCGATCTTCGCCGGCGCCGGCGTGCAGAACGCGCACGACGAGGTCGTCGCCTTCGCCGAGCTGATCGGCGCGCCCGTCGGGCACAGCCTCCGCGGGAAGGAGTGGATCCAGTACGACAACCCCTACGACGTCGGCATGACGGGCCTGCTCGGCTACGGAGCCGCGCACGCCGGCATCCACGACGCCGAGCTGCTCCTCCTGCTCGGCACCGACTTCCCCTACGAGCAGTTCCTCCCCGACGCCACGAAGGTCGTGATCGCCCAGGTCGACAGCGACGCCTCGAAGCTCGGGCGCCGGGTCAGCGTCGCGCACCCCGTGCACGGCGACGTGGCTGCGACGCTCACCGCGCTCACCCCGCTCGTGACGCGGAAGGACCACCGCTTCCTCGACAAGACGCTGAAGAAGCACGAGAAGCTGGTCACCGGGGTCGTCGGGAAATACACCGAGGTCGGTACGCGCAGCCCGATCCACCCCGAGTTCGTCGCCGCCACCCTCGACGACCTGCTCGCCGAGGACGCGATCGTCACCGCCGACACCGGCATGGGGAATGTCTGGCAGGCCCGCTACATCACCCCCAACGGGAAGCGGCGCCTGCTCGGCTCCTACACGCACGGGTCGATGGCGAACGCACTCCCGCAGGCGGTCGGCGCGCAGCTCTCGCACCCGGGGCGCCAGGTCGTCTCGCTGAGCGGCGACGGCGGGCTCTCGATGCTGATGGGCGAGCTGGTCACCGTCGCGGCCTACCGGTTGCCCGTGACCATCGTGGTGTTCAACAACTCCACCCTCGGGCTGGTGAAGGTCGAGATGCTGGTCGACGGCTTCCCGGACTTCGCCGTCGACGTGCCGATGGTCGACTACGCGAAGGTGGCGGAGGCGATCGGGATCCGCGGGATCCGCGTCGAGGACCCGCGTGACGTCGAGGAGGCGCTGCGTTCGGCGCTCGCCGACGGCGGCCCGGTCCTCGTCGACGTGGTGACGGATCCGCTCGCCCTCTCGCTGCCGCCCATGATCACGGGCGCACAGGTGAAGGGCTTCGCTCTGGCCGTGTCGAAGATCGTCATGAACGCAGGAGCCGGCGAGGCCGTCGCACTGGCCCGCACCAACATCAAGCACGCCCTCCGATGAGCGACGCGCGGGCGCTCGCACCTGGTTCATCCGCGGCTCCTCGCCGCCGCTCCCACGTGCTCCAACACAACGTCAGCTGAGAGGCCTCCTCATCCACCATCGTGGATGACAGGGCTTCTCAGCTGACGTTGTGCCGCGGCCTCACTCGCCGAAGGTGATGGCCTGGGCTTCGACGAGTTCGGGCTCTGGCTCGTGCGCGTCGGCGCGGGCCAGGGTGCGGCGGCCGAGCAGCACGATCAGCGCGGCGACGGCCACCGCTCCAGCCGCCGCGTACATCGGGAAGGCCGGCGAGATCGCGGCGGCCAGGGCGGAGGCGGCCGGCGGGGCGATCGCGCCGCCGAGGAAGCGGACACCGGAGTAGGCGGAGGACGCGACGGAGCGAGGCAGCTCCGTCGCCTCCATCACGCACTCGGTGAGCACCGTGTTGACGACGCCCAGCAGCAGCCCGCCGACGATGATGCAGGCGATCAGGCCGACCCGCGACGAGATCACCAGCCCGCCCGCGACCAGGTCGAGCGCGAGCAGCAGCAGCACCGAGCGCAGCACCACGGTGCGCGGGAGGCGCCGCGTGAGCAGCGGAGCGACGAACACGGACGTGACCGCGACGCCCAGGCCCCAGCCGAAGAACGTGAAACCCAGGCCCATCTCGTCCAGCCCGAGCGGGTAGGGCGTGTAGGCGAGCAGCACGAAGAAGCCGATGTTGTAGAACAGGGCGGCGCCCGCCAGGGTGCGGATGGCCGGGACCCTGAGGGCCGCGAATGGCGCCGAGAGCGGAGTCGGAGCGGGCGTCGGGCCGTCCTCGCGCAGCAGCGTCGCGATGGCGATGACGCCGACGGCCATCAGCACGGCGGTGCCGAAGAACGGGCCGCGCCACGAGACGCTGCCGAGGAGCCCGCCGAGCAACGGGCCGATGGCGATGCCGATGCCCAGTGCGGCCTCGTAGAGCACGATCGCCGCGGAGGAGCCTCCGCTGGCCGCGCCGACGATGGTCGAGAGCGCGGTCGAGATGAACAGCGCGTTCCCGAAGCCCCAGCCGGCGCGGAAGCCGATGACGCCCTCGACGCTGCCTGCGGTACCGGCGAGCGCCGCGAACACCACGATCAGCACCAGCCCGATCATCAGCGTCTTCTTGGCGCCGATGCGGCTGGACAGCCAGCTGGTGAAGAACATCACGACGCCGGTGATCACGAGGTAGCTCGTGAACAGCAGCGACGTCTCGGTCGGAGTCGCTCGCAGGCTCTCGGCGATGGCCGGGAGGATCGGGTCGACCAGGCCGATGCCCATGAACGCGATCACTGCGGCGAAGGCGACGGCCCAGACGGCCAGCGGCTGCTTCAGGATCGAGCCCTGCGCGGGGCGGCGGCGTAATAACATAGCATGTCTATGTAGTGCGGCAGCGCTGCCGTTTTCCTCCGCTCCTGTGTCAGAATCGTTCGCAATCGCGCGTCCGTTCCTGCGATCACCGACGAAAAGAGAAGTCATGTCCTCCAGCGAGCACGACGTCGTCGTGATCGGAGCCGGCGCCACCGGACTCACCGCGGCCCTCCGGCTGCACCAGCAGGGCTATGACGTGGTCGTCGTCGAGGCGCGCGAGCGCGTGGGCGGCCGGCTCGAGACCCGCGTCATCGAGGGGCAGCTTCTCGAACTCGGCGGCCAGTGGGTCTCGCCGGATCAGACGGCGCTGATCGAGACCCTCGATGAACTCGGCCTGGGCACCTACTCCCGCTACCGCGAGGGCGAGAGCGTCTACGTCGGCGCGGACGGCTCCGCCCGCCGCTTCACCGGGGACATCTTCCCCGGGAGCGAGCGCACCGAGTCCGAGATCTCCCGGCTGATCGAGGTCCTCGACCGCCTCGTCGCCGAGACGGACCCCGCCGCGCCGTGGGCGCACCCGCGCGCCCGCGACTACGACCGCATCACCTTCGCCGCGTGGCTGGAGCAGCAGAGCGACGACGAGGAGGCGCGGGCGAACATCGCCCTCTTCCTCGCCGACGCAATGCTCACCAAGCCCGCGCACGCCTTCTCCCTCCTCCAGGCGCTGCTGATGGCGGCGAGCGCGGGGAGCTTCAGCAACCTGGTCGACGCCGACTTCATCCTTGACAAGCGCGTGATCGGCGGCCTCCAGCAGGTCCCGGAGCGGCTCGCAGAGCGCCTCGGCGCCGAGCGCGTCCTGCTCGGTCACCCGGTCCGCTCCGTGCACTACGGCGACGACGGGGTCGACGTCCGCGCCGACGGCGTTACCCTCCGCGCCCGCCGAGCGATCATCGCCGTACCGCCGAACCTCGTCGGCCGCATGTCGTTCGACGCCTCGCTACCGCGCCTGCGCCAGCAGGCTCTGCAGCACCAGTCGCTCGGCCTCGTGATCAAGGTGCACGCCACCTACGCGACTCCCTTCTGGCGGGCCGACGGACTCTCCGGCACCGCGTTCAGCCCGCACTCGCTCGTGCACGAGGCCTACGACAACTCCAACCACGGGGAGGAGCGCGGCACCCTGGTCGGCTTCGTCTCGGATGAGAAGGCCGACCGCGTGTTGAGCCTCGATGCACCGGAGCGCAAGACGGCGATCCTCGACGCGCTCGCCGCGTACTTCGGGCCGGCCGCGCTGGATCCGCTCGTCTACTACGAGAGCGACTGGGCGTCCGAGGAGTGGACGCAGGGCGCCTACGCCGCGAGCTTCGACCTGGGCGGGCTGACCCGCTACGGCGCGCTGCAGCTGGAGCCGGTGGGACCCCTCCGCTTCGGCACGAGTGACCTCGCCGCCGAGGGCTATCAGCACGTCGACGGCGCGATCCGCGTCGGCAGGCGCCTGGCGCAGGAGATCATCGACGAGGACGGCGCGACCGCACCGGCCCCCCCATCGCGAAGGAGCACTGGTCGCATGAGCACCCATTACGCCGTCATCGATCCGGCCTCCGGCGAGACCCTCCGCGAGTACGCGACCATCGGCGACGCCGAGCTGACTACGGCGATCGCCTCGGCGCACGGCGCCTACTCCTCCTGGTCGCGGACCGTGCCCGTGGCGACCCGCGCGGCGCTGATCGCCCGAGTGGCCGAGCGGCACACCGAGCGCGCCGACGAGCTCGCGGCGATCATCGTCCGCGAGATGGGCAAGCCGCTCGATCAGGCGCAGAGCGAGGTCGGATTCGCCGCCGACATCTACCGCTACTACGCCGA
This sequence comes from Rathayibacter tritici, assembly GCF_002932875.1. Taxonomy (GTDB): domain Bacteria; phylum Actinomycetota; class Actinomycetes; order Actinomycetales; family Microbacteriaceae; genus Rathayibacter; species Rathayibacter tritici. The sequence goes on from NZ_PSWS01000036.1 coordinate 96,094, forward strand.
GCACGGCGAGGCCTTCCTCGCCGACGAGCCGATCGAGCTGGCCGAGGGCACCGGCTCCGCGCTGATCCGTCGCGCCGGCCTGGGCGTGCTGCTGGGCATCATGCCGTGGAACTTCCCCTACTACCAGGTGGCCCGTTTCGCCGGTCCGAACGTGGTCGCGGGCAACACGATCCTGCTCAAGCACGCGCCGCAGTGCCCGGAGTCGGCCGCCGCCATCGCCGACATCTTCCGCACCGCGGCCGAGGAACTGGGCGCTCCCGCCGGCGTGTATCTGAACCTGTACGCCTCGAACGAGCAGGCTGCGACCGTGATCGCCGACCCGCGCGTGCAGGGCGTGTCGGTCACCGGTTCGGAGCGGGCCGGTGCCGCCGTGGCGGAGCTCGCGGGCCGACACCTCAAGAAGGTCGTGCTCGAGCTCGGCGGCTCCGACCCGTTCGTGCTCCTCTCGACCGACGACCTCGACAAGGCGGTCGAGGACGCGGTCGCCGCGCGCCTGGACAACAATGGCCAGTCCTGTAATGCCGCCAAGCGCTTCATCGTGATCGACGAGCTGTACGACGCGTTCGCCGAGAAATTCACCGAGGCGTTCACCCGCGCCCAGCCGGCCGACCCGTTCGCGGACGGCACCCTGCTCGGCCCGCTCTCCTCCTCCGCCGCGACCGAGCGCCTCGAGGCGCAGCTCGCCGCCGCGCGCGAGCAGGGGGCCACCGTGCGCGCGAGCGGCGAGGTGACCGGCAACTTCTTCCCCCCGGCCGTGCTCGAGGGGGTCACCCCCGAGATGGACGCTTACCGCGAGGAGTTCTTCGGTCCCGTCGCCGCGCTCTACCGCGTCCGCGACGAGGACGAGGCGATAGACCTCGCGAACGACACCCCCTACGGCCTCGGCTCCTACCTGTATACGACCGACCAGGAGCAGGCGCTGCGCCTGGCCGACCGGATCGACGCGGGCATGGTCTGGGTCAACCTCGTTCTCGGCGACGCCGCGGAGCTGCCCTTCGGCGGCGTCAAGCGCTCCGGCACCGGCCGCGAGATGGGCCGCCCGGCCCTGGAGGAGTTCGTCAACAAGAAGCTGATCCGCATCGCGTAGGCGTACCGGATCCGGCGGTTCCGGATCCGGTACGTCTCTGCCCGGGTACGTCTCTACCCGATCATGGCAAGGGCAGAGAGCGTCCCTCTACCGTGACGTCGGTCAGCAGGCCGCGCCGACGTAGGTGGCGTAGAAGTCGACGCTGCCGTCGGTTGTCCACCGGTTGTACTCGCCGGCCGCTGCCTTCACGTTCGAGGCTTTGAGGGTGTCGCGAGCGTAGAGATCGCCGCCGCTCGTGAGGAAGTAGCCGCCACCGACCGGGGTCGAGTCGGATGCGACGTTCGCATAGGATGCGCTGTCCTGGTCGTGGCGCACGGTGTGGGCAGTGCCATCGGTCGAGACGTAGGTGGCGTAGAAGTCGACGCTGCCGTCGGTGGTCCACCGGTTGTACTGGCCGACGGCCGTCGTGACGTCGGAGGCCTTGAGGGTATTCCCGAAGTAGAGCTTGCCGTCGTCGGTGAGGAAGTATCGTCCGCCCACCGGGGTGGAGTTTTTCGGGACGTCGGTGTAGCTCGCGGCGTCCTGGTCGTGGCGGATGGTGTGAGCGACTCCGTCCTTGGTGACGTAGGTGGCGTAGAAGTCGACGCTGCCGTCGGTGCTCCACCGGTTGTATTGGCCGACGGCTGTCGTGACGTTCGAGGCCTTGAGAGTGTTCCCGAAGTAGAGCTTGCCGTCACTGGTGAGGTAATACCGACCACCGACCGGCTTTGAGCCGTTCGGGACGTCGGCGTACTCGACCGGGCTCTGGTCGTGCCGTACCGAGAAGGCCGCCTCCGATTTCGCGCCGGTTACCGGAGCGCTCGTCGACAGGTCACCGCTGACAGCTCCGAAGCTCGACTTCCCGCCGTCTCTCGGGACCTTGATGTCGGGCAGTGTGATCAGTCCATTGCTGTCGGTCGTGGCCGTATACGTCGTTGTGCCGTCTGTGAAGGTGTACCCGTCTCGGAGGGTGATGGTGACGCTCTTCCCCGCATCCGCGGTGCTTCCGTCTGTGGTGCGCTTGACTTGCGCGCCTTTGATGAACCTGCAGCCCACCCCGGTGTACGACGCCTTCGTGAACGTCAGCGTCGGCGAGTTGGACGCGGCCGCGGCGGGCGTCGCGGTGGTCACGGCGATGACCGGGATGGTCCAGGCGGCGCCCTGAACGAGGGTGCGACGGTGAACGCCGTCCGCGGCCGGGAGGGCCCAGTCCGACAGGCTTGTGTCGACGTCTCGGTACTTCTCGAAGCGATTCTTGGTCATGTGCTCTGACTTCCGTCGGTGTGCTGGATGGACATCCGAAGCTTCGTCAGCGGCACCGATCGGCCCTCCGCGGCCGCCGAAAGTGGTGCCGCCGCCGCCGGAACTTGCCCATGTTCCTCCGCTCGCCCGATGACGCCCGGAGAATGACTCGACGTCGCGCCGACGCCCGGCGAGGCCCCGGCTCGATCCGGGTGATCACGGACACAAAGGGGATCTATGGCCAGCGGATCATCACGTCGCACGTTCTCCCTGCTCGGCGAAGACTCCCGGGCCTGGCTCGCCGAGAGGGATCTTTTCGGGCAGTTGGACTCCGCCTTTCGGCTGGTGTCCGACGAGATCCTGTTCGACGGTTTCAGAATGGCCAGGATGTGGCATACCGAGGGCGCCTATGTCATCGCGCGCCGCTCTTCCGCGGCCCTGCTGCTCGTCCAGATCGAGGGTGAGTGCACTCTCCGCTCGCCCGGGTGGGGAGCCCTGCCGAGGATTCTCGGACCGGGTGACGTCGCCGTTCTTCCAGGAGGGACAGCGCCGTTCCACCTCTCGGCGGAACGCCCGGTCGCGCGATACCAGATCGACTTCGACCTGGCCGGATTGCCCACACAGGCTCGGGTCGAACTCGAACCGGGAGTCGTCTTCTCGCGTCCGGCGAAAGGATATCGTGACGCTGTCGCGTCGACCGCGAACATCGCCTTCAATTCCTCGCTGACGGAGGGCGAGGCCGGCTTCGCGGACTTCGCTCTCGGGCTCCGGCATCTTTCGACGGCGCTCCTTTTGCACGCCCTCGAGGCCACGGCGCCCGATCTTCCCGAGGATGCGGACAGCCTGCACCGAGCCGCCCTCCGGGTCATTTCGGCGCGGGCGACGGATCCCGACTTCACCTTGGAGTCGCTGGCGCACGCCGTGGGGGCCTCCTCGCGAACGCTGCGGGAGGTCTTCGCTCATACCGGAAGCTCCGCAAAGGCCGCACTCACCGGCGAGCGGGTGCGCCGAGCGCGCGTTCATGCTGCGGTCGGGGAAGACGGCGGTCGATTCACCACAGCGGAGATCGCCCGCCTTTCCGGCTTCCGGGATGCGCGAGCGTTGCGACGTGCTCTCGCGAAGGTGAACGGCGAGCGGTGACGCGGCTGCGGTCGGCGCCGATGGGTCGCCGGTCCAGCTGAGCCCGGTGGGAGCCGGAAAAAGAGGTTCCTTTGCCGGAACTTGTCTCATGCTCTTCCCTGGAGCGGATCATCTGTGGAGAATCACTTCTCGGCTCGTTCGACCTCGACGAGATCGTGGTGATTTTCAGGTCTCGGCCGAAGCAGGGAGAGGTCTATGGCATCCGAGTCGGTTCGCCGGAAGTATTCACTACAGGGCGAGAATGCTCGGCTCAGGCTGGCCGAGAGGCACTTCTTCGGTGACGTGGACAGCTCTTTCAGGCTCGTCTCCGACGAAATCCGCTTTGCCGGATATCGAGCGGCCCGGCTCTGGCACAGCGAGGGCGATTACTCTATCGCGCGTCGTTCTCGCACGGCATTGCTTCTCGTGCAGGTCGAAGGCGATGCGACCGTGCAGGTGCCGCTGTGGGGTGAGACGCCCAAGGTGGTGAAGCCCGGTGACCTGGCGGTGCTCCCCGGCGGAACCGCGCGACCCTTCCGCTTCCGCGCACAGCGACCGGTGGCCCGTTATCAGATCGAATACGACCTGGCCGGTCTTCCACCTCAGGCGCGCCTGGAGCTGGAATCGGGAATGGTCTTCTCCGAGCCGGCGAAGGAGTTCCGCGACGCCGTTGCTGCGACGGCGAACATCGCGCTCAATTCATCGATGAGCAGCGAAGACGCCGGCTACATCGACTTCGGGATCGGGCTGCGTCATCTGACGACCGCCCTCCTGCTGCACGCGCTGGACGCGACCGCCCCCGATCTTCCTGAGGATGCGGAGAACGTGCACCGCGCGGCGCTTCGAGTCATTTCCCTGCGGGCGACGGATCCGGCCTTCACCGTCGAGCATCTCGCCCACGCCATCGGCACGTCATCCCGAAATCTGCGGCATGTCTTCGCTCAGGCCGGATCCTCCGCCAAGCTGGCGCTCACGGCCGAGCGCGTGCGTCGGGCCCGGGACCACGCCGCGCCCACCACATGCGGCCAACGCTTCACGTCAGCCGAGATCGCACGGCTCTCCGGCTTCCGCGATGTCCGCGCCCTGCGCCGCGCCCTCGACAAGCTGAACGACGAGCAGATGTCGACGCGGCGGGACGCCGGCTGAGGTGCCGTTGACGGGCGACATTATTTTGGCCGTTAGCGCAAAAGAGCAGTCTGAGATTTCTATTGATAAGTTGCGCATTCGATACCTTGAGGCTTATGCAAAATTGGTTTTTTGCCGAGTGAAAAAGATGAGTCCGCGGACGGCGTTGAAGGCATCTCGGAAGGTGCGCAGTGGCCGCCGGTAGTCGGTGTGGAATATC
>NZ_PSWS01000032.1 GCF_002932875.1 Rathayibacter tritici
CTGTTAGAGGCTGCTCTTCAATCAAAGCGGATTAGCCGGTGTTATTCGTGACCGACACGCGCAAATCCATCTCGATCAATCGTATTTTGCATAAGCCTCAAAGATCGGTCAATCGAGATAGCACAACGTCGAACGGGTGGCCTTCTGCTGCGCAGACTTCCTGCAGCTCGATGAAGCTGGCAGCGTCAAGAACGAAGAGCACGTCAGGCTCCCCCGTCCGCAATCAACTCTAGGCTGCTGAGCTGTGATCCATTCACGTTCAAGTAGCGACGTGCGTCATATTCGGACAACTGATCTTGCTGACGCAGGTCGAGCACAGCCCGTGTGAAAGTCAGACCAAATTCTTCAAGCCGACGAACTGGAGTGGGGCGTGACGAAGGAGCGAATCCGTTGTCTACCTCGCGGCTGTTGTTCATTACCGCATCTACGACCCGTTGATCTGCTAACTGTAGATCCCGAAGACGTATTGCTACTGATTGCCAACTCGCTTTATACCTGTTCGAGGTCAGTCGGATGCGCTCGTCGATTTGATCGACAGTAACCCTGGTCCAGTGCTTGTACTCGAAGTAGGCGCGTAGGTGAGCCTCGGGCATCAGAAAGCTAGCTGCGAACGCCTCGCACCAACGCTCCTCTGCTGTATCTTCGTCAAAGCACACGGCCGAGGAGCCTCGTGCAATGTGGGCCAATTCATGTAGAAGTGTGTAAGTACGAAGTGACGGCAGTTTGTAGTCGCGGTTAATCGCGATGAGTGGTGCGCGAGGATCCGACAAAGAGAACCCTCGACAGCTCTTCTCGCCCATCGATCGCAGGGTCACAGTTACGCCGAGCTGCTCGATATGCGATCGAAGGGCTTTGAAGAGAGCAGACTTGCTGGTGGCGTCTACCTGGGTTCGCGTATGCCAATGAATGCGGCTCTGCATCAATAGGGCATACGCGTCTGGCGAGTTGCCGACGTCGGGAAATTGCACTGTGTCGGAATCAGTTTGGTCAGCGGCCCACCGAACAACCTTCTGCATGCGTGCAGCAGCTCGTACTGCGGCGACCTCGGCCGTCGGATCAGTTTCGTTCCGATCGAAGGATGAACGGAAGCGGGCAACCGCCGGCGACTGGGCGGGAGGCCCCGGCAGGAAGTAGAACTGAATGGAACGGCCCGCTCGTTTGCCGATCTTCTCGACATCACCTTTCGTGGGCAGCTCGTCACCGCTCAACCACTGCTCGACCAAGGCGCGTGACCGGGCAGTCGCCCGGGCAACTTCTTCCACGTCAAGGCCGGACTCCTGCATCGACCAACGCAAAACGTCCGGATTGATGCGCAGGGAAACCATGGGTAGCACGCTACTGGCTGGTGCGGACATTGGCCTACGAGGTCTCGAGCTGATCTCTGAGCGTGTCGGGCGAAGGCGGGACGACTGGAACCGAAACCTCCGGCTGGACTCGGTTCCAACTTTTCGTCTTCCGGGTACAAGGGGCCATCGCACGACGTCCCGTATGGGGATCGTCCAGCGGGACGCTCCGAGCGTCCGCGGCGCCACGGTTGTGTCTCATGGTGACCTGCACCTCGTCATCGCGAGGTGCAGCACTGGTGCAGACGACCGTGGACCTCGAGTGCTCGAAGCCGGGCTTCTCTGAGTCGATGAATGACGCGACCTAAGCGGGTAATGGCGGTGGTCGAGGGTGAAATCGAAGTGTCCGACGACCGCGCCTCCGACGCGGAAAACCACCGGATCGCGTCTGCCGGATGACGCGTTGAACGCTCGTCTGACGTACACCCTTCTCGCCATCGCAGGCCTCGCGCGTGTTGCTTCGATCCGAGACGAATCCCGCTCAACAAGAGCCGGACCTCCTACACTCACGGGATTCACAGAATAAATGTTGCCGCTCTATGACTGCGATGGGGCGCTATCATCATCTGTGAGGACGCCCCCCCGGCTTGCGGGTTCCTGGGCATCGGGTCGAACTGTGTGAAGAAACGCGCACCACGCTACGACTCGCACAATGAGCACTTCGCACTGCGACACTCACGTCGTTGTCGGAACTTCCCGGTCGTCTGGGGAATCATGAAGCACATGCGCCACCTCGCCACCGCCGCCATCATCACACTTGGAGCAGCACTCCTTGCTCCCGCCGCGCACGCCGAAACGGCTCCCGTCTCACCGACCGTGTCGCCGGAGGCCCCGACGACGATTGACATCTCGAACTACTACATCGACCCTGCCGTCGATCTCTCCGGCACCTTCGTCGCCGTAGATGAGAACGGCACCGAGTACACGGCCACGATCTCCGGGGATACCGCAACCATCGCGCCGGACTCCACCACCGAGGCGCGCGCCGCCCTCGCTGCGGGATGCAGCCGCACCAACTTCATCTTCCCGCTCGGCGCCGGTGTCCAAGAGTCGGTAGACGGATGCGGCCTCATCGGCGTCAACTCCTCCGCGACCCACACCTATCAGTGGGACGTCGATGCCGCTTCGGACGGACAAGCCGCAGTCGAAGGCCGCGGCTACAAGCCCGTGGGTCAGCCCGGTGACTTCACCTACCAGCCCTACTGGAGCGGCCTGGGACGCGGGGGAGGCGGCAGCGGTACTGTAACCATCGGAGAAGTTATCAGGCTCATCGTAATTGAGGGTGTAGTCGGGGTCTGAAGCCGCCAGTTTCGAGCAGGCTGCGGGCGATGTAGTTGGTGAGGTTGCGGAAGCCGAGGGCGGA
>NZ_PSWS01000031.1 GCF_002932875.1 Rathayibacter tritici
ACGTCACCGTGACGGTGACCGTGCATGTCACTCCCGAAGCCGAAGCACTCTGGCAGGAAGCGGAGGCGGCCGAGCGGGAGTCCCGCGCAGCCCAGGAACCCTCCGCGACCGCCCGGCGCCGCGCCGTGGCGATCGCGCGCGCGGACCGGTACTCACTCGACGCCGCAGCCGCCGCGTTCGGGGTGTCCCGCTCCCGCGTGCAGCAGCTCGAACGAGCCGCCGCCTCCTGAGATCCCCCGGCGGGCCGGCTCGCCACGGCCGGCCTCACCTACCTCGACCGAGCCCGTGCCATGCTCCACGCGGAGCCCGCGCCGAGCGCTATCACCCCCGTTTCAGCGGGTGTCAGGGTCTACCGTCACAGCAGAAAGACAACATCATGACGAAGCAAGAATCGGGCATCGCAACATCGGGGGCAGGAATCGCGGTCATCGCGGGCCTTGTTCCCGCGGCCATCATCGCTCTGGCGCTCAGCCTGAGCAGCGGCAGTCTGCCCCTGCCCTATATCAACGCCACGAATCCAATCAGTTCGGTGGCCTTCACTGTCCTCTTCTACCTCGGCTTCGCGATACTCGCGGTGAACGTAGATCGCCTCGTTCGCCGGCGAGCGGAAACCTGGATGATCGCACAGCGCGCAGTGTTCGCTGTGGGCGGCCTCATCGCGGCTGGCTCCTTCCTCTGGATTCCCTATCTCCCGCAGATGCTGGGCATCTGATGGGACCTGTTGGCAGCTGGCGGCGTCGAGCTGTTGGCTCACTCGGGCATCGACTGTCGGTAGCGCGCACCGCCCCGGTCCGCATCCTCGTCGACGGCGAAAGCGACCGAGCCCGTGCTGTGCTCCACGCGGAGCCGCGCTGAGCAATATCCCCCCCCGGTCCAGCGGGCGTACGGTGGGGGATCGATCAGCGGGACGCCGAGCGTCCGGCTACGCACGCAATGTGCAACCCGAATCGGCATCAGCCCCAGAACTGACATACGGTCAGTTATCGGTCAGCACACTGTCGCGAAACGTCGCGGCCGTGTGCGTCTGGCTGTCGAGCGCGCACCCTGATTGGCCGCGTCAGCCGCTAGATCCGTATAGCCACGGCTCGTGTTACCCCGCCAGCACCCTCCTGGCCCGCGATACACACTGCGTCACCTCAAAACGCCCTTGCTGCCTTCCGCGCTTATCAGCGCCTGAGCACCCAGAATAAGCTGCATGTCGGAGCAGAACACGGCCACGTCGGGCCCGAGTGTCGTTGAACAATACTGGACAGGAGTTGCAAGTCAGCTACAGGTCGAGGCAGGAGTCTTTAGTCGGCTGGTAGGGCACAATGGGGAGATTGGGCGTGCTAATGAACTGGCTCTAGCTCAACTGGTGACAAGTCTTCTTCCAGCAGATGTCGGGATTGGCACGGGCGTAGTTATCGACTCGGAAGGTAACCGTTCCGCTCAAACCGACCTAATTATTTACGATAAAGGTTCTCAGCCCCAGATCCTCGCTCACTCGACGCAACTACTATTCCCCGTGGAGACCGTGCTCGCCGCAGTAGAGGTCAAGACCTCCGTCTCGACCGGCGAGATAACCGACGCCGGGCGGAAGTTTGCAAGCATAAGATCGCTACGGCCGACAGTGGGCCGCTCCATACCTCTCACGGCTTTCTTTGGTTATAGCGCGGCAAATGCGCCCTCCGCGCGAGCGCGGGAGCTAAACCAGCTAGGCGTGAACGAGCGTCCAGACGTTGCTTGCATTCTTGATCCTGGAATCGTCAGTGCCCGGTCTCAGGAAGATCTAAATATGGGGCTGGTCCCATTGCATAAGTTGGACGAAAATGGTGCACGTCAGAGTATGGAATGGATTGAGCAAGCTGGAGCGGGCCGCGTCGTTCGTGACAATACGAGCTACCCAGTGGCTGGCTTGAGACTATATAGAGATTGGGTTGTCTTCGAGCCCGGTCGCGCTTTGCTACTTTTTGCAGAAGGATTACTAACCGCGCTCGCTGGGCGAACCGATTGGAATGTCCACTGGCTTTCGTCGTACGTGACCGATGTTGCGCGCGAAACGGTGGTCCCTCCCTCTACGCCATGACGCTATCCACAAATTCCCGTGTGCTCATCGTATCGAAGTTCATGGCGATGGCGGCACTTCCGAGCGACTGCCTTATGGGTGAATCAATCCACTGTCCGGTCACGACGGCGACGGAAACGCGATCATTGCGACGGCTGAGTGCTAGGGCTAAGACTTCAATTTCTGCGCTCTCGCGTTCGTCGTCTACATCAAAGAGAGCGGGACATTCGCACATCACCTGGCCAGCAAGGTCGTAACCGGGGGCGTGGCTGGAAAGATGAACGGCGTTCGAGCGCACCCAGCTGGTAACCAGGTCTGTCTCCCCAAATTCGCGGCAGTCGCGAACGACGAGTGGAGGGAATAGCAGGTCACCGTCGGTGCAAAGAGGCTTATGCAAAATTGGTTTTTTGCCGAGTGAAAAAGATGAGTCCGCGGACGGCGTTGAAGGCATCTCGGAAGGTGCGCAGTGGCCGCCGGTAGTCGGTGTGGAATATC
>NZ_PSWS01000013.1 GCF_002932875.1 Rathayibacter tritici
GGCGTAGGAACCTCCATCATCGGAAGACCTCGACCCCACTCCCGGCCACGACGCGCCGACCCCACACTCGTACGGCTACACCCTCAACTGCGAAGAGCCCGTTTGTCCAGATTTACCGAAACGGCTTCGATCAATTGTACTGGGGTGGCCAGAGCGTCTGCGCCTCGAGCGGCACAGTCTTCACGCACAGCCTAAAGATCCAGCTGCGCAAGGGCTGCACTGGATTTTTCTGTGGGCAGCAGACGCGAGCCACAGCAATAAGTCCTGACAGCCCGTATAATGCGATTCAGACTATCAACCGTTTCGACAAGTGTAGCTCAGCCGCTCAGTACCGTTACGACATGGTCGCTTATGAGACCGTGCGAAGCGTTCAGTACGGGCCTTTTGTTGACGATGAGAACTTTGTCGTCGGTTGCAATTACTAAGGCGAAGTAGGTCAAGCAGGAGGGGCGGCACCAAGCCGGGCGGACGCCTCTCCTGCCTCGGCCACCGCGTCGAGGAACGGAGGACGATTCCTTACTGGGGGCGCCGCTTGCTCTCCGGCAGCTGCGCGCCAAGCGGCGTCCGCCTGGTGCCGATACAGCGACGCGCGACTCCACCCGGCGAGGCGAGCCGCATCCTCAGCAGTGCGGCCGCGCACTCGCGCATCCGCGGCAATTGCGAACTTGTCCGTGACCACCGCCGGGTCCGACAGGGGTCGGCCGAAGCGGATCCCGCTGGCACGGGCTGCGGCGATACCGGCATTCACTCGTTCAACGATGAGTTCCCGCTCGTACTCCGCGAGCGTGGCGAGCATGCCCAGCATCAGCCGGCCCGTCGACGTCGACGGGTCGATGCCGTCCGAGATCGACCGGACCTGCACACCGCTTCTTCATCCGGTTCGCTCGATCGCGGTCGCGCTCCCCGAGGTGACGGACTGAGAAGGCAGGAGAGGACCACGGGCCCCTGGCGGAAGGAGCGGGCGTTGTCGCGGGCCGGTTCGTGGTCAGTTGGTCGGCATGAAGGGGCCTCCGTATTCGCGGAGGTGGCTGATGCGTCCTTCGCGGAGGGTGATCACGGAGATGTAGCGGCGGCGGAGGCGACCGTCGCGGTCCGCGCGTCGGAGCACCGCCTCGTACTCGCATACCACCACCGCCGGGTCCTCGGTCGCTCGCACGGCGTGGAACGTGACCTCGTCGAACCAGAGGAAGCCCTCGAGGCCGGCAGCCATGACCTGGATCGCCTGCCGCCCCGTGATCGGCTGGGGATCTCCGGAGCCGTCGAAGGGCACGTCGATGACCGCGTCGTGATCGAACAGGTCGGGGAATGCGGTGATCCCCTGATCGATGCGCCCGTCGAGGGCGGTGACGAACGCGGTGACGGCGGCAGCGAAGTGCGGGGTCTCCATCCGGATCAGCCCAGCCGCACGTGCGCGATGCCGCCGTCGATGTCGAGGACTGTCCCGTGGGCGTACGACGCCTCGTCGGAGACGAGGAACCTCACGGCGAAGGCGATGTCGATCGGGCGCACGGGCGTTCCGGCGACGGTGCCCTTCGTCATCTCGACGAGGGCGTCCGCTGCGGCGGCGTTCCCCGGAGTAGCGGTGGCGCCGGGAGCGACGGTGTTGACGTTGACGCCGCGGGGGCCGAACTCGAGATGCTTGGTCTCTGAGTTTCGCCTCTGATCGCACCGTGTGGGAGGGGGGAGGGGCGCGGTGCCGTCCCGATAAGGGATCGCTGACCGGGACTTCCCTTACTTTCCGTCGAAGACGGTCGAGCGCAGCGGGCACGAAGAAAGTAACGGGTGTGCCTGCGGCACGAGCGGGCGGGCTGCGGGAGGATGACAGGGTGGACGACGGGGTGGTGGAGCGGTTTCTGGAGGGGCTCGCGGGGGCG
>NZ_PSWS01000023.1 GCF_002932875.1 Rathayibacter tritici
GGGCGCTGGGAGCCGAACAACCCCACCCCGCCACCTTCGGCTCGCAGAACCCGCTTCGGCTCGCAGAACTCCCCGATTCCCACGAGCCGAGGCCGACTCCACGAGCCCGGCCGCACGAGCCCGGCACCACCCCCCGCGCGCCGCCCTCCGCCCGCGAAACCACCGCGGAGGATCGCACATCCAGACCATCCCAGTAACATGCCCGTAGCCGTGCGCGGCGCACACCAAGAAAAGGAAGCAGCGACGGGCGCAGACATCTCGATCCGTGCGCGACCGCCGAGAAGGTGTAGAACCGGAAGATCGGAAGACTGTGGGCATACTGGACAACTTCGAGAAGGGACTCGAGCGCGTCGTCAACGGCGCGTTCGCGCGGACCTTCAAGTCGGGTCTGCAGCCGGTCGAGCTCGCTTCCGCCCTCCGCCGAGAGCTCGACACCACCGCCGCCGTCGTCAGCCGGGATCGCATCCTCGTGCCCAACAGCCTCGTGCTGAGGATGTCCGCGACCGACCTCGACCGGATGCAGCGCATCGGCGCCACGTTGATCGACGAGCTCACCACCGTCGCCACCGAGCACGCCACCAAGCAGGGCTACCGCTTCCCCGGCCCGATCGACATCTCGCTCGCCGTCGATGCGGCGCTCAGCGACGGCATGGTCGAGGTCGGCTCCCGCAGCGTCAAGGGCACCGTCGCCTACACGCCCGTCCTCGACATCGACGGCCGCCGCCACCCGATCACGAAGGCGCGCACCGTCATCGGGCGCGGGAGCGACGCCGATATCACCGTGGACGACTCCGGCACCTCGCGCAAGCACGTCGAGATCCTCTGGGACGGCTCGCGCGCCCAGGTGCACGACCTCGGCTCCACGAACGGCTCGAGGCTCGACGGTCGGCCCGTGACGCAGGCTCCGCTCGCCCCCGAGCAGACCATCACGATCGGACGCACCTCGATCGTCTACCGCGTCGTGCAGGGCTCCGCTCCCGCGCGCGCCGACCGCCCGTCGTCCGGCCGAGCAGCCGGACGCAGCTCCGAAGGGTTCTGGGACGACCGGCTATGAGCGAGCTCACTCTGTTTCTCCTGCGCATCGCGTTCCTCGCGCTGCTGTGGTTCTTCGTGTTCGGCATCGTCTATGCGCTGCGCTCCGATCTCTTCGGTCAGCGCGTCCGTAAGCTGCCGTCCGGAGCTCAGGCCGCACCCGAGGCTCCGTTCGTCACGGCGGCCCAGCCTGTCGTCGCCGCGGCCGCCCAGCCCGCCGCCGCCCCGCCCGCCGCTCCGACCGCCCGGCGGACCCATGAGTCGGCCGCCGAGCGCTCGGGCGCCGATCAGGGCGGGGCAGCGACGGTCCACACGGCGCAGCGCCTCGTCATCACCTCCGGCCCCAAGCGCGGCACCGAGCTCGAACTGACCGGGGACCCGCTGACCATCGGCCGCTCCGCCGAGTCGACGCTGGTTATCCGCGACGACTACACCTCGACCCACCACGCGCGCCTGCTCCTGTGGAACGACGAGTGGATGATCCAGGACCTCGACTCGACCAACGGCACCTTCCTCGACGGCCGCCGCGTCGGCGCCCCCACCAAGGTGCCGCTGAACACGCCCGTGAAGGTCGGCACCACCACCTTCGAATTGCGGCGGTCGTAGCGCGTGGCCCTCACTCCGGAGAGCGGCTCCGGCCACAGCGCGGTGCGCGAGAGCGCCGCCGTCTCGCATGTCGGCCGGATCCGCTCCAACAACCAGGACTCCGGCTATGCGGGTCGGCAGCTCTTCGTCGTCGCCGACGGGATGGGCGGACACGCCGGCGGAGACGTCGCCTCCTCCATCGCCATCAAGCGCATCGTGGAGGCGGACCGCGCCTACGCCTCCACGTACGAGGCCGAGGACGAGCTCAAGCGCACGCTACTGGCCGCGAACACCTTGCTGGCCGACGCCGTGGTCGATCACCCCGAGCTCACCGGCATGGGCACCACCGTCAGTGCGATCGCCCGGGTCGGCGACTCGGTGGCGATCGCGCACATCGGCGACTCCCGCATCTACGTCCTCCGCGACGGCCGGCTCGAGCAGGTCACGACCGACCACACCTTCGTGCAGCGCCTGGTCGACTCCGGCCGCATCACGGAGGAGGAGGCGATGACGCATCCGCGCCGCTCCGTCCTGATGCGGGTGCTCGGCGACGTACACACCAACCCCGAGATCGACACGCTGACGCTCGAGACCGAGCCGCACGACCGCTGGCTGATCTGCTCGGACGGCCTCTCCGGCGTCGTCCCGCACGACGAGATCCTCAAGGAGCTCAGCCGCGACGAGAGCGCTCAGCAGGTGGCCGACCGCCTGATCCGCGACAGCCTCTCGCACGGCGCCCCCGACAACGTCACCGTCGTCATCCTCGACATCCCCGGGGCGGGCGACACCGCGCAGATCCTCGCGCCCGCGGAGGACCCGGTGATCGTCGGCTCCGCCGCCTCGTCCACTCCGCTCACCACGGATGACTCGCAGAACCGCGTCCGCATCCCCGGCCTCCGCCTGCATACCCGCGCACCGGCCGCTCAGGGCCCCACGCACTTCGAGCCCGCGTCCGAGGACTACCTCGACGAGCTGATCGAGGAGGACCGCCGCCGGCATCTGCGCCGCCGCATCACCTGGCTCGTCGGCCTCTCCCTCGTGCTCATCATCGGCTTCCTCGGGATCCTCTTCGCCTACGACTGGACGCAGTCGCGCTTCTACGTCGGTACCGACGGGACCACGGTGATCATCTACCAGGGCATCCAGCAGTCGGTTGGCCCGCTCTCGCTCTCGGAGGTGAAGGAGGACACGGGCATCCCGCTCGACTCCCTCCGCGCCTACGACGTCGAGCAAGTGGAGCAGACGATCAGCGCCGACTCCTACGCCGGCGCGGTCGACATCGTCGAACGCCTCACGGACGCGAACGGAGCACCATGACGGACGCCGCCACGGCCACCTCCCGCCCCGCCTCCGAGCGGCAGGGCTTCTTCCGGCAGAAGCTGCGCAACCTCGAGCTGCTTCTGCTGGTTGTCGCCTGCGTCATCGACGCGGGCGCGATCATCCTCGTGCAGCTCGGCGCGCTCGGCGCGGTCGACACCACCCTCGTCTCGCTCGGCGCCGGCCTCTCGGCCCTCGTGCTCGCCGTCCACGTGGTGTTGCGCTTCGCCGCCCCGGCCGCGGATCCGTTCCTGCTGCCCATCGCGACGGTCCTGAACGGCCTGGGCGTGGCCGAGATCTACCGCATCGACATCGCCGACGGAGTCACCGGCTGGGACTCCGTGGCCGTGCGGCAGCTCTTCTGGAGCGGACTCGCGGTGGTCGCCGCCATCGTGGTCCTGCTGGTGATCCGCAACCACCGCGTGCTGTTCCGGTACACCTACGTCGCCGGATTCGCGGCGATCGTGCTGCTGCTTCTGCCGCTCCTCCCCTTCATCGGCCGCGAGGTCAGCGGGGCGCGGGTCTGGATCGGCATCGGCGACGTCGCGAGCTTCCAGCCCGGCGAAATCGCCAAGATCGCCCTGGGCGTCTTTTTCGCCGGCTATCTCGTGCGCAACCGCGACTCCCTCTCGATGGTGGGCCGCACCGTCCTCGGAATGCGCTTCCCCCGCCTGCGCGATCTCGGCCCGATCCTGGTGGTCTGGGCCGTCACGATGGGGGTCATCGTCTTCCAGCGCGACCTGGGCACGGCGCTGCTCTACTTCGGCCTGTTCCTGGTGATGCTGTACGTCGCGACCGGCCGTACCGGCTGGGTCCTCATCGGCGTCGGACTGTTCCTCGGCGGTGCACTCCTGGCGAGCCAGACGCTCAGCTACGTCGGTAACCGCTTCGCGAACTGGCTCGAGCCCTTGAGCGCCGAGCGCTACGGGGCGGATCCGGGCGGCAGCTACCAGCTCGTGCAGGGCCTCTTCGGCCTCGCGCACGGCGGCCTGCTCGGGACGGGCCTCGGTCAGGGGATGCCGGATCTCACGCCGGTCCCGCAGTCCGACTACATCATCGCGAGCCTCGGCGAGGAGCTGGGCCTCGCCGGGCTCTTCGCGATCTTCGGCCTCTACCTTCTGCTGGTCTCGCGCGGGTTCCGGATCGGCTTCGCCGGCCAGGACGACTTCGGGCGCTTGCTGGGAGTCGGCCTCTCGTTCGTGATCGCTCTCCAGTGCTTCATCGTCATCGGAGGCGTCACCCGCGTGATCCCGTTAACCGGCCTGACCACACCGTTCCTGGCCGCCGGCGGCTCCTCCCTCGTGGCGAACTGGATGATCGTGGCGGTGCTGTTGCGCCTGTCCGACACAGTCCGCAGTCAGCCTCGTCTGGTGGTGTGATCCGTCGATGAACCGAGAACTCAAACGGGTGAGCCTCGTCGTGCTGACGATGTTCGTGGCCCTCTTCGTCTCCACGACCTCCATCCAAATGATCCAGGCCGATTCCCTCGACGAGGACGGCCGTAACACGCGAACCCTTTACGAGAGCTTCTCGACCGAGCGCGGCGCGATCCTCGCCGCCGGTCAGCCGATCGCCTCCTCGACGCCCTCGAACGACCTCTACAAGTTCCAACGGCAGTACGCGAACGGTCCGCTCTACTCCGCCGTGTCCGGCTACTTCACCCTGAACCAGGGCACGACCGGCATCGAGCGCTCGCTCAACGACTACCTCTCCGGCACCTCGAACTCGCAGTTCTTCGACGAGATCAACAACCTCGTGACGGGTCAGGATCCGAAGGGTGCCTCGGTCGAACTCTCGATCGACCCGGTCGCGCAGCAGGCCGCCTTCGACGCCCTCGGCGACGACACCGGAGCAGTCGTCGTGACAGAACCAGCGACCGGCCGCATCCTCGCGATGGTCTCCAAGCCCGCCTTCGACCCCGCCGCCCTCGCCTCCCGCGACACCGACGACGTGCTCGCCGCCTACCGGGCGCTCGACGACGACTCCTCGCAGCCGCTCGTGAACCGCGCGATCGGCGGCTCGCTCAACCCGCCCGGGTCCGTCTTCAAGCTCGTCGTCGCTTCGGCCGCCCTCGAGTCCGGCCGCTTCACCGCCGACTCGAGCTTCCCCAACGTCGAGGCCTACACGCTGCCCGGCTCCTCCTCGCGGGTGATCAACTCCGGAGGCGGTCTCTGCGGCTCCGGAGACACGGTCACGCTGGCCACCGCCGTCTCGCTCTCGTGCAATGTCCCGATGGCCGAGATGGGCGTGCAGCTGGGCGCGGACGCGATCCGCTCGCAGGCCGAGAAGTTCGGCTTCGACACGAAGCTGGAGATCCCCATGTCCGTCGAGGCCAGCGTGTACCCCGCGAAGACGGATGACGCGCAGACCGCCCTCACCGCCTTCGGTCAGTTCGAGGTCAAGGCGACGCCGCTGCAGATCGCGATGGTCTCGGCGGCGATCGCGAACGGCGGCGAGGTGATGCAGCCGAACCTGGTCGATTCGATCCGCTCGCAGGACCTCAGCGTTCTGCAGAAGTTCCAGGAGAAGTCGCTCGGCCGGGCGGTGAGCACGCAGACCGCGGACGCCATCAAGGCGATGATGGTCGCCAGCGTCCAGGGCGGCGCGGCGACGAATGCAACAATAGGGGGCGTCACTGTGGCCGGTAAGACCGGTACCGCCGAGAACGGCGCAGACGACCCGTACACCCTCTGGTTCACCGGCTTCGCGCCTGCGAACGACCCGCAGTACGCCATCACCGTGCTCGTGGAGAACGGTGGCGGGCTCGGCCAGACCGGGTACGGCAACCTGATCGCCGCACCCATCGGACAACAGGTACTAGAGGCGGTGCTGAACAAATGAGACCCACGACAGGCCTCACCTTCGGGGGACGTTACGAATTGCAGTCCCGGATCGCCATCGGCGGCATGGGAGAGGTATGGCAGGCGACCGATCTGGTCATCGGCCGCACCATCGCGATCAAGATCCTGAAGGACGAGTACCTCGGCGACCCCGGCTTCCTCGAGCGCTTCCGCGCCGAGGCCCGCCACGCGGCGCTGGTCAACCACGAGGGCATCGCCAACGTGTACGACTACGGCGAGGAGGACGGCTCGGCCTACCTGGTCATGGAGCTCGTCCCCGGCGAGGCGCTCTCGACCGTCCTCGAGCGCGAGCGGGTCCTCTCGACCGACAAGGTCCTCGACATCGTCGCGCAGACCGCGCTTGCCCTGCACGCCGCGCACGCCGCGGGTCTCGTGCACCGCGACGTGAAGCCCGGCAACCTGCTGATCACTCCTGACGGACGCGTCAAGATCACCGACTTCGGCATTGCCCGCATCGCGGACCAGGTCCCGCTGACGGCGACCGGCCAGGTCATGGGCACGGTCCAGTACCTGTCCCCGGAGCAGGCGAGCGGGCAGCCCGCCTCCCCCGCGACCGACATCTACTCGCTGGGCATCGTGGCGTACGAGTGCCTGGCCGGGCGCCGGCCGTTCACCGGCGAGTCGCAGGTCGCGATTGCAATGGCGCAGATCAACGACACCCCGCCCGAGCTGCCGGTCACGGTCGCCGAGCCGGTTCGGAACCTCGTCTACTCCTGCATCGCCAAGAAGCCCGCCGACCGCCCGGCGACCGCCGCCCACCTCGCGCGGGCGGCTCAGGCGCTGCGCTCGGGCGACGTGCGCGGAGCGGCCCTCGCCGTCCCCGCTGTCCTGAGCGATCTCCCGGCCACGCAGGCCACCACGGTCCTCCCCTCGAACCAGGGGGCGACGCAGGCGACCACGGTTCTGCCCTCGGGTGCGGCCGCAGCCGCCGCTCCGTTCTTCCCGGTGGAGGAGCCCGCGGTTCCGTTCGAGGAGCCGCGCAAGCGCAGCCCGTGGACCTGGCCGCTGGTCGCGCTCATCGTGATCCTCGCCGTCGTCATCGCCGGCACGATCTTCGCGCTGACCACCGGCGGCGCCGCCGAACCCGCGCCGAGCCCGTCCGCTCCGACCAGCACGGCGCCGTCACCGACACCGTCGGCGACCCCGACTCCCTCGGCGACCCCGACGTCCACCACGGTCGTGATCAACAAGAACGACTACATCGGGCGACCATTCGACGAAGTCGAGACCGCACTCGACGCGCTGGGCATGGGCGTGCGGCGCGCCGACGGGCCGAGCGCCCCCACCGCTGATCAGGTCGGACTCGTCGAGGACGTGAACCCCACCGCGAACGTGGTCAGGGGTACGACCATCGAGGTCTCCGTCTACACCGAGGTTGCGGTTCCCAGCGCCCCCACGGCCGTGCCGTCGGTCACGCCGGCCGCCTCCAGCGTCAAGGCGGGCGCGACGTTCGACGTCTCTTGGAGCAATTACAACCAGTGCCCGAGCGGAACCACGGTGTCGAAGTACACGGCGACCGCGGCGGGCGAGGGCGCGAGCGTGATCTCCACCGACGGGACGAAGGCGACGATCCAGGCCGGACCGACGGCCGGAACGATCTCGATCACCTACACCGTCACCTGCGGAGGGTCGGAGTCGGCGGCATCGCCCACCCTCTCCGTCACCGTCGAGCAGCCCGCTCCCTCCGACACGCCGACACCGGCCGCGACGACGAGCACACCGTCACCAACGAGGTAGCAGAGGGCGCCCCGCCCGGAACACCAGAAGCCCATAGGTACACTTGCCCTGGCTCCTCGGGGCCGCACCACACGGAAGTACAGGGCGGGAGCGTGCGCGTGACGGATGAGGGTCGCCTGATCGCGGGACGGTACCAGGTCGGGCCCCGGCTCGGCCGCGGCGGGATGTCCGAGGTGTATCTCGGCACGGACACCCGGCTCGGGCGCACCGTCGCGATCAAGGAGCTGAAGCTCTCCCTCTCCTCCGACTCCGCCTTCCGGCTGCGGTTCCGTCAGGAGGCGCAGTCCGCATCGCGGATGTCGCATCCCACGATCGTCCGTGTCTTCGATGCCGGCGAGGAGGTCACCGTCGACGACACCGGCGGCGAGTCGCGTCGCCCCTTCATCGTCATGGAGCACATCGAGGGCCGCCTGCTGAAGGACCTCATCGCCGAGGGCCCTCTCGACGTCGATGAGGCCGTCCGCATCGCGGAGGGCATCCTCACCGCCCTGGAGTACTCGCACCGCGCGGGCGTCGTCCACCGCGACATCAAGCCCGGCAACATCATGCTGACCCCGTCGGGCCAGGTGAAGGTGATGGACTTCGGCATCGCTCGCGCCGTCTCCGACTCCGCCGCGACCGTTGCGCAGACGACGGCGATCCTCGGCACCGCGGCCTACTTCTCCCCCGAGCAGGCGAAAGGCGAGCAGGTCGACGCCCGCAGCGACCTCTACTCCGCCGGCATCGTGCTCTTCGAGCTGCTCACCGGCCGGGCCCCCTTCCGCGGCGACACCCCCGTCGCCGTCGCCTACCAGCACGTCAGCGAGACGCCGCCGGCGCCGAGTTCGATCAACCCCGCCGTCACACCGGCACTGGACGCCGTCGTGGCGCGCGCGCTGTCGAAGGACCGCTACGAGCGCTTCCAGGGCGCGGCGGAGTTCCGCGACGACCTGCGCGACGCCGCCGCCGGACGCCTGCCCGATCACCGCCCGATCGACGAGTTGACCACCTCGCTCTTCGCTGCCCGCAACCAGGGCGGAGTGAACGACTCGGAGTTCGCCCTGCGCCAGCTGGCCGAAGACAACTCCTTCGTTCGCACCCAGCGCCGCCCTCCGGTCCTCTGGATCTGGTCCTCCATCGTCGTGCTCGCCGTGATCGTCGCTGCTCTGGTGATCTGGGTTCTGACGCTCCAGCCCGCGTCGACGCTGCCCTCGCAGTCGCGCGAGGTCCCGAGCCTCACCGAGACGACCTACGACAGTGCCCAGTCGACCCTGACGGAGCTCGACCTCGTGCCGAGCCAGGTCGCGGAGTACAACTCGACCGTCCCCGAGGGCGAGGTGATCCGGACGGATCCGGGCTCGGGCACGATCGTCGCGCCCGAGACGGTCATCCGCGTCGTCGTCTCGCAGGGCCCGCAGCCCGTTGCCGTGCCGGACACGGTCGGCCGCACCCTCGCTCAAGCCATCGACGCGCTGACCGCCGGCGGCTTCATTGAGGGCTCGCAAACCCGCGAGAACTCGCCGACCGTCCCCGGCGACGTCGTCCTCTCCACCTCCCCTGGAGCGGGTCAGCAGGTTGTACCGGGCACGCCGGTCGATCTCACCGTCTCCTCCGGCCAGGTCACCCTCCCCGACCTCGTGGGAACGTCGCTCAGCAGTGCGCTGGCCACTCTCGCGTCCGAGAAGCTGCAGCTGGTCGGAGTCGAGGTCCCCGACAGGACCTGCGACGCGACCCGGGCGAACCCGCCCATCACGACGCAGTCCCTGGCTCCGGGCGACGTCCCGCAGGGGTCGACCGTCCGGCTCGGCTACTGCGCAGGCTGACGGCTCTCGCCGCGACCCGCTCGGGGCGAGAAGGCGGCCTCGGTGGCGACGGGTGCTCCTGACGGCGGGGTTGCCCGAAGCGCCTCCTGCGTGGCCGCCGAGGCGAGCGACGGCTATGCCCGGCGCGCGCCCGCGAGCGGAGGCTGGAGGCGCACGACCTCGCCGACGGTGGAGTCGTCCACCGGCCGTCCGATCCTGCCGCGGATGTCACTGGGCGTGAGCCCTTCGCGCCGCCTGAGCGCCCGGCGGAGGTGGTCCGCCGAGGAGAAGCCGGAGGCGGCCGCGATCGCCTCGAGCGGGACCTCCCGCGGGCGGCGGCGCAGCAGCTCGACGGCGCTCGCGACCCGGGAACGCTCGATCTCACTCGCGACCGTCGTCCCGGCGTCCTCGAAGAGCCGCTGCAGGGAGCGAGTGGACACGTTCACCGCGTCCGCGACCGCCTCCGGAGTGCAGCGCGGGGTGCGGTGCGTGCGGTCGATGACCGTGCGGGCGCGCCCGAGGGTCGCGGCTCGCACACTGGTGGCGCCCGGCTGCGCGCTCACCGCCGCGAGGAAAGCGCTGGTGAGGAGCTGCTTGACCACGTGCGCGAAGCCGGTGACCTCGCCCTCTCCGGGCAGGCCCGTCCCGGACTCCGCCGCGAGTGCGAAGGCGGTCGTGAAGGCATAGGCGGCACGGGTGGAGCGGGCGTCGGGATCGAGCGCGTAGACCAGGGCCGACGTATCGAAGCCGTAGCGGCGCATTTCGTCGGCGCGGAGGGAGAGTTGGAGGATCGTCGCCGGAGTCGTCGACTCGGTCGTGAACGTTGTCGTCCCCGCCTGGTACGAGATGGAGCCGGGACGGAGCAGCACCGTGCGGTCCGGCGCGACCATGCGCACGAAGCCGTCGATCAGGAAGGTGAAGGTGAGAAAAGCGGTGTCGTCCGACGACCAGGTTCCCCGAAGAACGCGTAACGGCGAGACGGTCATCAGCACGACGCTCAGATCACCAGTGCCGAATCCCGAGCCGGTAATGCTCGGAACTGTTCCCGGCTTCACAACGATGCGAGGACCGAGATTCTCGAGCTCGCGAATTCCCGAGAAAGCCCAAGAGATCGATTCGACCATGTGGTCCCCCGGACTTCTCTTCTTCGGCGCCGACCCCCTGCCGACGCCCTCTGATTATGCAGGGAAGAAGCGCCGCATCCTCCGCCGCGAGTCCGTCAGATCGCGTCACCTTACCGAGGGGGGCCACAGGGGGGTGGACATGACCGACCGCTGGCATGGCCCCGACTTGCTCGGAGGCACCCCGCGATCCACCCGTCGGGCGGCGGTTCACGCGGTGAAAACGCGGTCATACCCGCGGCCCCGTTCGGGGGTCGAAGGCGCCGCCTCCCTCCCCTCCGACCCGCGAAGAGATCGACGCGTTAACGCGCCATATTCCGCCTTAACGCGCCACTGCCGGGAGTGTTGACCGGAACTCGGGAAAAGCGGACGTGCCGACCTCGCGCAGCCAGTTCTTCACTAGGCGTCGTCCGCCCTCGGTGAGAACCGACTCCGGATGGAACTGCACCCCGACGAGCGGAGCCGTCCGGTGCCGGAGCGCCATGACCACTCCCTCCGGTGTCCGAGCCGTCACCCGCAGCTCCCCCGGCAGGCTGTCGTCGTCGACCGCGAGCGAGTGGTACCGCATCGCGGCGAAGCCGGATGGCAGGCCGTCGAAGAGCGGGTCGCCGTCGTGCAGGACGTCCGAGGTCCGGCCGTGGACCAGCTCCGGCGCCGCCACGACCCGCGCGCCGAGAGCATGCGCGAGCACCTGGTGGCCGAGGCAGACACCGAGCAGGGGCCGCCACGACTCGGTCGAGCGGTGCACAAGCGCCGCCGACGCAGGGACGTCCTCGGGGCGGCCCGGGCCCGGCGAGACCACAACCCCGTCCGCCTGCTCCGCGCGTGCGAGCAGCGCCTCAGTGCCGAGTTCGTCGCCCTCGACCACGTCGACCTGTGCCCCGAGCTCGCGGAGGTAGGCGACCAGCGTGAAGACGAAGCTGTCGTGGTGGTCCACGACGAGGATCCGCGGGGCCGCGCCGACGCTCACGATCCGACGGTCACGTTCCGGTCGAGCACCAGCGACTGCACCCACGGGAACACCCACTCATCGAGCGCGGCCAGCACCGCCGTGACGAGGACGAGAACGATCAGGAGCCGGACCCACCAGGGCCCGGGCAGGAGACGCCACAGCGCTGCGTACACGATCAGCCCTCCTGCGCCAGCGAGCCGGCGATCTCGGCGGGGGCGCCCGCGGAGCGCGGCTGGAACGAATCGAACACGCCGTACGCGATGATGCGCTCGGCCGTCGAGTAGAGCGGATTACAGCTCGTCAGCGTGATCAGGCGGTCGGTCGGGGCCGCGTCCGGGGTCCACGGGACGGGGTCGATCACCTGGACGTCGGAGGGCTGGACGTACTCGAGGTTGCGGAAGCGGTAGGTGTACCAGCCGTCCGCCGTCTCGATGTAGATCGGGTCGCCGAGCTGGAGCTCGTCGATCAGGTGCATGCCGCCGCCGTAGGCGCTGCGGTG
The DNA here is from genome assembly GCF_002932875.1 of Rathayibacter tritici. GTDB lineage: Bacteria > Actinomycetota > Actinomycetes > Actinomycetales > Microbacteriaceae > Rathayibacter > Rathayibacter tritici. Next base: position 11,886 of record NZ_PSWS01000023.1, read on the forward strand.
AGCGGCGAGCGCGAAGTTGCCGGCCTGGCCGGGCATCTGCGTCCCGGGGTAGTGGCCGATGCTGCCCTCGTCGAGCACGTTCTCGGCGTCGATACCCTCGGCGATCGTGCGCACCCAGCCCTCGCCATAGCGCGGGATGTAGAGGTTGCCGAAGGAGGTGTCGAGGGCGGCGGCCGTCGCGACGACCGGCTCCGCGGAGGCGGCCTCGGTCGCCTGCGGTGCAGGAGCGGAGTCGCCCCAGCTCTCACGGAGCTCCGCCGCCTGAGTCGTCTGCTGACCGGCGATCACCGCGTCGTTCCACCACAGCTGCCAGGCAAGGAAGAGCAGGACCAGGACGCCGGCGGTCATCAGGAGCTCGCCGACGACTCCGAAGAACGAGAGGCGTCGGCCCGGGCGGGCCCGTCGTCGCTTCCCTCGCGGCCGCAGAGCCGTCGCGTCGGGGTTCTGGGCGGTCATGCGACGAGTCTAGGCGCGAGCCGCGGCGGGCTGCGGCGCTCCCTCGCGAGCTGGGGAGAACCTCTCGAACCGCCGCTTGGGGAGGGAAGGATCACGCCTCGAAGCGGCCGACCGACCACGCCGCGAGTCGGCACAGCGCCACGGCGCTCCCGGCCGGGAGCCTCCGCCCGGTACAGTGGTCGGCATGGCACGAGCGACGAAGAGCCCGAAGGCCGAGCGCGACGAGACTCGGACCGGCGAGAACGCACCGAATCCGGTCTGGTTCAAGCCGGTGATGTTCGGGTTCATGCTGATCGGACTCGCCTGGATCATCGTCTTCTACGTGAGCCAGGGCACTCTGCCGGTCCCTGATCTCGGCAACCTCAACATCCTGATCGGCTTCGGCATCGCGTTCATCGGCTTCCTGATGACCACGCGCTGGCGCTAGCCCCCGAGCAGTGAACGACGCCCCGTCCGGTCCGCCGACGGGGCGTTCGTCGTCCGTGGAGCGGCTGCGCGCTGTCGGCTGCGTCTTCGCCGAAGAGGAGGCCGGCCTGCTCGAGGAGGCCGCCGATTCCTCCGCCGCCCTCGAACTGCTGCTGCGTCGCCGCGAGACGGGTGAGCCCCTCGAGCAGATCCTCGGCTGGGTCGCCTTCCGCGGTCTGCGCATCCCCGTCGAACCGGGCGTCTTCGTACCCCGGGTGCGGACCGAATGGCTGGTCGACTGCGCCCTCGAACTCCTCCCGGCCGGTGCCGTCGTCCTCGACCTCTGCTGCGGCTCCGGCGCTCTCGCGCGTTCGATCGCCGAGGAGCGCCCCGACGTGCGCCTGCTCGCCGCGGACCTCTCTCCCGCCGCGGTCGCGTGCGCCCGCCGCACACTCGCAGGACGCGCTGCCGTCCTCGAGGGCGACCTCTTCGATGCTCTTCCCCCGCCAGAGCGCGGACGGATCGACGTGGTGGTCGTGAACGCCCCCTACGTCCCCACCGCCGCGATCGCCCTGATGCCGCCCGAGGCTCGCGTGCACGAGCCGCGGCTCACTCTCGACGGCGGGCAGGACGGGCTCGCGCTGCACCGGCGCATCGCGCAGGAGGCGGGTCCCTGGCTCACACCCCACGGCGTCGTCGTGATCGAAGTGGGAGCAGACCAGGCCGCCGCGAGCGCATCCGCGTTCCGAGCGGGGGGCTTCGCCACGTCCCTGCGCCGCGATGGGGACCGGGATGCGACAGCACTCGTTGCCGTCCGGAGCCGAACTACACCGCTGTAATTATCCCCAGCTGTGGAATCTCCTGTGGAGAACTGCGCAGACTGCCGCCGACGGGCGTCCTCAAGGGGTGGACGGCAGGGATCCGCACCAGTGCGGTGGCGATCACGCACATCTCTGCTCCTGCCAGGTCCTCCCGGGGAGGACACTCGAGGCGTTGTCCCCAGTGTTAACAACTCTGTGGATAACTTCCTCCCCAGCTGTTGAGAGCGGTGGAGACAGGACAGGGAGGAGCGGCGGCGAGAACCACTCAGCGCGGAACGACAGGGCGGGCCCGAACGCGCCGAAGGCACCCCCGAGCCCGCCACCGCGGGTCGCGACCGACTCAGCCCAGAACGTACGCCCCTGCGGTGATCGCGATGAGTCCGACCCCGATCAGCCCGACGAGCAGATTCTGCGTGCTCCGCTGCGTGCGCTGCCGCGTCCGCGTGAACACGAGCCCGATCAGGGCACCCGCGACCAACCCGCCGACGTGTGCCTGCCAGGCCACGTTCATTCCCGGCAGGAAGCCGATGACGAGATTGAGCCCGACCAGGACCAGCAGCTGCTGGGCTTGACCGCCCAGATGCCGCAGGATCACCAGATATGCGCCCATCAGCCCGAAGATCGCGCCGGATGCGCCGATCACCGGAGTCAACGGGTCTGCGAGGAGGAGCACACCGACCGAGCCGGCGAATCCGCTGAGGAGGAAGAGGGTCAGGTAGCGCCCGCGGCCCAGCATCCGCTCGAGCACCATGCCGAACACCCACAGCGTGTACATGTTCAGCACCAGGTGGAACGGGATGACGAAGAAGAGCGATGTGCTGTGCAGGAACACCGAGGTGAGCATCCGCCACGGCTCGAAGCCGGCCCCGAAGTCGGACAGCGTGTAGGCGGGGGCATACAGCAGGGCATTGATCGCGGGTTCGCCGACGACGGGGAGGATCTCGACGATCCACAGCACGACGCAGAGCGCGATGATCGCGTAGGTCACCGTCGGCTGGTCGGCCCGGGTCATCGCCCGCACGCGCGAGACGAGCGGACTGCGGGTGCGCGGGGCGGTGGCGCGCTGCTGCGCCATGTCGTCCGGGCAGATCACGCCGACGGGAGCGGGGGTCTGGCATTCACCGCAGATCGTGCGTCCGCAACGCTGGCAGCGCACGAAGCTCTGCCGATCGGGGTGGCGATAGCAGGAGTAGCTGCTGCTCGGCGGGACCTGGGTCACGGACGTGCCTCCGGGGAGAGAAAGGGCCGGGCCCTGACGGACCCGGCCCTCGAATGAGTGTGGGACGAGGCGATCAGACCTCGGTGATCTCGACGGTCTCGATCACGACGTCGTCGAGCGGCTTGTCACGGCCGTCCGTGGGGACCGCCGAGAGCGCCTGAACGAGCTTCTTCGACTCCTCGTCGACGACGGCACCGAAGATGGTGTGCTTGCCCTGCAGCCACGTAGTCGGCGCTACGGTGATGAAGAACTGCGAGCCGTTCGTGCCACGGCCCGCCTGCTTGCCGGCGTTCGCCATCGCGAGGATGTAGGGCTGGGTGAAGTCGAGCTCGGGGTTGATCTCGTCGTCGAACTGGTAGCCCGGGCCGCCGATGCCCTGACCGAGCGGGTCACCACCCTGGAGCATGAAGTCGGGGATGATGCGGTGGAAGACCGTGCCGTTGTAGAGCGGCTCCTTTGTCTTCGCGCCTGTGGCGGGGTGGGTCCACTCGATGTCACCGGTCGCAAGACCGACGAAGTTGCGGACCGTCTGGGGAGCGTGGTTCCCATAGAGGTTGACGACGATGTCGCCCTTGTTGGTGTGGAACGTCGCGACTGCGGTGTGCAAAGGCATGCTCGGATTCTCGCACAGCGCGTCTGTAGGCCCCTGCAACGCAGGGTGTCAATGCGCTGGGTGCGCGGTGCGGACGCGGATCGATGAGTGGCAGTATTGACGCGTTCGCTGCTCGTAGCCGATGGAGGACCAACATGGGTCTGTCACGTAAGCACAAGAAGGACCTCAAGCGTCTTCGCAAGAACGCTGAGGCGGTGTGGAGCGAGCAGCAGGAAGTGCTGTCGCACGCGGCCTCCGTTCTCGAGAAGAGCCGCCGTCAGGCGGCTCAGTACGCGAAGAAGGAGGTCGTGCCCCTGGTCAAGGGCACGTACAACTCCCGCGTCAAGCCTGTCTACGACAACGGCCTCTCCGCCGTCGAGGGTACGTACTCCTCGGCCCGCGATGCTTACAAGCACAAGGTCCTCCCCACGTTCGCTGCTGTCGGGGGCACTGCCGCGGCCGCATTCGAGGCCGCGAAGGACTCGAAGAACCGCGCGAAGCTCGGCGAGATCTCGAAGGCGCGCTGGCAGGAGCTCACCACTCCTCCGAAGAAGAAGAACAGGGTTGGCACTGTCTTCGCGATCGGTGCCGCTCTCGTCGCCGTCGGCGGTATCGGCTACGCCGTCTGGCAGACCTTCCGCGCCGACGACGAGCTGTGGGTCGCCGACGACGAGCCGCAGAGCGCCGCGCAGAACGCGGCATCGACCGCTTCCTGACGCTTCCGTTGGACGAGCCGGGCCCCCAGCGGGGCCCGGCTCTTCCGCATGCCCGTGGAGACGGGCCACCGCTGCGCCTGTCCCTCAACCGGCGCCCTGCGCGCCATTCACGTGCTGTTCCACGCCGCACGGTCGGGGCCAGCTCGCCCACGAGATCAACGGACCCACGGACGAAGCCCGGCGCCTCCGCTCGATGCTCAAGCAGGCGTCCGAGCAGTAGGCGCGGAATCTCACACGCACCAAGATTCTCCGCCTGTGTCAAGGTAGTCTTGACACATGTCCAAGACGGTTGCTCAGCAGGCGCGTCAGCTCTACCGAAGCGTCGGAGAGGTACTCGCTTCACCGGTGCTCCAGGAGACCGAGCGGCCGCTCGACACCGTCGCGGCCGCGCAGGAGATCAGTGAGCAGGCTGGCGGACTCTTGACCGCCGCCGTCGACGCCGCGCGTCGTGATGGCCTCACGTGGCAGCAGATTGGGGAAGTGCTCGGCGTCAGCAGGCAGGCGGCCTTTCAACGCTTCAGCCACTCCATCCCCGCCACGTCGAATGTCCCGAGCGAGACGCGCGCCTCGGAAGCACGGGTCGAACCAGCCGTCATCGAGCGCGCAACGACGGCCATCGATCACCTCGTTCGTGGAGAGTGGCAAGCCGTCGTAGAGGAATTTGATGACGCTCTGCGCGAGAGCGTCACTGCGGACGGATTAGCGGCGGCGTGGTCGAAGATCATCTCCGCAGCGGGGACGTTCGATCGGAGAGCGGGGACCGAGGCGGTCCGGGCTTCACGGCTGATCATCACGAATACACGACTCGTCTTCGAGCACGACGACTGCACCGCACGCGTTGTTTTTCGTGACGACGGCCGTATCACGGGGCTGTTCATCCTCGCCGGATCGCCGTCATGAGCGGCTCATCGGAACGACTGACGCGCACGACGCCTGGCCGCGGTATGGCTGGCAGTGAGGGGGAATTCATGATCGACGTGCAGCACGTGGTCGTCGCCGTGGACATGGTGACACTGCTCCCTCCCACGAGCGTGCGAGTCGAGGCAGGTGAAATCGTGGTCGTTCGGGGTAGGAACGGCGCGGGTAAGTCGACGCTGCTCAAGGTGCTCGCCGGTGTGCGCTCACCCACCGGCGGAACCGTGACCATCGGTGGTGAGCCGGTTTCCCGCCGCAACCCAGCGTTTCGACGTCGGGTCGCCTCCCTCATCTCTCTCCCACCACTGGCATCAGACCTCACAGTGGAGGACCACGTCAGGCTTGTCGCCGCAACATGGTTCAACGAGTCTGACGGTGCAGAGCGTTGCGCGTCGGAGGCGCTAGGCGCGCTCGCTCTCGATGGATTGCTCCACAGGTTTCCGCACGAGCTGTCCTCGGGGCAACAGCAGCTCTTCGCCCTCGCGCTCGCGGTCGCGCGGCCATTCGAGGTGCTTGTGCTCGACGAACCGGAACAGCGTCTCGACGATGAGCGCCTCGCGCTCGTGGGGGATCTGCTCGACAAGCGTCGATCTGACGGCGTGGCCATCGTCATAGCAACCCACAGTGCCGCGCTCACGGATCGTCTCGCGGACCGCGTCCTCGACCTGGATCACCCGCAGTGACCTCCCGCCTCGTCTCGGCAACCGGCATCTGGCGCGGGCGGCAATCTCGGGTGGCCGGTGATCGTGCGTATATCGCGTATTCGCTGGTGCTGCTCGTGCTCGTCGTCGTGATGCCCGTGGTGCGCGCCGCGTGGCTTTCCGTGACGACACCAGAAACTGCCAGCACGCTGACCGGCTCGGGTGCGACGGCGATCGCCGCTATCGCCGTCCTCGCACTGTGGGCCGCAGCGCTTGTCACCGGACGAAGCCGCGGGCCAGCCGTCGCACCTCCTTTCTTCACCTACGCCCTGACGGAGAGCGACCTGCCACAGCGCGAGGTCTTCCGTTCGCGCGTCGTGGTGGCGGTCGTCGTCGCAACCGTCGCGAGCGGAGGCATCGCCGTCTTCTTCGGCGCGGCACTCGGCACGGCCGGCCTCCTGACTCCACCGAGCGTCATCGGATTCACCATCCGCGGCATGCTCATTGGGACGATCAGTGCGGTGTGCTGGCTGGGCGGAGAGGCCGCCCCGAAGGCATCCGCGGTCTTCGCCGGCGTCTTGATCGCCGCCGCCACACTCGGAATCGTCGGCATGGATTCCGGAGCTGTCGTCGCCCAGCTGTCGAGCTGGGCCTGGGCGTCGGCCACCGCCGACGTACCCGCGATCGCCGTCCTCGCCGCGCTCTCCGCGGTCGGTCTCGGCGCGGCGCCAACACTGCTCGACCGGATCAGCGAACGAACGCTCACGGTGCAGTCCGCCCGCTGGAACGTCGCGATCGCGCATGCGGTGAGTCTCGACTTCACAGCTGTATCGGAGTCGTACCAGGCCCGGCCCTCCAGAGGGCGTCATTTCCGCGCAGTGGTCCGCGGTGCGAATCCGGTCAGCCTCGTGGTCGTCCGTGACACGATCGGTGCCCTGCGCACACCCCTGCGTGCACTGAGTGGTGCCCTGACGATCGTCGGATCGGCCGTCCTCCTCGCTGCAGCGGCGGCGGCTCCTAGCGCAGCTCCGCTGCTTGGAGCGCTTGCCGCGGCGTTGCTCTACATCGGGTCCGGCGCATTCAGCCGCGGCCTCCAGCACATCAGCCAGGTCGCCCGCGCCCAGCCTCTGTACGGCATGAGCGACGGCGTGCTCCTCGTCTTGCACACCATCTTCCCGGTACTCATCTCGGTAGTCATCATGGTGACGTCGACGATCAGCATCAGTCTCGTGCTTGTGCCCAGCGCGGTGACGTCCCTCCTGTGGAGCTCCGCCACTCTGCCGGTCGTGGTTCTCGCCGCCCGAATCAGCAACGCGCTGCGCGGACCATCGCCCATCTTCCTCCTGGTGCCGGTACCGTCGGCCCTCGGTGACCCCATGCCCGTGATTCGAGTGCTGTGGGCTCTCGACGCTCCGCTCTTCGCTGTCGTGGCTGGCATCGCGGTGACACCGGGGCTGCTAGGCGTGGGTGGCTTGGTCACTGTGTCCGTCATTATCGCTCTCTCTTTGCTCGTTCGGTGGCTGCGTCGGGCCTGAGCCGGACCGGACAAACGCGAACCGACCAACCGCAAGGGGTAGACAAGGAGCCCTACCTCGGCTAAGGTTTGCGCCACGCGGCCGGGAGAGTGCGCGTTTCATTGCCTGAGAAGTGCGACGCACTCGTGAGCGTCACACGTGACAACGTCGCTCGCGAGCTTGCCATCGCTCTCTCCAAACCGTCACGTCCCATCGGTCAGCTCCGGTTACTACCGGAGTTTTCGACCGATACTTTTCGCGGGCAAACAGCAGTGCCAGTGGCACGATCTTGTGTCTCTGGCGCCTTTATTCTTCGTTGCGCCTGCTGGAGCTCGTCAGCCACCTCCTCGACGAGGTACACCACACCGGAGCGATTGTTCCGGAACACGAGAAAGGGAATCCAGATGAACAGTGAAGTGCTCGAAGTGCAGACATTCGCCAACGCGGCGCTGTCGTCCGTTGAGGCCGGCGCCCGCACAGACGGGTCCATCCCGGCAATGACGACACCGACCGTCGTCGTCGCCACCGAGTACGTCGTCGCGGGCAGCACCGTCTGCCTCATCTGCTAGGGCGAGCGGCTCTCCGCTCAGCGACACAGTGGAGAGCCTCATCGCTCCGTATTCCACTCACGCCCAAGGCGGGTCACATGTTACTGCAACGCCTCCAGCTCTCTCAGCAAATCACCAGCACCCCACGGCAACACGCCGTCAACGCCACGATGGCACCGATCGCGTTCGGCCAAATTCTTGCGTCCGTCGAGGCTCTGAGCATCGGGGGCCTCTATCGACGCGACGGACTGCTCCGCGGTGTTTCTGCACGCACTATGCCGCCGGGCACCTTCCGCCGTCGGCTCAGGACTGTGCTCGACTCGCCGGTCACCCCAAGGATCCTCGCATCGGTGAACCTCGCAGCCTCGGTTGCGCTACTGCTCGGAAACAACCGAAGGCCAGTACAGATCTGGGCGTCCGCCATAATCGGCGCTTGTAACCGGCTCAACGAGATACGCACCCCCTATGGCAGGGACGGCGCCGACCAGATGACGGCCGTGATCACACAGTACCGCGCGATATCCGCCCTTATCCCTGGTGCGGACCGATCCGACGACCTCTTTCTGCGTGCCGTGAACTTTCAGTCCGGGCTCAGCTACTTTGTCTCGGGCCTCTCGAAGCTCTTCGGGTCGAGCTGGGTGCAGGGCGACGCGCTGGGCGAAATCGTGCAAACCCAGGCCTACGGAAGCGGCCCGGCCGCGGAAGTTCTTCGATCCCGACCCTGGCTCGCCCGCCTACTCACGTGGGCCACGCCTATCTGGGAGCTTTCCTTTCCCATCGTCTACATGCTGCCGAAGCGCTGCGGTCGACTAGCGCTGGTGGGGGTGAAGGGATTCCACGTCGCAGTCGCCGCGGTCATGGAGCTTCCCCGCTTCATCTGGGGCTTCACAGGCTCCCACGGTGCCGTCGATTACGTCATCCGACGCCACGTCCTGCCATCTTCACAGCTCGAGCGGGTCGTGCTAACGGTAGCGGCGGCGGTCACCGCGACCTCCGCCACCTACGCAGCGGCCCAGCGCGCCCTCGACATCGAGCGCCGTCGCGGCCTCAAGGGCACTGAACTGTGGCCCATGAATGACGGCGACATCGAGTACGTCCACCGCGCTCCGACCGTAGCCGACACGGACGCCTCCACCGCACCGGTCGTGATCCTCGAAGCCGGCCTCGGGAATCCCCTCGACGCCTGGACCTGGGTCTCCGCCTTCTCCCGACCGGACTGCCACGTCATTGCGTACCACCGGCGGGGGTACGGACAAACCACTTCATCTGCGCTGCCGCACACCGTCGTCGATGCACTGGTGCGAAAGACCCGATCCTCCGGCCCTCTCATCGGGGTCACGCACTCCATCGGCCTTCTAGCTCTGGCCGGCTACGCCGACCGTGACATCGCCGGACGCCGAATCGCCGCTGCGGTCATCGTGGACGGAACCGATCCCGACCTCCTCGCCGCGGATCGGAAGGACCGCCGCCGCGTTGGCACCTATCTGCAGGCGCAACTGCGAACCATGTTCGCCGCACTGACCGGAATCTACAACTTCGCGCCCCACGCGGTCGGGCGACAGTCCCGGTACGAGCCGGACCAGCAAAACGGCATCGTTCAGTTCGTTTTCGGCCCGCGAAACATCTACCGCGCGATCGGTGAATACTTCGAATTCGAGACCGATCAGGTCCTCGATATTTTGCGATCTATTCCGAATCGATACCTCGTCGCATCTCAGGAGAACGCCGCTCAACAGGCGGAACTCGCGATGAAACTCGGTGCTGAATATACTTTGGTTCCCGACTCGTCACACCGATCAATCATCGGATTTCGTGAGAACGCCCAGCAGGTCGCCTTGGTCATTGATGGGGCAGTCGATGGCGCGTCCTGACCTCAGCCAAGCCGTCGGAGTGGCCGCGGTCGGCGCCCTCACCGCGCACCTCATCGCGACTACGTTGTTCAACACCCCAGACTCCTTCAACCTGGACCTCCGTCGGTACGTCGGCGGTTGGACAATCCCTGGTTGGCGTTTCTTCGCCCCGAATCCCGGCGTACAGAACGTGCATCTACTAGTTCGGACGGGAGACGGCATCTCTCCCACTGCAACGTCGCTGTGGCAGGACGTCACGCCGATAATCGATCACCGCGCACTCAACGTGGTTCTGAATCCGCGCAGTCGCGGACCGAAGGCCCTATTCGACGCCATGCAGCAACTCTCGGTGATGAGGTCGAACTACGCGCGATTCGACTGGATCACCTCGAGCACCGCCTACGAACTCGTGACCGATGCTGCCCGCGGCCTGCTGCCAGATCGAAAGACCGACCGGTTCCAGTTCCTGCTAATGAACTACTTCCCGGTTGCACCCGAGGGACAGCGAATGCAGCCGGTCCTCATCTCTAGGTGGGAAAGTGTGTGGCCTGGAGCACGCTCATGACCGCTCCACAACCGCCCGCAACCTTCCAGGGTTCCGAACTTCATCTGCACGTGTCCGGATCAATCTCAGCGTCCCTCGTTCCCTGGTGGATCAACTGGATCCGCTTCACGACACCGGATGTCGTGATTAACCTATCCGTTTCGTCGCGGGCGACGTCCTTCGTGACCGTCGGGGCACTTCAAGGACTCGCCAACGGCGAAGTCTGGCTCGACGACTGGGACACCCCAGGCCTGCCGCACTCGTGGCGAGACGGTCGAAGCGGGAACTCGGAGTGCATTATAGTCTTCCCCGCGACGCTTGACACGGTCATGCGCCTGGCACAGGGCCGAGCCGAATCGCCGGCACTGATGATGCTGCAGATTACCAATCTTCCCATCGTGCTCGCAGACGTGTTCCCGGCCGAGAATGCGGTAATAAACCACTGGCGTGAGGTGCTGTTGAAGCGTCCAAACGTAGCGTTCGCCCCGCCAGTAGAGACGCCCCGCGCCGACAATCGCAAGACTACCACCAGCGGTTTCAACCTTCCCGGCGCACTCGCCACTGCGAACGAGGCGATCGCGGCCAGCCGAGCGTAATTCCTCGGCGATAGCGTGGCCTTCGGCTCCTTGAGTATCGAGAAAGAATGTGCACCTGAGTGCATTGTTCGTATGGTTGGATTCGCGAGCAAGGCAGCTCCTAAAATACCGATTCTTCGGGACGACAATTGAATGCCCCTTTTCGGATAATCCTTAAGTGCAGGCCAACCGGTAATGCTCACGGTGCCGAAGAGCGCCGCGCAGAACGCGGCATCGACCGCTTCCTGACGCTTCCGTTGGACGAGCCGGGCCCCCCCGAGGGGTCCGGCTCGTTCGAGTGCCCGGGTTACGCTTCTCCGATGGATATCCGGGTCGCCGCGTACGGCGTGATCATCGACGGCGAGCGGATGCTGCTCGCGCACTGGAGCCAGGGCCCCTGGTCGGCATGGACCCTCCCCGGCGGCGGGATCGAGGAGGGCGAGTCGCCCGCGGATGCTGCGATCCGCGAGATCTTCGAGGAGACGGGCTACCGCGCTGAGCTCGAGGCCCTCATCGGAGTCGACTCGCATGTCATCCCCGCGCACCGTCGCGGTGAGCCCGACGCTGGTCCACTGCACGCCATCCGCATTGTGTACCGCGCGCGCGTCGTGGCTGGCGAGCTCACCCACGAGGTCGACGGGTCCACGGACGCTGCCGCCTGGTTTTCGCTCGGTGAAGTCGAGGAGCTGGAGCGCGTCGAACTCATCGACGCGGCGCTCACCATGAACGAGACCTGGCTCCTGCGCTGACGGCGCCCGGGAATCCCCCGTCTCCCCTCCGTGTTCTCCCTGTCGTGATCGTCGAGCTCTACACCTCAGCCTTCTGCGGGGCCTGTCACGCGGCGCGCTCGGTGCTCGAGCGGGCAGCGGAGCTGGTCCCGCCGCCGAGATCCGTGAACACGATGTGGCCTTCCATCCCGTCGAGGCCGAGGCCGCCGATATCCGCTCCACACCGACGGTCGTCGTGCGTGACAGCACGGGGGACATCGTGTTCCGCGCAGAGGGTGCGCCCTCCCTCCCCCAGGCTCTCGCCGCCCTCGCGCTGGCGCTCCCCGCGTAGGGTGGCCGGGGGAGGCTCCATGCACCGTCGTACCGCATTCGTGTGCACCGTCGCGACGCTCGGCGCACTCGCCCTCTCCGGGTGCACGGCGGACGAGCCCGCGACGACAGCGACGGTCGGGCTGGGCCGCGGTGGCGAACGGGCCGAGGTCCTCGGCGTGGTCGTCGTCTGCTCCGGATCCATCGACGGCCTCGATCTGGCCGCCTCCGACTCCGCTCCTGCGGCCATCGGCGACACTCTGCAGAGGATCACCCGCTGGGTCTCGCCGTCACCAGTCACGCAGCTGGGTGCGACCGACCTCTCCGGACGGACGATCTGGCCCGCCGACAGGGAGGTCGAGCGGTTCCCGCCGGGCGTCGACTTCGCGCTCGGTGCCTATGCGACCGATCGCTCCGTGCTCTCCCGCCCCGTCGTGTTCACGGCCGAGCAGTTCGACACTCTCTCCGTCGGCGAGATCATCGTCGGCGATGTCCGCGACGGCACATCCAAGACCCTCTCCGTGCAGGAGTTCCTCGGCGTCGCCTGCCGACCGCGCTGACCGTCAGGACGCGGCTCTCCGGCCGACCCGTTCCGCGCGGCGGTCGACCGCTGCGCGGTGCTCATCACTCCGATACGACGAGAAAAACCGGAGCGGCCGGAAGACTGTGGAGCCTAGGAGATTCGAACTCCTGACATCCTGCTTGCAAAGCAGGCGCTCTACCAACTGAGCTAAGGCCCCGGGCTGGGGACGGGGCGATCCGCCTCCGAGAGTCGAACGGCCCGCCACTGCGAGGTGGTGAGCCGTCCGGCACGGGTGGGGGTACCAGGACTTGAACCTGGGACCTCTTCATTATCAGTGAAGCGCTCTAACCGCCTGAGCTATACCCCCGGATTGACCAGAGGAGACTCTACCGGACCTGCCGCCAGAATCCCAATCGGCCGCCGCCGCCTACTGGTTGGTGAAGCCGACCAGCAGCCCGCCGGTGATCTTGACGCTGAGGTTGTACAGCATCGCGACGATCGCGCCGAGGGCCGTGGTGACGATCGTGTTCAGCACCGCGACGACGATCGCGAAGCCCATGACCTGCGGTAGCGAGAGGAACGTGTTGAGGTCGAACGTCTCAGCGCCCGCGACCTCCTGCACCAGGCCGTTGACCTTCTCGAACACACCCGTCTGGGAGAGGACCGTGTAGACCAGGTAGACGACGACGATCGTGATGATCGCGAGCGTCAGACCCAGCAGGAACGAGAGCTTGACGGCCGACCAGAAGTCGACGTAGACGAGCTTCAAGCGAACCTGCTTCGCCGCCGGACTCTTCGCAGACTTCTTGGCGAGCTTCTCGGCGACGGTGCTACTCATCTACGGACCCATCCTCCTCCGACACCGGGCCGGACTCGGCCGCCGCCGCGGCGTCGGGATCCTCGTCCTGGGCGTCGAGATTACGTTCGGTGTTCTTGGCGAGTGCGATGATGCGGTCATCCTCAGCGAATCGTGCGAAGACGACTCCCATGGTGTCGCGACCCTTGGCCGGTACCTCGGCCACGGCAGAGCGTACCACCTTGCCACTGGCGAGCACGACGAGCACCTCGTCGTCCTCGCCGGTGATGATCGCGCCGACCAGGTCACCGCGCTTGTCCTCCAGCTTGGCCACTTTGATGCCCAGACCGCCGCGTCCCTGGAGCCGGTACTGATCGACCGCGGTGCGCTTCGCATATCCGCCCTCGGTGACCACGAACACGAAGCCTTCGTCACTGACGACATTGGCGTCGAGCAGACGGTCCTCCCCACGGAACGACATCCCCCGCACGCCCGAGGTGGAGCGGCCCATCGGGCGCAGCGCCTCATCGGAGGCGGTGAAACGGATGGACATTCCCTTGCGCGAGACGAGCAGCACGTCGCTGTCTTCCTCCACCAGCAACGCCGAGACCAGCTCGTCGCCGTCGCGCAGCTTGATCGCGATGATCCCCCCGGACCGGTTGGTGTCGTACTCGGCGAGAGCCGTCTTTTTCACCAGCCCGTCGCGCGTCGCGAGCACGAGATAGCGCGCCACCTCGTAGTCGCGGATGTCGAGGATCTGCGCGATCTGCTCGCCCGGCTCGAGCGCGAGCAGATTCGCGATGTGCTGCCCCTTCGCGTCGCGGCCCGCCTCCTGCAGTTCGTAGGTCTTCGCGCGGTAGACCCGCCCGGTGTTCGTGAAGAACAGGAGCCAGTGGTGCGTGGTGGTGACGAAGAAGTGCTCGACGATGTCGTCGGCCTTCAACTGCGCGCCGCGCACACCGCGGCCGCCCCGGTGCTGCGCGCGGTAGGAGTCGCTCCGAGTGCGCTTGAGGTAGCCGCCGCGGGTCACGGTGACGACCATCTCCTCCTCGGGAATCAGATCCTCGACGCTCATGTCGCCGTCGAAACCGAAGAGGATCTCGGTGCGGCGGTCGTCGCCGAAGCGATCGACGATCTCCTCGAGCTCGTCCGAGATGATCGTGCGCTGACGCTCGGGGCTCGCGAGGATCGACTTGTAGTCCTCGATCTCGGCCTGGATCCGGTCGTGCTCGTCGACGATCTTCTGACGCTCGAGGGCCGCGAGTCGGCGCAGCTGCATGTCGAGGATGGCGCGGGACTGCACCTCGTCGATGTCGAGAAGCTCCATCAGGCCGTCGCGCGCCTCCTCCACCGTGGGGGATCGGCGGATCAGCGCGATGACCTCGTCGAGCGCGTCGAGCGCCTTGAGGTAGCCGCGCAGGATGTGGATCCGCGCCTCCGCCTCGTCGAGGAGGTACTGGGTGCGGCGCACGATGACCTCTACCTGGTGGTCGACCCAGGCGCGGATGAAGCCGTCCAGCGAGAGCGTGCGCGGGATGCCGTCGACGATCGCGAGCATGTTGGCGCCGAAGTTCTCCTGCAGCGGCGTGTGCTTGTAGAGGTTGTTCAGCACCACCTTCGCCACGGCATCGCGCTTGAGGACGACCACGAGGCGCTGACCGGTGCGGCCGGAGGTCTCGTCGCGGATGTCCGCAATGCCGGAGACACGCCCGTCCTTGACCAATTCGGCGATCTTGATCGCCAGATTGTCCGGGTTCACCTGGTACGGCAGCTCGGTGACGACGAGGCAGGTGCGGCCCTGGATCTCCTCGATCGAGACGACGGCGCGCATCGTGATCGAGCCGCGACCGGTGCGATACGCGTCCTGGATACCGCGGACGCCGAGGATCTGCGCACCGGTGGGGAAGTCGGGGCCCTTGATCCGCTGCAGCAGCGCCTCGAGGAGTTCCTCGCGCGTTGCATCCGGGTTCTCGAGCGCCCACTTCGCGCCGGCGGCGACCTCGCGCAGGTTGTGCGGCGGGATGTTGGTCGCCATACCGACCGCGATACCGACGGAGCCGTTGACCAGGAGGTTCGGGAAACGGGCCGGGAGGATCGCCGGCTCGCGGGTGCGGCCGTCGTAGTTGTCCTGGAAGTCGACGGTGTTCTTGTCGATGTCGCGGACCATCTCGAGCGCGAGCGGCGCCATCTTGGTCTCGGTGTACCGCGGAGCGGCCGCGCCGTCGTTGCCGGGGGAGCCGAAGTTGCCCTGCCCGAGCGCGAGCGGGTAGCGGAGGCTCCACGGCTGCACCAGGCGGACAAGGGCGTCGTAGATCGCGGAGTCGCCGTGCGGATGAAACTGGCCCATCACGTCGCCGACGACGCGGGAGCACTTCGAGAACGCCTTGTCCGGGCGGTAGCCGCCGTCGTACATGGCGTAGATGACGCGACGGTGCACCGGCTTGAGGCCATCGCGGACCTCCGGCAGAGCACGGCCCACAATGACGCTCATCGCGTAGTCGAGGTAGGAGCGCTGCATCTCGAGCTGCAGATCCACCGGCTCGATCTTGTCGTGCCCGTGGATCACGACACCGGTCTCGGTGACAATGTCGTCACTCTCGTCCGGTCCGGTGGGGGTGTCTGCTTCGTCTGCCATGGTCTCTGGTCTCTCAGGTGGGTCCGTGTCCCCGAGGTGCGAGGGCGGCGGTCGCGCTGGGTGTCAGGGGGTCGGTTGTCGGTGGGTGGCGGTTCGGCGGTGGTCGTGCGGCCCATTGAGGGCCGCCGTCACCTTCTCCACGTGGCCGGGTCCGCGGCCGTGTGCCGCGGGGCTGCCGCCTTTCGGATCGCGGTGCGATCGCGGGGCTGCCGCCTTTCAAAGGACGTGAGGTTCCTCGACATTTAGATGTCGAGGAACCTCACGTCCTTCGCATTCTTCTGAATGAAGGAGCGGCGGGACTCGACGTCCTCGCCCATCAGGGTCGAGAAGATCTCGTCGGCCGCGGCCGCGTCATCGAGGGTGACCTGGAGGAGGGTCCGCGTGGCGGGGTCCATCGTCGTCTCCCACAGCTCCTTGTAGTCCATCTCGCCGAGGCCCTTGTAGCGCTGGATACCGTTCTCCTTGGGCATGCGCTTGTTGGTCGCCGAGCCGTGAGCGATCAGCGCGTCGCGCTCGCGGTCGCTGTAGACGTACTCGTGCGGCGAATTCGACCACTTGAGGCGGTACAGCGGCGGCTGCGCGAGGTAGACGTAGCCGAGGTCGATCAGCGGACGCATGTAGCGGAACAGGAGCGTCAGCAGGAGCGTCGTGATGTGCTGCCCGTCTACGTCGGCGTCGGCCATCAAAATGATCTTGTGATACCGGGCCTTATCGGGGTTGAAGTCCTCGCCGATGCCGGCCCCGAACGCCGTGATCATCGCCTGGACCTCGTTGTTGCCAAGGGCGCGGTCGAGCCGGGCTTTCTCGACATTGAGGATCTTGCCGCGCAGGGGGAGGATCGCCTGAGTTTCGGGGTTCCGGCCCTGCACCGCGGATCCGCCCGCCGAATCGCCCTCGACGATGAAGATCTCGGAGATCGACGGGTCCTTCGACTGGCAGTCCTTGAGCTTGCCCGGCATACCGCCGCCCTCAAGCAGGCCCTTGCGACGGGCCGTCTCGCGCGCCTTTCGCGCCGCCATGCGGGCCGACGCTGCCTGGATCGCCTTGCGGATGATGTCCTTCGCCTGGCTCGGGTTGCGATCGAACCAGTCGGCGAGCTGCTCACCGGCCACCCGTTGCACGAATGCCTTCGCCTCGGTGTTGCCGAGCTTGGTCTTCGTCTGGCCCTCGAACTGCGGCTCGCCGAGCTTGATCGAGACGACGGCGGTGAGGCCTTCGCGGATGTCGTCGCCCGAAAGGTTCTCGTCCTTCTCCTTGAGCAGGTTGTTCGCGCGCGCATAGCGATTGACCAGGGACGTCAGCGCGGCGCGGAAGCCCTCTTCGTGGGTACCGCCCTCGTGCGTGTTGATCGTGTTCGCATAGGTGTGGACGCTCTCGGTGTAGGCCGTCGTCCACTGCATCGCGACTTCGAGCGAGATGCGGCGCTCGGTATCCTCCGACTCGAAGTCGATGATCTCGGAGTGCACCAGGTCTGATTTCTTCAGCGAGTTGATGTACTCGACGTAGTCGACGAGCCCCTTCTCGTAGTGGAAGACGTCGGTGCGGTCGCCCTCGGTCTCGTCCTCACCCTCCCCCTCGAACTCGACCTCGTTCTGATCGGTCAGTGCGATGCGCAGACCCTTGTTGAGGAATGCCATCTGCTGGAAGCGGGCGCGCAGGGTCTCGTAGTCGAAGTCGACCGTTTCGAAGATCCCCGCGTTGGGCCAGAAGGTGATCGTCGTGCCGGTCTCGTCGCTGGCCTCGCCCTGGGCGAGCGGGGCGTCCGGCACGCCGTCGGTGAAGCTCATCCGGTACACGGCACCCTGGCGCTTCACCTCGACCTCGAGGCGCGTCGAGAGCGCGTTGACCACGGAGGAGCCGACGCCGTGCAGACCACCGGAGACCGCGTAGCCGCCTCCGCCGAACTTGCCGCCGGCGTGCAGGACGGTCAGCACCAACTCGACTGTGGAGATGCCCTCCGTCGGATGCATGTCGACCGGGATGCCGCGGCCGTTGTCGGCGACGGTGACGCCTCCGTCGGCGCGCATCACGATGTCGATGTTGTCGCAGTAGCCCGCGAGCGCCTCGTCGACGGCGTTGTCGACGATCTCGTAGACCAGGTGGTGCAGACCGCGCGGACCCGTGGACCCGATGTACATGCCGGGGCGCTTGCGGACCGCTTCAAGTCCCTCGAGGACCTGGATCTGGTTAGCACCGTAGTCGCCGGAGGACTTGGTCGACATGCTCTCGTGCGCAGCGGAGGGTCCGGCGGAGCCGTTCGCGTCCAGGTCGTTCGCTTCGGGTGACGTGGAGTCGTTCGGCTCTTGTGTCATAGCTGTGGAGTTCTCCTCTGACGGTCCGTCGTAACGCGCACGGGGATCTGGAGATCGCCCGCACGGCGTCGTCATTGCGGTTCGGCGGCCCTCCATTCTACCGCGTGCGGGCTCGATCCGAAGCGCTGGACGGCGATCTGCGGCGCGAAACTTCGGCGGTCGACCGAAAATGCGTTGTCAGCCGTAGGTGTCGCGCGGACCACGCCCTGGAATGGACCTGGGACCCTTTTTCCAGTTCGGGACGTCGGGGCCCAGGAAACGGATCGACGCGATGCCCGCCTCGGGGAAGTTCACGGCGATGTGGTTCATGATCTCGATCCGCATCAGCCGCAACTGCGTCGACCACGCCGTCGACTCGCAGGCGACGGTCAGGACGCCGTCGACGACACCCACCGGACTCGAGTGCTTAGCTGTCTCCTCTCCGGCGATCGCCGTCCACGACGACATCAGGTCACCCTGGGCAAGTGGCGCCGTCCAGCCGAGCGTCACGGTCAGGGAGTCGAGGACGTCGCCGAGGTCGTGCGGGTCGCGGCCCTTGCCGAACGGGATCGCGTCACCGCGGGGCTCTGCGCGCTCCACGGTCTTCCGGATGCGGCGCGGGCCGTCCGCACCGAATACCTCTTTGAGGTGGCGGTAGACGCGGGCGGCTTCGGAGTCGGGGGCGCCGCGACGGGGCGCGTCAGCCATCGGCTGGCTCCGTGCCGACGATACGCCCCGCCTCGATCCGCACAGTGTGCGCGGCCAGCGCCTCCGGCACATCGTCGAAGACGGCTGCGGTGATCAGCACCTGCTCGTAGTCGGCGACGACGGAGGCGAGCCGCTCGCGTCGCCGCGCATCCAGTTCGGCGAAGACGTCGTCGAGCATGAGCACGGGGTCGCCCATCGGGGAGTCGCGGCGCAGCAACTCCGCCGCCCCCAGCTTCAGCGCCAGTGCGAACGACCAGCTCTCGCCGTGGCTGGCGTATCCCTTCGCCGGCAGCGCATTGAGTTCGAACTGCACGTCGTCGCGGTGCGGGCCGATGAGGGACACACCCCGGTCGAGCTCGCGACGCCGCACCCCGGTCAGCGCCGTGGCGAACGACGGCGCCAGACTCTCGCCCGCCGCCGGCGAGGCAGAGCCCGGCTGCTCCACCGGCTCGCCGTCGTCGTCGACCGCGCCCTCGATACTCAGGCGCGAGCGGAGCACCGGGCGCTGGTCGGCGCCGGCGACCGCCTCGTAGGCTGCGCGCACCGGCCCGCTCAGCTCCTCCACCAGAGTGAGGCGGGACTGCATGATCTCGGTCCCGAGCGCGATCAGGCGCTCGTCCCAGATGTCGAGGGTGCCGAGCTTCGACGCGTCGCGGACCCCGCTCGCCCGCGCCGACTTCAGCAGGGAGTTGCGCTGGCGCAGCACGCGCTCGTAGTCCGACTGGACCGCGCTCATCCGGGGGGAGCGGAGGACCACCAGCTGGTCCAGGAAGCGTCGCCGCGCGGACGGATCGCCCCGGATCAGCAGAAGATCCTCCGGTGCGAAGAGCACGCTCGAGAAGAAGCGGGGAAGCTCGCGCGGCTTGATCCCGCCGCGGTTGATCTGCGCGCGGTTGGGCGAGGAGCGGTTGATCTGGACCTCGGCCAGCAGCTCGCGCTCCCCGTTGCGCAGGCGGGCACGAACGACGGCGCTGTCGCGGCCGGCGCGGATGAGCGCCTGGTCGCTTGATACGCGGTGCGAGCCGAGGGTGGAGAGGTAGCCGAGCGATTCGACCAGGTTCGTCTTACCCTGTCCGTTCCGCCCGACAAAAAGATTCGGCCCCGGGACGAGCGCAACATCGACGGATTCGTAGTTGCGGAAGTCACTGAGCGCCAACTGCGTCACCTGCACGTCGCGCTCCTCTCCTCCGCCCCCCTAACAGACCATCGTCCCCCGCAATGTGGAGGCGGCCGAAGGCCCGCCGCCTCCGTGAGAGCATCCCTGCCTCACGGGGGCGGCGGGCCGCAGTCCGCCGTCCGTCACCGGCCCTGCACAACGCCACCACCCCTGAAAGCCGACCGCTGTGAGGCCGGGCAGGGACCGGCCGAGCCCGTGGAGTGAGCTCCGCTCAATCAACGGCTTTGACGCTATGCCCGCCGAACTGGTTGCGCAGCGCCGCGACGGCCTTCATCGCGGGGGAGTCCTCCTGGCGGGAGACGAAGCGCGCGAAGATCGAGGCGCTGATCGTCGGCACGGGGACGGCATTGTTGATGGCCTCCTCGATGGTCCAGCGGCCCTCGCCCGAGTCCTGCACGTAGCCCTCGATGTTCTTGAAGTCCGGGTCCTGCTCGAGGGCGCGGACGAGGAGCTCGAGCAGCCAGGACCGAACGACCGTGCCGCGCTGCCACGCCTTGAAGGTGCCGGTGACGTCCTTGATGATGTCGCTGCGGGTCTCGAGGAGCTCGTAACCCTCCGCGAACGCCTGCATCAGAGCGTATTCGATGCCGTTGTGCACCATTTTCGCGTAGTGGCCCGCGCCGACCTCGCCGACGTGGACGAAGCCCTCCTCGCGGGGGCCCTCCGGACGCAGCGCGTCGAAGACGGGCATCGCGTACTCGACGAGCTCCTTCGGGCCGCCGACCATCAGGCCGTAGCCGTTCTGCAATCCCCACACGCCGCCGGAGACTCCCGCGTCGATGTAGTGGATGCCCTTCGGCTTCAGCAGCGCGTCGTGCTTGAAGTCCTCGGTGAAGCGGGAGTTGCCGCCGTCGATGACGAGGTCCCCCTCGGTGAGCTTCTCCGACAGATCCTTCACGACCGCGTCGGTGATCTCGCCGGCTGGGACCATCACCCAGACGATCCGGGGCGAGGGAAGCGCGGCGATCATCTCGTCGAGCGAGGCGGCGTCCGAGACGTCCGGGTTCCGGTCGTAACCGGTGACCTCGAGGCCCTTCGAGCGGAGGCGGGAGCGCATGTTGTCGCCCATCTTGCCGAGGCCGACGAGTCCGATGTGCATGGTGAACCTTCCTGGATTCGTTGTCCGGCGGGCGGGCGCTCGTCGGGAGCGGGGCGGTCGCGGCTCTGCGATCCGGGGTGGTGGTCAGCGCAGGAGCAGGTTGGGCTGGAGCAGGTAGCGGTAGCTGTCGCTGCCGGGCTGCTCGCGCGAGGTCTGCGCGGTGATCAGGACGGGGCCGGGCTTGTTGGGGTTCTCGGTCTTCGTGAACGCGATGCGTACGAATTCGGAGTGGACGGCGGCGAGCCCGTCCAGCAAGAACTGGGGTTTGAGCGAGACGACCACGTCGTCGCCGGTCACGATCGCATCGATGCTCTCGGACGCCTGCGCCTGCTCGGAGCCGATGGCCTCGAGAGTGAGCCCATCGCTGCTGAAGCTGAAGCGGAGGGCGGCCTCGCGTTCGAGCACGAGCGAAACGCGGCGGACGGCCTCGATGAGGTCGCTGGTCGACATGACCGCAAAGTTCTCCACGGAGGCGGGGAAGAGGCGCTTCACGGGCGGAAAGTTGCCCTTGATCAGCAGCGAGGTGACGGTCTTGCGATCGGCGGTGAACGCGATCAGCTCGCGTTCGTCGCGGTTCGTGATGGCAATCGAGACGGTGCCGGAGTGGCCGAAGGTCTTACCGACCTCCTGGAGCGTCCGCGCCGGCACCAGAGCGGTGAGCGGCTGAGCCGGCGCCGGGTTGTCGCCGTTGTCCCAGTCGATTTCGCGGACGGCGACCCGGTAGCGGTCGGTCGCGACGAGTCCGATCGTGTTCTCGGTGATCTCGAGCTGCACGCCCGTGATGACCGGAGTCACGTCGTCGCGCGAGGCGGCGACCGCCACCTGCGAGACAGCTGCCGCGAAGGCGTCCGCCGGGACGAGACCGGTGGAGGCGTCGATCTCGGGGATGCTCGGGTACTCCTCCACGGGCATCTGCAGCAGCGTGAAGTGCGCCGAGCCGGCCGAGACCGAGACGCGCGACTCCTCCGTGGCGATCCGCACGGGTGCGTTGGGCAGGCGGTTCGCAATGTCGGCGAGAAGGCGGCCCGAGACCAGCACGGTCCCCGTCTCCTCGACGTCGGCTGCGATCTGCGTCTGTGCGGACACCTCGTAGTCGAAGGAGGACAGTGTCAGACCCTCAGCGGTCGCCTCGATGAGGACTCCGGAGAGGATCGGCAGGGTCGTGCGCTGCGGGAGCAGCTTGACCGCGAAGGACACCGCCTCGCTGAAGACATCGCGGTTGGCTTGGAACCTCACGAGTACACCCCTGACGAGTCGCGGACGAAGACCGTCGCCCATCGTACCCGTCGGGCTCGGCGCGCTCGGAAGGGGGTCGCCCGTCGAGCGCTCCCGAGCCGCTGTGAAGAGGTTGCTGGTCGAGGCCTGGTTAAAGAGAGAACTGCGTTAACAGTGTTAACACGTGTGGAAACTGTGGAAAGCGCTCCGGGACCCTACTGCTCAGAGGGATCGGAGCTACGCGACCCTGTGGAGGGAGTGTGAGCGCGGCCGTGGACGCCCTGTGGAGCGATTCGGGGCGATGCGCCGCCCTCCACAGGTGGGCGCTTCTGGCCCACAATTCCGAGGCGGTTGTCCACAGTTATCCACAGGTTCCTCACACTGTGGAAATCGTCGGCTGTGGCGCGTGAGACGGCGCGTCAGGCGCACAGGCGACTCGATGCGAGAGGTCGATGGGTGCTACTCGACCATCGAGTACACCGGGAAGTGGCGGATCGACCTCGGGCGACGGAGGATCGAGACGGGCACTCGCCCGAGGGACGGCCCGAAGCCCCGCGTCAGCGGTTGGTCTTGATGCGGGTGGTCAGCTCGGTGACCTGGTTATAGATGCTGCGGCGCTCCTTCATGAGCTCCGAGATCTTCTTGTTCGCGTACATGACGGTGGTGTGGTCGCGGTTGCCGAACAGCTGGCCGATCTTGGGCAGCGAGAGATTTGTCAGCTCGCGGCAGAGGTACATCGCGATCTGGCGTGCGGTGGCGACGGCTTGAGAGCGTGACGATCCGTAGAGGTCATCGACCGTGAGCTTGAAGTAGTCCGCAGTGTGATTGATGATGTCGACCGGCGAGATGACGTTGTCCTCGTCGAGCGTGATCAGGTCCTTGAGCACGGTCTGCACGAGCGACATGTCGACCGGAGTGCGGTTCAGACTCGCGAACGCGGTGACGCGGATGAGCGTCCCCTCGAGTTCACGGATGTTGCTCGACACCTTCGACGCCATGAACTCGAGGATGTCGTCCGGAACGAGCAGCTTCTCGCTCACCGCCTTCTTGCGGAGGATCGCGATGCGCGTTTCGAGGTCGGGAGCCTGTACATCGGTGATCAGGCCCCACTCGAAGCGCGAGCGCATCCGGTCCTCGAAGCCGGTCAGTGCTTTCGGCGGCAGATCGGAGGTGATCACGACCTGCTTGTTGTGGTCGTGCAGCTGGTTGAAGGTATGGAAGAACGCCTCCTGCGTCTCCGCCTTCCCCTGCAAGAACTGGATGTCGTCGATCAGGAGGATGTCGACGTTGCGGTAGCGGCCGTGGAAGGCGTTGCCCCGGTTGTTCGCGATCGAGTTGATGAAGTCGTTGGTGAACTCCTCGCTCGAGACGTACCGCACGCGGATCCCCGGATAGAGGCTCATCGCGTAGTGACCGATGGCGTGGAGCAGGTGTGTCTTGCCGAGCCCGGAGTCGCCGTAGACGAAGAGCGGGTTGTAGGCCTTGGCGGGAGCCTCGGCGACGGCGACGGCCGCCGCGTGGGCGAACCGATTGGATCCTCCGATGACGAAGTTGTCGAAGCTGTACTTGGGGTTCAACCGGGTGTCCGTGGCCGGCACGGTTCGCAGCTCCTCGACGACACGGGTCGGCGCGACCGTGGCCGAGGATGCGGTGATGGGCTCGAACGGGTTCATCGACTCCGCCGGCGACGGGGAGCTGAGCGGCTCGTGCTCGATGTCGGGGTTCACCACGAAGGCGAACGTCGAGACGCCGAAGGAGTCATCGAGCGTCCCGATCGCACTGAGCAGGGGCACCCGCACCCGCTGCTCGAGCATCCCGCGGGTGAACTCGTTCGGGACCTCAAGGTAGAAGGTGCCCGCCATGATGCCCTTGGGCTCCACCAGCGAGACGAACCCGTAGAGGGGAGCGGTGATCCGCTCGTCCTGGGACAGTGCGCCGAGGATCACGTTCCACGCGTCGACCATCGACGTGTCGTCTGTCATCTGTCTCCGGTCCTGAGTGGTGTCGCTGTGAAGTCGCTGCGGGAGTCGTCCGGTCCGGAGGCCTGTCGGAGGTCGTCGCGGCGCGGTGGTGGGCCGCGAACCGAGCCGCGGTCTCGAGTGCCGCTTCTCCACAGGGTTGTCCACCGGCCTCGAGTGATGCCTGTGCGGGAGCGGGAGGACGCGGATCCCACCTGTGGATAACTGCGGCTCAACACCGTAACCAACCGAGCCGACAGGAGACAAATCCACCACAGCGACTCCCGCGTGTCAATGAGCGGAAGCCCTCGTCCTCCGTGCATGATCGAGGATTCGCCCGGTCCACATTTGACCGGCGACGGTGCAGGCCGTAGCTTTAATCAGTTGACGCCTGCCCGGTGTCGTCCGTGCGGCCCTCGCAGGTTTCACGGAGCCGCAGCCGGGCACCCCTTCCTTCCCGGAGGATCCGAGTCGCCGCCCGAGCGGGTGGCGCCGGTTCGCGCCGCGGAACACGTACGTGGAGATCTGAATCATGAGCAAGCGAACCTTCCAGCCGAACAACCGTCGTCGCGCCAAGGTGCACGGCTTCCGTCTGCGCATGCGCACCCGCGCCGGCCGCGCCATCCTGAGCGCTCGCCGCGCCAAGGGGCGCACCGAGCTCTCCGCCTAGTAGCGACCGGTACCGACCAGCGGTGCTGGCCAGAGCCAATCGCATCGTCCACGGAGGCGAGTACCGGACAGTCGTCCGTCGCGGTGTGCGGTCCACGGGACCGCACACCGTCACGTATGTCCGCCGGTCCTCCGCGGCCGCTCCTGCGCGGTTCGGGTTCATCGTCGCCAAGACGGTCGGCACCGCGGTGACGCGCAACACCGTCCGCCGCCGCCTCAAGGCTGTCGCGTTCGAGCTTGTCCGCGAGATCGACCCGGGCACCCAGGTGGTCGTCCGTGCACTGCCGGGCAGTGCCGACGCTGCGTGGTCGGATTTGCGGGCCGAAGTCGCTACCGCGATGGCGCGGGCCCTGCGCAAGAGCGGTGCCCCCTCATGACGGCAGTACTCCCCCGCTGCGAGTCCTGGCCCGCCCTGCTCGGCTGGACGGTGCTCCTGCTCCCGAGGAATCTCGGCGTCCTGCTTCTGATTGCCTACCGGTCCGTCGTCTCTCCGCTCTACGGGGACGTCTGCCGCTACTACCCCTCGTGCTCCGCGTACGCGCTCCAGGCGGTCCAGTTCCACGGGCTCGTCCTCGGCTCCGTCCTCGCGGCCCGCCGTCTGCTCCGCTGCCACCCGTGGGCGGCCGGCGGCGTCGACGACGTCCCGACCTCGATCCCCCTGCACCGACCGGCTTCCGGCCGGACCCGCTTCGCTGTGACGCGAGCCGGGTTCGTCGTGGGCCCTCGAAAGGACTGACCTCACTTCATGGACCTCCTCGGCACGATCCTCTGGCCCCTCAAGTGGGTGGTCGAGCTGCTCCTCGTCGCCTTCCACCAGCTGCTGACGTTCACCGGCATGGAGGCGGCCGCAGGAATCACCTGGGTCCTCTCGATCGTCGGCCTGGTCATCGTCATCCGCGCCGCGCTTATTCCGATCTTCGTCAAGCAGATCAAGAGCCAGCGCCGGATGCTGGAGGTCGCACCTCAGCTCAAAAAGATCCAGGACAAGTACAAGGGCAAGCGCGACCAGCTGTCCCGCGAGGCGATGTCTCGCGAGACGATGGAGCTCTACAAGAAGACGGGCACCAATCCGCTCGCCTCCTGTCTGCCACTGCTGATCCAGATGCCGATCTTCTTCAGTCTGTTCTCGGTCCTGAACGCGGCGCAGCACAGCCAAAAGGGCGTCGGTCCGCTCGATGAGACACTCGCCCGCCAGTTCGGCGAGGCGAACCTGTTCGGCGTTGCTCCGTTGCACCAGTCGATCCAGGGCGCGCTCGCTCAGGGCGGCCAGGAGCCGGTCATCGTCATCGCGGTGATCATGGTGGTCCTGATGACCGCCTCGCAGTTCATTACCCAGCTGCAGATCGTGTCGAAGAACATGTCCCCCGAGGCCAAGGCCTCGCCGACGTTCAAGCAGCAGCGGATCCTGCTCTACATCCTCCCGCTCGTCTTTGCTTTCTCGGGCTTCGCCTTCCCTCTCGGCGTCATGTTCTACTGGCTGACCTCGAACATCTGGACGATGATCCAGCAGTTCATCGTCATCCGGAACATGCCGACGCCGGGCAGTGAGGCCGCGAAGGCCCGCGAGGAGCGCCTGCGCCGCAAGGGCAAGCTGGTCGAGGAGACGACGGCCGCGGGCGATGTCACTCTCGTCGAGAAGAAGGTGGTCCAGCGCACGCAGCCCGTGAGCAAGAACCGCTCCAAGAAGCAAGCCGGAAAGAAGTAGAGCCGCCATGACCGATCCGATGCAGACCATTTCTGACGACGCACCCGCGACGACTGTGGATGCCGACGCGCCCGCCGGCGACGAGGCGTCGGAGTCGACGCTGTCGCAGCTCGAGGACGAGGGCGACGTCGCCGCCGACTACATCGAGGAGTTTCTCGATGTCTGCGACCTCGACGGCGATATCGACATCGAGGTCCGCAACGGTCGCGCGTACCTCTCGGTGACGGCCTCCGGTGACACCAACCTCCGCGTGCTCTCCCGTCCCGACGCGGTCCAGGCACTGCAGGAGCTGACCAGGCTCGCGGTGCAGACGAAGACGGGGGCCTTCTCGCGCCTCATCCTCGACATCGGGGGTTCCCGCGATGCGCGCGAGGCCGAGCTGGCGCAGCTCGTCGACCGGGCCGTCGAGCGCATCGAGGACGGCGCTACGTCGGCGTCGCTGCCGCCGATGTCGTCGTACGAGCGCAAGCTGGTGCACGACATGGTGAGCGAGCGCGGATTCGTGTCGGAGTCGCGCGGCGAGGCCCGCGAGCGTCACACCGTCATCACCCGCGGCTGAGCGGCGTGGAGTCGACGCTCGAGGCCGAACCCGCGGCTGCTGTGGCGATCGCCGGCGATCGTCTGCCCGTGCTGCGGCGTTTCACGCAGGCGCTGGCGGAGCAGGGTGAGGAGCGCGGTCTGATTGGACCGCTGGAGCTTCCCCGGCTCTGGACGCGGCACGTGCTCAACAGTGCCCTGGTGGCGCCTCTCCTTCGTCCGGGGCTGGTGGGTGATGTTGGCAGTGGTGCTGGCCTTCCAGGGCTCGTACTGGGCATCGTGCGGCCCGATGTCCGCTTCGTGCTTATCGAGCCGATGGAACGCCGCATTGTGTGGCTCCGAGAGCAGGTCGAGCAGCTCGAACTCGATAATATCTCGGTTATGCGGGCGCGAGCGGAGGAGATTCGGCTCCCTGAACCGCTCGACCAGGTGACGGCACGAGCGGTCAGCGCGTTGTCGAAGCTGATCCCGCTGACTGCGCCCCTGCTGCGTCCGGGTGGCGAGTTGGTCCTCCTGAAGGGGATCAACGCCGAGAAGGAGATCGAGGCGGCGGCGAAGCAGATCCGGCGTTGGCGAGTGTCCCCGCCCGAGGTCGTCATACTCGGCGACGGCGTGCTCTCCGAGGTGACGCGGGTCGTCCGGGCTACAGTGGGGTGATCGCCACGGCGCCGCAGTGAGTTCTTGGCTCATCGAGCGCCGACTTCGCGGTGTTGGCATCTGTCCCATTCGCTGAGCGAAGGTTTCACGTGAAACAATCCGATTCCGCCGGTCTGTCCGGAGGCTTCGACTCGTCGACGCCTCTTGCCCGGGAGATCGCCGACATGACGCGGCGACGGGCACTGTTGAACGCTCAGCCGCTGCCCAAGCCGGAATCGACGAGGGTCATCACGATCTCGAACCAGAAGGGCGGGGTCGGCAAAACTACGACGACGGTGAATCTTGCGGCCGGTCTCGCTCGCGGTGAGGCGAAGGTGCTCGTCATCGACCTGGACCCGCAGGGCAACGCGTCGACCGCTCTGGGTATTGAGCATCGCGCGGACACCGCGAGCGTCTACGACGTCATCGTCAACGACACTCCCCTGGCCGACGTCGTGCAGAAGAGCCCAGAGTTCGCGTCCCTCTACGGCGTCCCGGCGACGATCCATCTGGCCGGCGCGGAGATCGAGTTGGTGTCCCTCGTCGCGCGGGAGCAGCGGCTCCGTCGAGCTCTCGATCGGATGCTGGACGGGATGGACGAGCCGTTCGATTACGTCTTCATCGACTGCCCGCCCTCGCTCGGGTTGCTGACCATCAATGCCTTCGTGGCAGCCCGTGAGGTGCTCATCCCGATCCAGTGCGAGTACTACGCGCTCGAGGGGCTCAGCCAGCTCCTGAAGAACATCGACCTGATTGAGCGGCACCTGAATCCGAACCTCGGCGTGTCAACGATCCTGCTGACGATGTACGACGGCCGCACGAATCTGTCGCAGCAGGTAGCCGCGGATGTCCGCGAGCACTTCCCGAAGGAGGTACTGCGTGCTGTCATTCCGCGCAACGTCCGTATCTCCGAGGCTCCGAGTTACGGCCAGAGCGTGATCAGCTACGACCCTCAGTCGTCCGGGTCGCTGGCCTATCTAGAGGCTGCGGCCGAGATTGCACGCCGGGGTGCGCGCAGGCCGGCGGAGATGGCAGACGAAGGAGAGGCACGCTGATGGCGACCAAGCGCACAGGACTCGGCCGGGGGATCGGCTCGCTCATCCCGACCAGCGACGAGACGCGATCGCGACCGGTCGATGTCTTCTTCCCTGATCAGGTCGGCGATTCGGCTCGGGCCGAGGAGCTGCTCGAGGTGCCAGGCGCTCGGCTGGCACGACTCCCCCTGGCCGACATCGTGCCGAACACGGCACAGCCGCGGTCTGTCTTCGATGAGGACGATCTCGCCGAACTGGTGCACAGCATCCGGGAATTCGGCGTCCTGCAGCCGATCGTCGTCCGTCCGATCACGGCCCGCGGAAAGTCGACGTACGAACTCGTGATGGGGGAACGCCGGTTCCGCGCGTCCAAGGCGGCCGGCCTCACGACCATTCCGGCCGTGGTGAAGGACACCGCAGACGAGAATATGCTGCGGGACGCGCTGCTGGAGAACCTGCATAGGGCTGATCTCAATCCGCTCGAGGAGGCATCCGCCTACCAGCAGCTCTTGAGCGACTTCGGTATTACCCAGGAGGCGCTCGCTACTCGGCTCGGTCGGTCCCGACCGCAGATATCGAATACGTTGCGGCTCCTGCGCCTGCCCGCGGAGGTGCAGGCCCGGGTGGCGGCCGGCGTTCTGTCGGCTGGACACGCTCGCGCGGTCCTGTCTCTCGACGATGTCGAGCTCATGCGTCGGCTCGCGGACAAGATCGTCAGGGAGGATCTGTCGGTTCGAGCTGCGGAAGCAGCGGCTGCCCAGCTGAAGGCACCACGAGCGACCACCCGTGTTGCAGCACAGGAGCAGGGTGGACACTCCGGTCACCTCGCGTCGATTGCGGATCACCTCGGTGATCGGTTGAACACACGGGTGAAGGTGACGTTGGGGGCCCGCAAGGGACAGATGGTCATCGATTTCGCGACGATTCAGGACCTCAATCGGATCCTCGCGGAGATCGGCGAGCCGTCTGAGGTGTCGCTCGCACCGTAGAGCGTTTCACGTGAAACGGTGGCTGCGGCTCGGCAGGTTCTCGGTGGTCAAAGAGGCGCGGCGCGCTGTGTAGGGACCGCGTCCCTCGTCAGAATGCTGAGCCGCCAGATCTCTGCTGGCGATCCCAGCGGCGGTGACGTTCGTCCTCAGATGGTCTAAGTAGCTAGGTCTCGACACGCCGCTGAGGCGGATCCTCAAGGAGTGTCAGATGCCCGCCGCAGAGCGTCATGCCCCGCGCCGGGTGGCTGTCCTTCTGGCCTTCCTAGAGAGGTACGAAAGACGAAGGCTGCCAGCAGTGAGGTCGTTCGGACGAGGGGAACGTTAGCACGAGGAGGAGGACCGCCGTTTCACGTGAAACGGCCTACGCGGAGGCGGCAAGCCTGGCGAGTGTCGAGTAGACGTCGCCGAGGTAGCGACCAGAGGCCTCGATGGCCTGGGGGACGAGTGAGGTCTCCGTCATGCCGGGGAGGACGTTGGCGTCGAAGAACCAGGGGGAGCCTGTTTCGTCGAGAATAAAGTCGAGGCGGGAGAGATGCCGGAGCCCGAGGATTTCGTGGATGGCGACGGCCGCGCGGGAAACGTCGTCCGATACCTCCGGTGCAATGCGAGCCGGCGTGTAGAAGCGGGTCTCCCCCGCGTTGTAGCGGGCCTCGAAGGTGTAGCGGCCGGCGACGGGTGCGATCTCGACCGGCGGCAGAGCGAATGGGCCGTCGCCGAGGTCGAGGACTCCGACGGAGACCTCCGTGCCGAGGATCTGCTGCTCGATGAGGACGACGTCGCCGTAGGTGTACGCCTCGACCATCGCGCGGGGCAGCTGGGACGAGTCCGAGACAATGCTGACGCCCTGAGCGGATCCGCCCTGGGCGGGCTTCACGACGAGCGGACCGGGAAGGTGTGCTTCGACCTGCTCGAGGATGCCGGCGGCGCCAAGTTCACGGAACGTCTCGCGGGGGAGGGTCACGGAGCGGGGAGTCGAGAAGCCGGCGCGAGCGACGAGGGTCTTGGCCGTCGGCTTGAACCAGGCGAGCCGCGCAGCATCCGTCCGAGAACCGACGTAAGCGAAACCCGCGGCCTCGAGGAGACCGAGGAGCGCACCGTCCTCGCCGCTGGCACCGTGCACGGCCGGCCAGACGACGTCCGGGCGCATCTGGAGAAGCGTTGTGAGGAGGTTTCCGTCAGGCTCGTGCAGGGTGATGCGGTGGCCCATCGCCGACAGTCGGTCAGCGACCCTTCGGCCGGAGCGGAGCGAGACGTCGCGTTCGTGGCTGATGCCGCCACTGATGACGACAATGTCGAGCGGACGGTCGAGCACAGAGAAACCGGTCATGACCAGGCCTTTCTTATCGTCGGAGCGGCGTCAGGAGATGTTGGGCGGCAGCCCGGCGTCGCGCCTGCTCGTCTCGGCGCTGGTCAACCGACCGGTACCGGCGAAGGTCGAGAGTAGATCGAGTTCGCCGTTGATCACCGTCGCGAGCCGCCGGATCCCGTCTCCGATCCGCTCTGGAGTCGGATAGCAGAAGGACAGGCGGATGTTCTGCCGACCGTCTCCGTTGCTGTAAAAAGCGGTGCCCGGCGTATAGGCGACCAGCTCTTTCACTGCCCTCGGCAGCATCGCCTTCGAGTCGAGCTCGTCCGGCAAGGTCACCCAGACGTAGAACCCGCCGTTCGGGTTCGTCCAGCGCAGATCGGGGAGGTGATTCTGCAAACCCCGGAGCATGGCCTCCTTGCGCTCTCGGTAGACGCCGCGGAAGGTGTCGATCTGGGCCTTCCAGTCGGCAGTCGTGAGGTACTGGGAGATCACGAGCTGACTGAACGACGAAGGACTGAGGACGGCCGCCTCATTGGCGAGGATGAGGCGCTCGCGAATCGCGTGCGGCGCGAGCGCCCAACCGACCCGAAATCCGGGCGCGAGCGTCTTGGAGAAGGTGCCGAGATAGATGACACCGTCTTCCTCGAGCGAGCGCATCGCCTTCGGCGGCACGTCCTCGAAGTAGAGGAGTCCGTACGGGTTGTCCTCCAGGACGAGGATTCCCTCGGACGTGCAGATCTCGAGGATCTCGACCCGGCGCTCCCAGCTCAGCGTCACTCCGGCCGGGTTGTGGAAGGTGGGGATCGTGTAGAGGAACTTGATCCTTTTTCCGGCGGCGCGGACCCGGGCGATGTGTTCCCGCAGTGCCGCAGGGATCAGACCGTGCTCGTCCATCGGGACGTGCTCGACCTCGGCCTGGTACGAGCGAAAGATAACCATCGCCGTGACATAGCTGGGGCCCTCGGAGAGGACGACATCACCGGGGTCGAGGAACAGCTTGGAGACGAGCTCCAGGGCGTGTTGCGAGCCCGTGGTGACGACGATGTCGTCTGCGCTCGCGGAAATACCTTCGAGGGCCATCACGTCCAGGATCTGCTCCCGGAGGACGGGGACACCCTGACCGGATCCGTACTGCAGCGCGACGGGACCTTGTTCGCGCATCACTGTGTCGATGGCGCCGGACACCAGATCCTGGGGGAGCGCGGACACGAACGGCATTCCCCCGGCAAGCGAGACCACTTCGGGGCGCGACGCGACGGCGAACAGAGCCCGGACCTCGCTGGCGGCCAGACCGGCCGTGCGCTCCGCGTAGGAGTTATACCAGGGGTCGAGGTTGGTGCCGCGGTTGGTCACGATGGTTGTTCCGCTTCGATCGGTGGACAGGGTCGCCCGTGCCGAGGCCGGGTGGATCCACAGTACCGGCCGCTCCTGTGCTGTGCCGTGGAGGTCGGGCGCCACCGAGGGAACCGTGGCCTGCCCCGTTTCACGTGAAACAGCGGTGAAAGACGGAGAACCCCCGCCACAGCGTGACGAGGGTTCTCCGGCGGCCACACGGGCCGAGTGGGACGTGAACTCAGAGGAACGCGGCCAGATCGGCTTCAAGAGCGGGCTTCGGCTTGGCGCCGATGACGGTCTTGACGACCTCGCCCTTTTGGTAGACCTTCATCGCCGGGATGGACGTGATCTGGTACTTCGCAGCGGTCTGCGGGTTCTCGTCGACATTCAGCTTGACGATCTCGATCTTGTCGCCGTGCTCGGCCGAGATCTGGTCGAGGATCGGCGAGACCATGCGGCACGGGCCGCACCACTCGGCCCAGAAGTCGACCAGGACGGTCTTGTCGGAGTCGAGGACGTCGGACTGGAACGATGCGTCGGTGACGCTCTTCGCGGTGGACATGGTGTTCTCTCCTTCACGAGTCGGCGGCCGCCGGCTCCGGTGTGAGCTGACCGAACGGTCAGCGGGTGATGAGCTCGGCCCGGGGTGAGCCGTCGGTGTGGGCGACGCCGTCGGCGAGCGAAGCAAGGTAGTGCTCCGCGTCGAGCGCGGCGACCGTTCCGGATGCGGCGGCGGTGACGGCCTGACGGTAGGTCGGGTCGATCACGTCGCCAGCGGCGAAGACGCCGGGAACGGAGGTCTGGGAAGAGCGGCCGACCACCGAAATGGTGCCCTCGGTGGTGAGGTCGAGCTTGCCGTGCACGATGTGGGTGCGCGGGTCGTTGCCGATCGCGATGAACAGGCCGTCGAGGTCGAGGTGGGACTCGGTGCCGTCGACCGTGTCGCGCAGCTGTACGCCGTCGACATGGTTCTCGCCGGAGATCCCGGTTACCTCGGCGTTCCAAATGAACTCGATCTTGTCGTTGTCGAAGGCGCGTTTCTGCATGACCTTCGATGCGCGGAGCGAGTTCTTGCGGTGGATGAGGTAGACCTTCGCCGCGTGCTTGGTGAGGAAGGTCGCCTCCTCCATCGCGGAGTCGCCTCCACCGACGACCGCGATGGTCTTCCCCTTGAAGAAAAAGCCGTCGCAGGTGGCGCACCACGAGACACCGTGTCCCGATAGGCGGTCCTCGTCGTGGAGTCCGAGCTTGCG
The DNA here is from genome assembly GCF_002932875.1 of Rathayibacter tritici. Lineage (GTDB taxonomy): Bacteria > Actinomycetota > Actinomycetes > Actinomycetales > Microbacteriaceae > Rathayibacter > Rathayibacter tritici. The sequence continues at coordinate 45,588 of NZ_PSWS01000023.1, forward strand.
GTAGGCCGAGCCGGTTGCGACGACGACGGTCTTCGCTTCGATGCTCTCGCCGGAGCCGAGGTGGACCGTCTTCACCTCACCGTCGAGATCGAGGGAGGTGACGTCGTCGTAGAACGTCTCGGCGCCGAACTTCTCGGCCTGCGCCTGCATCGCAGTCATCAGCTCGGGGCCGAGGATGCCGTCGGGGAAGCCGGGGAAATTTTCGACGTCGGTGGTGTTCATCAGATCCCCGCCTATCTCGACCGACGAGGCCACGACCACCGGGTGCAGTTCGGCGCGCGCCGCGTACATGGCGGCGGTCCAGCCGGCTGGACCGGATCCGATGATGACGATGTCGCGCACGGCAACTCCTCGGGTGTGGTCGAGCGGTGACGGGTGGGGCGAAGGCCGAGCACCGGAAGCCGGTCGCTCGAACGTTCCGCGGCTCCGTGGGCTACAACACATCCTAGGCGGGCGCTATTCCTCGGGGCTGAGGGCGGCGGCTCCGCTCTCTGAACCGGCAGGGGCTCGCCTCGGAAACCGCGCCTGACCAGGTATTATCGCGAGACGAGTCAGCGGCCCAGACGGCGGAGGACCGGCGCGAGCAGAGCACGCAACTCCGGTACCCGCAGGAACCAGAGGACCGCGACGTAGACGAGCGCCATCGCCGTACCGATCACCGCCATCGAGAGCAGCGGTTCGACGTAGTTCGAGACGGCGAAACCGTCCGGCCGCGTCCCTCCGAGAGCGACGAGAACGCCGTAGCCGACAGCCGCCGAGGGCACCGCAGCGATGGTGAACTGCACGAGCCGGACCAGGATCCGCCTGCCTCCCGTCCCCCCGAGCCGGCGCCGCAGGAGGAGGGCAGCCACCACGGCCTGCACGCAGATGCCGAGTGAGGTGGCCGCGGCGATGCCGATAGCCACCTGGTCGACGGGGAGGCGGAGCACCACGAGGTAGCCGATGACCGCGACGACGACCTGCACCAGAGTGAACAGGAACGGTCGCAGTCCGTCGCTCAACGCATAGAAGGCGCGCTGCACGATAGCGATAGAGGAGAACAGCGGCAGGGCGATCACGTAGGCCGTGGCGATGGCACCGATGGCCTGCGCGTCGGCGAAGCGGTCAGTGAAAACGGAGCCGAACGGCACGGCGACGACGACGATGGCTGCGGCGGCGAAGACCAGCATCATCAGCACGAGCCGGAGCGAGGTGGAGACGTCGGAGCGGAATTCCTTCATTTCTCCCCGGGCGGTGTGCCCACTCATCTTGGTGAAGTACGCCATCGCGATCGAGATCGCGATCACCGAGTGCGGGAGCATGAAGATCAGCCACGCCTTCTGCAGCGCCGCCGCCGAGGGGCCCTCACCGGAGGCGATGGAGGAGACCCGGCTCTCGACGATCCCGGCGCCGATCGTCAGCAGCACCGTCGCGAACGACCACAGCGACATCCGCCCCGCTGTGCCGAGACCGACACCGCGGAAGCGGAAGTCCGGCCGATAGCTGAGGCCGACTTTCCGCCAGAAGAGCATCAGGAACAGCGACTGCACGACGATGCCCAGCGTCGCGCTGCCGGCGAGCAGGGAGACCATCGCCGACGTCCACGATTCGACCGGTCGATCTCCGTCCGGATCGGCGCCGAACAGCAGCATGAACGCCAGGAGCCCGGCGATCACGACGACATTGTTCAGCACCGGCGCCCAGGTGAAGGGGCCGAACGAGCCGCGCGCGTTGAGGACCTCGCCGAGGATCGTGAAGAGACCGTAGAAGAAGACCTGCGGCAGGCACCAGAAGGCGAAGGCGACGGCTAGCTGGTACTGCTCCGGCCCGTAGCCGGGCGCGTAGAGGCGCGCGAGCAGGGGTGCGAGCAGGGTCGCCGCGACCGTGGTCACCAGCAGGAGTCCGAGTGCCAGGGTGAGCAGTCGGTTGATGTACCCGCGTCCGCCGTCCGCATCCAGTCCCGCTCGGACGATCTGCGGGACGAGCACAGCGTTCAGCGCACCGCCGGCGATGATCGAGTAGATCGTGTTCGGCAGGAGGTTCGCGGTGGTGAAGGCGTCCGCGCCCGGTGCCACCGCGGCTCCGATCGTGTTCGCCATCACGATCGACATCACGAAGCCGAGGATCCGCGAGACCATCGTGCCGGAGGCGAGGACGGCGCTCGCGCGTCCGAGGGAGAAGCTAGCCACGCGGGTCCGATCGTTGGTCGTCGAGGCCGGGCTGGACCGCGAGCACGGCGTTCGGGTCCTCCTCCTCGGGGGTGTCGCCTCGACGGCGACGGAGGATGTTGCGGATGATGCCGAGCCCGAAGACGATGACGAGCACGATCCCGATGACGAGCGTGCCCACCGTCTCCCAGTCGGCGCGAACGCTGGTTGTCATCCCGGTCGCAGTGCCGATCGGAGCGCCGTCGGACGAGGTGAGTTGCAGGCCCAGGCTCGTTTCGCCGTTGCCGACGCGGGCCTTCACCGGAATGAGGACGCGGCCCTGTGAGCGGGCGTCGATCGCGGTGGTCTCGATGGCGCCCTCATCGATGTCGAGGACGGCGTTCGAGGTGGAGGCCTGGATCCGGACGGCGACGGGCCACGGGAGCTGATTGCGGACGTAAACGGGGATGCTCGAGTCTCGGGAGACCTGCAGGATGCTGTCGGTCGCGTCGATCGAGACCAGCGAGAGCGTAGTGTCGGCCTGCTCGCGAGCCGTAGTCACGGCATCGCGCCAGGCGCTGCCGTCGCCGCGCCAGCCCACGGAGAGCAGCGCGAGGACGTCGTTGCGGCTCTTGCCCGTTAGCAGTTCAGGCTTCTGCAGCACTGACGAGAAAGCCTCGACCCTGGAGCCGGAGCCGAGTAGGCCGCGAACCTGATTGACCCGGAGCGTCGACTCGGGCGAGTCGACGACGCTCGCGCCCTGGGTGGCGGGGACGGCGAGGGCCGAGGAGAGGGTGGTGGCGCGGGACCACGGCAGCGAGTCGATCGCGTCGAGGGTCTCGGACAGGCGCTCGGCGCTGAGCGCGGAGTCGCGGCCGAGGGTGAGCACCACGCTTGGTGCCTCGCCCTCCTCCTGCACCTCGGCGAGATCGGTGGCGATGACGGACACACGAGCACGCCACTCGGTGTCGTCGGTGGCGGTCGCGGCCGCGTTGAAGGCATCGGTCAGCCGGGAGTCGGCCACGACGAGGTCGGAGGCGCCGACGCTCGCCCGCGCGGTCGTGGTGACGTCCTGCGGGAGTAGGAGCCCGTCGGAGGCGACGATGGTGCGGTTCACGCCGCTGGCCGCGTAGACGTCGAGGTCGGAGCCGCGGAGGGTGCCCTCGTCCGGCCAGGCGACGTTCCCGAGCGAGGTGCTCCAGTCCGAGGCGACCAGCGACTCGGCGCTCGGTCGCGCCGGCAGATCCTCGGCGGGCTGGCCGGCGTCGGCGGCTGTGGTGGGGGCGGGAGTAGCGGTGCCGGGCGCCGCGGCGAACCGCTTGTTGTCGATCGCGTACTCGAAGGAGACGGGAGAGAGGAGCGTCGCGAGGCCGGCCTGCGCCTGCGCCGAGACGTCGGCATCGGCGTACGGCAGGGCGAAGCGCTCGTTCGGCGCGGTCTGCAGGCGGTCGAGCCAGTCGAGGGCCGACTTCGGAGCGGAGCGGCCGAGGATCCGGATCGAGGCGAGGATGCGCGGGTCGACCCCGATCGTCACTCCTTTCCCGATGACCTCGTCGAGCTGGCGGGTCAGGGTTCCCGTGCTGTTCGTGTCGTCGGCAAGTGTCTCGGCCGAGAGCAGGCCGTCCGCGGTGTCCGGGACGGTGAGAGGCACGAGGACGCTGACGCCGGTCTCGCGCTCGGGGGCCGCCTCGTCGGCGAGCTCCACCGCCGTCCGGGCGGTCGAGACGACACCGCCCGGTCCGGTGACAGTGACCAGGACGGCGTGAGTGCCGAGGGCGGTGCGGTCCTTCGAGAAGGGGATCTGATCGACCGGAACGGTGAGACCGACCTCGGCGGTACTCGAGGGCGCGAGGCGGAGCTGTGCGCCCGCCTGCACGGGGTCGGTGTCGTTGTCGGCCTCGGCGTCGAGCCAGTCGTGCAGCTCGGCGCGGGTATCGAGGGTGGCGTAGGAGAGGGCGACGGTGACGTCGGCGGTGTCGATCGCCTCGGTGGTGTCGTTACGTACGGCGATCGAGAGCTGGAGGTCTCCACCGGGGCGCAGGACTCCGTCCTGGCCGGCTCCGGCCGTCGTGGTGACCCTGCCGGAGGCGGGCGCGGTGACGGCGGTCGAGCCGTTCGGGGCCGCGAGCGCGGGGGAGGCGACGCCGGAGAGGCCGAGCGCGAGGGCGGCGGCAGCTGTGGAACGGAGAAGGAGAAGCGCCGCCCGCGAGCGGAGGGAGGGGTCGCGCCGATGCATCGGTCTCACTCGGCCTCCATGCGGGTGATTCTACGGGCAGGCCTCCTCCGGGCAGGCGACGCGCGCCCGGAGTGCCCGGTGCTGACTGGTAACCGTATGACACGGTTATCCGCTGTCGCGACACCCCCCACGACTAGGATCGTGCGAATGCACAGCGTCCAGACCGCTCTCGAGACTCTCCGCGCACTCGCGCAGACGCCGACCGTGGCGCGGCTGGCGGAGGCGTTCTCGGCGGAGGGGCACGAGCTCGCCCTCGTCGGGGGACCGGTCCGTGACGCCTTCCTCGGACACGGCGTGCACGACCTGGACTTCACCACCTCCGCTCGTCCCGACGACATCGTGCGGATCGTCGCTCCGATCGCCGAGGCGCACTGGGACATCGGTCGGGCCTTCGGCACGATCGGCGCGCGCGTGTCGGGGGAGACGGTCGAGATCACGACCTATCGCAGCGACAGCTATGACGGTGTGAGCCGCAAGCCCGAGGTCGAGTTCGGCGATTCGCTCGAGGGGGATCTCGTGCGGCGCGACTTCACGGTGAACGCGATGGCGCTCCGGCTCCCCGAGGTGGTCCTCATCGATCCGTCCGGGGGTGTCGAGGACCTGCTCGCCGAGCGGCTGCGCACCCCCGCCCCGGCCGACCTCTCCTTCGGCGACGACCCGCTCCGAATGCTCCGCGGGGCGCGCTTCACCTCGCAGCTCGGCTTCCGCACCACCGACGAGGTGGAGTGGGCGATGGCGGAGCTCGCCGGCCGGATCCGCGACGTCTCGGCGGAGCGTGTGCAGGAGGAGCTGCGCAAGCTCCTCGCGACACCCTCGCCGCGAGCCGGGCTGGAGCTGCTGGTCGACACCGGTCTAGCCGGTCACGTCCTCCCGGAGCTGCCCGCCCTGCGCCTGGAGCAGGACGAACACCACCACCACAAGGACGTCTACACGCACAGCCTCACCGTCCTGGAGCAGGCGATCTCGCTGGAGCAGTCCCGGAACCCCGGAGCCGCTCCTGACGTCGTTCTGCGGCTCGCGGCACTCCTGCACGACATCGGCAAGCCGGCCACTCGACGTCTCGAGGCCGGCGGCGCGGTGAGCTTCCACCACCACGACCTGGTCGGCGCCAAGCTCGCGATCAAGCGGATGCGCGCGCTGAAGTTCGACAAGCAGTCCATGACCGAGGTCGCCCGGCTGATCGAGCTGCACCTGCGGTTCTTCGGGTACACGGACGGCGCGTGGACCGACTCCGCGGTGCGCCGCTACGTGACCGACGCGGGGCCCCTGCTGGAGCGGCTGCACATCCTCACTCGCGCTGACGTGACCACGCGCAACCGACGCAAGGCCGACCGACTCTCACACGCCTACGACGACCTCGAGGCGCGCATTGCCGAGCTCGCCGAGAAGGAGGAGCTGGCCTCGAAGCGGCCCGACCTGGACGGCACCCGAATCATGGAGATCCTCGGCCTGGCTCCGGGGCCCGAGGTGGGGCAGGCGTACCGGTTCCTGCTCGAGCTGCGGCTGGAGGAGGGTCCGCTCGGCGAGGAGATCGCGACGCAGCGGCTCCGCGAGTGGTGGGCGTCGCGCTGAGGCGCTGACACCGCCCGCCCGCGACCTGCCCGGCGCGTCGCGGTGGTCCTGCTGTAGTCTATCCAGGTTGTTCACGACCAGACGCACTCGCGTCCGCGGGAGTGGGCAGATGCTACATACCCTCCTGTCACGGAAATACCGTGGCCGTTCAGTCCGAAGGAGGTGGGTTAGTGACGCATCAGTACGAAATCATGGTCATCCTGGACCCCGAGATCGATGAGCGCACCGTCGCTCCGAGTCTCGACAAGTTCCTCAACGTCATCCGCACCGATGGTGGATCCATCGACAAGGTCGACGTCTGGGGCCGCCGTCGTCTGGCGTACGAGATCAACAAGAAGTCCGAGGGCATCTACGCCGTCGTCGACTTCACGTCGACCTCCGCCGCCGCGAACGAGCTCGACCGTCAGCTGAAGCTGTCCGAGGCCGTCATGCGCACCAAGGTGCTGCGGGCCGAAGAGGGCATCGCCCAGGTCGCGGCCGCCGCGAAGCTCGCCGACGAGAAGGCCGCCCGCAAGGCGGCCAAGGCCTCGGCCGCTCCCAAGGCGTAGCGCTCATGGCTGGCGAGACGATCATCACCGTGGTGGGGAACCTCACCGCTGACCCCGAGCTGCGCTACACGCAGGGCGGGCTCGCGGTCGCGAACTTCACCATCGCCTCCACGCCGCGCACCTTCGACCGTCAGGCGAACGACTGGAAGGACGGCGAAGCGCTGTTCCTCCGCGCCTCCGTCTGGCGCGAGTTCGCCGAGAACGTCGCGGGGACGCTGACCAAGGGGAGCCGTGTCGTCGCGACCGGCCGCCTGAAGCAGCGCTCCTACGAGACGAAGGAAGGCGAGAAGCGCACCAGCATCGAGCTCGAGATCGACGAGATCGGGCCGTCGCTTCGCTACGCGACCGCGCAGGTCACGCGCGCCTCCGGTGGAGGCGGACGCGGCCAGGCCGGTGGCGGCCAGGGCAACGGCGGTCAGATCGGCGGTGGCCAGGGCGGCTTCGGCGGCGGCAACCAGGGCGGCTCCGGCACCACCGGCGGCAACCGTGGCGGCCAGGCTGAGGAGCCGTGGGCGCCGAGCGCTCCTGCCGGTGGCGACGTGTGGAGCACGCCGGGCAGCTACAACGACGAGACGCCGTTCTGAGCCTCGGCTTGGACGCTCTCCTCACCTGAATCCCGCCCCACCCGCACCGCGATCGCTCGCGACGGGGCAGGGGCGAACCAGAATCTAAGGAAACCACTATGGCTGGAAAGAGCAGCGGCGACCGCCGCAAGCCGATCCGCGGCAAGGGCGCGAAGAACGCGGCCCCCGCGAAGTCGGTCCGCGTGGGTGTCATCGACTACAAAGACGTCGCGACCCTCCGCAAGTTCATCTCGGAGCGCGGGAAGATCCGCGCCCGTCGTATCACCGGCGTCTCCGTCCAGGAGCAGCGCCTCATCGCCCGCGCCGTCAAGAACGCCCGCGAGATGGCGCTCCTGCCCTACGCCGGCAGCGGAAGGTAGGTAACGGTATGTCCAAGGTCATCCTGACCCACGAGGTCGACGGGCTCGGTTCCGCCGGCGACGTCGTCGACGTGAAAAACGGGTTCGCCCGCAACTACCTCATCCCGCAGGGCTTCGGCGTCGCGTGGACCCGCGGTGGCGAGAAGCAGGTCGAGCAGATCAAGTCGGCGCGAGCCGCTCGTGAGCACAAGACCATCGAAGAGGCTCAGCACACCAAGCAGGTCCTCGAGGCCAACCGCGTGAAGCTGACGGTCAAGGCCGGCAAGGACGGCCGCCTGTTCGGCTCGGTGAAGACCTCCGACATCGCGAACGCGGTGGCGGCAGCCGGATTCGGTGAGCTCGACAAGCGCAAGATCGTGATCGCGAACGCGATCAAGCATGTCGGCGAGCACGAGGCCGTGGTGCGTCTGCGCGACGACATCCAGGCCACCGTGAAGCTGCAGGTGGTCGCGGCCAAGTAAGGCCGCGAGAACGCCGCGGAGGGCGGTGCGAGAGGACTCACGGGTCCCCTCGCACCGCCCTCCGTCGTAACCGTTGTCCACAGCTCCATCCACATACACCCTCCGGCGGGACCAACCTTCACGGTGGTCTTGAGACTCTTTTCCCCACACAGCTGTGGAAAGCGGAAAAAGCCTGGTCAGGTCTGAGAAAATACTTCCCGGCAGCGCCGAATCCCACAGGGTTGTGCACATGTTGCCCACAGTGGGCACGGCGTTTCTCCTCGGTTCTGCACAGCTCTCTCCACAGGGCGGTTTGCGTGCTGCGGGTAGCGGTCCGTAGGGTGGCGCAGCGCCCCGCGAGGGGTGCGGGCAGGCGCCCGTGCGCCGCTGTCGGAGGTCGCTGGTAGACCGGACCCGACACCGGTTCATCCGGATGCGCAGCACCGACAGGAGGAGGCGAAGGCATGACGATCGCGCACCTGGCGGTACCCGGCTCGGACGGACGCGGCGAGTCCCGCGGCAACGAGCGGACTCCTCCACACGACCTCCTCGCCGAGCAATCGGCTCTCGGCGGAATGCTGCTCTCGAAGGATGCGGTCGCCGACGTCGTCGAGAGCGTCAAGGGCACGGACTTCTACATCCCCAAGCACGAGATCGTGTTCGACGCGATCCTCGCCCTCTACTCGCACGGCGAGCCGACCGACGTCATCGCGGTCACTGACGAGCTCACCAAGCAGGGCGAGCTTCAGCGGGCCGGCGGAGCCGACTACCTGCACACGCTCACCTCGATGGTGCCGACCGCCGCGAACGCGGGCTACTACGCCTCCATCGTCGCCGAGCGGGCGCTGCTGCGTCGTCTCGTCGAGGCGGGCACCCGGATCGCGCAGATGGGCTACCAGGGCGAGGGCGAGGTGCTCGATCTCGTCAATTCAGCGCAGGCCGAGATTTACAACGTCACGGGGTCCGAGACGGCGGAGGACTACGTCCCGCTGACCGACGCCGTGACGGTCGCGATCGATGAGATTGAGGCGGCCGCGCACAAGGACGGTGCCTTCACGGGTGTGCCCACGGGCTTCGCCGACCTCGACGACCTGACCAACGGCTTCCACCCCGGGCAGATGATCATCGTCGCCGCGCGACCCGCGCTCGGAAAGTCGACTCTCGCGCTCGACTTCGCCCGCGCCGCCGCGATCAAGCACAACATGGCCACGATCTTCTTCTCGCTCGAGATGGGGCGCAGCGAGATCGCGATGCGCCTCCTCTCGGCCGAGGCCTCGGTGCCGTTGCAGCACATGCGCAAGGGCACGGTCGACCAGCGCGACTGGACGACCATCGCCTCCACCCGCGGAAGGATCAACGACGCGCCCCTCTACATCGACGACTCGCCCAACATGACATTGGTGGAGATCCGCGCGAAGTGCCGCCGGCTCAAGCAGCGCGTCGGCCTCAAGATGGTCGTCATCGATTACCTCCAGCTGATGACCTCCGGCAAGAAGGTCGAGAGTCGCCAGCAGGAGGTCTCGGAGTTCTCGCGTGCGCTCAAGCTGCTCGCGAAGGAGCTGCAGGTGCCGGTCATCGCACTCTCGCAGCTGAACCGAGGCCCCGAGCAGCGCGCCGACAAGCTGCCCGCGATCTCGGATCTGCGCGAGTCGGGCTCGATCGAGCAGGACGCCGACATGGTGATCCTCCTGCACCGCGAGAGCGCGTACGAGAAGGACAATCCGCGGGCGGGCGAGGCCGACCTCATCGTCGCGAAGCACCGCAACGGTCCGACCCGAACGGTGACGGTCGGCTTCCACGGCCACTTCTCCCGCTTCGCCGACATCCCGGCGGTCTGACGGTCCCACGATCAAGGGGCTGAGTTGGAGGGCGCCGCCGACGGTCCAACTGGGTTAGGTCGGTCCCCCAGAATTCCAACTCCGGGGCCCGTTCTGTTGTAGCGTCGACGTATGGATCAGCATCGTTTCGCCGACTCGCCCTTCGGGAGCCCGACTCAGGAACCAGGGAACAAGTGGGCGTTCACCTACTACCTGCCGAAGCATCTGCCCCGCGCCATGGATCTCTCCGCGGAGGTTGTGTCAGCCCTCTCGGAGGCTGACGCAGCCCTGGGCCATCTTCAGGGCCTCGGGATGCTCATCACCGATCCGGGGCAACTCATCGGGCCCTACCTGAGGAGGGAGGCCCTGGCGAGCTCCCGCATCGAGGGGACCCAGGCGTCCCTCTCGGACGTCTTCCAGTCCGAAATCGATGAGGACTCGCGGAACGACGACACGGCCGAGGTCCACCGCTACCTCGAAGCGACGCACCAGGCGTACAAGCTGGCGAAGACCCTTCCCCTCACCCAGCGGCTGATCCTCGCCGTACACGCGACGCTCCTCACAGGAGTGCGAGGCGAGGAGAAGAACCCGGGCGAGTTCCGGACGTCCCCGGTCTGGGTCGGGCACGCCGGCGCAACGCCGGATATCGCGACCTTCGTTCCTCCACTGCCTGTCCACCTGGGTGATCTACTTGGCGACTGGGAGCGTTTCGTGAATGACGACGGACGGCACCTTCCTGCCTTGATCCAAGCGGGCCTCATGCATTATCAGTTCGAGACGATCCACCCCTTTCTCGACGGCAACGGGCGGATCGGGCGTCTGCTCATCAACCTGCTCCTCATGGAACGGAGGAGACTTCCCCAGCCCCTCCTGTACCTCTCCCACTTCTTCGAGACCCACCGCGAGGAGTACTACGAGCGCTTGCAGGCCGTCCGAGAGACCGGCGACGTGGAGGGCTGGCTGACGTTCTTCCTCGAAGCGGTCCGCGCACAGTCGGACGATGCGGTCGCACGTTCCCGGGAGCTCATCGGGATCCGCGAGCGCTACTACGAGGAAGCGATCAAGGAGAGGTCGAACCTGCCTCGACTCGTGGAGATCATCGTGCGCAATCCGTTCGTGACGGTCCGGCATGTTCAAGCCCGTCTCGACATCACGAACCAGGGCGCCAGGAACCTCATCCGCAATGCCGAAGGCCGCGGATGGCTTCGATCTTTGGGTACTCATGGTCGCGGGGGTAAGGAGCACTGGTACTCTCCGGACATTTTCCGAGTGATGGAGTTGCCGATGGCGTACGACAACTCGGCCGTTCCTTACCGGATCGGCCGCTCGTGAACGCTGAGGACTCGACCGAGAACGTCCCGCTGGGCGGCGGGTCGATCCGGCTGGGGCAGTTCCTGAAGTTCGCGGGGATCCTCTCGGGCGGCGAGGCGAAGGAGGCGGTCGCCGAGGGGCTCGTGACGGTCAACGGCGAGGTCGATCTGCGCCGCGGCCGCCAGCTCGTGGTGGGCGACGTCGTCGGATTCGACCGGAACCGCTTCCGCGTCGGCAAGTGACGCGCGGGGCGCGCCCAGGCTCAGTGATGTCGCTTGGGTGGAGGCTGCGGCCAGCGCATGTTACAGTTTCTTCACACCCCCGGATGCTTCGGCTACCGGTCGCGAGGCCCCTTCAGCGGGGCCTCTGCTTTTTCACCAGTGCTCCGGCTTTCGCACGGTTGATCCGTCAGGAAGAGACACGGCAACTGGCATCTGAGAATTTTCGAGATGATGAGTGCGAACGGTTTTCGCGAAGTCGGGGCCGCACGTCATCAGCGCTCGGCTGTTGGTGGGGTATGGGCTGATGAGCCCGACAATCTTGCCGGCCTCATGTTTCACGAGTCGCATTGGTTCGGTAAGGTCGGAGTCGTTCGAAATGACGACGAATGCTTCTGCCTCATTCAAGTAGGCGTCACGCATCAGGTAAGTCGCGAGGTTGACGTCGGACCCCTTTTCCTCGCTTTTTATAACTTTAACTGTCCGGGGACGCGCGTCAGGGTCCGCCTGTGTCATACGAACGTGAGACGTGAAGAACTGACCTTCATGGATAGTTAGTCGAACGTTGGCAGACAGGGCTCGGAGGTACGCCTGCTGTCGTGACGGGGCCTGAGGGTCATCGGGACGCGGCTTGATCCTCGCGGTGAAATATCGCACGCGAGTGACCTGATTCCTTGGCAGGAGGCTCTCGGCGAAGGTGACCGGGTCGAGCCACTTGTACGGGGTTCGTTTTAATGCTCCGTAGTACAAGTTGAATCCGTCGATGTACACGATCGTTCTGTGTCCCAGGGTCTCGTGCTGGTGAGACGTGTCCGTAATGTTCATGCCTCCTCCACGGGATCCGGTCTGTCTCCAACGTCTCGAGAGAGGGCAGACTCGGCTGATCGGTAGTTCTTCACTGCCCCGATCAACTCAAGGACGAAGTTCTGGTCGTAGGTATCAAGGTCGAAGAGGCTGACGTCATAGCTCAGCGTCACTTCCCCACCGGAGCGGAGCTCGACGCGCTGAAAGTGACCTCCGACCGAGGCGAGTGCTCGATTCTCGGCGGGCGGCGTCTGGACCGGTGTGGTGGGAGTCCTTCGTTTCGATACGCGGAGTGGGTGCGGCACTCCGGGAGCCCCTGAACCAGCTCGAGTGGTCGGAAAGTGTGGTGAAAGCGGGATGTCGGCCGCTCGTGCCGCGTGGAGGAAGAACGTAATCGCTTTGCGTCGTGTGTCGGAGGACGCGATCGACGGCCAGGACTCGGTGAAGGCCCTGCGGAGGTCTGCTTCCGTCCCGTTCTGCTCCGACAGGTCGAGCGCGGCCGAATAGTACTGCCCGACCAGGCGCCCGAACTTTGCCTTCCGCTCATCCGTCGGGGTTTGCACGAGGTCTATGAGATTCGACTGCACTGTTCCGTCCTCGCCCGTCAGACCGAACGAGGCCAGGGCCATGGAGAGGTTGGCCTGATCCGTACCCGACCTGGAGTTCATCAGCGACCTGTCGATGCGAGGAGGAAGCGGCTTGCTGGCCAGCTCGTCGATGAACGACCAAAACGTCTGGAATGACATGTATGGCGGTTTGAACTCGGCTGCGTCCATGTCAATCACCTCTTTCGTTGTGGCAAAGCCCGGTCCGGCCCGTCCAGTCTGCCACAGGGATCTGCCACAAGCGATAATCTGGCAGATTTTTCTCTTGCCTCAATGTGGCAGGCGGCATGGTAAGGGAATGAACATTGACGCCGGAGATTTTGTGGAGGCGACGACAGCGGGGGTGACCGGGTGATCGTGCGGTCTTTAGGCTGTGTGGTTCGCGGCCGGGACTTCGAGGTCGTATGGGTGGCGACGCAAGATGAGTGGGGTCGGGCGAAGAGAGACGGAGACGATCCTGATGGGCTTCCGCGGCCAACAGATGCAGTGACAGCAGCGCTTCCATGATGAGTGCACCTTTCCGAAGGGGGCCCCAGCGTGCCTCGTGGGATCAGTGGTGAGACATCGCTCGGGGCGCCGGCGCGTCGGCGTATTGAGCAGCGGCTCGGCGCACACTGGCTCCTGGACATCCCGGGACGATAGGAGACGCGCATGCAGCTCGGCATTCACTTCATGAACTTCACCCTCCCCGGAGGGAGCGCGGGGATCGCACCGATCCTCGGGAAGACCGCGCGGACGGCCGAGGAGGTCGGCTGCGCCTGGTTCACGCTGATGGACCACTACTTCCAGATGGAGCACTTCGCGACCAGCGAGGATCCGATGCTCGAGGGCTATACCTCGCTCGGCTTCGTCGCCGGGCAGACAGAGCGGATGCGGCTGGGGCTGCTGGTCACCGGCGTGACCTACCGGCATCCGGGCCTGCTGGCGAAGATCGTCACCACCCTCGACGTGCTCTCCGGCGGGCGAGCGATGCTGGGTATCGGCGCGGCCTGGTACGAGCGCGAGCACCTCGGACTCGGTGTTCCGTACCCGCCGCTCAAGGAGCGGTTCGAGCGGCTGGAGGAGACACTGCGGATCTGCCGTCAGATGTGGAGCGAGGACGACGGGCCATTCGAGGGGACCCACTACCGGCTGGCGGAGACGCTGAACCACCCGGCGCCGATCCAGCAGCCGGGCCCGCCGATTCTGATCGGCGGCGGCGGGGAGCGGAAGACGCTGCGCCTCGTCGCCCAGTACGGCGATGCCTGCAACCTGTTCGGCACCGGCGCGGACGACGTGGCGCACAAGCTCGATGTGCTGAAACGGCACTGCGACGAGCTCGACCGCGACTACGCGGCGATCACGAAGACCATCACCGGCGGTGGCGATCCCCTCCGCGACCCCGACGGCTTCGTGCGGGCGATGGAACAGTACGCGGGGCTCGGGATCGACCACGTGCAGCTCGCGCCGGCCGGACCTGACCCGGAGGCGTACGTCGCCCGCCTGGGCGAGGGAGTGATCGAGCGGGTCGCCGCGCTCGGCTGAGCGCCCGCGGGCCCGTTCCGGCTCGTCGGCTGGTCCGAACCTTGCCATTCCGACCCGCCGTGCCGATCCTCCGTCCGCCCCTGTCCGCCAGCGGCGCGAATCACAGGGTGATCACATTCTCCAGGAGGAGATGGGCGGTGACGCTGATCGACGCATGACGAGCGCGCGCCTTCGCGCGGAGCAGATCCCAGGCGGCGTCGATGTTGACCCCTCTGCGGTGAGCGATCATCCCCTTGGCCTGCTCGATGACAATGCGGGAGCCGAGTGCGTGCTGGAGCTGCTCGAGAGCCAGGGTGTTGATCCGGGTGGTCCGCTCGTGGACGAGAGCGATGGTGGCGACATCCGCGATGGCCTGCGCTGCCAAGACCTCGGACGCGTCGAGACCGCCCGCAGTGGCGCGGAAGATCCCGAGAGCTCCGATGGTTCTGCCGGCAAAGCGGAGGGGAATCGAGTGTGTCGATTGAAATCCGCATTCCTGGACGGCCTCTGCGACAAATGGCCATCGTGCGCCGATGTCCGCCGAACTGACTCCGGTGACGACGGCGCCGGTGCGGATCGTCTCTGCGAAGGGGCTGTCGTCCGAGGAGAATTGCAGCATCTCGATGAGGCACAGTCGTTCATCAGTCGAGGCGATCACGACGAGTTCGCCGTTCCCGTCCACCAGGACGATACCTGCGTCATCGGCATCGAGGAGCGTGGAGCACCGGTCGACGAGGTCCTGCAGGAGGTCGACCGCGTCGAACGCGTCGACCAGTGTGGTGGTGACGGCGGTCAGGGTGTCCAAGAGCATCTGCTCACGGTCAAGGGCGGCCATTATCGAATCCTACGTCCGCTTCAGATCGATGAGTCGATGGAGAAGTCGAGCTTTCTGACGATAATCCGACCGGTGACTTCGCGGATGCCGACGTCGGTGGCGAAGGCGCACGCCCGCATGACGGCCAGGGCGTCGTTCGCTCGACGTCGGGGGCATTTTCTCGTCCCGTCTTATCCCGACAGCATTTCCTCTGCATACTCGTCAGATGTCACCCGTCATCGCCGTCGGGTAGCGTCTCGTACGAGAAGTGACGAGTCGCATGGACGGTTCGCAGGACGGAGCGTTCCAGCATGGAGTACTGCCTCACGACCCGCAGTCGAGGCGTCACGAGGACGCCTGCGGCTTCCCGCGGTCTCGCCCGCGCCCGGCGCGCTCTGCACACCTCTCTGATCGGGAGTCGATCCCATGCACGATGAGTTCTCCGGAAGGATCGTTCCGATACCACCCGGCCTCGATGCCCATCTGTCGGTGAAGGAGAGCGGCAGGATCTCGCGAGAGATCCATTCGCTCGAGGGGCGCGACGCGCACGGCTGGTTCGACTCGTGGGGCGCGAGCATCCTTCCTCGCGGACCTCTCGCCATCCGGACCGAGGTCTTCGACGGGCCGGGGATGACCCTGGTCCGCATCTGGCACACGTCGGCGCAGATCATCCCCGTGCCGGACTCGCGCTCAACCGCACTGCTCCCTCTCGCGGGCCGACTGAGCGTCCTCACCGAGGACGGCCGTCAGATCGGGGATCTCACTCGCGGTCAGCTGGGACTCGCGGGGAGAGAAGCCGCCTATACCCTGCACGCCGCAGCTCCGGTGAGCTGGATGGGCCTGAAGCTGGAGGGGAGCGTCGGTGGCGGGGTGGTGGCGGATCGCGAAACCGTCGTGCTACGCGATCCCGACCAGCTGCCCCTGATCGCCATCTCGATGATCAACTCCCTGTTCTCCCATCCGGATTCGCTGCAACCCGCGTCGCTGGTGCATCTGCGGAGTGCGCTGGTCGAAGTGCTGGGAAGCGCGGCGGTGAGTGCGCGGCAGCGTCAGGTGCACCAGGCGACGGGGTTCCTCGTCGGCCAGATCGGAGCCTCGCCGGCGGAGGCGATGCTCGTCATGCGCCTCTACGCGGTCCGCCACTCGTTCACCCTCACCGAGGTCGCATGCGAGGTCCTCGCTCAGCGTCTCGATCTCTCCGCCGCGTTGGGTCCTCACGGCTTCCGGTCCTGACGAGTCGGAGGGCGGGCTGCGGGGAGTCCGGGCTCAGCTCGGGATGTTCTCGTAGCCGCAGGTGATTCTGGTATCGCCCGCCGCCACGCTGTCCTCGGTCGGGCCGAAGGCGGTCACAGCGTCCAACCGTGCGGGGTCGGCGGCCGCCGCGCAGAGGGACTGCATGTCGGCCTGGACGCCGTCCGCCGTTGTCGCTGTGGTGTTAGGGAGAGCGAAGACAACGAAGTCGGAAGTACTGTCGCAGCCTGCGGGCACCCAGGTGTCGCCCTGGTGGGAGAAGCAGTCGCCGATCTCGACCGACGCGCTGACGGACTCCGTCGCCCCGTCACTGCGTGCTGCGGTGCAGCCGCTCAGAAGCAGGCCGACCACGATCAGGCCGAGCACACCTCCGGCACGCGGCGCTGAGCGCCGACCGTGCGTGGACGGGGCAGCGGAACGAGTATTCGAGGTCATGGGGGCTCCAGTCAGTGTGACGTCGCGGCGAGACCGCTGCGAGCCGCGCGGGAGCGCGACCAGGACAGCGTCCCGCGCGTCGACACGAGCGCGCGTCACTCTTCCGATGCGTCGACCTGCCCCTTGCGGGTGACATCGTCGCGCCGGTCGAGGAGTCGCGGCGAGATCGAGGTTCGGCAGATCAGACAAGAGGAGAGGTGCCGATGCGCCGAACCTATGGAGTATCCGTGAGACGCGCGCACGTTAGCGATCACATCCCGCCAAGTATGGTCATTCGCAGCTTGCACCTGAGAATGTGTCGGAATGAACGACTCCACCACCACATTTCGGACGCCTCCGACGCAGGAGCGTGCGCAACAGACCGTCGACCGGATGCTGGACGCCACGCGGGCGCTTCTGCTGGAGAATCGGGGTGCCTGGCCGACGACCGCTGCCGTGGCGCAGCGCGCGGGTGTCTCGATCGGCATTCTCTACCGCTACTTTCGGGGCCAGCGCGACCTCGTCACCACCGTCCGTCGAGACGATCCGGTCGCCGTGACCCACACTGCGCTGCTCCGGGCGGCAGGGATCGCCGCGTCCGCTTCCGATCAGCGCAGCAAGCGGCAGGCCGTCGCCGCGCTGAACGATTTCATCGCGGCTCTCGGGGCCGAGCCGGACGCCGTGCGCAGCGCCGAGCTCTACGAGTAGGAGCCGGAACCCGAGCGGAGCTGACCCACGAGAGGCGACCGGAACGCCTCGGGGCTCTCCGCGGACGGTCGAGACGACCCGGCCGGCCTGATCCGCGAGGCCGCCTCCGCCGGACCCCTCGTGCACACGACCACTCGAGAGCGCGCTGTCGCTCCCGCCGGGGCCGTGCAGCGACTCGACCCGGGCCTTCTGTCGCCCGGCGCCGATGCGAGAGCGTCCGCACCGCGGCGGTAGTACGGATTGCGCCACGGCACCGAAGAGCGCGCCGCTGCGACCAATTTCTCTCCTTTGCGGCCCGTCTCTTCTCGCCTTCCCGAGAAAAACTCTGACGGGCAGGGGTGCCCTCCTTCTCCGCGCCATTCCGCGGATGACTCCAAGGAAGACCCCGACGATTCATCGACTACTCCTCGAATCAGGCACACGAACCCGGTGATTGCCGCCGAAAGAGGCGGGCATTGCCGGATTCTGCATTTGACAGAGCAGAGTCGCCAGGGTGTAAGCACACTCATCACGGCACCTGCTCCACGCGGCTGCCGATCGCCTGTTGTCACTCGACACGATGAGGAGAGGACTTCTGCATGCCCGCTGAGACACCGCGATATAAGTACTCGCTCCGGGGACAGGATGCGCTGGCTTGGCTCGCCGAACGGGATATGTGCGGCGAGGACGTCGGCGACTCCGAAATTCGACTGGTCGCCGACGAGATCGTCCTCCCCGACCTCCGAATGGCTCGCCTCTGGCACACTGCCGCCTCTTACAGCATCGCCCGGACCTCTCCGGCGGCCCTGCTGCTGCTCCAGATCGAGGGGACGTGCACGATCGACTCGGACGAGTGGAACGAGCCGGCCGAGCTCGGGCCGGGAGACGCCGCCGTGCTCCCGGGCGGGACCCGCTTCCTCCTCTCCTCGGAGTCCACGACTGCCCGGTACGAGCTCGACTACGAACTCGACGTCCTCCCGCCCGCTGCTCGCGAGGAGCTCGCACGGGGGAAGATCCTCGTCGCCCCCGCGAGGGAGTACCGGGACGCGGTCGCTGCGACGTCGAACGCGGCGCTGAACTCGGGCATGAGCCTGCGCGATGCCGGGTTCTCGGACTTTGCGGCAGGGGTGCGGCACCTGACGACGGCGCTCCTGCTCCAGGCGCTTGAGACCTCGAGCCCCTGGCTGCTGACCTCTACCAGCGCCCTGCACCGCAGCGCGATGCGCGTCATCGCAGCACGCGCGGCCGACCCCGACTTCGACGTCGAATCGCTGGCAGCGGCCGTCAGGACCTCACCGCGCAACCTCCGTCATGTGTTCGCTCAGGCGGGGACGACGGCGAAGGTGGCGCTCACAGCGGAGCGCGTGCGGCTCGCGCGGCAGAACCTGGCGCGCCGGGCGGAGGGGCGCCCCCTCACTCGCACCGAGGTCGCCCGCCTCTCCGGGTTCAGAGACGTGCGTGCTCTGCGCCGGGCGGTCGCGAAGCAGCCGGATGAGGGGTCGGAGGAGGACCACGGCGTCCGCCGAGAGTCCGCGGCGCACTGACCGGGTCGCGGCGTCGGTCTACCGCAACGGCCTGCGCCGGCCGAGCCCGGCGCGCCGCTCGCCCCGCGGTTCAGACCCGCCTGACCTCGGTGACAGACGCGGTCAGGCGGCGACCCGCGCGTTCGACTGCGCGAGCAGCGCGACCGAGCGCAGCCGCGCCTCCGTCTGCAGCGACGCGTGGGCGACGATGACCTCGTCGGCCTCGGCGGAGCGGGCGAAGTCGGCGGCGTAGTCGGCCACCTGGTCGCCGGTGCCGACACCGGTATAGGTGGTCATGCTCGCGACGTGAGCGCCGATCGGGGCGCTGAGCAGGGCGTCGAGCTCGTCGTCCTCGAAGGTCTGGCCGAGCGGGAGCTGGCCGCTCTGGCGCAGCAGCATCATCAGGCGGGCGCGCTTCATCTGCGCGAACTGCTCCTGCGCGTCCTCCTCCGTGTCGGAGGCGATGGCGTTCATCCCGGCGATGACGTGGGGAGCGTCGAGCTGCTCGGAGGGGCGGAAGCCGCGGCGGTACTCGGCGACGGCCGGGTGCAGGGCGTCCGGAGCGAAGTGCGAGGCGAACGCGTAGGGCAGGCCGAGGGCGGCGGCGAGCTGGGCACCGAAGAGTGACGAGCCGAGGATGTAGAGCGGGACGCGGGTGCCGGCGCCGGGGGTCGCGCTCACGCCGGGGACGCGGGACTCGCCGGCGAGGAAGGCCTGCAGCTCCAGCACGTCCTGTGGGAAGCGCTCGGAGGAGTCCGGGTCGCGGCGCAGCGCGCGGAAGGTGGCCTGGTCGCTGCCGGGCGCGCGGCCGAGCCCCAAGTCGATCCGGCCCGGGTGCAGCGTTTCGAGAGTGCCGAACTGCTCGGCGATGGTGAGCGGGGAGTGGTTCGGGAGCATGACTCCGCCGGAGCCGAGGCGGATGGTCGACGTCTGCGAGGCGACGTGAGCGATCAGCACCGAGGTCGCGCTGGAGGCGATGCTCGCCATATTGTGGTGCTCGGCGTACCAGACGCGGCGGTAGCCGTTCCGCTCGGCCTCCTGGGCCAGGGCGACGGAGGCGGCGAAGCTGTCGCGAGCGGTCTCACCGGGGGCGATGGGGGCGAGGTCGAGGAGGGAGAGGGGAACGCTCATACGGAGGGGAACGCCCGCGACGGCTCCGGTGTTCCCGTCGCGGACGCCTTCCTCAGGCGTCAGGGATGTCGCGGCCGTACGCCTCCAGAGTCACGGCCTCGGGCTCCGGTCCGCCGCGCACTCCCGCCTCGAGGGCGTCGATGCGGGCGAGCTCCGAGCCGGAGAGCGCGAAGTCGAACACGTCGATGTTCTCAGCGATGCGCTCGGGCCGGGTGGACTTCGGGATGACCTGGCGGCCCTCCTGCAGGTGCCAGCGCAGCATGACCTGCGCCGCGGTCTTGCCGTACGTGGCGCCGAGCTGGAGGAGCACCGGGTCGTCGAAGCTGCGGCGCGGGGAGTCGCGGTAGGCGGTGATGCCGCCGATCGGCGACCAGGCCTGGGTGAGGATGTCGTTCTCGCAGCCGAAGCGCTCGACGCGCCGCTGCTGGAAGTACGGGTGCACCTCCAGCTGGTTCACCGCGGGCACGACGTCGGTCTCGGCGAGCAGGCGGGTGAGGTGCTCGACCATGAAGTTGCTCACGCCGATCGCCCGCACCCTCCCGTCGGCGAGCAGTGTCTCGAGCGCCCGGTACGCGTCGAGGGTGCGCTCGAAGGCCTCGGGCAGGGCCTGGTGCAGGATCAGCAGGTCGATCCGCTCGATGCCGAGCTTGGCCGCGCTCGTGTCGAAGGCGTGCAGGGTCTGGTCGTAGCCGTAGTCGCTGATCCACACCTTCGTCTCGACGAAGACGTCGTCGCGGCCGGCGATCGCCTCGCCCACCTCGCGCTCGTTGCCGTAAGCCGCCGCCGTGTCGATGTGCCGGTATCCCGCGTCGAGCGCGGCGGCGACGGCGGCGCGGGTCTCGTCGGGCGGAGTCTGGAAGACGCCGAGTCCAAGGGCGGGGATCTCGACACCGTTGTGGAGAGTGAACGTGTTCATGTGCCCACGCTACGTCCGCAGACGCCGAGTCGCCCGAGAAGCCGGGCGGTGCTCCTCGGGCGACTCGGATGGGGGGCTCAGCCGTCGGTCGGCAGCAGGCCGTCTCCTCCGTCGCGAGGAACTCCTCCACGGCCGGATCCTGGAACGCTCTGACGAGTTTCTTCACGTTCTCGTTGTCTCGGTCCGTCGAGCCGATGGTGAAAGGAGCACCACCACGACCCCTCTCGGAGTGCACGCCCGCGGCGCGACGCTGCTCGCCGACTCCCTCGAGACCACGCACGCGCTCGGCGGCCCCCACTTCACCGGCGCGCTCGGCACGTACAGCGCGCCCCTCTCGGCCACGGGTCGCGAACGTGGTGTCGGTGCTGACCGACCTCGCCGCGGAGGCGTCCGGCAAGGGCATGACCCTCGGCCTCGAGATCTGCAACCGCTACGAGACCAACGTCATCAACACCGCCGCGGACGCTCTGCGCCTCGCCGACGACAACGGTGCCGACAACGTCCTGATCCACCTGGATACTTACCACATGACCTTCGAGGAGGACGACTTCTTCCGCCCGGTGCTGCTCGTCGGGGATCGTCTCGGGTATGTCCACATCGGCGAGAACCACCGCGGCTACCTCGGCAGCGGCCACCTCGACGTCACGACCTTCTTCCCCGCCCTGGCCGCGATCGACTACCGCGGCCCGATCACCTTCGAGTCGTTCTCGTCGGCCGTCGTCTCGCCGACCCTCTCCACCGACCTCGCGGTGTGGCGGAACCTCTGGAATGACGGGCCGGCGCTCGCCCGCCACGCTCGCGGTTTCCTGGTGAACGCGCTGGAGAGCAGCCGTGGCGAGGCTTGAGGGGGAGGTCGCCGCGGAGGCGGAGCGGCCGGGCCTGGATGAGCTGGCCCGACGCGCCCTCGCCCTGACCGGGCCGGGTCGTCGCGCGGTCGTCGCGATCGCCGGAAGCCCCGGAGCAGGCAAGACCACCCTCGCCCGTGCCGTGGTCGCCCGCGCGAACGAGCTCGCGGGGGAGGGGACCGCCGCCTTCGTGCCGATGGACGGCTTCCACCTCGCCAATGCCACGCTCGACGGGCTCGGCCGCCGCGACCGCAAGGGTGCGCTCGACACGTTCGACGGCTGGGGCTTCCTCGCTCTGGTGCGGCGGCTGCGCGCCGAGACCGACCACGTGGTCTACGCGCCCACCTTCGAGCGCACCGTCGACGAGGGGGTGGTCGGTGCCCTGGCCGTGCACCCCTCCGCCGCGCTCGTGGTGCTGGAGGGCAACTACCTCCTCGTGGACGAGGGCCCGTGGGCGCTGCTGCGCGCGGAGTTCGACGAGGCCTGGTTCTGCGCGACCCCCGAGACCGAGCGCTTCGAGCGCCTGGTCGACCGGCACGTCTCGTTCGGCCGGGCCCCTGAGGCGGCGTCCGCCTGGGCATCCGAGGTCGACGGTGCGAATGCGCTGCTGATCGAGGCGACCCGTGGCCGGGCCGACCTGATCGTGTCGGGGACGGCGGCGGGGGTCGTGCGACACAACGTCAGCTGAGAGGCGGTCTCATCCACGATGGTGGATGACGAGGCATCTCAGCTGACGTTGTGCTGCGTCCCGCGGGGCGACGGTCAGGGGAGGCGCTGCGCAGAGGCGCCGGCGTTCCCGCCGAAGCGGTCTTACGTCCAGGTCGCGCTTGAGACGCCCGTGGCGATGACCGTGTTCCCGTGGTAGACGGTGCCGTCCTTTGCGAGGTAGGTGGAGTCGCCGATCGATGTCGATCCTGAGGGGACGGTGGCGTGGGTGCTCTCGTTCCCGTCGCCGTCCCTCCGACGCGCGACTCCGTCCTTGACGTAGGTCGTGATGTCCGGAGAGACCGTCGAACTGCTCGACTGGTTGAAGTAGTGGATCGCCGCATCTGTCGCCGAGATGATGACCGTTCCGCCCTTGTAGACGTCGCCGTCCGGGGCGCGGTACGTCCTGTCTCTGATCGCGACGGACGACCATCGTCTGTCGCCGATCGCGGCGGATCGCGACGAGATCGCCGACCTCGCGGGCTTCCCGTTGGCTCAGGCGATGTCGAAGGCGGGAATTGCGAGTTCCGCCGAAACACCGTCAGCGAGGGCGTTCTCGCTTCTTTCCAGCGGCCGACTGGCGCGTTGCGATCCTTTCATTGGCGCAGTAGACACCCGGTGTATTCACCGCGCGTAGTGTTCCCGTCCATGGACACCACCCTCACGATGCTCGGCCTGCTCGGCTCCGGCCCGAGCCACGGCTACGACCTCAAGAGCAGTTACGACAAGCTGTTCGCCGCCGCTCGGCCGATCGCGTTCGGGCAGGTCTACTCCGCGCTCTCCCGCCTTGCCCGCGACGAGTATGTCGTCCTGGCAGGCGAGGAGGCGGGCCAGGGGCCGGACCGCAAGCGCTACGAGATCACCCCGCTGGGACGTGACCGCCTCCGTACCTGGCTTTTCACGCCGGATGCCCCCGCACCCGGTCTGCAGAGCAATCTCTACGCCAAGGCCGTGATCGGACTGGTCCTTGGCGACGACGCCGAGCGTCTGCTCGACCTCCAGAAGATCGAGCATCTCGACCGCATGCGGGAGATCACCCGGAGGAAGCGCGACGCAGACCTGATCACTGTGCTGCTCTGTGACCACGCTCTTCTCCACATCGACGCAGATCTCCGCTTCATCGATCTGACCGTCGCGCGGCTCAGCGAGCTCCGCCGGGAGGTCCTCGCGTGAGCGAGCCGATGGTCGTCCTCGGCTCCCATCGATCCCCGGTGCTCGCCGCCAGCGGACTCCGGCTCTCGTTCGGCCTCTCCAAGGCGGTCCGCGGCATCGACGTTGAGATCGAGCGTGGCGAGTGCGTCGCCGTCATGGGCCCGTCGGGTTCCGGGAAATCGACTCTTCTCCATTTGCTTGCCGGCGTGCTCGTTCCGGACGAGGGCGAGGTTCGCTTCGGTGACCTCGTCGTCTCCGACCTCTCCGAGGCCGATCGGGCGCGGCTGCGGCTGCGCGAGTTCGGTTTCGTCTTCCAGTTCGGTCAGCTCATCCCCGAGCTCTCCGCACTGGACAACGTCAGCATCCCCCTTCTCCTCAGCGGTATGCCTCGTCGACGGGCGATGATACAGGCGCGAGCTCAGCTCGACCAGCTGCGCGTGGCCGACCACGCACACAAGCTGCCCACCGAGCTCTCCGGTGGGCAGGCTCAGTGCGTCGCCATCGCTAGGGCTCTGGTGACGGCACCCACCGTCCTGTTCGCGGATGAGCCGACGGGCGCCCTCGATTCGCTTGTCGCCGAGTCGGTGATGGAGACGCTCACAGACGTCGCCCGCGTCAACCGGACGACGCTCGTGATCATCACGCACGATGCCCGCACCGCCTCCTATACCGACCGCGAGATATTCGTGCGCAACGGCCGGGTCACGACCGTCGACGCCCGACGACAGGACCGATGATGACGAACGACTTCGAGCTTCTGCGTACTCTTTCAGCCGGTGATCGTGCTGATCGCCGACGCCTCGTCGCAGTTGTGGCCTGCGCAGCCCTCGGCCTCGTCCTGGTGATGCTGCTGTGGAGCGCGGCCGACGCTCTGCATGAGCGGACGACCCGCAGCGCATGGCTCGATGTCGGCAACGACGCCGAAGTCGTTTCGGGACTGCAAGTGCCGCTGAGAGACGGGGCTCACGTAGCGGACTCCGTCTCCGCGATCTCGAGCATCGATTACGTGCGTGGCCTGCCTATCCTCGAGCTCGACGTCGCGGTGACCGGCTCTCCTGCTCTCCGCCTACCGGGCGGACTTCCCCTGCCCGAGCCTGGCGAGTACGTCGCGTCGCCCGCGCTCCAGCGGCTTATTGCTGCCCTGCCAGCGAATGAGCTCGGTGATCGCTACGGCACTCCCGTCGGCGTTCTGCCGACCGGTGTGCTCGAGGGCGATGAGACCCTGGCGATCGTCCGAGGAAAGACCAATGCCGCCGTGCAGGCCGCTGGTGGGTACTCCGTGGCGGGGTGGTCCTCGGACTCGTTCGCGTCGGCCGCTTATGACGGGATCGCTGTGGCTGGATCATTCGCCCTGCTGCTGCCGGTGCTGATGCTCCTCGCCTCGATCACTGATCTGGGCGGGGCGCAGCGCGCCGAACGTCTGGCGACCCTCCGTCTTCTCGGAGCGACTCCCTGGCGGGTCGCCCGTTTGGCTGCGCTCGAGGTCGCACTCCTCGCTCTCGTCGGAGGCATGGCGGGGGCTGCTGCCTTCAGCGTGCTCTCGTCGGTCCTGCGCCTGTCTATGCCCGCCGACCGTGTCGTCGTTGCGGGCCTGGTACCGGGCTTCGATGTCCGCGCACTGCTGGTGGTGGGGGCTGTCGTCATCGGGTCCGCGCTCGTTGCCGGCGCCCGAGCTCTGGCCGGGAGGATAGGCCCCCTCGGTCAGCAACGCCCTCTGATCGAGCGGCGCCCGTCGCTCCTGCGTCTCGTGCCCCTCGCCGTCGGCTTATTCGGCCTGATCCTGATCGTCCTCCGCCACCCCGCCGTCACCGACGCCTCCGCGGACACCCGCTCGCAGGAGACGGCGGCACTCGCGATCTGCGTGCTGCTTGTCGCCTCAGGGCTCCTCTCGGCCGGTCCGATTTTGCTGCACGCCGGCGCACGGATCGCAGTCCCGGTCGCCCGCGGCGCAGCTGCCACGCTCGCGCTGAATCGGCTGGTGCGCAACCCGCGGAAGGCGTTCCGCGGGGTCGGCGGCGTGGCGGCAGCGGTGTTCGTCTCCGCCCTCGTCTCGGGCGGGATGAGCGTCGCGGTCGATCCGCCGACGAGCAGCACGACGACCACGATGGTCTCTGCATTCCTGGACGCGGATGACTCCTCAAACGGGGCTCTCGACACGGACAAGGTGGACCGCTGGCGCAGCATCCCGGGACTGACGGGGGTAGCGCTGGGAGTGAGGAGCGACGAGGACAGCCTCCGATTCGTCGTGCGAGGTGAGGACGTAGCCGCTCTGGGTCTGGTGCCGGCTGAAGGCTCGCTCTCGGTCGATCTCGGCGGTCTGTACGGCCAGTCCTTCGCAGCGACTCCCGTTCCGGACATTGTGCGCGGCCGTCCTGGCGTTGTCGTCATCGGGACGGACGGTTCGGCAGAGGCGACCGACCGGGCTCGCACCCTCCTGCTCTCCTCCGGCCTGCCCGTCCGTCTCGTCCTCCACACGCCCGCTGAACGGGCGAACCAGCCCTCCCTGCTCCAGGACCAGCGATTCAAGGACTTGGCGGTCCCGGCGCTCCTCTTCCTCTCCGTTACATCAGGCCTGACGCTCGCGACGAACACCGTCGCGCAGCTGCTCGATCGCCGCCGTCTCCTCGCGTTGCTGCGGCTGACGGGAATGCCGCTCAGTGCTCTGCGGCGGGTGCTTGCGCTTGAGACCGCCCTGCCTTTCGTCCTCGCCGTCACCACAGCCGCGATCGCGGGTGCCGCGTGCGCGGAGGTCGTCGTGCAGGCCGTCAGTGCAGGAAGGCACATCGACGGTCCAGGCGTGGCCCTGGTCGCCGTGATTGTCGCCGTCGCGGCGCTCCTGCTGCTCTCGCTCGCCGTCACCTTCCGCGCCGCCCGTACCGCGACGCTGCCGAGCTCCATCCGCTTCGAGTAGCGCACAAGCGCTCTCTCTGATCTGCCGACGGACTCGTCGGTGCCTCCAACGCGCCTCGATGCTGGCGCAACAACGATCGATAGATAAGGAACAATCATGACCTCCTCGCCTTTCACCCTCTCCGGCCGCGTGGCCTCGCTCCTGGGGAGCGTGCTGATCGCCACGACCCTGCTTACCGGCTGCAGCTCATCGGGGCAGCAGCTGGAGTCCTCATCCGATTCGACTGGCGGATCGTCCTCGACAATGACCAAGGAGCGTGCCCTGTCGCTCCGAGGTGATTCCGAGCGGAAGGACGCCGAGTGGAGTGAGAAGTTCACCGCCTGCCTGGCACGAAACGGCGTCGCGGACACCGGGCCGGCGAAGAACAGCGATCCTCGTGCCGCCACAGTGTCGAAGGATTGCCAAAGCGAAGTGGGAGACCCCGAGCCCCTCACTCCGGAGGAGCAGGCGGCCGTCCGCATGCTCACCCAGCTCACGTTCGAATGCCTCCGCAAGAACGGCGCGAACATTCCGGATCTGACCCCCTCCGGCGACTGGAACGATTTCCCCGTCGACTTCGACTGGGACCAGTTCGAGGTCTGCGCCGACGGCGGCGACCAGTGACCGCCTCACGGAGACGAGTCGCGGTCATCGCCGCCGCTCTCATGCTGACAGCAGCCGGTTCACTCGCCGTGTGGACCGTTACGAGCAGCGCTCGTCCTGACGCCGCTCCCGCTCCTGTGCCGCCTGCCTATGTCGCGCAGGTCAGGTCGACCACCCTCGCGACGACTCAGCGTCTGACCGGAGACCTCCGACATCCCGCCCTTGCGACTCTGACGGCGCGTTCGGCGGGAACGCTGACTGCGGTGCCCGCTGCTACGTCCGAGCCCGCGCCGGGGGACGTGCTCTTCCGCGTCGATACGAGCCCGGTGGTTCTGCTCGGGGGATCGTTCCCCGTTTGGCGCGATCTCTCGCAGGGAGCGAAGGGGGAGGACGTGCTCCAGCTCGAGCGCAATCTCGCTGATCTCGGCTACTTCTCCCGTGTCCCGGATGAGGAGTTCCTCGAGCCCACGACGGAGGCCGTGAAGAAGTGGCAGAAGGCGATTGGCGTCTCCGAGACCGGCGTCGTGTCTCAGTCCTCGATCGTGTTCGTTCCGGAGCCGGCGCGCGTCGGGTCGACGTCGACCGCTCTGGGTGCCGTCGTCGACGCCAGCACGGTAGTCGCCGCCCTCACCACTCGGATGCCCTCCGTCGCAGTGAAGGTGCCGCTCGCGAAGCAGGCGCTCGCGACCGTCGGTTCTTCGGTCACCGTGACCCTCACGGACGGTAGGACGACCTCGGGTTCTATCAGCTCCGTCGGACAGCCGGTGGCCGAGGCAGGCAAGCAGTCCGACTCCGGTGGCCAGAGCGTCTCTGACCGCTTCGTACCCATCGAGATCGCCCTGACCGATCTCGCACAGCTCGGTGCCGTCCAGGAGGGGCCGGTCGCCGTGGATCTCGTCGGCGAGCGGCACGAGAACGTTCTCGCGGTTCCCGTGGATGCGCTGTTGGCTCAACCGGGCGGCGGTTTCGCCGTCGAGGTCGTGACCGACGGGGCGACACGCAGCACTGTGCCCGTCACGACAGGACTGTACGAGGACGCTCTCGTCGAGGTTTCAGGTGAAGGCCTGGCCGAGGGTACGACGGTGGTGTCGGCGCAGCCATGAGCAGCACACTGATCGAACTCGATGACATCGTCCGTGATCACGGCGCACCGCCGGTACGCGCGGTCGACCACATTTCACTCCGGATCGATCGAGGCGAGCTGATGGCGATCGTCGGCCCTAGCGGGTCGGGGAAGTCGAGCCTGCTCAACATCATGGGCCTGCTCGACCGGCCGACCTCTGGCAGCGTCCGTATCGAGGGAGTCGACATCGCCACACTGTCCGATCGGCAGCTTTCCGGGCTCCGGGCCTCGACACTCGGCTTCGTCTTCCAGCAGTTCCACCTCGATGAGACCCTGACCGCGCTGGACAACGTCGCGAACGGAGCTCTCTACTCCGGTGTTCCGCGGCGCATCAGGAGGAGAGACGCAGACGCTGCGCTCGGACGTGTCGGGCTCGGGCATCGGCTCGATCATCGACCGCACCAGCTCTCCGGAGGGGAGAAGCAGCGCGTAGCCATCGCGCGTGCACTCGTCTCGCAGGCGCCGCTTCTTCTTGCCGATGAGCCGACGGGGGCCTTGGACTCCGTCTCCGGAGCCGGAGTCGTCGCTCTGCTCCGCGAGGTCAACGAGCGGGGTACGAGCGTCGTCGTGATCACCCACGATCATACGCTCGCCGACAGTCTGCCGCGGGTCGTCGCCCTCCGAGACGGGCGGATTGACACCTGTGCAGCGACACCTGCCGAGGAGGTTCTGCCGTGAACCGCTCCCGACTCCTTCCTGTCGACCTTTTGCGCGCGGGCGCTTCTGGTCTGCGCTTCCGCCCCCTCCGAGCAGCTCTCTCCGCGCTCGGCATAGCGGTGGGAATCGCCGCGATGGTCGCCGTCGTCGGCATCTCCTCGACCAGCCAGGCCAAGCTCGGTCAGCAGCTCGATCTCCTCGGCACGAACCTCCTCACCGCGGGGGCTGCGGCGACCCCGGGAGCAGAGGTGGCACCTCTTGCTCCTAATGCCGTCGAACGAGTCCTGAGGATCGAGGGAACGGAGGCAGCCTCGGCGACGTCATACCTCTCCACGACGAACGTCTACCGCAACTCCTTCGTCGATCCGGGACGCACTCGTGGCCTGATGGTGAGTGTCGCCGATCACCGGCTGCTCGAGGTGACGAAGAGCCGCCTCGCCGTCGGCCGATGGTTCGATACAGCCACCGAGGCCGTCCCCAGCGTGGTGCTGGGGTCGCAGGCCGCCCGGGTCCTCGGGATCGAGAAGGTCGGAACGGTTGTGTGGCTCGGGGGGCACGACTTCACTGTGATCGGCCTCCTCGCTCCATCGCCGCTCGCCCCGGAACTCGATCTGAACGCCCTGGTACCGTCCTCGGTCGCGACCTCCGATCTGCACTGGGACGGCCGTCCGACGACGGTCTACGAACGCTCGGCCGACTCCGCCGTCGAGAGGATTCAGACGCTGATCGCTGCCAGCATCGATCCGCAGCATCCCCGCCACGTCGGCGTCACGCGTCCGTCGGATGCGTTGCACGCTCGCGCCGCGGTTGACGCTTCTTTCACCGGGCTGCTCCTCGGCGTCGGCTCAGTGGCACTGCTCGTCGGCGGGATCGGCGTCGCCAACACCATGGTGATCTCGGTTCTCGAGCGTCGGCGCGAAATCGGCCTGCGTCGGGCCCTGGGCGCCACCCGCGGTCACATCCGCGTGCAGTTCCTGATGGAGGCCTTCCTTCTCTCGCTCCTCGGCGGAGTCGGTGGTGTCGGGATCGGCGCGGGTGCCGTCGCCGTCTTCGCGACAACGAACGCGGCGCCTTTCACGGTCCCGATGGGGATCGTGCTCGCGGGCGTCGGATCGACTCTTGCGATCGGACTGCTGGCCGGGCTGTATCCGGCGGTGTCCGCGGCCCGCACACCGCCGGCGGTCGCGCTGACGACGTAACGGAGGTGCCCTGCGAAGAGGCGGCCGGACGACGCGCTTCGTCGCCGAGAGCTGTCGAGGAATGCCGTGGAGGTGGTTCCAGAAAGGCCTCGGTCGCCTTTCCAAAGCCACCTCCCTCCCGGACATCTCAGCAGAGGCGCGGAGCAACGGTCACGTGCAGACCGCCTTGTGCGCGTCGGTGGTGACGCTCAGAGAGCCGTCGACTATCCGCTGTGGTGGACGCAGTTCGCCGCGGCGTCTGCGCGGGAGGCGCCCGCGGTGTCCACCCGGCAGACCTCCGCCGGTCCTCGCCGGCGACCGCGGCCGCTCGCGGGCAGGCACACCCACCGCTCTCCCCCTAGCAGAGTCGGAGCCGACCACGGTGGCGTGTTCTTTCGAGCCGACACGTTCCCGGGATCCTGCTCGCGAGGTCGGCTCCGTCCATTCACCCTTCGAATCAGGAGCAGGTCGGCTCGTTCGTGTAGGTAAAGACGTTCTGGTTCGCGGTGCTGCTATTCGCTTGGTTGAAGTACCAGTGGATGGAGGTGGTCTTCTCGAGTAGCTTGGTGCTTCCGTTATAGACGTCTCCGTTGGGGGCGAGGTAGACGGCGTCGCCGATGGCCGTCGAGTTGTCGGGGACTGTGTGCTTCGAGAGGTTCCCGTTGGCGTCCTGGCGGTTTCCGGTTGTTCCGCTGACCCAGGAGAAGATGTCGTAGCCGGCGGCGTCGCCGAAGCGGTTGTAGGTCCAGTGCACCTTGTCGACGTCTTTGGCCACGATGTCGTTGCCCTGGTAGACGTTTCCATCGGAGGAGAGGAAGGCCCCGTCTCCGACGGCTTTCGCATCCGAGGGGACCTTGTCGTATGTCGTCACGTTGCCGTCGCCATCCCGTCGGTAGGCGACTCCGCCCTTCACGTAGGTAAAGATATTCTGGTTCGCGGTGCTGCTATTCGCTTGGTTGAAGTACCAGTGGATGGAGGTGGTCTTCTCGAGTACCTTGGTGCTTCCGTTATAGACGTCTCCGTTGGGGGCGAGGTAGACGGCGTCGCCGATGGCCGTCGAGTTGTCGGGGACTGTGTGCTTCGAGAGGTTCCCGTTGGCGTCCTGGCGGTATCCGGTTGTTCCGCTGACCCAGGAGAAGATGTCGTAGCCGGCGGCCTCGCCGAAGCGGTTGTAGGTCCAGTGCACCTTGTCGACGTCTTTGGCCACGATGTCGTTACCCTGGTAGACGTTTCCATCGGAGGAGAGGAAGGCCCCGTCTCCGACGGCTTTCGCCCCGTAGGGAACCTTCTCGTACGTGGTCAGGTTCCCGTCTCCGTCTCGCCGGAACGCGGAGGGTCGGCTGGTTCCGCTCACGGGAGCCGCGGCCGAGAGGCCCTCCGACGAGCTCGCGGCGAAGGCGCTCTTTCCGCCCTTCGCCGGAACGGTGATGTCGGGCAGCGAGAGCAGACCGTCGGAGCCCGTCGCGCCCGAGTAGGTCGTGGTTCCGTCCTTGAAGGTGTAACCGTCTGTGAGGGTGACGGTGATGGTCTTTCCGGGGTCGGCGGTGGTGCCGTCGGTGGTGCGTTCGACCCGGACGCCGGTGATGGTTTCGCAGGCCTTGCCGGAGTAGGACGACTGGGTGAACTTCAGCGTGGGTGTTCCGGACGCGGCGGCGGCGGGAGTGGCGAGGGAGATGGCGACGACGGGGACGGTCCAGGCGGTGCCCTTGACGAGGGTTCTGCGGTGGACGCCGTCGGTGGCGGGGATGCTCCAGCCGTCGTCGATGCGGATGGTGCGGGGTGCGGGGTTGTTCACGGTGCCTCCAGGGGCTGATCGGGATGTGGGACGGCCCTTATGGTTCTGGCCCGCCCCACCCGGCGAGAAGCGCGAACGGCCCGGTCTGGAAGTTCCGTCGGGCAAGTCTGGAAGTCGGCGCCGCTGAGCGGGTCCGTTCTCGACACTGATGGCTTGACCTCTCTCAGTGCCCTGCCCTCGTCCCTCCACTCGGATGTCCCTGTCCCGGAGACCGTCTCGGCGGCCCGCCGGAGCGATTCCTCGGAGAGGGGTGTGGTCGCGGAGGGGGCGGTGGCGCGCGACTGGTTGGCGCGGCACGGCGTCGTCGTCACGGCCGGCGGGAGCCGTCTCCGACTGTTCGCCGATGCGGTCGGGGCGGAGGAGTTGGTGCTGAGGCGGATGTGGCACACGGCTCGCGAGGTGCATCGCCGGGGACGTCCGGGCGGTGCTGTCGTGAGTCTGCTGGTGGAGGGGATGCTGACCCTGCGCGACGCCGAGGGAGTGGAACGGCCGGTGGAGACCGGCGGTGGCCTCGTGCTCTGGTCCGACTCCGCGGTGACCGCGACCAGCGAGGGACGCTGCGGGACGATCGAGGTCGCGGTGGGCAGGCGGATCCTGGAGCGGTACTTCGCCCGGACCGATGTCGGTGTCACGCTGATCCCCGCTGGGGCGGTTGCGGCGCGCATCCTCCTCGCGGCGGTCAGTACCGCGTTGACCGGACCCGTCCGGCCGGAGGATCCGGCGTGGCCTCTGGTGGGCGGCATGATGGGCAGCGGAGTGGGTGCGCTCCTGGCCGAGATCGGCCCGGCGGTCAGCCCGTCCGCGCCGGCGACGGCCGTGCGACTCCTGCGGCGTGCGCACACGGTTATCGAGCGCTGCTGCGGCGACGCCTCCTTCGACGTCCGCACTCTGGCGTCCGCGCTCTCGGTCTCGATGGCGTCGCTCTACTCCGCCTTTGCGCACTCGCCGCGGACACCGGCCCAGACCATCCGTGCTACGCGGGTCCGTCTCGCCCAGAGGATGCTGGATCTACGTCTCGCCCCGACCGCTTCGGACCAGGACGCCGTGGCCGAGCTGGCGGGCTTCGCCTCGGCGGAGGCGATGTCGAGGGCGTTGCGCACGGAGGCGCGGAAACGGCCGCGGTGACCGCGAGCGGCGCGGTGCTGCGTCTTGCCACTCCGCGCCCGCTTCCTCAACCCCTCCGTGCTCCGGGCCGCTGGCCGGCACTCGTCGCGTACCGTGATTGCCGACTCATGACGGCGACGAGGGAGACACCATGACGGAGCAGATCGGCATCCCCGAGGCCACGGCGCTCGGGAGCGAGCAGCGGAGCATCGCTATCCTCGGCGCGGGCGGCGACCTCACCGAGCGGCTGCTCCTGCCGGGCCTGGGCCGGGTGGCCGAACTCGCGCGCGATCTGGAGCTGACGCTGATCGGGGCGGCGCGCACGCCGCAGAGCGACGAGGAGTGGCAGGGGCTCGTCCGTCGGAGCCTCGAGGCGGCCGGAGTCGCCGCGCGCACGGTCGACGCCCTCGCCTCGCGCGCGCGCTTCGTCGCCACCGACGCCTCCGACCCGGAGCAGCTGAAGGCCCTCCTCGACGCCTGCCCGTCCACTCCGGTGCTCTACGTCGCGCTGCCGCCGGCGATGGGCCACGCGGTCGCCTCCTCGCTCGCCGAGCTCGACCTGCCCGAGGAGCTGGTCGTCGCGATCGAGAAGCCGTTCGGTGAGGACCTGGAGGACGCCATCGCCCTCAACGCCGCGTTCGCGAAGGTCCTTCCCGAGAGCCGGTTCTGGCGCATCGACCACTTCCTCGGCAACGCGACCGTGCTGGGGATGCTCGGCCTTCGGTTCGGCAACCGGCTGCTCGAGGCGAGCTGGAGCGCCGAGCAGATCGAGAAGGTCGAGATCGTTTACGACGAGACGCTCGGTATCGAGGGGCGTGCGGCCTTCTACGAGAGGACCGGCGCGCTGCGCGACATGCTGCAGAGCCACCTCCTGATGGTGCTCGCGCTGACCGCGATGGAGCGCCCCGACGAGATCGCGCCGGATGACGTGCACGCGCGGATGGCCGAGGTGCTCGGTGCGGTGCGGCTCTGGCGCGACGATCCCTCCTCCGCCCGCCGCGCCGGCTACACCGAGGGGCGGATCGACGGGCGCTTCTTCCCCTCGTATGTCGACGAGCCCGACGTCGACCCCGAGACCGGTACCGAGACCCTCGCGCAGCTGCTGCTCCAGGTCGACACACCGCGCTGGGCGGGCGTCCCCTTCGTCCTGCGCTCCGGCAAGGCGATCGGCGACCCGCGCCACGAGGTGGCGATCCATTTCCGCGCGGCCACTCCGCCGCGGGGGCTGCGCGGGGCCGAGGCGGGCACGGTCCTTCGGATTGGCCTGAAGGGCGGGGACGTGCGGCTGGATTTCGTCGTGAATAGCGCCGATGAGCTGACCGACCTTGAGCGCACCACGCTGGAAGCGCGGCCCGGTGCGGCGACGTTGGATCCGTACGCGCAGGTGCTCGCGGGCGTTCTGCAAGGGGACACCCTTTTGGCCGTGCCCGGCGATGTGGCTGAGCAGTGCTGGCGCATTGTGACGCCGGTGCTTTCGCACTGGGCTGCGGGGGGTGCTGCGCTGGAGGAGTACGAGGCGGGGAGTGGGGGGCCGGAGGGGTGGTGAAGGGCCGGCTGAGGCGTGGAGCCGGCGCTCGCCGAAGTCTCCGCGAGGTGGCGCAATGAATGATGGGACGAACACGACGCTCATGGACGTGATGTCCATCGTGCTCGATACGGCATCCCTGGGGCGCCATGCCTACACCGGCATTGCGCAGGCCGGCGGGTCCGCCACACAGCGGCGCATCTTCGTCGATCCCTTACCACGCGCTGGCGGTCCGAAGAACTGGACGGCACAGTCGTCTGGGACTACGCGCCCGACACCCGCACACGGACAGGCCCCGACGACGCTCGCGTGCTCGAGCGTGCCCCGCAACCGCGCATCCCCGAGCCGGCTGCGAGACTCGCCTTCCCCCTCGCCTTGGATATCTGGGGACGGGGCGGCGACAGCTCCCGCCCTGTCCGCGTCGAAGACGTTCACGAGGATGTCGCGACGGTGCTGCTCCGGCACGTCAGCGACTTCTCGCAGTTCGGATCCGTGACGATCGACATCGCGCAACGCCGGATCACTGGTCTCACGACGCCGACCCAGGTGCTCCGCGCCCTCGACATCGCCCGGCATCCGGCTGCGTTCTGATCGGAGAGGCCTACGTATCGACGCCGGTCCGTTCGTGGACGCCGATCCGGGATGCACCGGCTCGCGCTCGATGAGGCAACGAGCCTGCTCATGTCGTGGGGGATGGTACTCGAGGCACGGCGCCGGCTGAAGGGGCTCGGCGCCGGTTTCTGGAGGGACGAAGATCGAGTCATGCGGCAGCGGGAACTAAGACTCTCGTCGGAGTGAGCTCATTCGAGCGATAGCGGAGGTAGAACATGGCACGGCGACGCGGAATCTTAGCCGAAATTCATCACCAGCAACGCCTGGCGCAGGTGCGCGCGAATGCGGCAGCACGAGCTCAGACCCAGGCCCACGCGCAGGCACAACGTGCGCGGGCCGCTCAAGATCGAGCCGAGGCTGCCATCGCTCGGGCCTCTGAGGCCGAGCGGAAGCGATACGAGCGCGAAGCGAAAGCGGCCTACCTGGAACGGAGGGCTGCGGAAGTCGACGAGTTGAACGAGGACCTTGCCCAGGAGTATGCGGAGATCGATGGCTTGCTGGCCGACACCCTCAGGGTGGATGACTTCGTGGATCTTGAGGAGCTGAAGCGTCGAGCCGAGCACCCTCCGTTCCCACGCTGGGACCTGGAAACGCCCAATCCGGCGCCAGTGCCGACGCCTCTACCGGCCCCGCCGGTGTACGTGGAGCCGACAGCCCCAGCGGGTCTGTTTGGCAGGAAGAAGAAGTTCGAGGAAGCGCGGCTCCGCGCAAAGACTGACTTCGAGGAGGCATTCGGCCAGTGGGAGACGTATCGTGACTGGATCCCCGCCCGCGACGCGGAACTTGCACGTGAGCATGCAAATTTGGAGGCGGCGCGGCTCAAGCTCTTAGCGGCGGAACGGGAGCGATACGATGCAGCTTGTCGGGCTCGTGAGGCGAGAGTCTCAGAGCATAATGCTGCAATTGATGACTTGATCGCCGGTCTCGGTTACGGAACCGTCGACGCGGTTCAAGAATACGTAAGCATTGTTCTAGCAAATTCCGTGTATCCCGACTCGTTCCCCGTCGAGCACGATGCCGAATTCGATCCGGAGATTGCCGAGCTAAAGGTTCGTGTTGTCGTGCCCGCTCCCGACAGCCTGAGGACGGTAAAGTCGTTCCGGTATGTGAAGGCGAGCGATGATATTACTGAGACTCAGCTATCCAAGGCGGCTGCGAACGAACGTTATACGAGTGCGCTCCACCAGGTCGCGCTTCGGTCGCTCCACGAGATCTTTGAGGCCGATCGGCAGGGATTGATCCAGGCGATCTCGGTTCAAGTGGGCCCCGAGACGAATGATCCGGCGACAGGTCGGGAGATCTTCATTCCGTTGGTTGCGCTTGCTGCGTCACGCGAGGTGTTCATGGACATCGACCTTCGCGCGGTGGTTCCGCTTGCGACGTTGCAACACCTCGGTGCGGCAGTCACCAAGAATCCCTACACCTTGTCGGCAGTCGACGTTTCTGGTGTCCGTCGGTCATGACCCATGGAGAGCGTCGTTTCAACCCGCCTCCCGGCTGGCCTCCCATCCCGAAGGGGTGGAAGCCGCCGGCGGGGTGGACAGCTCCTCGTCATTGGCCGCCTGTACCGAGCGGCTGGCAGTTGTGGCTCGAGGAGAACGTCCACGCGGCCACTGACCTCGACACCGACGCACTAACACCTGCTTCCGGTGGAGCGCCGCAGACGATAGTCACGGATGACCGGGCACTCGATGCGCAGCCATCCCAGGGTTCTCTTGAGATGCGAGAAGAGGATCGTGCTCAGCTCTTGGAAGCCGAGAACATCGAGTTGCGCCGTAGACTGACGATGCTCGAGCAAGGCTCGATCGCGGGCGAGGCGTCGATGCTCCAAGGGTCGACGGTCTCTCTCGCAACTATCGAGCTGAATGACCAGGAGGTACTCCAGCAAGTCGGGATCTACCGCTATCACCATCCGCTGGAGAACGCAGCAGCCTATTTGCCTAGACTACAGGAAATCGAGGCTCGGTCGGCCAGATTGGTGAGAGAAGGTCGAGCGATCGAGAAGTCGAATCTGTTCACCTTCGATAATTCACTCGCCAAAGGGCGAAAAATGAGCGATGATCTTTCGAAGCTCATGTTGCGTGCCTACAATGCGGAGGCTGAGAATGGCATCCGTGTCTTGAGGCTTGGCAACGTGCAAACCGCGAAGAAGCGGCTTGAGGCGTCTCGAGGAGCTATTGCCAAGCTTGGTGGAATGATGGCGATGCGGATCAGCGACGACTATCACGGCCTACGTCTCCAGGAGATCGAGTTGACCGCGGACTGGCTGATGAAAAAGCAGGAAGAGAAGGAGGAACGACGCGAAGAGCGTGCTCGTCTGCGCGAGGAGGCGCGTGTTAGAGAGGAGCTCAAGGAGCAGAGGGCGCGGCTTGACAAGGAACTCGCTCTACTTGTTCAAACTATCAGTCAATTGCGGGCGACGGGGGCTTCGGACGTGGGCCTTGAGAGCCGCTTAGCTGACATTGAGCAGGCCATCGCCGACAATGACTTCCGGGCGGCGAATATTCGAGCCGGCCATGTCTACGTCATCTCTAATCGTGGAGCGTTCGGAGAGGGAGTTGTCAAGATCGGTCTCACTCGGCGACTTGAGCCGGCAGACCGCGTCCTTGAATTAGGTGGCGCTTCCGTCCCGTTCCGCTTCGACATCCACACCATCTATTTCTCGGAGGACGCCGTCACACTAGAGACCGAGTTGCACCGACATTTTGCGGAGCGCGCACTCAATCAGGCGAACAGTCGAAAGGAGTTTTTCTTCGCGACGCCTGGAGAGGTGCGTGACGTCTTGGCAAGCAAGGTGGGGAACCTCCTCGAATTCAAAGATGCTGCCGACGCCACGGAGTTTTTCCAATCGGTCAGCCGGTGGCCGCTGGCTCGTCGCCCAGAGGCCTTTTCCACTCTGGCGGAGCGGCCTTCTGGGCCGTCGTAGGAGGAAAAGGCGGCGGACGAAAAAAGCGTCGAAGCAATGAAGATCGTAAGGCCTCAAGTGGACGGGACGCACACCAGCGACATCCCGATCGCGCTCGCGCATCACCACCATCCGGTACGAGAGCACGCGTGAGGAGGGCACGACAGTAACGCCGCTCTGCGATCCAGCGCCCTGGCCGTTGGAGGCGAACCCGGACTCGCGCGCAGCGGCGAGGTAGCGGGACGGACCGTCGGCCACCACTCCGGCGCCGGCGACACCGCCGAGGATCTAGCTGACGATGTAGCCGGGATGTGCCTCCACTCCGTCCGGCGATGGCGTGGCCGACGCTGACGGCGGGGTTGAAGTGGCCGCCGGAGATGGGGCCGATGGCGTAGATGTCGGCTGTCACGGTGAGGAAGGCGGTGCCGCGGAATCCGGCTCCCACCGCGTTGCCCGAGTCGGGGAAGGCGAAGACGGCGATACCGACTTCGCTGGAGACCAGGAAAAGGTGCCGAACGCTTCCGAGGCGTAACGGGCTCCGGCCGAGTACTGCTCGGCGTGCTCGGTACGCTGCTCGCTCGTGGTGCGGCTGGCGGGGGTGCTGCGGGCCAGGACGGTTCCTCTCTCCGGTCTGCGGGCGCGGGGCGCGCCTGGGACCTCCATGACCGCGCCTGAGCATGCGGACGTCGCGGTACTCGTGCGTAACTCCTCCACCTCCCGCGGATAAGCACCCCACCTACCTCGGTGAGAGCGCTCTCCCATAAACCCTTGACCTCCCCGCGCACCCGTGCGTAAGCTCGCCGCACACTCGTGAGAGCGCTCTCACGGCACGCGGACAGCATGCGTGGGAGCGCTGTCCGGAGTGCTCCCACCACCATCACGAAGGAGTGACCGTGCTTGCATCACGACGTGCCGGGGTCGCCACAGCGATCGCCGGCGCCGCCACTCTCGCCCTCCTCGTCTCCGGATGCACGTCCGGATCGGACGCGGCAGAGGGCGGGGACATCGAACTGACCGTCACCACATTCAACGCTATGGGCTTCGACGAGCTCTACGGCGAGTACGAGGACGCCCACCCGGGCACCACCATCGTCCCGAACAACATCGACACGGGCGGCAACGCACGAACCGATGCGTTCACCAAGCTCGCCGCCGGCTCCGGGCTCGCGGACGTCGTCGCCATCGAGGAGGGCTGGCTCGGCTCCGTCATGGAGGTCTCGGACCAGTTCGTCGACCTGCGCGACCACGGCATCGAGGACCGCAAAGCCGACTGGGTCGACTGGAAGTACGAGCAGGCGACCGACCCCGAGGGGCGCGTCATCGGCTACGGCACCGACATCGGACCCGAGGGCCTCTGCTACAACACGGCCGCCTTCGAGGCCGCGGGCATGCCCACCGACCGGGCCGCCGTCGCCGAGATGCTCGGCGGAGCGGACGCGACCTGGGACGACTACTTCGCCGCCGGGAAGACGTACCACGACGCCACGGGCAAGGCCTGGTTCGACCACTCCGGATTCGTCTGGAACGCGATGGTCAACCAGCTGCCCGAGGGGTATTACACCGCCGACGGAAAGCTCAACGTCGACGGCAACCCCGACCTCCAGGAGCGCTGGGGGCAGCTGACCGACGCCACCGCCTCGGGCCTCTCGGCCGCGCAAAAGGCGTGGGACTGGAACAAGGGCAAGTCGTTCACCGACGAGACCTTCGCCACCTTCGTCTGCCCGGGCTGGATGTTCGGGACGCTGAAGAGCAACGTCGAGGCCGGCGGCGGTAACGCCGAATCCACCGGCTGGGACTTCGCCGACGTCTTCCCCGGCGGCCCGGCCAACTGGGGTGGCTCGTTCCTCTCGGTTCCGACCCAGTCGAAGCACCCCGCCGAGGCGGCGGCGCTCGCGTCGTGGCTGAGCGAGCCGGAGCAGCAGCTGAAGGCGTTCGAGGCGGCCGGACCGTTCCCGAGCACCCTGGACGCGCAGAAGGAGCTTGCCTCCGCCGCCGCTCCCGACCCCGGCATGAACGACTCGCCGACCGGTGCGATCCTCGCCCAGCGCGCCGAGGGTGTCGTCGCCCAGTACAAGGGCCCGGACGACTCACTCATTCAGGAGAACGTCTTCGGACCGGTGCTGCAGAAGGTCGACCGCGGCGAGATCGACGGCACGGAGGGCTGGAACGAGGCGCTCCAGCTCCTGGGCGAACTCGTCGACTGACGCTCCCCGATCCCGGGGGTCCGGCCGCTGTCGGACCCCCGGCCCCCGTGGCGGGACCTCCACCGAGGCGCCGACGCGCCACCATCGACTCCGACTCGACCTCGAAGAGAGCGCCATGACGAGCACACTCACCCCGCCGGCCACGGCGACGCCCCCCGCGGGGAAGCGGCGCCCGGCGCCCCGACTCCCGCTGACCTTCCGTCAGCGCACGAGCCGCTTCGACGTGAAGGCCTCGCCCTACCTCTACATCTCGCCGTTCTTCCTGCTGTTCGCGCTCACGGGCGCGTTCCCGCTGGTCTACACGCTCGTGGTGTCGCTCTACGACTGGCAGCTGCTCCAGGGCCAGGGCGACTTTGTCGGATTCGCGAACTTTGCGGCGGTGCTCGGCGACCGCTTCTTCTGGAACTCGATCGTCAACACGCTGAGCATCTTTGTGCTCTCCACGATTCCGCAGCTCGCCGTCGCGCTGCTGCTCGCAGCGGCACTCGACCAGGCGCTGCGGGCGAGCACCTTCTGGCGGATGAGCGTGCTGCTGCCGTACATCGTGTCGCCGGTCGCGGTGGCGTTGATCTTCTCCAGCGTGTTCAGCGACCAGGAGGGTCTGATCAACAACCTGCTCGGCCTGGTCGGTGTCGGCCCGATCGAGTGGACGAACGACCGCCTCGCCAGCCACGTCGCGATCGCGACGATGGTGAACTGGCGCTGGACCGGCTACAACGCCCTCATCCTCCTTGCCGCCATGCAGGCCGTACCGCGTGAGCTGCACGAGTCGGCCGCGATCGACGGGGCGAACGCGTTCCGCCGCTTCCGCTCGATCACGATCCCCAGCATCCGACCGACCCTGATCTTCGTGATCATCACCGCCACCATCGGCGGCCTGCAGATCTTCGCGGAGCCGCGCCTGTTCGACGTCTCGAACGCCGGTGGCATCGGCGGTTCGGACCGGCAGTTCCAGACCACCGTCCTCTATCTCTGGGAGATGGCCTTCTTCCGCCAGAACTTCGGTGAGGCGGCCGCGATCGCGTGGCTGCTGTTCCTCCTGATCGTCCTGATCGGACTGCTGAACTTCGCGATCTCGCGGCGGATCGCCTCCGTCGAGAACCGGATCGCGCGACGAACGAAGCGGCGCTCCGGCACGCGCCCCGCCTCCGCCGACGAGATCGCCGCGTCGGACCCCCTGCTCACCACCACCGGCCTCGGCCAGAACGAGAGCGAGCGATGACCGCCCCCTCCGCCGCTTTCCCGGTCCGCCGCGCCCGCGCCGGCCGCGTCGACCGGCCCGGCTTCCTCACCTACGGGCTGCTGAGCGCGTTCATCCTCGGCTCCACCTACCCGCTGTGGTGGTCGTTCGTCGTCGCGAGCGGCAGCAATGCGACCCGCAGCGAGACGTTGCCGCTGGTACCGGGCGGCAACTTCCTCGCCAACGCCGCGCAGGTACTGACGGCGATCCCGTTCTGGACGGCGCTGCTGAACAGCGTGCTCGTCTCGGGGATCATCACGCTCTCGGTCGTGTCGTTCTCCACCCTGGCCGGCTACGCCTTCGCCAAGCTGCGGTTCCGCGGGCGCGACGGGCTCATGATCGGAGTCGTCGCGACGATGGCGATCCCGACGCAGCTGGGCATCATCCCGCTGTTCATCCTGATGCGGGAGCTGGGCTGGACGGGCTCGCTCGGCGCAGTGATCGTGCCGACGCTGGTTACGGCGTTCGGCGTGTTCTTCATGCGGCAGTACCTGGTCGACGTGATCCCGGACGAGCTGATCGAGGCGGCGCGGATGGACGGGGCGAACCAGTTCCGCACGTTCCTCACCGTCGCGGTGCCGGCGGCGCGACCGGCGATGGCGATCCTCGGGCTCTTCACCTTCATGATGGCGTGGACCGACTTCCTCTGGCCGCTGATCGTGCTCAGCCCCACGAATCCGACCCTGCAGACGGCGCTCGCGCAGCTGCAGTCGGGCTACTACGTCGACTACTCGATCGTGCTCGCCGGCGCCGTGCTCTCTGTGGTCCCGCTGCTGGTGCTGTTCCTGCTCGCCGGTCGCCAGCTGATCGCGGGGATCATGAGCGGAGCGGTGAAGGGCTGACGCCGGCTCGCGTAGTTTCGGCTCGCGGAACCGTGTTCGGCTCGCAGAAATCGACGCCTTCTGCGAGCCGAGCGCGTTTCTGCGAGCCGAAGGTGCGCGGCGCCGCTCGCACCCCCTCGCACCGGGGGCGCCGCGGACGAGCCGACTCCTGCGGCCCTCGGCTAGCCTCAGAAGCACCCGCGAGGAAGGCCCGCATGACAGACGACACCGCCTCGGCGGCACCGACGCTCGAAGCCGTCGCCGCGCTCGCGGGAGTCTCCCGCGCCACGGTCAGCCGGGTCGTCAATGACTCGCCACGCGTGAAGGACGGCGCCCGCACCGCCGTGCTCGCCGCGATCGACCAGCTCGGCTACGTCCCGAACCGCGCCGCGCGCTCCCTCGCCAGCCGCCGCACGCAGACCGTCGCGCTCGTGGTGCCGGAGTCGGCGGCGAAGGTGTTCGCGGATCCGTTCCTCGCCTCGGTCGTGCAGGGAGCCGCGATGGCCTTCGTCGGTACGGAGTACACGCTCACCATCGTGATCGCGTCGGAGGCGGCGCCCGAGAAGACGCGGCGCTACCTGCTCGGCGGCAACGTCGACGGCGCGCTCGTTGTCTCGCACCACAGCGGCGACCACTCCTACGCGCAGCTCGGCGCCTCCCTCCCCGTGGTGTTCGGCGGGCGGCCGCTGACGGAGGACGGCGGCAGCTACTTCGTCGACGTCGACAACACCGGAGCGGCGCACGCCGTCACCCAGCACCTCCTGAGCCTGGGCCGCACGGCTCCTGCGATGATCGCGAGCCGCCAGGACATGCCCGCCGCCATCGATCGCCTAGCGGGCTGGCGCTCGGCCGTCACGGCCGCCGGTCTGGATGCCTCGGCCGTCGAGTACGGGGACTACTCGCCCGAGGACGGCGCCTACGCGATGCGCCGCCTCCTCGACTCCGGCCGGCCGATCGACGCGGTCTTCGCCTCCAATGACCAGATGGCGGCGGGCGCCCTGACCGCGTTGCGCGAGCGCGGCCTCACGGTGCCGGTCGATATCGCGCTCGCGGGCTTCGACGGCGACTACTTCGCCGAGGCGAGCGAGCCGCGCCTGACCACGGTGCGCCAGCCTTCCACGGGACTCGGCGAGGCGATGGCCGACGTGCTGGTGCGCCTCCTGGCCGGCGAGGAGGTCCAGCGGGTGACGCTGCTGCCGACCCAGCTGCTGATCCGCGGCTCCACGGTCGCCGGAGCGTAGGAGCAGGCGCTGAGTCGCCCGGATCGGTCGTGCTGCTCGGCGTGTCGCGGGCCGATCCGGGCGACTCAGCGACGCGGGATCGTGGCGCGGGTGGTTGTGATGCATGCGGCGGACGGGCTCTCCCCAGTGATCGGGGTTTCCAGGGCCACCGTCACCCTCGGCGGTGCCCCGCTCCGCCTCAGCTGCGCTCGCGCAGGGCAGCGCGCAGACTCCGAGAGCTGCGGAAGCCCGTGCGGTCGGCGACGTCGTCCCAGTCGAGCGGACGCGACGTGCTGTGCGCGGTCAGGCGCCGGACGACGAG
The DNA here is from genome assembly GCF_002932875.1 of Rathayibacter tritici. Lineage (GTDB taxonomy): Bacteria > Actinomycetota > Actinomycetes > Actinomycetales > Microbacteriaceae > Rathayibacter > Rathayibacter tritici. The sequence continues at coordinate 89,348 of NZ_PSWS01000023.1, forward strand.
CAGTCTCGCGCGCTTGATCTCGGCTCGGGGCGTGGAGCCGACGGCTGCGAACGCCTCGAAGAGCCGACGCTCCGAGATCGACACGAGGGAGGCGAGCGCTGTGACTGTCAGAGCGCGGTCGGTGCACCGCTCATGGATGATCCGCCGGGCCCTGCGGACGATATCCGCCTCCGCGTTCGAGGCCATCGCGGCGCAACGGCCCGCCTCGAGAAGCGCGCCGGCAGCCGACGCCTCCAGGGCGAGCATCCAGAGGTGCCAGGCCGGACCGGCCGCACTGAACGCGGACAGAAAAGCGTTGCTGCTTGCGGCCAGGAAGCGCGTTGCTCCCGTGGCCGGTAGCGGGAGTGCTCCCCAGACGCCGGCGAGTCCGAAGCGCCGCTCGAAGTCCTCCCCGAGGACGATCTCGATGGTCCCCGTCGACCCGCAGGTGTCGAGCGTGGCGACCACGCTGCCCCGACGCAGGTAGCCCTCTCCCTTGCTGATCGTGAACGGTCGGGAATCGGTCGCCACGACGAGGCGGCCGTCGAGGACAAGGGTGAGCGCGAGATCCTCCGCTGTCTGACCGGGACGGGTGCGCAGCCGCGCAAACGAGTGCCAGAGTCGGGATACGGTGAGTCCACGGGAACGGACAACATCGGCGATGACCCTGCCAGACACCTGATCATCGATCACATCGAATCCGTTTGCTCTCAGCCACTGCTCAGCCGATCGACCGCTCACTCGGACTCCCCGCTCGATCAGCGGCTCGCTACTGCCTTGAGCCGTCTTTGGCTGCAATCCATGCATCCGCTCCCCTTCCCGAACCGTCTCGCGCAGTGACCCTAAGAGACGCAGATGACCACTGATCCTCGGAGGACGTTTTCCCGCGGAACACCGGACGGTAAGATGCGGAACACGGTCGCGACGGGCCACAGCACCTGCACTGTTGCGGAGCGCCTCGGCCGGGAACGGCGGGGCGCGGGACCGGGGCAGACCCCCGGTCGCCCCCCTGATCCCTCGAGGAGAGCAATGACCGACAACCACACCGATCCGACGAAGGACATCGTCCTCGGCGACGGCTGGAGCATCGACGACGCTTCCGGTACCGGCCGCCGCACGCTCGTGTCTGCCGCTGTCTGGACTGTGCCCGCCGTCGCCGCAGCGATCGCGACTCCGGCGGCGGCCGCGTCCGGGAAACCCACGACGACGACAACGAAGAAGGCCGATCTCCGTAACGCCTCCACAACCTGGAACGCGCAGGGCGGGGAAAAGGACATCCCGGCCAACAACACCTTCGGGGCCGACAAGGGCCTGGTCGTGCACGCGAAGGTGACGAACGATGGACCGGACACGGTCACCGGCATCACCGTCTGCTTCAAGTTGCCGCACTCCACCCACCAGACGAGCCGGACACGCCCGCACTACCCGGTGGCGCGCGGCGGTTGGGAGTATCTCAACGACTACCCGTTCGGCATGGACTGCTGGGTGTTCACCTTCATCAACCGCACGCTCACCCTCGCGCCGGGTGAGAGCGCGGAGGTAGACATCGATTACTGGACGACTCCCGACGCCTACCGCGTGGGGGAGAGCATCCACCCGTGGGTCGACTTCCAGATGGTCAACGGCGAAGACACGAACGAGTTCAACAATGGCGCGTTCACCAACAACGATTACCACGTCCACACCTGATCCGCGCCACCAGCGGAAGGCCCCGCCCGGAACTGGCCGGCGGGGCCTTCCGCGTTCCCTGTGCACTCCGCCGGCCGCGAAACCGGCTCCGTTCGAGCTTCCCTGCCGAGCCATCGGGACGACCGGGCCCGCCTTCGTCATGTACCGCGGAGCATCGCGGCCACCGGCCACGACCTCCGATCACCTGGAGAAGATCATGACCACCGCTACCCCCACCAGTCTCGCCGACGGCTCCTCCGTCACGCACGGCACCGCCACGACGACGATCGCCGACGGCGTGGTCGAGAAGGTCGCGGACAGTGCGGCTCGAGGGGACTCCTGCGCGCACGATCGGGGCAACGCCGCCGCCCGCGCCCTCCGTGCCGCGGTCACCGCGCAGGACCGCGGCCAGGGCATCTCCGTCGAGGTCGGCGAGGGGCAGGTTGCTGCCTCCCTCACCGTCGTGACGGCTCCCCTCACTGCCGGCCGGGCGCTCGACCCGCGGCTGGTGCGGCTCACGACGCATTCGTCCCGCACCGGATCGGCGATCGCCCTCGCCGTCCTGCTCATCCTCCTGTTCGTGTGGCTGGGCACGGAGGCGGTCCTCGCCGTCCTCGGCCGCCCCGCGCTGTTCGTGGCCCCCCAGGACGGAGCGTCGTCGCTGCTGACCGCGGCCGCTGTTCCCATCGCGCTGACCGCCGCCGCCGGTGCCGTGCTGGCTCTGGTCGGGCTCGTCCTAATCGTCGTGTCGCTCGCGTCCAACCGCCGCGAGGGGTCGCCGCCGCGATGGCGACGCTCGTCCGCTCGATCTGGCCCCGGTTCGCGGCGGCCTTCGCCAGGGTCGACCGGGCGCGGCACGCGATCCCGGGCTTTCGCCGGTATCTGGGGCGGAACGACGCTGCCGGAGTACCGCGGACGCGGGCTCTACGGCCTCGTCCGCGTCTCGACCACGCCCCGGTCCCGCCGGCGCCGGACGCACAACGAAGGCTGAGAGCCCGGATATGCACGTTTTCGGCATTCGGGCGGTCCCTCAGCCTTAGATACGAATGCCGATCAGCTCGGAGACGTGATCTCGAGCGCGATGTTGTCGGGATCGCGGAACTCGAGGATGCTCGCGCCGCCGGTGTCCTTGATCGGCTCGTGCGCGATACCGAGGTCGTCGAGCACGGCCGCGGCGGCTTTCAGCGCGTCGAGGTCGGGCACCGTGAAGCTGACGTGGTCGAGTCCGACGCGGTCCTCATCGAAGTGGTCGTCTCCCGGAGCGACGGGGCGAAGGCCCAGCAGTCCGCCCGGGAACTGGTAGATCACTCCGCCGAAGACGAAGGCCAGCGTGTCCTTCTCCTCCTGCGAGGCCTCCGCGGGCGGCGCCTCGAAGGCGACGTCGAAGCCGAAGACGGAGTCGTAGAAGGGGCGCGAGACGGCGATGTCGCGAACGGTCAGACGGACGTGGTTGTAGTCGACAACAGGGATCGGCACGGAAGTTCCTCTCGGCGGGACGAGCCGGAGTGCCCGTCTCCAGGGGTTCGGAGACGGCCCGGCGCCGGTTCGGGGCTGGCGCCGACGCCGGGGATCGAGTAGCGCCGGCGCGTCAGTCCAGCTCGGTCGGCCGCGCCGGCTCGGCCAGCAGCGCGCGCGCTGCCATCCCGATCACCGCGCTGTAGGTGGGGTAGGCGAAGCGGACGCTCGCGAGCGTCGCGAGATCGACTCCGGCTGCCATCGCCGTGGTCACCGACTGGACGACCTCGATCGCGTTCTCGCCGACCGCGTGCGCGCCGAGCAGCAGCTCGCGGCGCCGGTCCGCGATCAGGGTGAGGAATCCGCTCTCGCGGTCGTCGATGACGGCGCGGTCCAGGTCCGAGAACGGCACCGAGGCGACGACGCACTGCGGGTCGCGCTCGCGGGCCTGCTCCTGCGTGAAGCCGACCCCCGCGTAGTCCGGGTCCGTGAATCCGCCGGCCGGCAGGAGGAACTGGGGGGTGCGCCGGTTCGCACCGAGTACCGCGTTCTCGGCCGCCGCCTCCGCCTCGAACTGCGCCGCCTGCACGAGCATGTCGCGTCCGTTCGCGTCACCGACCGCGAAGATGTGCGGCACGACGGTGCGGAAGTACTGGTCGGCGGGGAGCGCCGAGCGGACGACCTCGATACCCGCCTTTTCGAGCCCCAGATCCTCGACGTCGGCGGGCCAGCCGGTGGCCATGATCACCACGTCGACCTCGGCGGTGCGTGACTCCTCGCTCTCGCGCCACTGGATCGCGAGCGCCCCGTCGCCCTGCCGCTCGAGCCCCGAGACCGTCTCGATTCCGGTGTGCACGCGCACGCCCTGGCGCGCGAAGGCGCCGGAGACATGCTCGGAGATGCTGGAGTCGGAGGTCATCAGGATCCTCGGTGCCACGTCGAGCAGCGTCACCTCCGAGCCGAAGGCGTTGAACACCGTGACGAGCTGAGCGCCCGTGTTGCCGCCGCCGATCACCGCGACGCGGCGGGGCAGCTCGGTCAGGCCGAGCACGTCCTCCGGCACGGTCGCCAGCTCGGCGCCCGGGATCGGCAGCCGCCGCGAGTGCCCGCCGACGCAGATCAGGATGGAGCGCGCGCGGATCCGCCGACCGCTGTCGAGCACGAGGGTGCTCTCGTCGACGAAGCGGGCGCGGCCCTCGTGGATCAGGTCGACCCCCGCCTCCTCGAACCGCTGCGCCTCGCGCTTGATCGAGCGCACCAGGTCGACCCGCTCGTGCACGTGGCGCACGGTCGCCGCCCAGTCGAGGGTCGGCGTTCCGACGTCGATCCCGTAGTCGCCGGCGGAGCGGGTCTCGCGCATCATCCGAGCCGTCTTCGCGAGGACGCGGGTGGGCACGCAGCCCGTGTTGACGCAAGTGCCGCCGACGCGCGCGGCCTCGAGCACGACGACGCGCGCTCCGAGCTCGGCGGCGCGGAGGGCGGCGGCCGTCCCCGCCGGTCCTGCGCCGATGACGGCGACGTCGTACTCGGCCTGCTCGGGAATGCTGTCGGGCACGGGGACCTCCGGTTCTGGGTGTCCCACGATCCTGCCGGGCCTCGCGACTAGACACCCGGTCTTGACAGGCCCCGCGCCCCAGGCGATCGCTGTCCGCGCCCTGCCGGGACCGCTCCCGCCGCCCGTGAGCAGTTCACCTGCGGCCTGCACGTGCACGTCGGCGTCGCGTCGCCGGAGGAGGGGATCGCGGTGCTCGACCGGCTGCGCGCTCTCCTCGCGCTGAGCACCAACTCCCCTCTGAACTCCGGGGTCGACACCGGATTCGCCAGCTGGCGCTACCAGTCGTGGGGGCGCTGGCCGACGGCCGGACCGGTCGGGATCTGGGGCGACCTGGCGCAGTGCACGCCGAAGACTCCGCGCTGATCGGCGTCCTGATCCGGGCGCTCACTGAGACCGCGGTCCGCGACGAGAGCGTCGGAGTCCCGCCCGTGCCGCTGCCGACTCCGGTGATTGCCGTCTCCTCCTGGCTGGCGAGCCGCCACGGCACGACCGGTGACCTGATCGATCCAGTCGAGGGCTGCCCGGCTTCCGCCTCCACGGTGCTGACGCGCCTGCTCGATCACGCGGGACGGGCGCTGGCGGAGGCGGGCGACGAGGAGGTCGCAGCGCGCGGCGTCGAGCGAGTCCTGGCGCGCGGCACGGGGGCCGAGCGGCAGCGTGCGGTGTGGGCGCGAACGGGCGCGGCGGCTGCGGTGATCGCGGACGCGGCGGAGGCGACGCGGGCGTAGCGGCTCATGGTTCGGCCGGCGGCGTTTCCGGCTCAGGAGTCTCGGGCACCAGCTGGTAGCCGCCCTCGATCGTTCCGTCCGGGCGGAGCAGGATCTGCGTGTAGACGGGGGCGCCGCCACGGAGGGTTGTGCCGCTGACGCGCAGCGGCTCCCCGGCGAAGAACGCCTCCGAGCCGGTGCAGCCGGCGAAGAAGGACTCGTCCGGGCGCTGCACCGCGAGGCAGACCGTGGTCCCGTTCGGCTCCGTGATCAGCAGGCGATCGTTCTCCGCGGTGTCAAACCCGGAACCATAGATGACGGCCTCCCTGGCGAGCAGGGCGAGGCCCGGCGGGACGTCGGTGGTCGGCTGCCAGCCCTCGACGAGCGTGGCGAAGCGGTCGGCGGGGTCCACGGACGCGGTCGGCGCGGTCACGGGATCGGGCGGCGGCGGGAGGAGAAGCGCGATGGGGATGATCGCGCCGACCGCGGCTCCACCGATGATCGCGCCGGCGAGTACGAGGCGGCGGCGAGGGTGCTGTGTGCGGGGGGCCCGCTGGTCGGAGTGCACGGTGCGCGACGGAGGAGTCGCGGGGATCGGGAGTGCAGTCGCGGACAGCGGGAGCGCAGTCGCGGGCTGCGGTGGGTCCTCCGTCACAGGTTCCTCAGTGCGCGCGGCGGCGGGATGGGTGGCCGGCCGCGTCGCTTGCGAAGGGACGTCCTCCGCGTTCAGTTCGCCGAGCCGGCGCAGCGCCACGCCACGCTCGTCCCGGTCGGCGCCGTCGTCGCGGGGTCGGGCCGACAGGATCCGCTCGAGATCCCGGCGCTCGTCGTCCTCGGCCTGCACCCCGCCAGTATGGCGGCGCGGACGCCGAAACGGTCCGATGCCTCCCGAGGCGCCGCGTTGTCGGCGGTGTCTCGGCGGCAGCGGGCCGTCTCGGTGCGGGCGTCAGCCCGACGGGTTCTCGACCGGGTCGCCCTCGGGGTCGGTGGCCGTCTCGGGGTCGACGTGCTCGGGATCGGTGGTCTGCGGGTCCTCGGGAGTGTTCTTCTCGGTCATCGGATCCTCCTTGTCGCTGGATGCGGAACGTGCGGACATCGTTCACGCTACGGCGCACGTCGCGGACACCGCGCCCGGTTGACTCCGCCGCCTGCGCTGCGCAACGAAGGCTGGGGGCGCCGCAACGGCTCCGGGGAGCGCTCCAGCCCGCTCCTGACCTTGGTTGCGCACTGCGTTGCGCTGTCCCCGCCGACGCTCGTGCCAGCCACGCGCCTCCGCCGCAAGGCCTGGCAGCGCTCTCACGCGAATTCGTACGCTGAGCCCACCCGAGTCGAGGAGCTGCAGCGCCACATGATCCGCACCACCGTGACCATCGAGGGCAAGACCTACGGTCTGTCCCAGGGGACCGACGTCGATGATCTGAAGCGGTCGGCGACCGGAGCGACGCAGGCCGGAGGGGGCCTGATCGACTTCGTGATCGTCGGGAACCGCCAGGTCAGCGTCCTGATCTCGACGGGTGTGCCGGTGATCTTCGAGGAGCTGGAGGTCCCGAACGACGAGCGTGACACTGGCGATGTCCGCCAGCCGTGGGACGACATCGACTACCTCGACTGATCCGCTTCTCCCACTCGCATTCCCGGTGCCACGTCGCGCTACTCCGCCCGCTCGCGCGGTGTCGGTCCGCTCGCCGAAGGGTCGCCTGAGGCAGGTTCGTTCCGAGACGGTTCGCCCTGGTCCAGCTCGCCTGCGACCAGCGTGCGGGCGGCTGCGGAGAGTGCCGAGCGGATGCGCTCCGCGGGCTGGCACAGCATCGCCGCGATCGCGTCGATGTCGTGTCCGCCCGTGTGCCGGAGCAGCCAGGCCTGGCGTTCGAGCGTCGGCAGCGCGTGGAGGCGCCGGTGGAAGCCGGTGCGCAGCAGATCGTCCTCGCGGATCACGGGCTCGGCTTGCTCCGGCCGTTCGATTGCGGACCCGGTGCGCCGCACGCTCGCGCGTCCGACCTCGGCGCGCATCAGGTCGAGCGCGCTGGAGTCCTCGAGTCCCCGTGGTCGCTCGCTGCGGACGGTCGCCGCGGCACGACGGAGTGCGGCGCTGGCCGCGGCATCCGAGAGGGTCAGGCGGTAGGCGTAGGCGTAGAGGCCGAGGACGCGGTTCTCGAGTGCGCGGCCCGCGGGGAGCTCCTCCTGCTGCTGCGACGGCGACCTGCGGATGGCGGCGACCGGTCTGTCGTAGGTGGTCACGGTGACTCCTCGGCTCCGCGCGCTCCCGGCCGGGTATCGCGTCGGAGGCGATGCTAGAGAGCTGAGAACGATCGTTCTACCCTTGACATTCTCGATTCCGTGTCGACAGAGCGCGGGAAAGCGCTTTCCCTACTGTCGTCTGGAAAAGGTGGAGCGCTCTCACTCCCGAGCCGAGAGCACGCAGAACTCGTTGCCCTCGGGGTCCGCCAGGACGACCCACGATCGCTCGCCCTGCCCCACGTCGGCCCGCGTCGCGCCAAGCTCCATCAGTCGCGCCACCTCCGCCTCCTGGTCGTCCGGCACGAAATCCAAGTGCAGCCGGTTTTTCACGGCCTTGCGCTCGGGCACGTCGAGGAACAGCAGGCTCGGACCGCGACCCGACGGAGCGAGCAGCTCGATGCCGTCCTCGTCCTCGTCGACGACGTCCCAGCCGAGCGCCTCCTGCCACCAGTGCCCCACGGCGCGGAAGTCGGTGCAGTCGACGATGATCTCTTCGAGTCGCAGGCTCATGCCCCGACGCTAACCGGCGCGGGCAGGGTCGGGGAAGTGCGTCCCGGTAGATCTCCGCGCGGTCGTGGCCTCCACCTGTCGGAGCCGGATGTCGGCGCCGGAGGTCCGTGCCGCTTCGGCACGACCGCTGGCGGTCACGGCGGCGGCGCGGCATCCTCGACGCGGGCGTCCCTGCGCCCGGAGACGAGGATCCGCATGAGTACCGCACGAGAGCACTGGGAGGCGCGCTACGCCGACTCCGATCGCATCTGGTCGGGCAGGCCGAACGCGACGCTGGTCGGGCTGGTCGGTTCGCTGCCGCCGGGGCGCGCCCTCGATCTCGGTGCGGGCGAGGGAGCGGATGCGCTGTGGCTCGCATCGCTGGGCTGGAGCGTGACCGGGCTCGATCTCTCCGAGACGGCGCTGGATCGGGCGCGCGAGGCCGCGACCGCGCAGGGCGTCAGCGTGGACTTCGTACAGGCCGACCTCGCCGGCGAGTGGCCGGTGGAGGGGCGGTTCGATCTGGTCACGGCGAGCTTTCTGCACTCGATGGTCGAGTTCCCGCGGATCGACGTGCTGCGGCAGGCCGCGGGCGTCGTCGCGCCGGGTGGTCGCCTCGCCGTCGTCTCGCACGCCGCACCGCCGCCGTGGGCGAGCAACGACGAGCATCAGCACGGAGTGATGCGCCTCGCCGGCCCCGGGGAGGAACTCGCCGAGCTCGCCCTCGACCCCTCGGAGTGGACCGCTCAGGTCGTCGAGACGCGGGATCGCGCGGCGACCGCCCCGGACGGCACTGCGGCGGTGCTCCTGGACGGTGTGCTCCTCCTGCAGCGCCGCGCCTGACGGCGGGCCGGACACACCCCTGGCACCTCTCCGGCCCCCGACGCGTTTTCGCTTGCACGACCGACGGTGCGTGTTCCGCGGCCATGGGGTCGTTGCGCATCGCCGGTCGAAGCCGAGATCGTCACGCTCGACGGTCATCGTCGCCACATGCTAGGTCCAAAGGAGTGAGTCACTCCAGTTACTCGGGGCTCCCGTATGAGAGATCGGAACAAGCTGCACGGACGGGTACGCGCGCAAGACAGAGGGTAGAACTCGCGGGTTTCCGACCTTTCGATGCTTGAGAATCTGCTGAATGAGGCTGAGCTGGCCGAACGTGCGAGTGAACGGCCCAGCCGTGTCGAGCGCTGGGTGGAGACCAGGGGAAGGAAGGCGGGGCGCTGGAAGTACGCGGTTAAAGAGGCGTCCGTGGTGAGCGCAGATGTTGCGGACGATACCGAGAGACCTCAGCCATGACTCCAGCTGAGGGGCGCTGAGACCATATAGGCCTGCTATGACGTCTTGCACATGGCGAGGTGAGAAGCCGAACAGCCGCGTCATTGCTCCCCAGTCGAAAATTTCAACCGCCGCCCAGGTTGGCAGCGAGCCGGCGTATTCATTTTTGTGATGATTCACAAAGAGCGTTATTCATAAGCATTTACCAGCCGAGTCGGTAAAGTTCGAGGCGGGTGACGGTGCGAATGAGGTTGGGAAGTTCTGTAAGACGTCCGCGATAGCCGGTCTTGAGGATTTTCCAGTTCTTCCAGTGCGCGATGCATCTTTCGACCGCCGAACGGATGGAGGAGATGTATCGGTTGGCTGTACGTGTGTTGTCATCATGTTGTCCGTGGTGAAATTTTTTCCGGGGAGTG
>NZ_PSWS01000044.1 GCF_002932875.1 Rathayibacter tritici
CTGTTAGAGGCTGCTCTTCAATCAAAGCGGATTAGCCGGTGTTATTCGTGACCGACACGCGCAAATCCATCTCGATCAATCGTATTTTGCATAAGCCTCATTGAGTCCCGCATGAAGTTGTCGCTCATCGAGGCTTATACAGAATGCAGGTTGAGTTCTGCACACACCGAGGTCAGCTGATCTTCGTCGAGGGTGCAAGGATAGCGCGCACAAGCCAGTTTCGTTCGTTCACGATCACGTTCTTCGGGACATCGCGTCCTCTTTGATCTGCGCCAACGGCGTTTCGCTTTGCGCCTTGGCGACGATGCTGACTCTCGGGGCTCCTTATCCTGTGCTGGCGGCATGCTAGTGTGCCGAGCAGTATCAGGAAAGGAACGTTTCATGGCTCAGATCAGTGTTACGCCGGAAGAACTGAAGCAGCAGGCTCAGGTTTACACCCGCTCGAAGGAAGAGATCGAGCAGGCCATTCAGAAGGTGAACCAGATGAACTCGACCATTGCTGAGCAGTGGAAGGGTCAGGCATTCCAGGCGTATCTCGAGCAGTACAACCAGCTTTCCGAGAGCGTAAAGAAGTTCGAGGAGCTGCTGGTCAACATCAACGAGCAGTTGAACAAGTACGCGGACACCATCGCTGAGCGTGACGCGCAGGATGCGCAGAGCTTCGGCTTTTAGTAGCTCCCCGCGCACAGAAGACTCGGCACGGCGCTCCCTCCTCGCGAAAGGGTTGTGTGTAGGTGCGCTTGCTGTCGTGCTGACGGTAAGCGCACCTACTGTCGCGTTCGCCATCGATGACGACGGTGAGGGGCGGCTGGACCTTGACACGAATGTTCTCGTTGACGAGTCGGTGGGCACCGCTTCCTCCGGAGAGTTCAGAATTCGTGGGGACTTGTTCTCCGCGGATGTTTCTGCCAGGGCGCAGCAGGAGCAAGAGGCGGCGGCTGAGCGGCTGACGGTCGCCACCACCCTGGACTTCGGGCGCGTGAAGACCAGCGTGGACTATCAACAGGTCCGGGCGGCACTGTTCGGTGATTATTCGTCGCGGGATGCGCTCAAGGTGACCCAGGAAGAAAGCGAAGCGTCTCCCGCATCGTACGGCGTCGTAGTTGCGGTGGCGGTGCCGGTGGTGCTGGTGGTGGGCGTGCTGCTGGGGAGGTTCTGGGCGAGAAGAAAGCGGGCACCGTTGTGATCGAAGTCACCCTGGAGCACGCAGGTAGGCTCATCGACCTGCTGGTACCCGGCGAAGTCACGTTCGATCGGCTGACGCAGCTGATCCGGGAGGGCTGTGCAGCGAGGGGAATGGCGCTGCCCGAGGGGTTCTCGTTGGCGCTCGATGACAAAGCCATTGCCGTGAGCGGCTACGACGTCATCTCGTCGTTCGGGATCGGCAATGGTGACCGTCTTCAGATTCGGACCTAAGAGTGAGTGACTGACTGATGCGTATAGTTGTGGAGGGCGCGGCTCTCGAACTCGATCGCAGCCCTGATGCCCTTCATGTGCGTCTGGAGAAGAACGGATTCGACGGCTCGTGTCTGGATGTGATCGCTCGATACGTCGATATACACGAGACCGATACCGGGCTCGCGCTCGACTATGGTCTCGCGGCTGGCGAGATCAGCTTCCGGGAGGCGATCGGTCGGGCGCAGACCCGGCTGGATCGGCTGCTCTTGGCTCAGAGCCTGGTGGCTTGAGGCTTATGCCAAATTGGTTTTTTGCCGAGTGAAAAAGATGAGTCCGCGGACGGCGTTGAAGGCATCTCGGAAGGTGCGCAGTGGCCGCCGGTAGTCGGTGTGGAATATC
>NZ_PSWS01000052.1 GCF_002932875.1 Rathayibacter tritici
CACTCCCCGGAAAAAATTTCACCACGGACAACATGATGACAACACACGTACAGCCAACCGATACATCTCCTCCATCCGTTCGGCGGTCGAAAGATGCATCGCGCACTGGAAGAACTGGAAAATCCTCAAGACCGGCTATCGCGGACGTCTTACAGAACTTCCCAACCTCATTCGCACCGTCACCCGCCTCGAACTTTACCGACTCGGCTGGTAAATGCTTATGAATAACGCTCTGATTACGTCAAGATGACGGAGCACTATCTGGGAGACTACGGTGGCTATTGCCCATCGCCGATGATGTTCCTCTCGGCGGTGGCGGCCGAGACCCAGGACATAAAGCTCATGACGGGAGGCATCCTCCCGGTCTTCCATCACCCAATCCAGATCGCGTCGCAAGCGGGGATGCTCGATGCCTTGAGTGACGGTCGCTTGGAGCTGGGATTCGCACGCGGCTTCCTTCCCTACGAATACGCAGCGTTCCAGATCCCGATGAGCGAGAGTCGTGATCGCTTCTGGGCCACTGTTGACGCAGTTCGTCGGCTGCTGAGCTCCGAGGACGTCTCGATCAGCAACAAATACTGGGAATTCGCGCACGCGACGACGCGCCCGCGGCCGAGCGGTGTTGACGGAATTCGTTCTCTCGTGGCGGCGTCCACGTCAGAGGAGACGTTCGTCAGAGCAGGAGCGCAGGGAATGGGCCTAATGGTCAGTCCAGGTCTCACCGCGCCGTCGCCGCGTCTCGTGGAGGTGTACCGTAAGAACTTTATCCCCTCTGGCCACGATGCCGCCCCGCGGGTCGTGGTGAGCGTACCGGTGCTCGTTTCAGCGACGGATGACGAAGCAGTCGATGCGTCCCGGACGGCGCTCGACGGATACATCTCCGCAACATCTCGTGCGAGCGAGTCATGGGCGCACCTCGACGAGCCTGTCTCGTTCGCTCGATACCAGGACATGGGCCAATGGACCGCTCGAGCCAGCAGTAAGGCGATGATGCTGTCGGGAGCCGCACTTGTGGGCTCACCGAGTACTGTGATCAGTCAAATCGTCCGACTCGACAAGATTTACGGCGGGATAGACACCTTGCTTCTGCAGGTCGATTACGGCAACTTGAATCCGGTCGTCGCCGCCATGAGCATCGATCTCTTCTCCTCGGAGGTCGTCCCGGCGGTTCTGGCCGAGGTCGCCGCACCCGACCACCGGGTTCTCTGACCGATGAGGTCGAATGTCGTGGGGCTGCGGACCTACACCGTCGGCACTGACAGCATGGATATCCGAGCCGGACGGCGACTCTATGTCGATGATCGACTCGAGGCGCTTGTGAAATCAGGCGAGAAAGAAGACCTGCTCGTCGCCCTGCCGGGGCAGTCGTATTTTCTCTCCAGGGGTCTCTCCGATCTCAAGCTGTCTATCGCTGTGAACGCGCAGGACTCGCTGGAGCTCGCTCAACGAATCGATGATGTGGTGCGGGAGGCGTTCACGGTCACAGCAGTGACGGATCGAGAAGCGGTTTCACCGTTGGACGGAATATATTCAACGGCTTATGGCATGGTTCAGCGGTTGGCGCCTCCGACGACTTCCCATAAGCGGCTCTTCGCAGTTGAGGGTGTAGCCGTACGAGTGTGGGGTCGGCGCGTCGTGGCCGGGAGTGGGGTCGAGGTCTTCCGATGATGGAGGTTCCTACGCC
>NZ_PSWS01000083.1 GCF_002932875.1 Rathayibacter tritici
CTCACCCCTCCCCGTGACAATCTGCCATATCCGACAGATCAGCTCCGTCAATTGCTCCGCATCCAGGCCTGTAGTAGAGTCGTACCGCATCGGCTTCCCGTTCCGAAAATAGCGAGCTTTGGAACTTCTATTCTCCCGAATGGGAAGCCGATGCCTCGGAACGACACGCCCGAATCAGACCTTATGAATAACGCTCTGAGACGCAGAAGCGGATGATCAAGGGGTTCAGCAATGCGCACACGTGGTGATCGAGGGCGTATCCCGGTCACTTCGACTGTCGTTCTGCTGGTGATGACGTTGTCCGCCTGTGCGGGCGGGAGGGAGGCGAGGCCGGTGAGCACGATGAGTCCACTTGAGGGTCGGGATCGGGTGGTGGAGTTCGTTCGGGATTCCGCGGGGCGCCTCGATGTGACTGGGTGGTGGCCGCGCAGCGGTGCCGCACAGCCCGATGAGTGCGGCTTGGGCGACGGCATGAAGGGTGCGAGTTATAGCTACGACTTGTGGGCTCCGGCGGGGACGGATGTCGAGGGTGATGCTCGGAAGGTCGCGGAGTTTTGGGAGTCGCTGGGGATGACGGTGAGAGTGACGGATACTACTCCGCGGCCGACGGTGTACGGCGAGGGTGGGCCGGTGCTGCGGGCGAGTTTTGATACGGGCGCGGTCGAGAATCAGTACAACATCGGGGCGGTCATGCCGTGTTCTCCGGGCGATGCGGAGCAGTTGCTGGACGATGACAACGCGCAGCGCGATGCGGGCGCGGTCCTGCCGGGCGATGAAGGGGTTGTGCCGAAGCCGGATCCGCGGGACCCACCAGTGGGAATCACTCCGTCCAACCGTGGGTCGCAGGAATGAGTCGGGTCGACTGCCGTGTTGTCCAGGCGGCCGCTGCTGTTCTGCTGATCATGATGATGTCCGCCTGTGCGGGCGAGAGGGAGGCGAGGCCGGTGAGCACGATGAGTCCACGGGAGGGTCGGGATCGGGTGGTGGAGTTCGTTCGGGATTCCGCGGGGCGGCTCGATGTGACTGGGTGGTGGCCGCGCAGCGGTGCCGCACAGCCCGATGAGTGCGGCTTGGGCGATGGGGTGAAGGGTGCGAGTTATAGCTACGACTTGTGGGCTCCGGCGGGGACGGATGTCGAGGGTGATGCTCGGAAGGTCGCGGAGTTTTGGGAGTCGCTGGGGATGACGGTGAGGGTGACGGGGCCGACTCTGTGGCCCAATGTTTATGGGGAGGGTGGGCCGGTCTTGCGTGCGAGTTTTCACACCGGAGCCGTAGAGGATCAGTACCTGATCGACGCGGTCATGCCGTGCGCTCCGGGCGATTTCGAATCGCTCCTCCTCGATGACAATGCGCAACGCGACGCGGGCGCGGTCCTTCCGGGTGATGAAGGGGTTGTGCCGAAGCCGGATCCGCGGGACCTGCCGCTTGAGCCCGATCCGTCGAGTTCCGGCTCGGAGGGATGAACCGCGTCGTCCGCCGCGTCCTCTCGGCGGCGACTGCTGTTGTTCTCGTGGTGATGGTCTCCGCTTGTGCGGCGGAGAGGGAGGCGAGGCCGGTGAGCACGATGTGAGCTGCCCAACGTTTCCTGGACCAGTTGAATAGTTGTCTACGCGGCGAGGTTCTCGGTGATCCATGCCTGCTCGGCTTCGTTCGGGGTCCGATAGTC
>NZ_PSWS01000045.1 GCF_002932875.1 Rathayibacter tritici
CTGTTAGAGGCTGCTCTTCAATCAAAGCGGATTAGCCGGTGTTATTCGTGACCGACACGCGCAAATCCATCTCGATCAATCGTATTTTGCATAAGCCTCCATCATTGACGACTGAATAGCGGGTGAACCGCAGGGCAGTTCGAAATGTGGTGTGATGCGCACGTGTCGGCGCTGATCGCAGCGTAAGCCGAGGCAAGAAAGTGAACTGCGGCGCCGGATCGAAAGGGACCGCTGTGGAACGAGCGTGGCGAAAGGCGCTGAAAGCAAGTCAGCCACCAGCGGTTACCGATATTGAGATCTGAGCTGCCCAACGTTTTTAACCCCTCTGCGCTCGCGTATCGCCTGAGAGCCGGAGGATCGAGGCGGACTGCACCGGCAACGGAAAGAGGAAGCCCGCTGGGGACTGCTCCGCGACGGACTGCAGATCGTCCCGGCTCTCGTCGTGCAGTCATCCGCTCGGCAATTTCGCCTGTCGACTGAGCCGCTGTTGAGATACTGTTCGAGGATCCTGACCGGTATCAGACAAGGCGGGTCGTCCGACCGTGGACATGCTCGAGGGCAGTCTTGCACTGCACAACCTGGTCAGCCAAGCCTGGAAAGTGCCCGCGTTGTCTCCGTTCAGGCTTTCTTTTTTCTGCGGAATGCGCCGCTTAGTACGGTTGCGAGGATTCCGGCGAGTAGCCCGCCTCCGAACACGGCCGCCCACTGCGGGTCGAACCAGCTGACCGGGTTGGTCATGCTGGCGGCCGCCGTATGGTCTGGCGTGATGTTCTTCGCGTTGATGGGCGCGGCGAAGAAGTCGTAGATGCTGCTTGTGTCCACGCCCGGTGTCCTCGTGTTCGCAAGGACGCTTGCGAAGTTCGCGTAGTAAGCCTGGGTCTCTTTGAGGCCCGTGTTGCCCGTGGCGACGAATTTGTTGAGTCCTGTGAAGACGTTTTCGACGCCGTCGAACGTCGTCGTGGCGTTCTTCAGGAGTGCGTCGAACTGGCTGGTGTTATCGGGCACGGTTCCTGCGCTGCTCGCGATTTGGCTGGTGGTCTGAGCGGTCTGGCTGACGAGCCCGGTGATGCCGGTGCGGAGCTCATCGCTGCTATCGATGAAGAGGCCGGAGCTGTCTGGGGTGCGGGTGCTCCAGTCGCCTACCGTGAGACTGGCGACGGAGTTTTCTGTGAGAGAAGCCTCCTTGAGGCTCGCGATCGTCTCGTTGTATGAGGTGTCCATGTTCGTCACGGCGGAGTCGAACGTCGGGCCAGGGAGACCGGTGCGGAGCGAGTCACGGGTGGTTTCGAGCGCGAGGATTTCCTCCTGCAGGCTCGCGACGATCGCCGGATCAGTCACACCGGCGGGAACCGACGGGCGCGTTGGGTCCGTAGAATCCGCCGTGACAACAGGATCGGCCGAGCCGCTGAGGCGTGTTTCGACGGCTTTGAGGTTTGAGGTGCCCCATTCTTTCTGGACCACCGCGGAATTGGTAGGATTACCGCGATGACCGAAAGGAAGGCCCGGGATGTCCAGTTCCCGTGGGAAGTATTCTCCGGAGTTCCGCGTGGAGGCAGTGCGCGAGGTGATTGATAGGTCGCGATCCGTCGCGGACGTCGCTCGAGAGCTCGGACTGGTTCCGCAGACCCTCACTAATTGGGTGGCGGC
>NZ_PSWS01000090.1 GCF_002932875.1 Rathayibacter tritici
ACTATCGGACCCCGAACGAAGCCGAGCAGGCATGGATCACCGAGAACCTCGCCGCGTAGACAACTATTCAACTGGTCCAGGAAACGTTGGGCAGCTCATGCCCGTTTGCAGCTGCGATCGGTGTATTGGCTTGTGCCACGTTCGCAGTGCTCGCCGATGAATCTGTGAATGTGACCGATGAATCGGTGCTGACTTCGGCGGCTTCTTCCCACGTGAGGTCATCCGGTCCGGGGGCCGCAACGGCCGCGTCGTATATGGGTGCATCTTCGGGTGCGCCGTCCGCGAGAGGCGACGAAGCAACAGCATCACTGGTCGGAGTCGCCGCTATGGCAGGCGTCACGGTCAGCAACGAGGCAGTGATGAGAGCGCACGTGGCGGCGGACGTTGCAACGATACGAGCAGAGCGATTGGTCATGGTTCTCTTTCTTCCCATTACGGGCTCTTCGCAGTTGAGGGTGTAGCCGTACGAGTGTGGGGTCGGCGCGTCGTGGCCGGGAGTGGGGTCGAGGTCTTCCGATGATGGAGGTTCCTAC
>NZ_PSWS01000026.1 GCF_002932875.1 Rathayibacter tritici
GGCGACCAGCGCGATCCCGAGGAGCGGCCCGCCCCGCACGCCGCGGGCCCGGACGCGGCGTGCGGGGCGGGGCGGCGAGCACGGGAGCGGGGGACATCCCGACCCATCGTAGGCGGGCCCGCGCACGAGCCCCGCCTACGATGGGTCGGGATGTCCCCCGCTCCCGTGCTCGCCGCCCCGCCCCGCACGCCGCGGGCCCGGACGCGGCGCGGGCCGCTCCTCGGGATCGCGCTGGTCGCCGTCCTTGTCGCGACGCGACTCCTTGCGCCGGACTCGGCGGGCGACGCCCTCTCGGACGCTCTCCGCGACTTCCTCACCCTCTCGATCAGCGTCGTCATCGAGTCGCTGCCGTTCGTCTTCCTGGGCATCGTGCTCTCGATCGCCGTGCAGCTGTGGGTGCCCGAGGCGGTGCTGCTCCGGATCCTGCCGAAGCGCGCCCTCCCGCGGCGGCTCGTGATCTCGCTGCTCGGCGTGCTGCTCCCGGTCTGTGAGTGCGGGAATGTGCCGCTCGCGCGCGGGCTGATCGTCAAGGGACTCTCGGTGTCGGAGTCGATGACGTTCCTCCTCGCCGCGCCGATCGTGAATCCGATCACCATCGTCACGACCTACCAGGCCTTCGGCTGGGCCGACGGGATCCTCGTCTGGCGGATCGTCGGCGGCTTCGTGATCGCGAACCTCGTCGGCTGGATCTTCAGCCGCCACTCCGACCCGATGACTCTGCTCACCGACCGCTTCCGCGCCGCCTGCGAGGCGGGCGAGCGGCCCTCCCGCTCCCTCCGCGACCGCGCGCGCCGCAGCGTGCTGCTGTTCGCCGAGGAGACCGGAGCGATGATGCCGGCCCTGTTCGTCGGCGCGGCGATCGCCGGGCTGATCCAGGTCGGCGTCTCGCGCGACGTGCTGACCGCACTCGGCGGTGACCCGCTCTGGTCGGTCCTGGCGCTGATGGTGCTCGCCTTCGTGATCTCCATCTGCTCGAACGTCGACGCGTTCTTCGTGCTCTCGTTCGGCTCCACGTTCCTGCCGGGAGGCATCATCGCGTTCCTCGTCTTCGGCCCGATGATCGACGTCAAGATGCTCGCGCTCTTGCGGACCACCTTCTCGGCGGCGACGCTGGTGCGCGTGACCGTGCTGGTCGCGCTCGCCGCCGCCGTGCTCGGACTGGCGGTGAACTATGCGCTCTGAGCGCCTCCTCGCCCGCTGGAAGGGCGTGGTCCTGAGTCTGATCGGCGTCGTCTCGACGCTGTGGCTCGCGGCGACCGGGCGCCTGGGCCTGTACATCCACCCGCGTTACTTCGAGTTCTCCGTGGTGCTCGCGATGATCGCGGGCGTGCTGCTGATCGCGGCGTTCGCGGTGGTGCCGGGAGCGGACGAGGACGCGCACGACGTACCCGCGCACGACGCCGACGTCGACCACCTCCACTCCTCCACCCCCTCCGCCCCGTGGCGGCGCGTCCTCGCCCTCGCGGCCGGAGTAGCGGTGATCGCTTCCGCCGCTATCGCCCTGCTCGTGCTCCCGCCCGCCGCGCTCACCGCCTCGACCGCCACTCAACGCGAGGTCAACACCAGCGCGGTCGACGCTTCCGTGACCGCCGCGGCCCCTACCGGCGACACCGCCTCGTTCAGCGTGCGCGACTGGGCGACCCTGCTGCGCCAGGGCGCGAGCGAGCAGTTCCTCGCCGGGCGGACGGCGACGGTGAGCGGATTCGTCACGCCCGACGCCGCCGACCCCGAGAACGTCTTCTACATCGCGCGTTTTGTGGTCACCTGCTGCGCCGTGGACGCGCAGCCGGTCGGCGTGCCGGTCTATCAGGCCGGCTGGGCCGACACCTACACCGAGGGGCAGTGGCTGGAGGCGAGCGGCGGCTTCGGCGCGAACCCGAGCGTCACGAGCGCCGAGACCGTCGTGCTGGAACCGGCGACGGTCACCCCGATCGACGAGCCCGCGATGCCGTATGTCTACTGAGCCCGTCACAACGAAGGCTGAGAGCGGCAGAGCGGCCGAAAATGGCGCGCGGCGGGCTCCCGGCCTTCGTTCTGCGGGCGGTTCCGGCTTCCCCCGCGCCTTCTGGGCCGTCGTCGCTGTGCTTGTCCTCGCCATCGGCGGCCTCACCGCCGCCACGGTGGCCAAGGGCCCCCGTGTCGCCTCCCTCGAGGTCAGCACCGACGGCGTGGTCGAGCGCGACGGCGGGCGCGCGCGCCTGCACCTGGACCAGGCCGTGGAGCCCGACGCGCTCGAGCGGCTCACCGTCACCCCGGACGCGCCGCACACCGCCGAACTCGACGGCGGCGTGCTCACCGTGACCTTCACCGACACCCTCCGCTACGCCACCCGCTACGACATCGGAATCGACGATGCCCGCAGCGCCGCGACCGGCTCCGCCGCCGACGTCTCCGCCTCCTTCACCACGAAGGACCCCGACCTCTTCACCCTCGATCGCACCGCCGAGGACCCCTCGCAGCCCGACGCCGTCCGCGTCCGCCCGCTCTCGGGAGGCGACGCCCGCGTCCTCTTCACGGCCGACCGGATTCAGGACTACACCGTCGTCGGGCCGGTCCTGGTGGTCGTGACGATCGAGCCCGACGACACGAACCTCCTCCGCACGATCACCCTCGACACCGGCTCCGAGGGGATCATCCCGCTGCCCGGCCCCGGCACCGTCCGCGAGCTGCACTCCTCTCCCGAGAAGGGCGTGCTCGGCTGGACCTTCACCGGGCAGACGCCCACGGGCCCACTCGATCGCGCCCTCTTCTCCTACGACCTCACCGACCGGAAGGCCGAGGCGGTACCGGTGCTCGGGATCGACGGCGGGCCGCTGCGGGCCAGCGACTGGATGTTCGTGCCCGGCACCACCTCCGTGGTCACCCACTCGCTCGATGACACGGTGCTGCTGCTCGACCTGCTGACGCCCGGCGCGATCAGCCCGCTCGGGCAGCACGCGGAGTTGCGGGGCTTCGTTCCCGGAGCGAACCGGCTCGTGGTCGCCGACCCAGAGTCCGGGTCGCTGATCGACTTGGCCGACGGCTCGGTCGAGAAGCTCGCGCTCCCGCCGGCCGGGGTGAGTGCGACCGCCTCTCCGGTGCAGACCCTGCTCCTCGACTCCGGGAGTTACGTCGAGCTCGAGGCCGAGTACGCGCCCGAGACGGGGGCGACCCAGTACTCGGTGGTCCGCGTCGACGCCGCCGGCTCCGCAGAGGTGTTCCGCACCTCGCCCACCGGACGCATCCGCGGCGTCTGCCTCTCGCCGAACGGGCAGTACCTGGCTGTCGAGACCGTGTCGGTCGAGGGTCGGCCCGACGACTACCCGGGCGAGCCGGGCTTCAGCGCGACCTCGACCGTGCTCGTCGACCTCGGCACCGGCGACACCGCACGCAGCGTCAACGGGCGCTCGCGCGACTGGTGCGCGTAGGGCGCTCGTCGAACCGGGCGCCCTCGGGCCGCGGCGGCAGCACGAACAGGATCAGCAGGAATACATAGCCGGCGATCGGCACGAGCCCCGCGAGGATCCACAGCCCGCTGCGGTTCACATCGTGGAGCCGGCGCCACACGAGCGAGAGCGAGGGGAGGAACGTCGCCAGGCCGATCGCCCCCGCGGCAATCGACACCCAGGCGGTCTGGAACGGCGCACCGCTGGGATACGGCGTCAGCGTCAGGTCCAGGCCCCACCGTCCGCCGTCGGCGATCTGCAGCAGGACGGACACGATCGAGCCGGTGAGGATGATCCACCAGTACTCGGCGCGGCTCGCGCGTCCGCGGAAGCGGAGGTAGTTCTCGAAGAAGCGGCGGACGGCCGCCATCGGCGGGGCGCCGTAGTAGGGGAGCGCCAGGGGCGGCTCGAGGGTCCGCGGGCTCATCGGAATTCGTTTCTCATCCCTCGACCGTATCCCGTGCTCCGTGAGGCGTCGCGTCGGCCGAGCGGAGGAGATCGCCGTGTTCACAACGCAGGACGAACGGTGGTCGCCGCACGGAATCCTGCGGATCCACGGGCGCCGACCGCGATTCTTCCGGAGTTGTGAACGCGATCAGCGGCTCGCGACCGCCTCCGCTCGCACCGCCGCGGTCGCCCGCGCATCGACGATCAGGCTCACGACGAGCCCCACCGCGACGATCGCGATCGCGACCCACGGCAGCACGTCGAGTCCGCTCAGGTCGATCGCCAGCCCGCCGACCATCGCTCCGCCGCCGATGCCGATGTTGAACGCGGTCGTTTGCAGCGCCGCGGCGAGGCTGCGCAGCTGGAAGGAGGAAGTGCGCAGCATCCGGGTCTGCAGCATCGCCGGGATGCCGCCGAACGCGATGTTCCAGACCACGGCGGCCACGACCACGGCCGTGGGGGCACCGGTGCCCGCCGCCACAGCGAGGCCGACGAGCGCCAGCACGACCGCGATCGCGGCGACCACGAAGCCGGAGCGCGGGAATCGGTCGGTCGCGAAGCCGGCGAGGACCAGCCCGACCGCACCCGCTCCGCCGAACGCGAAGAGCACGAGCGGCACCGTGTCGGGCGCGAACGAGGCGTTCTCGAGCCAGGGCGTGATGTAGGTCGAGAGGGTGTTCTGGCCGATCAGCACCAGCAGGATCACGACGCAGACGCCGATGATGCGCGGGAGAGTGCGGTCCTTCCGGGCGGGCAGGCGGATCTCGCCCGTCCGCAGCGGGATGTGGTGATCGACAGCGGGCAAGAACTTCACCACGATCAGCGCGAGCACGAGGACGACGCCGCCGAGGATCGCAAAGGTGGGCCGCCAGCCGAAGGCGTGCCCGAGCGCGGTGCCCAGCGGGACGCCGAGGACGAAGGCCGCGGATCCGCCGCCCGCCGTGATCGCGGTCGCGCGGCCGAGCTGCTCCGGAGCGACGAGGTGGGCGGAGTAGGCGGCGACGATCGCCCAGAAGAGGCCGTGCGCGAGCCCGCCGAGGATGCGCGCGCCGATGAGCAGCCCGAAGGTGGGAGCGAGCGCGGCGAGGACGTTGGCGACCGCGATGGTGCACAGTGCCACGAGGAGGAGGCTCTTGCGGGAGAAGCGCTGCGTCACGAGGGTGAGCGGAGTCGTCGCGACGACGACGGTCGCGGCGAAGATCGTGACGAGCTGCCCGGTGAGCGAGATACTCACGCCGAGGTCGCGCGACATGTCCGGGATGAGCCCGGTCGGGAGGAACTCGCTCGTGACCGAGACGAAGATGGCGCCGGCGAGCGTGAGCAGGCCGATCCAGGGGAAGGCAGGGGCTTTCGCGATGTCTGGCGAGTTCACAGTGTCCTGAGGTCGGGGGGCAAGGGGAGGGAGCGACCCTCAAGCCTCGCACGCCGGAGCGGCGAGTGCGCCGGTGGGCGGCCGCCGATGCGGCTACCACAGCCGCTCCGGTGCGTGTACGGGGTGGCCCGGAAAGAGCCACGCGGTGATCCGCGCCGCGGGGCGCGAGTGCAGGAGGGCGTCTCGATGCGACGAGCGCGACGCGGCCACACCGCGCTGCCCAGGGGCTGCCCAGCGTGCGCGGGCAGACTGCCTGAGCCGATGATGGCGACCGGACGAGGGAGCAGTACCCGGAACGCGACAAGACTGACTCGAAGGAGCTGTCATGTCCTGGATCGTCCTCATCCTTTCCGGTGTGCTCGAGGCCGTGTGGGCCACCGCCCTCGGCAAGTCGGAGGGGTTCACTCGGCTGGGCCCGTCGGTGGTCTTCGGAGTCGGCGTCGTCGCGAGTATGGCCGGCCTCGCCTACGCGATGCGCGAGCTGCCCACCGGCACTGCCTACGCGGTGTGGGTCGGGATCGGGGCCTCGCTGACTGTGCTCTACGGCATGTTCTTCGGCGGCGAGGGCTTCTCGCTGGTGCGCACGCTGCTCGTCCTCGGCATCGTTGCCTGCGTCATCGGCCTGAAACTCGTGCACTGAACCCTGCCTCCCCTCCGCGAGATGCCACTTCAGGAGGCAACACGCCGATGAAGGCCTACCGAACTGGCATCTCGCCGAGGGTCGGCAGCGGGCGGTTGCAGGGGGCGGCGCGTTCCACCTAGGCTCGGCGCATCAGGGGAGAACGATCGTTCTACTGCTCTCTCCGCTCGCCAAGGAGGACTCATGCCCACTCGCACCGCACGCACCGCCTGGAACGGCTCGCTCGAGACCGGCGAGGGCCAGGTCGAGCTCTCGAGCTCGAAGATCGGCACCTATGACGTCTCGTTCCCTCGTCGCGCCGCGGACGACGCCAACGGCTCGACCAGCCCCGAGGAGCTCCTCGCCGCCGCCCACTCCGCCTGCTACGCCATGCAGTTCTCGGCCGTTCTCGGCCAGGCGGGCGGCACCGTTGAAGCGCTCGACGTCCGCGCCGACGTCTCGCTCGGCCCGGACTCGGCCGGTGGGTTCAAGCTCACCGGTATCACGCTCGTCGTCAGCGGCGAGGTCACCGGTATCGACGAGGCCGCGTTCCTCAAGGCCGCCGACGAGGCCAAGGAGACGTGCCCCGTCAGCAAGGCGCTCACCGGAGTCGACATCACGCTCGAGGCCACCTTCGAGGGCTGAACCTCGCAGAAGCACCCCGTCGCAGGCCGCGGCGGGGTGTTTTTGCGTCCGGGCCTGGGCCGCTGGCCGGTGCGGGCGGTCGAGCGCCCTGTCTGGGCCGCCGGTCGGGCGTCATTCCGTTCATAACGCAGGACGAATGTCCTGACGCACGTCCCGGATCCGCGGATCCACGGTGCGCGCCGACCATTCATCCTGAATGACGAACAGCACAGCCGCCCGAGACGCCGGAATCAGGCGGTGCTCCGGTAGCGGAAGCCGGCGCCGAGGTGCTCCTGGGGCAGGCGATCGCCGCGACCGTGCAGCTTGTGGCGGAGGCTCCCCTCGACGTACTCCTCCGGGTACGCGCCGCGGCGGCGCAGCTCCGGCACAATGAACTCCACCACGTCCTCGAATGTCCCGGGTGTGATCGCGTAGGCGAGGTTGAATCCGTCGACGTCGGTCTCCTCGACCCACTCCTGCAGGTGGTCGGCGACCTCCGACGGCGAGCCGACGACGAATGGTCCGAGCCCGCCGATCACGCTGAGCCTGGCGATGTCGCGGACCTTCCACTCGCTGCCGTCCGCATTCGCCTCCTGGAAGTTGGCGACGGCCGACTGGATCGCATTGCTCTTCACGTTGCCGATCGGCTCGTCAAGGTCGTACTGCGAGAGGTCGATGCCCATCCAGCCCGACATGAAGACCAGCGCCCCCTCCTCGCTGCCGTACGAGAGGTATTCGCGGTGCTTCGCGTGCGCCGCCTCGCTGGTCTCGGCGGTGATGATCGTCAGCAGCGTGTAGATCTTCGCGGAGTAGCGGTCGCGGCCGGCCGCCTCCAGGGCGTCGCGGATCCGCGAGACGGTCGCCGTGAGGCCTGCCTTCGTCGAGGACGCGACGAAGATTGCCTCCGCGTTTCCCGCCGCGAAGCGGATGCCGCGCGGCGACGCGCCCGCCTGGTAGATGACCGGCGTCCGTTGCACCGACGGCTCCGAAAGGTGGATGCCGGGGACGGTGAAATTCGTGCCGCGGTGGCCGATCTCGTGCACCTTCGCCGGATCGGTGAAGACGCCGGACTCGCGGTCGCGGATCACCGCGTCGTCCTCCCACGACCCCTCCCACAGCTTGTACAGCACTTCGAGGTACTCGTCGGCGACGTCGTAGCGGTCGTCGTGCTCGAGCTGGTCCTCGTGGCCCATATTGCGGGCGGCGCTGGGGAGGTAGCCGGTGACGACGTTCCAGCCGACGCGGCCCTTCGTCAGGTGGTCGAGCGTCGACATTCGCCGGGCGAACGGGTACGGATGCTCGTAGGCCGTCCCTGCGGTGATGCCGAAGCCGAGGTGCTCGGTCGCGGCGGCCATCGCCGAGACGAGGAGGATCGGATCGTTGACGGGGACCTGCGCGCCGTGTCGGATCGCGGCCTCGTTGGAGCCTCCGTAGACGTCGTAGGTGCCGAGCACGTCGGCGATGAAGATGCCGTCGAAGGTGCCGCGCTCGAGCAGCTTCGCCAGGTCGGTCCAGTACGAGAGGTCCTTGTATCGCCAGGACTGGTCCTGGGGGTGGCGCCACATGCCTGAGGACTGGTGGGCGACGCAGTTCATGTCGAAGGCGTTGAAGCGGATCTGACGGGTCATGGTGTCGATAGTGCCGAGCGGATCCGCGAACGGGTACCAGCGGCGACGCACGGCGTCACACAGCGACGCCCGTCCGGCGCCGCCGGAATCCGAATCAGCGCCGCCAGCTCAGGCGGATCGGATGCTCGGCGAGTTCCTGGCCTCGCCGCCGATGAACGGAGTCGTCCGGGAGGGACCGTGATCTCGCGCCAGCGGAGCACGTCACCGCCGCCCATGAGTAGCATCCCGGAGAAATACGCAGGGACGGTAGGCAGGGAGACGAGTCGGTTCGACGACGAGACCGGGGCCCGTGCGAACACGACAGTGCTGACCGAACGGATCACGGCGCTATCGGACGAGTTCGCGCGCGACGAGACCGGTGCTGCGGGCCGCCTGTGAGACGAGCTCGACCGACGACTCGTACCGGGTCGTGGCTGTCGCCCCCCTGTGCTGAGGGCTACGACTGCGACCTGCTCATGGAGGACAGTGCTCAGCGCGCTGCCGGCGAGGTGCTTCCCGGCGACGAAGGGGTGAGGGACAAGCCGAACCCCTCCGTGACGCTTGCGCCGACCGGGCGGCTCCTCCTAGGCGAGTTCGCGAGCCAGGAAGCGCACGTGCTCGCCGATCTGGAACGCCTCGCCGCCCTCGTGCCCGTTGAAGGGGTACACCCGGATCTCGCGCGGGCCGGCGTAGCGGTTGTAGGACGCATAGACCGTGGACGGCGGGCAGATGTCATCCCGCAGCGCCACCGAGAACATCGCCGGGGACAGTGCGTGCGGGGCGAACGAGGTGCCGTCGAAGTAGGAGAGGGTGTCGAACACGCGGGCCTCGGCGCCGCGATGGGTGTGCAGGTACTGCACGATCTCGCCGTACGGCATCGTGTCGACCACGCGCACGGCATGCGGGATGTGACTGAGGAAGGGCACGTCCACGATCGCGGCGCGCGCCGACTCCGACTCGCCGAGCAGGCCCACGATCCCGGCGACGGCCAGGGCGATCCCCCCGCCCTGGCTGCCGCCGGAGACGGCCACACGGGAGGCGTCGACGGCGGGATGCGCGCGCAGCACGTCGAGGGCGCGGACAGCGTCGGTGAAGACGCGGCGGTAGAAGTGTTCGGCGGGCGACTCGATGCCCTGCGTCATGAAGCCGGAGGCGTGCGGGCCACTGCCGACCGGGTCGGGTGTGGCTCCGGCTCGGTGCCCTGACCCCTGGCCGCGGGTGTCCATCACCAGGTGCGCGTAACCGGCCGCCGACATCGCGGTCCACTCCGCGAGCTGCCCGCGGCCGCCTCCGTAGCCGATGAAGGTCACGAGGCCGGGGAGGGGGCCCTCGACACCGCGGGGGAGGATCAGCCAGGCGCGGATCGGATGGCCGCCGAAACCGGAGTAGGTGACATCGACGGTGTCCAGCAGTCCGAAGCCGGCATCGACCCGCTCGAAGCGCGGCTCGGTCGCGACGGCGCGTGCCTCGGCGACCGTCTCGCGCCAGAATTCGGCGAATCCGGCGGGCTCGGGGATCTCGGGGACGTACTGCTCGAGGAGGTCGAGCGGGAGGTCGAACTGCGGCATCACGGACTCCTTCTCGGGCACCGGCGCCCGAGAACCGAGGCTACTGGAGCACCGACCTGGGTGCGGAGTGGGAGAACACCGCGGGGCGGAATGCCCCGGCGCCGGCGGCGTTCACCTCAGCATGACGACGTACGGAATCATCGGAGCAGGCAACATCGGCAGCCAGGTCGCACGGGCGGTCATCGCCCTCGGGGATGAGGTGGTCATCGCGAACTCGCGGGGCCCCGAAACCCTCGCCGACCTCATCGCGGAACTCGGCCCGAAGGCCCGTGCCGCCACGGCTCAGGAGGCGGCCGAGGCCGCGGAGGTCGCCGTGGTGACGGTGCCGCTGAAGAACCTCGAGGAGGTGCCGGTCGCGCCGCTCGCGGGCAAGATCGTCCTCGACACCAACAACTACTACTTCGAGCGCGACGGCCGCATCGAGGCGCTCGACAAGGGCGAGACCACAACCAGCGAGATGCTCCAGCAGCACCTCCCGGAGTCGAAGGTCGTCAAGGCGTTCAACCACATCATGGCCGCCGACATCACCACGGACGGCACCCCGGCCGGCACGCCCGACCGCCGCGCGCTCGCAACGTCCAGCGACTACCCCGAGGCGATCCACTTCGTGACCGACCTCTACGACCGGATCGGCTTCGACACCGTCGCGATCACTCCGCTGAGTGAGTCGTGGCGCGTCGAGCGCGACCGCCCCGCTTACGTGGTACGTCAGAATCGCGAGGAGCTCGAGGCGAACCTCGCGAAGGCGCCGCGCACGGTCTAAACCGCCTGCTCAGGGGAGTGGTGCTTCGGCGCCGCTCCCCTTTTTTGCGAGTGGCAGCGGGTGGCGGGGAGGCACGGCGACACAACGTCGGCTGAGGCGCCGTCTCATCCACGATGGTGGCTGAGAGGTGCTCTCAGCTGACGTTGTGTCGGCCGGCTCAGCCGGGAGCGCGTCCCGACGGCGGCCTCGGCGCTCGCGCGGGGGATGCCATAGTCGAAGGACCAGCCACGCACCAGAGAGCCCCGACCGGGCTCCGAGAGGAGAGGTCCGCCATGCCCTCGTCACCCCGTTCCCTCCCTTCCCGCTCCGGGCTCTCGCGCCGCAGCGTCGTGATCGGCGGACTCGCGGTGCTCCCGTTGCTCAGCGCCTGCACTCCGGACTCCTCCGACCCGGATGCCGACCAGGAGGCCCCCCGCACCCGCACGGCGGCACCTTCGACGCCGGTGGTGCCCGCCGCCGATGCGCTCGCTGCGAGTGCGGCCCTGTTCGCGTCGGCCCCGCTGGTTGTCCTGGTCGAGGACGTCGCGGAGTCGCGGCTCCGCGCAGCGCAGGTGAGCATCGCGTGGGGCGTACCGCTGCTGGTCGGCTCGGCTGAGAGCTCCGGAGCGACGGCCGCGCCGACGGCGAGTGCGGCGGACGCCACGGACTCCGCGGACGCCTCCGAATCGGCGACGCAGACCCCCTCGACGCAGACCCCCTCGACTCCGTCCCCCTCCGCTCCGACCGCAGACGCTCTCGCCGCCGAGTTCACCCGCCTGGGCGTGACCCGCGTGCTCGCGATCGGCGACGTCACTGCGCCCGAGGGAGTGGACGTCGTGGTCTCAGCACCCGACGCCGCCTCCCTCAGGACCGCGACCGGGGTGACCGTCGCCGACCTGGCGCTCGCCGACCTCGCAGCCGCCGCGCCGTCCACCGCCTCCGACGCTCCCTTCGGCACCCTGCCCACCCGCGCTGACCCGCTCACCGGCGTGCACGCTCTGGCCCGCGCGCACGATGCCGACGTCGCCGCGCTGGCGACCGCCCGGGCCGCAGGCGTGCCCGTGACGGTGGTCGACGGCGACGATCTGCTCGCCTCGGGTGATGCGGTCAGCGCGATCGCCGACGCCGACGCGTCCTGCACCCTCTTGCTGGGCCCTGCGCTCGCCGCCCAGTCGGAGCCCGAGTGGGCCGTACGGGCGGCGGCGAGCGGCTGGCAGCTGCCGGGCGGCGGCCAGCGCTTGTTCGGCGGGCACCTCTTCGTCGCGATCTACGGCACTCCGGGAGCGCCTGTCCTCGGCGTGCTGGGGGAGCAGGGCCTCGAGTCGACGATCACGCGCGCGGAGGCGGTGGCCGAGCCGTATCGCGCGCTCACCGGCAAGCAGGTCGTGCCGAGTCTGGAGATCATCACCACGGTCGCCGCGGGTGACCCCGGGAAGGACGGCGACTACTCCAGCGAGCTCGACGCCGCCGACCTCCGCCCCTACATCGACGCCGCGCAGGCGGCCGGGATGTACGTGGTGCTCGATCTGCAGTCGGGGCTCACCGACTTCCTCACCCAGGCACAGCAGTACGCCGACCTGCTGAAGCTGCCCAACGTCGGCCTGGCGCTCGATCCGGAGTGGCGGCTGCTGCCCGGCCAGAAGCCGCTGCAGCAGATCGGCCGGGTCTCGGCCGCCGAGGTCGACAGCGTGTCGGAGTGGCTGGCCGACCTCGTGCAGAGCGAGGGTCTGCCGCCGAAGATGTTTGTGCTGCACCAGTTCCAG
The DNA here is from genome assembly GCF_002932875.1 of Rathayibacter tritici. Lineage (GTDB taxonomy): Bacteria > Actinomycetota > Actinomycetes > Actinomycetales > Microbacteriaceae > Rathayibacter > Rathayibacter tritici. The sequence continues at coordinate 12,168 of NZ_PSWS01000026.1, forward strand.
CTCTCGATGCTGCAGGACCGGGAGAGTATCCGCCGCGATCGCCCCGAGTTGGAGTTCCTGATCCACGTGGACGGCCAGGGTTCGCAGCCCGACAAGCAGGCGACCTGGGATGCGCTGCACGAGGGCGCCCCCGAGGGCATCGCGTGGGGCTGGAAGAACTTCTACGACGAGGACAAGCCGATGCTGACCCCCGCCGAGACGATGGCCGAGGTCCGCCCCCTCCCCGACCTCGTCACCTACCAGTAGCCGCGGCGCTTCCGGGAGCGGCGCGACGCGGGGTCCACGCCGCGCATCAGTAGTGATAGCGCGCTTGGAGAATTGTGATGCGAGCGTCGTCGGCGAGGTATATGAGCCTGTTCGTCTCATCGATGCGCCGCGACCAGGCTCCCACCAATGCATGCTTGAGGGGCTCGGGTTTGCCAATGCCCTCGAACGGGTCGTCTCGGAGCACATCGGCGATGAGGAGGTTCAGCCGACGGAGCGTCCGCCGGTCCTGGGACTGCCAAGAGAGGTAGTCCTCCCAGGCCTCGGCCGTCCAGGCGAGAGTGCGGGGAGTCACGGCTCGAGGAGCTCCCGCTCGACGACGTCGCCGCTGCGGGCGCTCTCGAGGGCGGAGAGCAGACGACGCGCGTTCTCCGGGGAGCGCAGGAGGTGGCTGGTCTCGACCAGCGAGTCGTACTCGTCCTTGGACATCAGCACGGCGGACCCGCGCTTCGAGGTGATCTCCACCTCCGTGTGATCGAGGTTGACCCGCTCGATCAACCCGAAGAGGTCTCGTCGTGCTTCGCTCGTGGTGATTGCCATCTCAGCTCCTGACTCGTACCGGATATGGTACCAGTTATCGGTGCTGCGATGTGCATGCGGCTCCAACGCGACCTGAGAGGTTGCCAGGCGAACGGCCCTGCGGGCGCAGAATCGGCACTTACTAGTAAGGAGAGCGGTGGCGAGAACGCATCAATGGCGCGTTGCAGACCACGACTTTCTTCATTCCTGTACTTTCACCTTCGTTCTTCGAGAGCGAAGAATGCCGTCGGGAATTTTTGAGCTTTTACAGCACAGCGAAGTCACTAGGCGTGACTCAGTACCTCCTGGCGATTAGGTATGCGCCGATCGAGGAACTGGATCCGACCAGTGTCAATCAGGCGAAGGCCATCGCCGCGGAAATTCAGTATCGCGATTGGGAAGCACTTCGCCTCGTGGATGAGGCTGGTCCGGAACATCGGCAGGCCGTGAACGGACTTGCTCAGGATCTGCGGCGGATGATGAATATCGTGCAGTCGCAACCTGCCGCAGGCGCGGCCGAGGCGGTGCTTGTCGCAGAAAAAGGCTCTGTGTTACGGCGCAAAGAAAGCGGGTCGCATCTAGTCGCGGAAGATGATGACGATCCTTACGGTGACCAGCCGTCTCCGTTAGAACTCGTGGCGGACCTGCCCGACCGCTCGAAAGAGTGGACAGATACGATGACCCTTTTTCAGAAAGCCACTGAAGATTTCAGCGCCGTCCTCAATCGGGGGTCTGCCAAGCTCTCGGAAGTCGAAGGTAGGCCGCTAGCGAAGAAGCTCCTCGTCCTTCGCGAAACCGCGGCTGAGCTCGATGAGCCGACGAGGAGGATCGAGGCTGCTGGTGAGCAGTACATGCAGGCCCTCCTCGCAATCGATCCTTCCTTCAAGGCCCTCGCGGAAATCGGGCACTCTCAGAGGAGCGAGCCGAGCGAGAAGGACCGAAACGCGCTAAAGAGTGCGCAGGAGTCGATCCGTTCTATGGTCGGCGCAGGGGTGACGGCAAGTAGGAGTGTGCAGGGTGCAATCGAAAAGGGAAGGGCTCTTGCTCGGATCTCCCGGGACCTTCGAGCGCCCTTGAAGCGTTACGAGATTGGCTCTCGAAATATCATCGACGGCCAAGGTGTCATGGAAGAGTGGCTCGTCCTCATCGAGTCCGTTGAATGGCCGGAGGCCGTCCCGTCTGCCGCGATCGCGCGGGAGTAAAAAACGTGCCTCTGTGATCAGAAGCCGCTCATAGGGCCGACACGAAGGCTGGCATCGACGAAGGTGGCATCTCGCGGAGGGGCGGAGGGGGGACAGGAGGGGGTCAGCGCCGCAGGAGCTCGCCGGAGACGACGCCGGCCTCGACCTCCTCGAGGGCTCGGCCGCGGGTCTCGGGCACGCGCTTCCAGAGGAAGACCAGCGCGAGCAGGCCGACGGCGCCGAAGAGGAAGAACGTGCCGGTGATCCCGACTCCGGAGACGAGGGTGGGGAAGAACAGGCCGAGCACCGCGTTCGTGATCCAGTGGCAGAAGATCGCGATGCCGACGCCGACTCCGCGGATCCGCAGCGGGAAGATCTCGGACAGCATCACCCAGGTGACGATGTTGAGGAACGTCTGCATGCTGCCGACGAAGGCCACGACCAGCACCAGGATCACGAACGGCCGCGCGGGAGTGCCGACCGGCAGGGCGACGGACGCGATGCCGATCAGGACGTGCATGGCCGTCGTCAGGGAGTAGCCGAGCAGGAGTGTCGTGCGGCGATTCATGGTCTGCATGAGCCGCAGCCCGACCAGGCCGCCGATCACCGCGATCGCGCCGGGGGCGATGTTGGCCACGAGTGCGCCGTCGTGGTCGAAGCCCGCCTCCTTCAGCACCGACTGGCCGTAGTACATGATCGAGTTGATGCCGGTGAGCTGCTGCGCGACTCCGATCCCGATGCCGACCAGCAGGATGCGCACCGCCCAGCGCTCGCGCAGCACCTCGAGCAGCGGCACCTTGGGGCCCTCGGAGGTGGCGATCGAGCGCGCGATCCCCGCCGCCTCCTCCTCGGCCCGTTCGGGACTGCGGAGGGTGCGGAGTACGCCGAGCGCCTCGTCGCGGCGACCGTGCGCGAGGAGCCAGCGCGGCGACTCGGGGACGCGGGTCATGCCGAGGAGGAGCGCCGCGGCCGGCAGTGCGGCGACGGCGAGCATGATCCGCCACACGCCGGGCAGCTCGCCCCAGACGGTGCCGATCACGGCGTTCGCCACGAAGGCGGCGAGCTGGCCGATCACGATCATCAGCTCGTTGCGACCGGCGAGCAAGCCGCGGATCTCGGAGGGGGAGATCTCGGAGAGGTAGATCGGCACGACCACCGAGGCGCCGCCGACGGCCAGTCCGAGGACCGCTCGCCCGAGGACCATTACGGCGACGTTCGGCGCCACGACGCAGACGAGCGCTCCGACCAGGAACAGCACCGCGAGCAGTCGGATCGTGCCGCGCCGGCCGATGGCGTCGGCGAGGCGTCCGCCGGAGATGGCGCCGATCGCGGCCGCGAACAGGAGCGAGCTGGTGACGACTCCCTCGGTCAGATCGGTGAGCTTGAGTTCGGCCGACATCGGCTCCAGCGCGCCGTTGATAACCCCCGTGTCGTACCCGAACAGCAGCCCTCCCAGTGTCGCAACAAGAGCAATAAAGCCAAGACGCCGGGAGATGGTCATCCGCTCAGCCTGGCGCATCGCCGGACACCGAGGGAACCCCGGCCCGTCGAGGGAGCCACAAGTAACGGGCGGTCTCGACGGTTCGGGGTTCCCTCACAGCACCCGGTGCTCAGACGCGGAGCGGGCGCCCTCCTCCTTGGCCTGCTGCACGAGCGCGGCGATGCGGCGGCGCGAGCGCGAGCGGCCGGCGAGCAGCGCGGCCAGGATGAGGGCGACGCCCAGCAGCACGAGCAGCTGCGGGACCGGTACGGCCGCGACAGTGATCGACTCCGTCGCGGGCGCGGTGGTGACCGGATCCTGGTCGGGCGCAATGACGGTCGGCGCGATCGTCAGGTCAGCGCCGACTCCGAACAGCGGCCAGATGCCGTCGAGCTGCACCGACACGCTGCGCCGGTCGCCGGGCAGCAGCTCCTGCTGGGGGGCGTCGGCGGCGACGACGGGGGCGGAGGCGCCCTGGGCGCTCGCGGTGCCGTCGAGGAGCAGGCGCACGTTGCCCGTGTTCACCACGTCGGCGACGAGCGAGAGCGAGCCGGGCTGGAACGGGTTCCAGGAGAGGCGGTAGTCGCTGGCGAGGTCCTCGATCGAGAAGGACGGGGTCACCGCGCCCGTCACACGGGTCATCACGCGGAAACCGATCCGGCTCTCGACGCCGACGTTCGCTCCGCCGGCCTCGGTTCCCTCCGAGAGCACGGAGGCGGCGATGCCGGCGGCGTGGTCGCCCGGCGTCGCGTTGGCGGGGACCGTCACGGTGAACGGCACCACTGCGCTGCCGCCCGGATCGACGGTGACGGTCTCGGGCGCCGAGATCCACCGTCCGGCGTCGACCGACTCCTGATCGGAGGTGAGCATGCTGAAGCGGCCCTTGTCGGTGAAATAGCCGTCCGCGCTGGTGACCTGGAACGTCACGGGCTGATCGCTGAGGTTGCGCACGACCGCCTCGTCGGAGGCGCTGACGCCGGGGGCGAGCTCGAGCTCGACCCAGGAGCGCTGGTCGGGCACTCCGTCGGTCGAGGGGCTGACCGCCCAGGTGATCGCTCCGTCGGCGGCGACGGCCTGCGGGGCCACGCCCGCGGCGAGCAGGGCGACGATCAGCGCGAGAAGCGCGGGGAGGAGGGGGCGGCGCGGAGCAGCGGGGCGGCGCGGAGCAGTCATCAGAACCTCATGGTCGCACAGGAGAAGCGCGACGCGGCCGGGCGGGAGGGCCCGGCCGCGTCGGCCGTGAGAGTCGCGGCCGAGGGGTGTCCACCCTCCGGCCGCGGGAGGTCACTCGAAGAGCGACAGGGTGATGGTGGACGAGTACGCTCCGGCGTCCACGCTCACGGGGGTGCGCAGGAAGAGGTCCGCATCGGCGCTCCAGGAGCCCTCGGGGTTGATCTCCTGCGAGTCGATCGCCAACGCGAGCAACTCGCGACCCTCGAGGCCGACTCCGTTGACGCCGCCGTCGATGGCCGTGTCGACCTGGTCGCCGGCCGCGACGAGACCGAGGTCTCCGCCGTCGACCAGAGCCGGGGTCCAGCCCAGGTTCTCGGCGCCGATGGTGGCGCCGTCGGCCGAGGTGAAGTCGCTCGCGGTACCGAGGACGTACCAGCCGGCGCCCTCGGGGACGTCCGCTGCGTCGCGGGTGTCGGTGACGGTGACGGTGGGCAGCGCGCCCGTGAACTGGCGGCGGACGTTGTCCGAGCCGTCCTCGGTCAGCGTCGTGGAGGTTCCCGCGACGGACATCGAGAGGGCGCCGGTCCCGGGCAGGTCGGCGATATCGACGTTGACGTCGACGTCGTCGCTGCCGTAGTCGATCTCGGCGGCGAAGGCCGTTCCGGCGACTCCGAGCAGGAGGACGCCTCCGGCCAGTCCGGCGGCTCCGCGGATCAGAAGGGATCGGGTGTTCATGTCGGGTGTTCTCCGTTCTCCGGCCGGCGTCGTCGCCGGCTCGATCTCAGTGGGTGTCAGGTCGTGCCCGCAGGTCAGCCGCAGCTGGCCGCGGAGTAGGGGGCGGTCGTGGAGGTCGTGGTCGGCTTGCCGTTCACGAACGCGGTCGCCGTGGCGGTCGCGGATCCGTCGGTCACGCTGGTCGCCCGAGTGGTGATGGCGGCCGAGACGGTGGCGCCGGGAGCGACGTCCGCGAAGCTCTTGGAGCCCCACGTCGTGCCGATCACGATCTTCGCGGCGACAGCGTTCGGGTTCGTGGCGGTCGCGGTGACGACGATCTTTCCGGCGATGCAGCGCGTCGTGGCGGTCGCGGTCACGGCGAGGGCGGGCGACGCGTCGGTCACCGGGCCAACGGAGGCGGAGGCCGTCGCCGGCGTCCACTGCGGCTTCGCGGCGGTCACGGCCACCGAGATCGTCGCTCCGCGGTCGGCGGCGGTGAGCGTGTAGCTCGACGCTGTCGCGCCGCTGATTGCGGTACCGCCGCGCTTCCACTGGAAGCCGGTCGCCGTCCACGGGGAGGAGGCGGAAGCGGTCAGTGTGCTGCCCACCGTCGCCTTCCCGGTGATCGAGGCCACGAGCGGCGCGCTGTCGACGACCGTCTGCGGCGCCACGCTGGTGAGGGTCGGGGTGACCTTCTGCATCAGGCCGGTCGTCGGGTCGAAGGCGACCCGGTCGATGGTCGTCTCGCGGGTGGTCCCGTTGCCGCCCGGGATGGCGAAGCGGTGGTAGGCGATGTACCAGTCGTCGGTACCGGGGACGTTCACGATCGAGTTGTGGCCGGTCGCGAGGATGCCCTGCGCCGGGTCCTTCTCGAGGATCACGCCGCGGGAGGTCCACGGTCCATCGACGCTGGTCGCGGTGGCGTAGCCGACCTTGTAGTTCTCGGAGCCGGTGTCGTCGATCGAGTAGGTGAGGTGGTACATCCCGTCGCGGTAATTCACGAAGGTGCCCTCGCGGAAGTCGGTCAGACCGCTGATCCGCTTGATGGTGCCGGCCTTGATCGAGAGCATGTCGTCGGACAGCTCGGCGTAGACCGGGTTGCCGTTGCCCCAGAAGAGGTAGCTTTTGCCTGTCTTCGGGTCGGTGAACGCGGCCGGGTCGATGGCCTGGCCCGAGTTCACCGACTCGCCGTTGGTGATCATCGCGGTCGGCTGCGCGGTGAAGGGGCCCATCGGGCTGTCCGCGACCGCGACTCCGATCGTCTTGCGGTCGAGCGAGGCGTTGTGGCCGGAGAAGTAGAAGTAGTACTTCCCGCCCTTCTCGGTGATGGTCGGTGCCCACGCGTTGCCGGTCGCCCACGGGACGTTCCCGTTCGCGCCGTCGAGGGTCAGGAAGGGCTTCTCGCCGCGGGTCCAGTCGACGAGGTTCTTCGACGACCAGGCGTAGAAGGTGTTACCGCCCCACCCGGGGGTGCCGTCGGTGGTCGCGTAGATGTAGTAGGTGTCTCCGAAGACCGCGATGTTCGGGTCGGCGTACAGGCCCGGGATGACCGGCGACGTCATGGTGACCGCCTTCAGGGTCCAGGTGGTCGTCGCGCCGCCGCCGGTGGGCGTGAGCACGACGGTCTGCGGGGTGGAGAGGTTGCGGACGGTGCCGGAGGCGGGGCTCGCCGTGACTCCCGCCGCCGTGGAGAACGTCGGGGTGAGCGTGGTCAGATCTGTGCCCGGCTTCACCGGGAAGGTGACGGTGCGAGAGGCCGAGTCGACGATCGGAGTCGTCTTGAGGACGTCGCCGGCCAGCGACACATCGACCAGCGCCGTCGTGTTGCCGGAGGCGGCGAGCACGTCGGCGGCGCTGAGCGCCCGGTTGTAGATCGCGAACTCACGGATCTGGCCGCGGAAGCGGTTGTCGCCGTCGTAGTTCGAGCGTCCGATGAAGTTGGCCAATGTGGATCCGCCGCCGATGTCCTTCGGGTCGGTCGTGACGGTGCCGCTGGCGACCTTCACTCCGTCGAGGTAGATCGTGCCGGTGGTCCCCTGGAGCGTGTAGGTCAGGTGCGCCCAGGTTCCGCGCGGGAGGGCGGAGCCGCCCGCGACGGTCTGCTCGGTGGTCCAATTCCCGGTGGCGAGGCTGGTGCGGTAGTTGTTCCCAGAGGTGAAGAGGTAGCCGTCGCCGGCGCCGTTCGTGGTGTTGCCCAGGCCGTAGAGGAAGTAGGGGCTGGCCTGTGCGGGGTCGATCCAGACGTCGGACTGGATGGTGAGGTCCGTCACTCCGGCGAGCAGGTCGTTCGGCAGCTTCACGTAGTCGTCCGTGCCGTCGAGCTGCAGGGCGCCGTCCTTCCAGGTGCCGCCCGAGGGCAGCGTCCCGTTCTGGTTGTTGCCCGAGCTGTCGCGCACGGTGGTGCCCGAGCCGCCGTCGAAGGTGTAGCGGAGGATCTCGCCGGCCGCGGTGACCGGCTTCGCGGCGGGGCCGGTGCTGCTGGTGCCGTAGGCGGCCATGATGCGCGCCTCTTCGGCGCTGGAGAGGCGCAGCACCGAGCCGTGGCGGAACGGCTTCGTGAACGAGGAAGTGTTCGCTCCGGTCGCTCCGGTCGGCAGCGCCGTGAACTGCAGGCTCGCGAGCGAGTCGGTGACGTACGCGGAGTAACCGCCCGAGTCGCCCATCACGACCCAGCGGCCGTCCGGCAGCTGGTAGACGGTCAGTCCCTCGATGTGGTCCGAGAGGCCGTGCGCCTTCTCCTCGCCGCGGGCGATCACTCGCGTCCACGGGCCGGCGAGGCTCGTGGCCGTGTCGACGACGGTGCGCCAGTCGGAGGTGGAGAAGCGGTAGTAGGTGCCTCCCTCCTTCGCGATGGTCGTGTCGATGATGTTCGGGCCGTCGGCGTTGTTGGTCGGCGAGTTCTCGTCGAGCCAGACCGTCGGAGTCGAGAAGGTCACGAAGTCGCGGGTGGTGCTGACGTAGACGCGCAGGGCCCAGTCGTCGGTACCGACCTGCGTCTTGTCGCGGCCGGACCAGTAGACGTAGTACTGCCCGGTCGTCTCATCCCACATCGCCTCGGGAGCCCACACGTTGCCTGCGTTCGGCGAACCGGCGAACACGAGGCTCTGGTCGCTCCAGTTCACGAGGTCGGTGGAGCGCCAGACGACGAGCTTCTGGCTCGCGTTCACCTGGTCCCACGAGCCTCCGCCCGCGGTGCCCTCAGCGTGCAGATCGGTGCCGAGGATCCAGTACTCATCGCCCGTGGGCGAGCGGACGAGGTGCGGGTCGCGGACGCCGAGGGTGCCGGCGAGGTTGGCGAGGACGGCTTTGTCGTTGTTGAGCTTCGACCAGTGCAGGCCGTCGGTGCTCGAGCCGAAGTAGATCTTCTCGTAGTCGGTCGAGGCGAAGTGGGTCCAGAGGTAGCCCGCGTCGTAGTCGGTGTCGAGGTTCGCGGGGGCGGCGGTGACCGTCACAGGCAGCTGACGGGTCGCTGTGGTGCCCGCGATCGTTGCGGTGAGGGTGACGGGAGTGGCGGCGGCCTGGCGCTTCACCACTCCGGTCGCACTGAGCACGGCGGGGTTCGAGGAGGACCACGCGACGTCGTAGGAGCCGGCCTTCGTGGGCAGCGTGACGTTGCCGCGGACGTCGCCGGCGTTGACGATCGAGAGAGCGTCGAGCGCCTTCTGCGCGTCGGCGTTCACGTCCTTGGCCGGCACGGTGGCGGTGAAGGTGCGGGTGGTCGAGGCCGAGCCGCGGGTGATCGTGGCGGTCAGGGCGACCGGGGCGACGCCGGTGGCGGACGGAGTGACGACTCCGCTGGTCGAGACGACCGCGGTGTTGCTGGAGGCCCACGCGATCGTGGAGCCGTTCGAGCCACTGGTCGGCAGAGTGAGGTTCGCCTGCACCGCAGAGAGGTCGCCGAGGTTCAGTGCAGCGGAGTCGCGCGAGACGCGGGTGCTGTCCGAGGCTTGGAGAGTGGCGACATCGGCGGCGCTGAGCGCCGTGCTGTAGACGCGGAAGTCGCGGACCGAGCCAGCGAGGGTCTTGTCGGCGGTGTAGACGGAGCGGCCGATCGCGTTGGCCGTGGTGGCGCCGTTGCCGATCGCGGCGGGAGTGATCGTGACTCCGGTCTGCTGCGCGACCTGGCTGCCATCGAGGTAGAGGCGGGCGGTGTCGCTCGCGTCGTCGAGTGTGTAGGTGAGCGTCTTCCAGACGCCGCGGGCCAGGTTCGCGCCGGAAGTGACGGTCTGCTCGGTGGTCCAGTTGCCGGTGGCGATGGAGGTCTTGTAGCCGTTGCCGGTCGTGTAGAGGTAGCCGTTTCCGGCGCCGTTCGTCGTGTTGCCGAGGCCCCAGATGAAGTAGGGCGTGCCCTGGTTCGCGTTCACCAGAACCTCGGTGCTGACCGTGATCGAGTTCAGCCCCGCTAGGAGGTTGTCTGGCAGCTTCACGTAGTCGTCGGTGCCGTCGAGCGCGACGCCCGCGGCTCCGCGCGGTGCCGCTCCGTTGACCAGCGTGCCGGTGCGGCCGTTGCCCGAGCTGTCGGCGGCGACCGTGCCGCTGGTCTCGTCGAGCGCGTAGCGCAGGACCAGGCTGTCGGCGGGGGCGGCGCTCGCCGACTGGGCCGTCAGGAGGGGGATCGTCAGCGCGACGGCGGTCGCGAGGACGAGTGGTCGCAGGAAAGGCTTCATCGCGCTTGCTCCAGGATCGGCACCATTGCTGAGGGAGGGGGGGCCGACTGATCGTCAGCGATGTTCACGGTAACACGCCGGCGAGTCGCCCGTGAACCCCCAACCCCGCCCTCTGCGGCTTTCCCTTCGTCGCAGATGGTCGCCACCACGGACCCAGACGAACCATGTGTGACGAGTCGGCCCTGCGCACGGGGTGTTCTGCGCGTTGCCGAGACGAGCCGTGTAGACCACTCCGACGAGCGCGGTTCCGCTTGGGTGCCGGCCGTTACCGTGACACGGTGGCGGCGGAAGAGCGTCGATGCACGGCCCTACTCGCGTTCACCCGCTGACGGCGGAGGAGGTGTGCCCGTTCCTGCGCTGTGGAGAAGAAACTGAAGGATACGCGGGTGTTCACCCGGGATCTCGCGAATCTGATTCTTCCTCAGAGAAAAGCTGAAGACAAGTCCCTGGACGGGGGACCAGGTGCGGATGTGTGGAATCCGGGGCGCAGGGGCTCCGTGAGGGCGGCGCGGCGCTCACGCACGGCGCCCCCTCGTCCGCCGGGGGACGAGGGGGCGCCGTGCGTGCGTGAGCGGGCGGGAGCCCGGTTTACGTCTTGCTGCGGGCCATAACCGCGCGCTGGAGGAGGACGAAGATCAGCAGGATGCCGCCGGTGATGATCGTGGTCGCCTCCGGCGGGATGCCGCCGTCGCGGGTGATCAGGACGTTCATCAGGCCGAGCACCAGGGCGCCGACCACCGAGCCGAGCACGAAGCCGACCCCGCCGGTGAGCAGCGTGCCGCCGATGACGGTCGCCGCGATAGCGTCGAGTTCCCAGCCGGTGCCGGTGATGTTCTGCGCGCTGCCGAGACGGGCCGTATAAACCACTCCGGCGAGACCGGCGAGGGTGCCGCTGATGATGTAGATAAACAGCTTCGTCCGCACGACCGGCAGGCCCATCAGGGCCGCCGACTGCTCGGAACCGCCCATCGCGTAGACCGTGCGGCCCAGACGGGTGCGGTGCAGGACGAAGAACGCCGCGGCCACGACGACGACCGCGATGATCACACCGGGGCTGATCACGAAGTCGTTGACCTTCGGCCCGTCGATCAGCTTGATCGGGGCGGCGAGGCTCAGCACCGCGGAATCCTCGGGGAGGCGCTCCGGGACCGTGCTGAGCATCGAGGCGAGGCCGCGGGCCAGGAACATCATCGCCAGGGTCGCAATAAACGGCTGGACGTTGAAGTACTGAATCAGGACACCCGAGATCACGCCGAAGAGAGCGCCGATCACAACCATCAGGACCATCACGAGCCACGGGTTCCAGCCGGCGTTGATCAGGAGCACGCCGCTCACGCTGCTGAACGCGATCACTGCGCCGACCGAGAGGTCGATTCCGCCGGTGAGGATCACGAAGGTGAGGCCCACGGCAAGGATGATCAGGTGCGCGTTATTGACCAGCAGGTTCGAGATCGTGCTCGCCTGCAGGATGCGGCCGTAGGCGGCCTCGCCGTACACGATCATCCCGAAGAAGATGATCAGCGCGGCGAGGGTGGGCAACTTGTCGAGGTGCTGGCTCAGCCAGCCGCGCGCCCCGGAGGTGCGCTTCGTGCTTGCCGGAGGAGCGGAGCGGGTCATCACGGCACTCATGCGGGGATCGCCTCTTTCTGCGGGGCGCTGCGGCGCGCCTCGCGACGGGATGTGAAGGCGGAGCGGATGCGCTCGGACTGCAGGAGGCAGAGCGCGACGATGACGATCGCCTTGAAGGCGGGGGTCGCCGACGACGAGATTCCGAGGAACACGACCGTCTTGTCGAGGGTGGCGATCAGGATCGCGCCCACGGCGGCTCCGGTGATGTTGAATTTGCCGCCGGCGAGCGAGGTGCCGCCGATGACGACCGCGAGAATCGCGTCGAGTTCGAGCTGGTAACCGGTGCGCGAGACGTCGACCGTCATCACGCTCGCGGTGGCGAAGACACCCGCGACTCCGGCGAGGATGCCGCTGCCGATGTAGGCGGTCATCAGCAGGCCCCGGCGGTTGATACCCGCGAGGCGGGCCGCCTTCGGGTCCATGCCGATGGCCTCGATCATCAAGCCGAGCGCACTTCGGCGCACCAGGACTCCGACGACCACGACAATCGCGATAGCGAGGAGGAACACGACCGGAAGTCCGAAGACGTATCCGTTCGCGAGCCAGCGGAAGGGCTCGTTGGTGGCGGCGGTGTTCTGACCGCCGGTGATCACCTTCGCCAGGCCGCGGCCCGCGAGCATCACGACCAGCGTGCTGATGAAGGGTTGAAGGCCCACCACCGAGACCAGGATGCCGTTCACGGCTCCGAGCACGGCGGCCACCAGCAGCGCAACCGCGAAGGCTCCCGCTGCAGCGCCGAGCGACTCGGGCGCTCCGGCGGAGTTGAGGAACTCCATCGAGACGGCGCCGGCGACCACCATGATCGAGCCGACCGAGAGGTCGATGCCCCCGGTCGCGACGACCAGGCACATGCCCACGGCGATCATCAGGATCGGAGCGGCGGCGCGGGCGATGTCGATGACATTGCCGACGAGGTAGCCGGTGGTCGGGCTGACCGAGACGGCCAGATAGCCGGGGTCCTTCACGACGTTGACGAGGAGGAGCAGGGCGATCGCCACGACTCCCCAGAAGTACTGGCGGCGGATGATCCCGCCGAGGACGGATCCCCGGGCGGGTCGGGTGTCGCTGCTCATGATGCGGCCTCCTGCGTGGCGCTCGCGAGGACGACGACGTCCTCGTCGACGACTCCCTCTGCGGCGATGGTAGTGACGATCGACTCCGCAGTGACAGCGGGACCGTTGAGGATCTCCGCGATCACGCGGTGGTCCTTCAGGACGATGATGCGATCGCTGAGCCGGACCACCTCGTCGAGCTCGGACGAGATGAACACCACGGCGACGCCCTCGCCGGCGAGGGCGATGACTTTCTCCTGGATTTCGGCCTTCGCTCCGACGTCGATACCGCGGGTCGGCTCGTCGAGGATGAGAATCTCGGGGGCGGTGGCGAGCCAGCGGCCGAGGAGGACCTTCTGCTGGTTGCCGCCGGAAAGCTTGCTGATCGGTCGGTCGGGGTCGGCCGGACGCACGTTGAGCTCCACGAGGTACTTGCCGACGATCTCGTCCTTCTCCTTTTTGGAGAGAGGGCGGGCCCAGCCGCGCTTGGCCTGCACGCCGAGGATGAGGTTCTCGCGGACCGAGAGGTCGCGGATGATGCCCTCGTCGCGGCGGTTCTCACTCGAGAACGCGATCTTGTGCGCGAGTCCGGCGGTCGGTGTGGGAACGTCGATCTTTGTGCCGTGCATCGTGATCTCGCCCGTGTCGGGCTTGTCGACGCCGTAGATCAGGCGCGCGAGCTCGGTGCGGCCGGAGCCGAGGAGCCCGGCGAAGCCGACAACCTCGCCGCGGTGCAGGGTCAGGTCGGTGCTCTCGATGGAGCCCTTCTTGCCCAGACCGGTCGCGGTGTAGAGCGGAGCGTCGCGGTAGAGGTGGTCCTGGCTCTCGCGCTCGGAGTCGAGGGAGCGCAGTGTCGCGATGTCCTTGCCGATCATCTTCGAGATCAGCGAGGTGCGGTCGAGCTCGTGGGTGAGGTATTCGCCGACGAAGGTGCCGTTGCGCAGCACCGTCAGGCGGTCGCTGATCGCGTAGACCTGGTCGAGGAAGTGCGAGACGAAGAGGATCGCGACGCCCGCCGCACGCAGGCGGCGAATGACGACGAAGAGGTTCTCTACCTCGTTCGCATCCAGGCTCGAGGTCGGCTCGTCGAGGATGAGCACCTTGGAGTCGCTCACCGTCGAGCGGCTGATCGCGACCAGCTGCTGCATCGCGATCGAGAGCGAGGCGAGCGAGGAGCGGGTGTTGAGGTGGCCGAGGCCGAGCTTCTCGAGTGCGATCTTCGCTGCCTGGTGGGTGGCCTTCCAGTTGATGCCGAAGGGGCCGCGGACCTCGTAGCCGAGCATCACGTTCTCTCCGATGGAGAGGTTCGTGACGAGGTTGACCTCCTGGTACACGGTGGAGATGCCCGCGGCCTGCGAGTCGGCCGTGCCGGTGAGGCGTCGGGTCTCCCCGTCGATCACGATGTCCCCGCTGTCGATGCGGTAGACGCCGGTGAGGGCCTTGATGAGCGTGGACTTGCCGGCGCCGTTCTCGCCCATGAGGGTGTGGACCTCGCCCGGGAACAGGCGGAAGTCGACGCCGTCGAGGGCTTTCACGCCGGGGAAGCTGATCGAGATGTTCGTCATCTCGACGATCGGAGGCGAACCTGTCATGTCGCGTCGTTCCGTTCTCGAGCGGGGCGCAGCCGAGCGGGTGCGCCGAAGGGTCGGAGCGACCGGGGTCGGCGGGAGGGCCGGCCCCGATCGCTCCGGGTGGGTGCTGCCGCGTGTGGGCGCGGCGGCCAGTGGTGCGCGGCGACTAGAACTTGCGGTCGGGCAGCGCTGTGGCGGCGGCCTCGGGCGAGTCGAAGGTCTCGCTCGGGACGACGATCGAGGACTCGACCTTCTCGCCGGCGAGCGTCTTCTTCACTGCGTCGAGGGCGGTCTCGCCGAAGAGCGGGTTGTACTCGGCGACGAAGCTCAGCTCGCTGTCGGCCAGCGCCTGGAGGGCGTTCTTGGTGCCGTCGATCGTGGCGATCTTGACGTCGGTGCCGGGGGTGAGGCCGGCCTCCTGGACGGCCTGGACGGCACCGAGGCCCATCTCGTCGTTCTGAGCGAAGACCAGCTGGACGTCGTTGTTGTTCGACTTCAGGACGGTCTCGAAGACGCTCTTGGCCTCCTCGGTCGACCAGTTCGCGGTCTGTGCGCCGATCTTGGTGAAGGCGGGATCGGCGCCGATGACCTCGTCCCAGCCCTCATTGCGCTCGTTCACGACCGAAACGCCCGCGGGACCCTCGAGGGTGAAGTACTTGCCTCCGCTCGGGAAGGTGGTCTTCGCCCAGTCGGCGACCGAGGTGCTGACCGCGATGTTGTCGGGCGCAATGCGGGTGACGTAGAGGTCGGTGGTGTCCGGCTCGATGCCGCGGTCGATCAGGATGACCGGGATCTCGGCCTCCTGAGCGCGCTCGAGCGAGTCCTCCCAGCCGGAGCCCTCCGTGGCGGAGAGCAGGATGATGTCCACGCCCTCGTCCACGAAGGAGGTGAAGGAGTCGATCTGCGACTTCTGGTCTCCGTTGGTGGCGGGTGCGTACTTGAGGTCGAAGCCGGCGTCCTTCGTGAACGTGTCCTCGATGTTGGTCTCGTTCGCCTGGCGCCATGCGCCCTCGGGGCCGACGGCCACGAAGCCGATGGTGGTGAGGTCACCGCTCGAGCCTGAGCCCGAATCGGAGCCGGAACCGCCCGAGCATCCGGCGAGTCCGAACGCGAGTGCGCCGACTGCTGCGAAACCCAGGAACTGGCCGATACGCCTCGTCTTAGACATAGATCTCCTCCTTGAGATCGCGGGCGCGACGAGCGCGCCCGAGATGGTGGACCCTGAAGGGCCTCGAATACGGGCCTAGCGGCCCGAGGTGCGGTGAGTGCAAGATGTGCAGTAGGCGCCGGCCGAAGCAGCGCCGCGTCGAAATGTTACCGTGAACAATTCTAGCGACGCAACAGCGCGCCGCGCCCCTTCGATAACGATCCGGTCGCGGGCCCCCTCGGACCGGGGATCCGAGCGCTCAGGGAGTGTCGGCGCGGACGTGGACCTCGTTGCCCTCCAGGGTGAAGCGCAACGCCGTGCCGACCGGGTACTCCTCGCGCAGCTGCTCCGAGGCCTCCGACGTCACGGTGAACTGCGCGACCGCGGGAAACGCCCCGGCCGTGCAGCCCTGGAAGAACGGGCCGTCCTGCGGATCGACGGTGCGCACGATGTACAGGCACGAGCCGGCGCTCGGGGAGCGCCGCTGCCGGACGACGGTGAGACCGGTGTCGGCGGGACGGCTCTGCCGCACGACGGTGAGCCCGCCGAAGTCGTCCGTGGTGACCGAGCCGTCGAAGCCCAGTCCCTCCCAGCCGGGGATGTCGGTGCCGTTGGTCAGCGGCAGTACGGCGACCTCGCGGCCGGGCGGCTCCGGGGTTCTCGTGACGAGGAGGGTGGCGCCGACCGCGACGGCGGCCGTCAGCAGGAGCGCCGTCGCCCGGCCGAGGACGCTCCGGGCCCGAGCGGAGCGCGGAGCAGGGGGATGCTCCGGATCGCCGGAGTCGGGCTGTTCGAGGGCGGGAGTTGCCGCGACGGGTGGGGCGGGCTCGTCCGTGGCGGACGGAGCTCCGGCCTCGAGCGCGACCAGCCGGGCACGCGCGAGCGGATCGCGGTCGATGTCCGGACGGCGTCCGTAAGCGCGCCGCCTCAGCTCGGCGAGTTCGTCCCTAGCGTGGTCGTCCACCTCCGGATTCTCGCAGGCCGACGGCTCGCAACCGAGGTCGAGAACCGGCAGAAGGCCGGAACAGGCGCATCACGTCGATGCGGGCCTCGGTTGCGAACCGATCCTCAGCGCGCCGCGGCGGCGTGGAGCAGATCCAGCAGATACGGAGCCACGATCTGCGGCGAGATGCGCAAGTCCAGAAGGAGGAACGGCCGCACAACGGGGTCCTGCCCCGTCCACACGGCGAGGGCGCTCAGGTCCGCCATCGTCCGGACGACCACGCCCTCCGCGCCGAGGCTCGTGGCGACTCCGGCGAAATCAACCTCCGGGATCAGCATCGGGCCTTCGGCGAGGCCCAACGCGCCGTAGACGTTGAGCTCGGCACCGTACGCGGCGTCGTTCCAGACCACGGCGACGCCCCGGCCGCCCGCCACGCGGATGGCGGACTCGAGATCAGCGAGCGCCATCAGGCCGCCGCCGTCGCCGGTGACCAGGACGACCGTCGTCTCCGGTCTCGCCAGCGCTGCTCCCACCACTGCCGGGATCCCCAGGCCGACCGCCTGGAACGCGGTGCCGAGCGTCACCAAGCGCTCGGGTGAGGCGTGCGGCCAGTGCATGATCGGCCAGCCGAGGAAGTGCCCGCCGTCGGTGACGACGACGCGGTCCTCCGGCAGGAGCGCCGCCAGAGCGACGGCCGTGGAGCGCGGATCGAGCCGGCCGTCCGCGGCCCGCTGGTCGCCTTCATCACGGGCCAGGTGCAGGTCCGGGTCGACGCAGTCGCGCCATTCGCCCCGCGAGCGCCTTCGAGTGCGCAACTCCGCGACCAGGGCCTCGGCGACCAGGCGAGCGTCGCCCCGGATGTAGTCGTCGACCCGGCCGTCCGTTGCGGCTGGGGTGATGTCGACCTGCACGACGCGGGTGGCGGGGGCGAACAGTTCACCGCAGCGCAGGAAATGGCGGTCCAGCGACGACCCGATCACGAGCGCGAGGTCGGCGTCGTGCACGAGCGAGAGCGCCCCTGTTGCACCGAAGCCGCCCAGTACGCCGAGGTCGTGGCTGCGGGAGGGAAACGTTCCCAGACCGAGGACGCTCGACGCGGTGACGGCTCCCGTGAGGTCGGCGAGTTCGCCCAGAGCGCCCCCGGCGTCCGCGAGCCAGGCGCCCCGACCCGCGACGAGCAGGGGGCGTTCGGCCGCCGCGATCATGGAGGCGAGGCGGGCGATGTCGGTAGAGGAAGGCACCCTCCGCCCCGCCCGGCGAAGGACCTGCGACCTCGGTAGAGCTGCGGCTTCGGCGGTGGCGAGATCGGCGGGGATCGCGAGCACCACCGGTGTTCGTTCGGCGAGAGCGTGCTCGATCGCGCGAACGGTCGTGTAGGCGGCGTCACGAATGCCGACGGTGAAAGTCCGGACCCCGGCCGCCCGCGCCATCGCCGACTGGTCGACGCCCCAGGGGCGCCTCCCGGTGCTCGGCTCATCGCCCGCGACGAGGAGGAGGGGCGAGCGCGCGAGTGCTGCCTCGGCCAAAGCGGTGAGGGTGTTGGTGAAGCCGGGCCCGCAGGTGGTGGTGGCCGCGGCGAGGCTGCCGCCGGCGCGGAAGTGGGCGTCAGCTGCCACGACGGCGCCGCCCTCGTGGCGGAGCGGAATAAATCGTGCCCGAGGGTGGCGCTCCACGGCGTCGATCAGGTGGGCATTGCCGGCGCCCATCACTCCGAAGACGTGACGGACGGAGAAGGCGAGGCTGTGGGCGACGTGCGCGGAGACCGAGGGCATGCGACCTTTCGAGGAGGAACTGATGCCCCGCCAGGCCGAGGTCACCAGCCGTCAACGCTGACAGCACCCCGGCGGCGAGTCCAGAGTGGTCCTCTCAGAAGAGCTGGAGTGTGCTCCGAGGACTCGGAGCACCGCTCGGTCGGGCTGGTGGCGGTCCTCGGTCTCTCGATCAGTCGTCGTCGAAGTCGTCGTCGTCGCGGTCGGCCGCGATCATCTCGACGATCGTGTCGACGGTGAGCCAGGGGCCGTTGCTGACCTCGCCGATCTTTTCGCGGTCCTTGAAGACGACGATGCGGTCGCTGAGGCGCACCACCTCCTCCAGCTCGGACGAAATGTAGACGACGGTCACCCCCTCCTTCGCGAGCTGCGCGATGTGCGCCTGGATCTCGACCTTCGACGCCACATCGATCCCGCGCGCCGGCTCGTCGAGCACGAGCAGGCGAGGCCGGGTCGCGAGCCAGCGCGCGAGGACCACCTTCTGCTGGTTGCCTCCGGAGAGGTATTTCACCGGGATGTCCGGATCGGCCGGCGAGATGTTGAGCGCCTCGACGTAGGTGCGCACCAGGGTGTCGGTCTCGGCGGCCGAGAGCGGATGCGCCCACCCGCGCAGGGCCTGCAGGCCGAGCACGAGGTTCTCGCGGAGGGAGAGATCGCCGATGATCCCGTCCTCGCGCCGGTTCTCGCTCGAGTGCGCGATGCGGTGGCGCAGCCCGGAGACCGGGTCGGAGATACGGGCCGGCTCGCCGTCGATCAGCACCTCGCCGGTGTCCGGCTTCTCCACTCCGCTCACCAGCGACGCCAGCTCGGTGCGGCCCGAGCCGCGCAGGCCCGCGAAGCCGACGATCTCGCCGCGGTGCAACTCCAGATCGGTCGGGCCCACGGCGCCGCGGCGGCCGATGCCGTGGGCGCGGTAGATCGCCGGGCCGACGGGCTGGCGCCGGTGCTCGCGGCGGTCGGAGCCGATCTGCCGCAGCGCGTCGATGTCCTTGCCGATCATGGTCGCGATCAGCTCGGCGCGGTCCATGATGTGCGTCGGGTACTCGCCGACGGTGTCCCCATCGCGCAGGACGGTCAGCCGGTCGCTGAGCGTGAGGACCTGCTCGAGGAAATGCGAGACGAAGAGGATCGCGACGCCCTGGTCGCGCAGCCTCCGCAGCACGGTGAAGAGGCGGGCGACGTCGCCGAGGTCCAGGCTCGAGGTGGGCTCGTCGAGCACCAGCACCCGCGGCCGGTCGACCATCGCCCGCCCGATCGCGACCAGCTGGCGGATCGCGGGCGAGAGCGAACGCAGCGGCAGATGCGAGTCGAGGTCCTCCAGGCCCAGCTCCGCGAGCATCTCGGCGGCGCGGGCGTGCGTGCGCGACCACGAGATGCCGAAGCGGCCGCGGACCTCGTGCCCGAGCATCACGTTCTCGCCGATGCTGAGGTTGTCGGTGAGGCGCTCGTCCTGGAACACGGCCGTGATGCCGGCGGCTTTCGCCTCCGCGGGGCCGCTGAAACGCCGTACGACGCCGTCGACGAGGATCTCGCCCGCATCGGGCCGGTGGATGCCGGTGAGCGTCTTGATCAGCGTCGACTTGCCCGCGCCGTTCTCTCCCATCAACCCGTGGATCTCGCCGGGCATCAGCCGCAGGTGCGCGTTCCGCAGAGCGGGACCGGAGGAGAAGGAGACGCGGATGTCGGTCATCTCGACGACGGGTGCCACGGCATTCCGGGTCGTCCTCGATGCGATCGCCACGTGCCGTCCTCGGTTCGTGTGCGGCGCGCCGTCAGGGTTCGACGCGCCAGGGGCTGCCGCCGATGATACGCGAGCGCGTACGGCGGGATCGGACCAGGAGAGTCACGATCGGGGAGTAGCCGTGGAGGAGCGGATCACCAGCTCGGTGGGGATCCGGGTGCGCTGCGGGATCTCCTGGCCGCGGATCCGCGCGTGAATCACCTCGGCGACCGTCGTGCCGAGCTTGTCGAAGTCCTGGCGCACCGTCGTCAGCGGCGGGAGGAAGTGGCGGGCCGTGGGCAGGTCGTCGAAGCCGACGATACTGACGTCCTCGGGGACCCGGATTCCGCGCTCGACAAGGCCGTGGATCACTCCGAGCGCCATCTCGTCGTTCGCGACGACCATCGCGCTGAAATCGGGCACCGAGCTCAGACTCGCGGCGAAGTCGTATCCGGAGTCGGGGGTCCAGTCGCCGATCACGATGGGGCGCTCGTGCATCCCCCACGACTTCGCGCGGCTGTGGAAGGCGCGTTCGCGGGCGCGCGCGTCGAGCCAGTCGAGCGGACCGGAGAGGTGCAGCACGTCGCGGTGGCCGAGGTTGCCGAGGTGGTCGACGGCCTGGAACATCCCGGCCTGCTGGTCGACCGAGACGGTAAGAAAATTCGGATCCTTGTCGCTCTTGACGACGAGCGTCGGCACGCCGATCTCGACGGTGCGCAGTGTCGCGACGGAGGAGGAGCGCGGCGCGATCACGCAGAGCGCGTCGATCCCCAGGCCCATCAGATGGTCGATGGCGTCGGCGGGTGTCATCTCGAGATCGGGACGCAGGGCGATCGAGGTGATCGAGTAGCCCTTCTCGCGGGCGGCGCGCTCGATCGCGCGCAGAGTGCTGGAGGGTCCGTATTCGGCGCCGCTCTCGATCATCACGCCGATCCGGTCGGTGCGTTGCGTGACGAGGGATCGGGCGGCGATGTTGGGCCGGTAGTTGAGCTCGTCGACCGCCTCGAGGACCTTCTGGCGGGTCGACTCCTTGATGTTGGGGTGGCCGCTGAGCACCCGCGAAACGGTCATGTGCGAGACGCCCGCGACCGCCGCGACATGCCGGAGGTTCGGCCGATCGGCCATGAGAGGACCTCCTCCGCTCCCCGGGCGGGTGAGCCGCGCCACCCCGGCACGGACGAGGCGGAGAAGGCTCGGCTGCCGGGGGTGAGAACAGCATAGTCAGGCGCGCCCGACCGCTCGGTGGGCGACTCCTGAGCGGGCGGAGATCGTCGCCGGGCGGCGCGAACCGCGCGGCGGCAGCGCGGCCGGATGCTGCGGATACTGCGGCTGGGCGGCGCGGATAGTGCGGCCGGGTGCTGCGGAGACTGCGGCTGGGCGGCGCGGGCGGGTACTGTCGGGAGCCACATGGCACGCGACAACGAACCGACCGTCACCCTCACCGATCCGCTCGAGGAGCGCCTGCGCGCGCAGGTCGCCCGGGAGGGGGAGCGCGCCGTCGCTCTGCGCTCCGCGGCCCTGCTGACCGGCGGCTACGAGGGCGAGTCCTTCCTCCTCACCGTGGGCGGCGAGCACGCGGAGGGGATCCTCCAGGGCGCTCCCTCCCTCTACTGGCCCGAGCTCTGGGGCGCTCGCGCCCTGCTCTACGTCTGGGACGACTCCGCCGCCGACGCGGTGACCGCCGGACTCGCGAATCCGTCGTGGCGCGTGCGCGAGATGTGCGCCCGCGTCTGCGCGGAGCGGGTGCTGGGCGGGCAGAAGAAGCTCGCCCGGCTGACGACCGACGAGCACCCGCGGGTCCGTGCGGCCGGGGCGCGCGCGCTGGTGGCGGCGGCCGTGGCGGGGATCTCCTCCGGTCGCGACGCCAAGGGCGAGTTCGCGGCGAGCGTCGAGGCCGTGTTGACGGGGATGCTCCGCGACCCTGACCGCGACGTTCGCCGGGCCGCGCAGCAGTCGGCCGACGTGCTGCGGGAGGCGCGCTCGGCCTGAGCGGACGGTCGTTCGTGACGAAGGGCTGCCTCGCGGCTCCGGTGACGGCCGTTCGCGACGAGTCGGCGGGCCGGGGGCTCAGCCGACCAGGTACAGCTCCCGAACCCGCGTCGCGACCCTGACCACTGAGACGCGCTCGGCCAACGCACGACTCTTCGACTCGCCCCGCGAGGTGTCCGGCCGCGCTGGCTCACGCTGTCGAAGCGCTGGGGAGTCACGCAAAGGTCCTCCTGGTGCTCTCGCTCGAGCACGAAGGCCCCGCCACGGCCGTGGAGCTCGCAGAACGCCTGCGGATCAGTCAACCGGTCCGCCCTGAGGGCCCCTGTCGGATCTCTCGTCGCGCTCCTCGCCGCCGGCGCGGAGTAGCAGTGGTCGGTTGCTCGCGGTTAAGCAACCTCGCGAGGGAGGCTCTCACCGTAGCGTCAGATCGTGAACCCTGTGCAGGGGGTCGTCCCTCTGCTTGCCCCGTTTCCGGCGGCGCGAGCTCCGGCTCGCGCAACGGTCAGGGAGCACCGCAGAAGGGGAGGCGCCCTCGGGCCGGGAGTCGCTCACCGATGCGCCCGAGGACGACGGGTGCACTTGTCGAAACGCACAGCTGGAACTCGGCACTGGTCAGCTCAGTCCATGACCCCGTCAGCGCTTTCACGTCCCTCATTCCGGCCAGCCCGGCCTCGCTCGCCTTCGCAGCTGCCTCCTTTCGGCACCAAATCCTGATCGTGTCGTCGGGACGGCTGCGTAACCAGGCCGCTTCCTCCGCGGAGAGCACCGGCGTGAGATCCGTCGGTGCGACAGCTCGGACGGGCTCGATGTCGACACCGATGGACCTCGACGCGACGCCTGCGACGACCGCTCCACTCGCGTGCGCGATACTGACCCGGAGGTGCGGCGCGCTCGAAAACCTCGGCACGCCGTGACTGCCGCCACAGACCGCGCACTCCTGGCGAAGTTCGAGGCGATCCGGGCCCAGACCGAACCACCCTCCGCAGACGCGGGCGAGAAAGTGCGCCGCTTCAAAATCGTCCCGATCCGGCGCACGGAGCATGAGCGCGGCGCGTTCCTGTTCCGCGGTCGAGAGCTGGTGGGCAGACACCAGCGGATCGGCCAGGACGGCGGGTGTCAGGCCCCAGAGGACGATCGCCGCTGCGGCTCCCGTCATCGCTGCGAGACGGCGCTCGACGGCCTGGTCATGGCTGCAGGATCCGATGTAGGCGTCGGCTCACAAGCCAGATTCCTGCGACCGACATCACCATGAAATAACCGATGTGTACCAGTATGCCGGCGTCCGGAATCCCGAGCGTGAGCGCTCGCATTAGCTCGATCGCGTGGTACAGCGGGAGGGCCTGGACGATCGGCTGGACCGGTGCCGGGTAGACGGACAGTGGGAAAAAGCTGGTAGAGAAAAAGAACATCGGGATCAGAGCGGCCGTCACCCAGTCGAGGTGCTGAAAGCTCTTGACGAACGTTGTGACAGCCATGCCTGCTGCGGCAAACCCGAAGGAGACGAGGACGAGCGCGGGCAACGCGGCGAACGCCCATGCCGAGGTGATCAGGCCCATCGCGAGCATGACGAGAAGGAACCCTGCACCGTACGCGGCTCCCCGGATCAGGCTCCAGCAGATCTCGCCGAGGGCGATGTCGAACGGCCGCAGCGGCGTTGCGATCATCGCGTCGTAGAGCTTCGCAAATCGCATTTTGAAGAACACGTTGTACGTCGAGTCGTAGATGGCACCGTTCATCGCGGATGAGGCCAGAAGCGCCGGAGCAACGAAGGCGCCGTACGGTACCGATCGTCCATCCACCTGCACGTCGTCGATGAAGAATCCGAGACCAACTCCAAGTGCGAGGAGGTAGAAGAACGGCTCGAAGAACCCCGAGACGAGCGGCACGATACTCCGGCGTGCAACCCTCATGGAGCGCTCGACGACGGCACCGCTGCGGCCGACGGTCCGTAGTTGCGAGGCGTGGGGGGCGAGACCGTTCATGACACGAGCCTCCGGTAGTAGATCCATCTCGCGACAAGCATGCCGGAGATCAGCACGATGAGCAGGATCGCGACGTGCGCGGCGGCCGGTAGAGCACTGAGGGTGCCCAGAGTGGTCCCTCTTGCGAGTTCGTTCGCATGCCAGAGCGGAGAGAGGGTGATCGCGCCCTGCAGCCAGTCGGGAAAGCGCGAGATCGGGAAGTACGTCCCTGAGAAAAGCGTCATTGGCAGCACGACGATCCGGAACAGGATGTTGAATGCCTCACCGTCGCCCTTGCCTACGATCCAGGCCCCGAAGGCAAGCGACCAGGCGGCGCAACCCGCCCCGAGAAGGACCGCCACGGGTATCATCCACATCCCGTTGAACCCGCCCGCGACGCCAAACAGCGACAGGACGAAGTAGAACGCGACGGCCGAGATGGCAACCCGGAAGGCGATCAAAAGGATCTGGCCGTCGGCCACCTGGCCGGGCGTGACTGGCGTGGCCGTGATGCCCACGAACTCCCTTCCCCATGCGAACCGTGCGAAGGCGGGATAGCTGCCCTCCGTCGTGGCGATCTGCAGCGCCGCGGACGTCAGGAGCGCCGGGGCGATATAAGCGAGGTACGAGGCGCCGCCGAAGGCCTCAGGATCGGAGGTGTCTACCAACGTGCCGAGGCCGAGGCCGACGGCGAGGAGGTAGATGACCGGTGCGCCAATCGCTTCTGAAAGGCTCGCCGCGAACGCGCGGCGCCAGATCAGGAGCAGGTACTCGAATACGGCCCGACGGGGGCGTGGAGAGCGGGGGGCCATCGTTGCCATCACTCGATGAGCGATCGTCCGGTGAGGATGAGGAAGACGTCCTCGAGCCCGGACCGGCGGATGAGTGTAGACAGGGGGCGAACGCCCGCGGCCAGCGCGCTGGCGAGTACGCTCTCGCCGTTCTCCGTGTAGACGAGCAGGCGGTCGGGGAGTACCTCGACACGGTCGCAGAGCCGTAGGACCTCAGGTTCAGCGACCCGCTGTGCTCCGGGCTCGAAACGAAGCTCGAGGACCTCCGGGGTTGAATAGCGGAGTATGAGCTCGGCCGGGGCTCCCTCGGCGATGATTCGCCCCTCATCCATGACAACGAGACGGTCGCACAACTGTTCCGCCTCATCCATGTAGTGCGTCGTCAGCACGAGCGTCACGCCCTGTTGCTTGAGCTGGAAGAGCTTGTCCCACAGAACGTGGCGCGCCTGCGGGTCCAGGCCGGTGGTGGGCTCGTCGAGGAGCAGCAGCTCCGGAGAGTTCATGAGTGATCGCGCGATCGTCAGACGCCGCTTCATTCCGCCGGACAGATCATCGACGCGCGTATCCGCTTTCTCTGCGAGCTGGGCGAAGTCGAGCAGCTCCAGGCTGCGTTTACGGCAGTCGGCGCGCGACATGCCGAAGTAGCGGCCGTAGACGAGCAGGTTCTCGCGCACCGTCAGCTCGGCATCGAGATTGTCCTGCTGCGGCACGACGCCGATGCGCGCGCGGATGGTGACGCCGTCGCGCTCCGGGTCGAGCCCGAGCACGGTGAGCTGGCCGCCGCTGCGGGGAGAGACGCACGCGATCATGCGCATGGTCGACGACTTGCCTGCACCGTTCGCACCCAGCAGCCCGAACGTCTCGCCGCGCGCCACTTCGATGTCGATTCCGCGTACGGCGTGCACAGTCTCAGGCTGAGCGGCGCCCTTTCGTCGTCCGCCTCGGACCGGGTGTGATTTGATCAGCCCGTGGGCACTGACGGCAGCATCGCGCAACAAGAAATTCCCCATTCCCCCAGAGTATCAGTGATGATCTCTCCTCACATTCACGCAACGAACGGACGCTTCTCATGATCGGACGACCCTCGATCCTGATCGTCGGAAGCGGGATATCGGAGGAGTACCGCGGCTACGCGCTTCGCTCCGTCGCCGAGGCATGCGCGGTTGTCCTCCTCGACGACGCGGCGCCGACCTGGCAAAGGCCGCTGATCGCGGGGTCGGCGCAAGCGGACCTGTCTGACGGCCCGTCCGCGGTCCACGCCGCTCTCGCCCTCGCGAGAAGCCACCCGATCGCAGGGGTGTTGAGCTGGGACGAGCGGCGGATCGAGTTGGCGGCCGTCATCGCAGCGGAGCTGGGTCTGCCGCACAGTCCCCCAGAGGCGGTCCGCAACTGCAGAGACAAGTGGAGCGCGCGGCGCCTCTTCGATCGGGCGGGTGTGCCATCCGCCCGGGCGAGGTTAGTCGCGACGCTGGATCAGGCGAGAGCGGCAGCGGCCGCAATCGGCTACCCGGTCGTCCTGAAGCCACGCGCCCTTGCGGGCAGCATCGGCGTCGTCCGCGCAGATACGGAGGACGCCCTCGAAGCTGACTGGGCGTCAGTCGCAGGTGCCACGCTGACGGGTATCGAAGCGTCGGGAGAGGTTCTCGTCGAGGAGTACCTCGACGGTCCGGAATTCAGTGTCGAGTGCCTCAGCCAAGACGGCGCGGTCACGGCGCTGGCCGTCACCCGGAAGTCACTCGGCATGGCGCCCTACTTCGAGGAATTGGGTCACGTAGTCGATGCGGTCGACGCCGCAGGCAAGGAAGAGGCGGCAATCGCGGACGCGGCGACGGACGCAGTCCGTGCGCTCGGGATAACGACGGGCGCGACGCACGTCGAGGTGCGGTTGACCACCTCCGGGCCCAGACTCGTCGAGGTCAACGCGCGGCTCGGGGGCGACCTCATCCCACACCTCGTCCACCTCGCGACCGGGATCGATCTCGTCCGCGCCGCCGCGGATGTCGCGGTCGGCGCTCGTCCGGGCTTGGAGCCGACGAGCGCTCGCTCGGCCGGAATCCGCTTCGTCTACCCGCCCCACGCCGGAGTTGTCCGAGAACTGGGTTCCGCACCTGAGCTGAGCGCCGACCCGCGCTTCTCCCGGCTTGTCTGGATGAGCGATCCTGGCGATCGGGTCGCGCTCCCTCCAGAAGAGTTCGTGGACCGCCTCGGCTTTCTCATCGGAACGGGCGACTCGGCGCAGGCGGTCACGGATTTCCTCGGATCCGCGGAAGCGTTTCTCGAGGTGGACGTGCAACCGCGATCAGGCGCCTAGCGGGAACCACCGCTCCACAACGCGGGCGACGCCCTCGTCGTCGTTCCCGGTCGTGATCTCCATCGCGGCAGCCCGCACATCGTCGTGTGCGTTGCCCATCGCCACAGGGTGCCCAGCCCAGGAAAAGAGCCCGAGATCGTTGGGCATGTCGCCGAACGCCACGGCCGTGCGCGCGTCGATGCCCCATGAGGATGCCAGCGCGTGGACGGCCGCCGCCTTATCGACACCGGCGGCCATGAGCTCGACGAGTCCGAAGTCTGACGACACACTCACCTCAGCGGCGCCGGCGGCCGCGTCGCTGACGACGTCGACCAGCGAGCCGACATCGAGATGACTCCGCACCAGGACCTTCACGACCGGCTCGCTCACCAGTTCTGCACGCGAGCACACAGAGAAGTCCGCATCGCTCCATAGCCCGAGGTCGTGGTCGTCGACGCGGCCGCACTCAGCCCCGGCGCCGACCCGGTGCACGGCCAGGGAAGCGCTCGGGTCCGCTGCCGCCAGCCGTCCGATGATCGAGACCAGCACGTCCGTCTTGAATGGCGTCGAGGCGATGACCGCGCGCGCGTCGAGGTCGAACACGATGCTGCCGTTCGTGCAGACGGCCACGCCGGAGAATCCCGCATCGGTGATTGGATCCAGCCACCACGGTGGGCGGCCGGTCGCGAAGAGGACCCGGCAACCCGCTGCCACAGCCCGCTGTATCGCATCCGTGGTTCGCGGTGATACCCGACCGTCTGAACCGAGCAGTGTTCCATCAACGTCGCACACGATCAGGGGTGGAGCGGCGGGCGACATCACCGCCCCCTGCGCATGGTCGCCGCGATCTCGAGCGTGCGGTAGCCCTGCACGAGGTTGGACCGCATCCACTCAGGTTCGCCGACCAACGTGAACGACTCGACCTGCTCGACGAGAGCGGCCACGAGCTGCCTGATCTCCACGCGCGCGATAGCGGCTCCCAGGCAGTGGTGCGGCCCGTTGCCGAAGCCGAGGTGACGATTACGGGGTCGATCGGGGATGAAACGGTCTGGATCGTCGAAGACGCGTGGATCGCGATTGGCCGCGGGAAGCCATGCCACGACGGCTTCGCCCTTCGCGATAGCGCGATCGCCCACGGAGGTGTCCTCGGTTGCCACGCGCAGCACATGAGCAGCCGGTGACGTCCAGCGGACAACCTCTTCGACCATCGGATCGAGCAGTTCTGGATCGGAGCGGATCCGACCGAGGACGTCCGGGTGAAGGCTCAGGGCGTGGAAGACCCCCGTGACAGCGTGCCTGGTCGTCTCGTTGCCTCCGATCAACACGTTGTCGCAGTTGATGACGACGTCCTCGATCGTCATGCTCGGGTCCTGGAGCATCGCCGAGATCAAGTCGGATCCCGGCTCGCGCAGACGGCGCTCCGCGAGCTCGAAGAAGTACTGCAGGATCGCCATGTGTGCCTCCATCGGGTTCATCCGATTGAAGCTCGGGTCCTGTCCACCGAAAGCATGATTGGTGAGAGCGATGAGACGCTCTCTCTCGCTCGCCGGGGCGCCGAGCACCTCGCACACAACCGCCGCGGGCAAGCGCGGCCCGATGCTGCGCGCGATGTCCACAGGTTCGGAGGCGCGCAAGAGCGCGACGATATCAGCGGTCTCCGTGTCGATGAGGCCGTGCAGCTCCTGAGTGCGCAGGCGGGAGAGGAAGGGGCCCACGAGCGCACGGAGTGCCCTGTGACGGTCGCCGTCAGTGACGACGATCATGCTCCCGCCCGATGTGTCCGGGTGCTCCGCGTCGAACCCGATCATCATCCCGTACTCCGAGGTGAAAGGAGCGCGCGGCGAGAGGACCCGACTGCAGTCCGCGTACGAGAAGACGGACCAGAAGCCGCTCGGCGAGTCGCCGGGATCGCTCCAGATACACGCGTCGTCCATCGCCATCCGCCGCCAGAACTCGACCCGGTCCTTCGTCATGTAGCGGTCGGGCAACGCCAAGTCCTGCGGGGTCACGCGCGAGCTCCCGCGGGAGGCTCGTCACGGAGAGTCGGACCCAGGCCCCGCCAGACGTCGTCGATCCGCGCGGCGCACTCATCCTCGTTACCGAAAGTCCCCTCGTCGAACCAGCCCGGAGGATTCGGACGGTCTGCGAACCAGATCGAGTGGTGTCCCCGCGCGTTCACGACGACCTTGTCAGTTCCGGGGGCGCTCATGACTCCGCTCCGGGACGCGGAGGCACCGCGTCGACCCATTCGGCGATCCGACCGGCGCAGATCGCCGCCGAGTCCCTACCGGAGTCGACCTCGATGTCGTACACGACTCGCCGGTGGACGGATTCGGCCTGGTGCGCAGCCATTCCGAGCGACCGATCACCGCGCGCCCGCTCCCGCTCCGTCGCGATTCCTGGAGCACACCGGACGCCGACCCAGACGATGTCGAGTCCATCGAGATGATCGCGCAATCGCTCCTGCGACTCCGACCCGTCCAGGAACACATCGTCCAAAATGATCCGCGCTCCGGCGCGAGCCATCGCGACAACGCCTGCCATCCACGCCGCTTCGAGCCGGCGGAACCCGCCGCCGAATTCTACGGCGCCGTCATCCCCGTATGAGACGCCCTCATCGGCCCCGTCGAGATGAGGCGGTAAAGCATCCACCAGGGTGTCGATGGAGATGCTCAGGTGCGGTTCGGGCAGAATCTCTTGCAGGCTCCTGGCAATCGAGGTCTTGCCGGAGCTTGACCCGCCGTTCACGACGATGATGTCCGGGGTCACGATGTGCTGCCTCCTTCGGGCAGGACGTGGACGCGATACCGACCGGTGATTGTTGCGATGTCGTCCTCCAGTCCGGCGGCGCTGGAGCCGACCAGAACAAACCGTCCGCTCGCCTCCCACACGCCGGGGTCAGCGCCGACCACGTCGCCGGACTGCGGATATCGCGCCGCGGCGACCGATCGTGGTAGGTCGTCGACACCACTGACGCGGACCACGATGCCGCGGTCCGTTTGCTCGAACGGCGTGTACAACCACCCGGACGCCCGCCCCGGCATCCTTTCGAGCATGGTCACGGGACCAGCGGTCACCTCGCTCGGATCGCCCAGGCAGGCGAGAACCGCCTCCCGTGCCAGGTCGACGCCGTAGGCGAGCTGGATGTGGTCTTGGATACCGGCGCCACCGAAGCGATTCGCGATCTCCAGAAAGACGAACGAACCATCCGGGAGCAGAAATGCTTCTAGATGAAAGACGCTCGACGTCAGCCCGACCGCGTCGAGTACGTCGGCAGCGAAGTGGAGCGCCGCATCCAGCGTGGCGGGATCGTCGATCGTCACGGAGGCGAGAGGGGTGGTGTTGAAGCGGAAATCGAAGCAGCTGGTCACATAGGACGATCCGCAGAGGAAAATGATCTCGCCGTCGCGGACGACTCCATCCAGATGGCAGACGGTTCCGTCGACGAACTCCTCGACCTCGTGGTCGTCTGGGCAGCCGTTGCGCCGCACCTCGTCGAGGAGTTCGGTCGTATCGGCGAAGATGCGCACTCCGAGACTGGCGGCCTGGCTGCGGGGCTTGAGAACTTTCCGGCCTGGGAGCGGCCCTAGGGCATCGGCGAGGTCCTTCGCAGTCGTACCGGCGTCCACCGGCCAGAACCGAGGCGTCACGATACCTGCGCCAGCAACCGCTTGCTTCATCACAACTTTGTCTCGACAAAGTGTGGCGGTCCTCACGCTCGTGCCTGGCACGCCAAAGCGTTCTCGGAGGCGGGCCGCGGGCAGGGTGGTGTGTTCATGAATCCCGACGATTCCATGCGGCGGTCCGAGCTTCGTCGCGAGCGCTGCAACCAACTCAATCATCTGCGGCGACGCGCGATTATACTCGTCGAGATCATCACCCGCGGCCACGTCCAGTTCTCCGATGGCCCGGATGCCGGGGAGGGCGCGCGCGGCGAGTCGGCGGGCACTCTTGGCTCTGAGGAGCACGGAGTAAGCGAAGCGCTCGGGCTCGAGAGTGTGCTCCTCGGCTTCGTAGAGACCGACGAGGACGACGTGAGGCAGTTGCTCCATGTCAGCGGGCCCGTTCGGCGACGACGTAAGGGAACACGGCGTCCTCCTGGCGGGCCAGGGTCTGGATCACTGTGAGGCCTGCCGCCGCGAGGTCTGCGATGTCCAGCAGGATCGGCGTGTGTCCGAGTAGAACCGCTGTTCCACCGAGACGGAGCGTGGCGACCAAACGGGGCAGGATCTCTCGCGCCTGAACCGTCGTCACGACCTCCGAATTCAGGAACCGGATGAAGAGGATGTCTACCGAGCCCTCTGTGGGGACGGGGTTGGCGGCGTCGCCATGATGCGCCTCGTCGAGCAACTCCGCGGAGTAGCTGACCATCTGCCGGCTGAGGTCCTGGCCAATGGTGTAAACGGCGAAAGGGGCGGACGCGGCGAACTCCGACAAGAAGCGACCCGTCGAGCAGGCGGGATCGTAGGCGACCACCGCGCGACCGACCGGTGCCGGGTACCCGGCGAACCTGCTGCGGGTGAACGCACGGATGTGCCGTTCGCCCAGAGCGAGGAAGTCGGCTCGCTCCCGGCTCACCTTCCATCCGTCGGGCGGGCTGCTCTTCTCGGTCCCGGGTGAGGAGTATTTCGGGAAGGGGAAGGTCACCGCGGTCGTGCTCTGCATCGCGTCGTAGATGCGGCGCCGCTCGTCGATGCCGAGCGGCGCGGCGACGAGACGCGCGTCGGAGTCCGAGGTGCGTAGGGAGTGCAATCTTCCGATGATGTTAAACCAGCGGATTCTGCTGCAGAACACCCCCGGCATGTCGTCGTCGACGACGTAGTCCGAGATCGTCTTAATTCCCGCGTACCACTGCCCGTCGACCTCGAAGACGAAGAGGCGCTCTGGGTACTCGAGCAGTGGTTCGTGGAACACGACAAGGCTGTCGCCGCAGCGCCATCGATCGAAGTCTCCCATGGTGAGCTCGTCACGAATGCAGATCTCGTCGGCGACGAACTCGATGGACGGGTCACCCGTGCGGACCCAGGCCCCAGTCGTGTCAGCGCTCACCGTCTACCGCCCCCTCGAGCTCGAAGAGTCCGCGGAGCCCGCGGAGCACTGGACGATCTCCGGCTACTGCGAACGGCCACCCGTACCCGTCGAGCGATTTGCTGATGGCGGACAGCACGCGTGGGTCGGCTTCGGATTGGGCCGCTTGGCGGAGCCAGAGCTCCGGATCGACGTGGCCCGACTCAGTAAGACCGAGCTCGGCGATGATCTGAGCGGCGGAATAGCTGCGCTCGATCACGAGGTGACGACGACCGGTCCGCGTCGGAGGGAACAACGCCTCTTCGACGACCGTGGAGACGTCGACCATGGGTATCTCGCCGCGGAGGACGGGGAACATCCCGTTCTCGAGCGAGAGTCGGAACATCTGCGCGAAGGTGTCGAGCTCGAGGAACTCGCGTTCGGTCGCGTCGTGGCCGTAGACGAGGCCGCAACGGAGGATGTCGACTGCGCAACCGATCGTGGCGAGAACATCGACGACGCTCTCGCTGATCGCCTTCGACTGCGAGTATGGATCATCGATTGCCGACAGTACTGCCGCAGAGAGCGGCTCGAAGCGCTCGCCGACGGAGGCCGCCGAGAGGAAGACGAAGCGTTCGGCGCCCAGACGTGCAGCCGCACGGACGACGTCCGCGGTGCGAGCGACGCTGTCGAGAAGGTGTTCCCTCAGCGGGAGTGCGTGATTGACATTGTATCCGGCATGCACGACCACATCGCAGGTGTCGGCTTCCGCGGTGCCCTCGGCGATGGCGGCTAGTTCGTCGTAGTCGACGACACGGACCGTCGCGAAGTCTTCCGCCGCGCGACCGAGCCTGTCGCTGTGCCTGCGGACCAGGTCGGCACGCGATGTTGTGCTCACGACC
Source organism: Rathayibacter tritici (assembly GCF_002932875.1). GTDB lineage: Bacteria > Actinomycetota > Actinomycetes > Actinomycetales > Microbacteriaceae > Rathayibacter > Rathayibacter tritici. Next base: position 44,937 of record NZ_PSWS01000026.1, read on the forward strand.
GTGATCGCATCGAACTCATCGATGGCGCGCTCGAGGATGCGACCGCCGATGAAGCCACCCGGACCGCTGAGCAGGAGGGTGCGTCTGTCACCGCAGATCCGGGGTCGCTCTATCCCGGCCAAGTCGGCGCGAAGCCGATCGATGTGGAGCTGCGCTTCGCGGAGGACCGCTGTCTCGCTCGCCGCCCCCTCTTGCTCGACATCCGCCGCGATCGCCTCGACGAACGCGCGGATCGTGAAGTCGTAGTTCATGTGGGCGAACGCCTCTCGCACCTCGTCCTCGCCGTAGACGCTGGCGAGTTTCATCTGGAGGCGCACGAGCGACATCGATGTCCCGCCGGCTCGAAAGAGCGAGGTTGCTTCATCGAGCGGGCGCCCGATCACCTCGGTGACGAATGCGGATACCGTCTGCGCCACCGTCGGGACCTGCTCCACTGGAGCATTACCCGCAAGAACCTGTTGGACCACTGCGGCGCGATCGATCTTGCCGTTGTCCGTCAGCGGAAGGGCTGGGATCGAGACGACCCGGTCCGGCATCTCCCAGGGCGCGAGGGTCTCCGAGAGCGAGTTGCGCAGCACTTCCTCGGAGAGCGATGACTGCTCGCGCACGAGCACGAGCTCATCGTCGTTGGCTACGAGCACTGCGGAGCCGGCTGCGGTACGCGCGATCCGGCTCTCCACGTCGACCGGCGAGATTCGGTGGCCGAGCCGTTTGATCTGGTCGTCGATGCGTCCGCGGTAGAAGATCACGCCGTCCACGATTTCGACGTCGTCGCCACTGAAGTACGCGCGCATCCCATCGAGGACCGTGAACGGCCCGCCGTGCTCATCGCCGCCAACGGCGTATCCGAGAGCAACGCCCGGCCCGAGGAGGACCAGCTCGCCCCGGCCGTTCTCGCGCAGCGACCCGTCCACCCGAACCAGGGCGGCGAATCCATCGATCGGTCGTCCGATGGAGGTGCTGAACTGAGAGGACTCGTAGATCGAGAAGCAGACCGTGGCCTCGGTGGGGCCGTAAGCGTTCAGGACGCGGCTGTGTGCGGACGCTTCCTCGAACTCGGCTGCATGCAGCGCTTCGCCCGCGAAGACGACCGTACCGATCCGCTCCCGCGCCGAGCGACCCAGCCTCGCGTACACGGATGGGGGCAGCGTGATCAGGTCGCAGCCGTGCTCTGCGAGGTGACGCTCGACGCTCGGAAGCCACGGGCCTCCGTGATGAGCGGGGACGACGAGTGTCGCTCCGGCTGCAAGGGTGACCAAGATCTCGGCGATCGATGCGTCGAAGGACAGGGAGGCGAACTGCACCACACGATCGCCCGCTCGAAGCCCGAATGCCTCGCGCTGCGACCGGCACAGCGCCCCGATGCCCTCGTGGCCGACATCGACGAGTTTAGGTTGCCCGGTAGAGCCCGACGTGAAGATGGAGTAGGCGACGGCGGATGACGCGACACGTGATGCGGCCTCAGCGGTCTCCGATGCCATCTCGGCGTCCACGAGCGTCCACGGGCCGCGTCCGCGCAGCGTGACTTCTTGCTCGCCGTCGAGGCAGATCACGGACGTGACGTGCGCAGCTGTGAGGGACTCGACGATGCGGGGGGTCGGAGTGTTCGGATTGATCGGCGTGTAGATGCGGCCGGAGCGTAGAACGGCGAGTGCCCAGACGATAGCGTCCGCGGAGTGCTCGCCGACCAGAGCAACGCGTCCGCCCGTCGGTGTCTCGGCGAGCCTGGCCGCCCGGCGGCGGGTCACCTCGTCCAGCTCGCGATAGGTCCACTGCCGCCGCTCGTCCGTCAGCGCCGTCGCATCGGGCCGATCGGTGAGAATACCGTCCAGCAGTTCGGACACAGTCGCGTGCATGAGACCCCCAATTCGCCCCATCCACCGTAGCGAGCACGGGGACGGTAATTCGGCCAGCATAACCGCACGACTCCTCAGGTTGTACGATCACCCCATGGGGATGGGCAGCAGTACGGCAATGACGCCGCGGGCGGGTTGGCCGGTCAGTCGGATTTCCGAGACTTTGCATGACGCCGCTCTTGCGACCGGTCGGGCGGCTGACATAGCCGTCGAGCAGGGGTCATCTGTGCTCACATACGCCGAGCTTGCCGCGCAGAGCGCGGACGTTGCACGCGCGCTCCTGGACAGGGAGATCGGGCCGGGAAGCTTCGTCGCCGTACGATTCGGCCGCTCCATCGACACGGTGGTCGGCCTGATCGGCATCCTCCGCGCCGGCGCGGCATACGTCGCCCTCGATCCACGTCATCCTGTCGAGCGGACCCGACGCATCCTGGCGCAGTGCGAACCGGTTGCGACCCTGACGACGGCGACGGCACCGGAAAATCTGGGTTCCGAGATGACCGTCGCCGGGTTGCTCGCGGAGCGCAGAGGTCTTCCTCCCGGCGACCTCCCCGCCGTCTCGTCGACCGCGGCCGCTTATGTCACCTATACCTCTGGTTCGACCGGCGTTCCTAAGGGTGTCATCGCCGAGCACGGCGGGGCCTCCGTCTTCGTGTCCGCTATTGTGTCGCGCCTGGCGATCACCAGGGACACGAGGTTCCTCCAGTTCTACCCTCTGACCTTCGACTCCGCCGTGGTCGATCTCCACGCCGTTCTGGCCGGCGGAGGGACCGTTGTCATGCCGCCGGCCGACGTTGATCCCGCGAGCCAGGAGCTCGTCGGTTTCCTGCGCGAACGGAGCGTGACGGCCGCGATGCTCCCGCCCGCCCTTCTCGCCGAACTCTCGGAGGAACCCGCTCTTTCGGCGCTGACGACCCTCGCGTACATCGGCGAGACGTGCCCTGATGCGGTGGCCGAGCGCTGGGGGAAGAGTCGGCGCCTAGTGAACGTCTACGGCCCGACCGAGGTCACAGTCGCGGCGACGGCGTCCGATACACGCGATCCCGGACGGGCGCCCACGATCGGTGCGCCCCTGGACGGCTACCGGGTTCACGTGCTCGACGCGGAGATGGCGGAAGTTGGCCCCGACGAGGTAGGCGAGATCTGGGTCGGCGGTCCAGGCCTCGCCCGCGGCTACCTCGGGCGACCAGGATTGACGGCGCGCGTCTTCCGTCCTGACCCGTTCGGCTCCGAACCGGGCGGACGCCTCTACCGCACCGGAGACCGCGCCCGCGCCCTCTCTAGCGGCGGACTCGAACTCCTCGGGCGCACCGACGACCAGTTGAACATCCGCGGCCACCGCATCGAGCGAGCAGAGGTCGAAGGCGCCATCACAGCTCAAAATGGGGTGCGCGCGTGCGCCGTACTCGCCCATGGGAGCGGGGCCGACGCACGACTCGAAGCCTTCGTTGCGGGTGACGCCGACAACGATCGCCTCTCCGTCGGGATTGCCGCGATCCTTCCCGACTAGGCACTACCGAGGCTGCACCGCGTTCGTGCGCTCCCGGTGAACGCCCACGGCAAGGTCGATCGTGCAGCACTGCTGCGTCTGCTGGACGCGCCCCCCGCCCAGCAGATGTACATCGGGCCGTCCGACCCCGCGGATCATCGGCTCCGAGGCGTAGTGCAGGAGGTCCTCGGCGACACGACCGTCGCGCCGGATGCGTCCTTCATCGCCTCAGGAGGGAACTCCCTGCACGCGGTCCGCGTGGTCTCTCGGATGCAGGAGCGATTCGGCACAGCACCGCGGATCCGGGACCTGCTGGGGCCCGCGACGCTCCGCGAGCTGGACGACGCTCTCGCTTCCGGGAGCGCGAGCACACGCGCGGATCTGCCGCTCCTCGCGCCGATCGATGGCGCCGGCGACCACCCGGCCTCCCTGCACCAGGAACGGATGTGGTTCCAGACCGCGCTGTACCCCGGCGCGTCCGTCGCGTACAACGAGACCTCTGCTGGCCTGGTGGATGGACCTCTGGACGTTGAGGCGCTCGAGGCGGCGGTCAACAGAGTCGCCGAACGCCACGAAGCGCTGCGCTCCGGACTCCACCTTGTCGGCGACGCGCTCCTCGTCCGCGTGGAGGACGAACCGGCCCTCCGCATCCGCCGCGCGGACGTGTCGACCGAACCCGACCCGCGCGCAGCAGCGCAGCGGATGGCAGACGACCTCGCGCGCGAGCCGTTCGCAGTCGACGTCGCCCCCCTCGTCCGCGGACTCGTCGTCTCCCTCGCGGACGAACAGCATCTCGTCGTCTGGACGATGCACCATCTCATCGCCGACCAGCTCTCGTTCGCCGTGTTCGAACGGGAGCTGGCAACGAGTTATGGGATCGAGCTCGGGGAGGACGTCCAGCACCACTCTCAGGCGCGGCCCTTGCAGCCCCGCGATCACTCGCGCTGGCAGCGGGCCGTCGCGGCTGGCGTGGCAACTTCCGCCGCTCTCGAGCGCAGGCGGGCAGAGCTCGACGGGGCCCCGACGACGCTCGACTGGGGTCGAGAACGAGTCGGGCGCTTCGCTTTCCAGGGAGTCCGCGGCGCCACCCGCTCCTCGACGCACCTGAGGAGGTCCGTGACGCAACTCGCAACGCGCGCGCTCGTCACTCCATACACCGTGTGTCTAAGCGCCTATGCAATCCTTCTGAGTGGACGCACGAAATCCTGCGACCTGCTCGTCGGCACGCCGATTGCAGGACGAACAACCCCCGCTGCCGAGAGCGCCCTCGGCTACTTCGCTAACACCGTCGTGGTGAGGATCCGGCTCCGGGAGGACGAACCGTTCCGTTCGCTGCTCGAACGGACGAACCTCGTCGTTCTCGAGGCGTTGGAGCATCAGCATGTGGGCTTCAACGACGTGGTCCGCGCGGTAAATCCCTCGGGGCAGCCGGTGCCGGGGCAGCCGCTCGTGCAGGCAGTGCTCGCCTTCCAAGGCGACATTCGCCCCGCACCGGAACTCCTTGGAACGACTTCCCGTACCGTCCTAGTAGACAACGGGTCCGCCCGCGTCGACCTCGCGCTAGAGATATTCGAGGACGCCGACGAGTATCAGCTTCTCGCCATCGCTAACGCACAGCTCTTCGCGCGACCGGACGTTGACGCTGCGCTCCAGGACTATCTCTTCGTGCTGGGGCGTGCGCTCGCGGAACCCGACGCGGAGATCGGCGCAACGATCGCGGCACTCATCGATAGGCTGGGCGGCGACGCCTCATGAGGGCCGTTCGGCGGGTGTGAGATCGACCGGGCGACGCTCCGGAAGGGTCCCTAGGACCGCATCAATTTCGTTCATCGTCGGTTCCTCCAGCCGAACACCCGATGCCCGGACGGTCTCCTCCAGCTGGGCCGGCCGAGAGGCGCCGACGATCGCCCCGGCGACGGCGTCATTCGACAGCACCCAGGCGAGCGCGAGCTGAGCGGTCGTAAGCCCCAGATCTCGAGCGATGGGCGCGAGCCGTGCGATGGCATCCACGATCGGCGACGTCAGGAAAGGAGCGATCTCCTCCCTGGTCAAAGGGTCAGCAGCGCGACTGCCGGCGGGCGGTGCGGCATCGACCGCGTACTTTCCAGTCAGGACGCCCTGGGCGAGTGGCGACCACACAATCTGCCCGATACCGCAGTCCTGCGACGCCGGTACGACCTCCGCCTCGATGGCTCGCCAGAGCATCGAGTACTGGGGTTGATTCGCGATGAGTCGCAAGCCGAACTCGCGTGCGACGGCTTGGCCCGCCCGGATTTGGGGAGCCGACCACTCGGAGACGCCGACGTACAGGGCCTTGCCCGCACGCACGATATCGGCGAACGCCTGCATCGTCTCCTCCAACGGCGTCTCCACGTCGTACCGGTGGGCCTGGTAGATGTCGACATGATCGGTCCCCAGGCGGGTGAGTGAAGCGTCGATCGCGGTGAGGATGTGCTTGCGGGAGAGTCCGGAATCGTTGTGACCGCCGGCCCCGGTAGGGAGGTACACCTTGGTGAGGATCTCGACAGAGTGTCGGGGTACGTGCCGCAGAGCCTGACCGAGAATTACCTCAGCCCGCCCGTCTGCATAGGCATCTGCTGTGTCGAAGGTGCTGATACCGAGGTCCAGTGCGGCGCGCACGATGGCTATGCTGGCGTCGTCCGGCGTCCGGTCGCCCTGCGTGAGCCAGGTACCGAGCACGATCTCCGAGATTTTCAGCCCGCTCGCGCCGACATGTCGATACTGCACGGCGCCCACCCTAGCCGAGTGACCTTCCCTTGCCGCCGGCCGGCGACCCCGCGGAGCGGCGCCCGTCCTGCATCTCCTGGGGGCATCTTCAGTGCATTGCCACCTCGTAGTTCTTCTCGGTCGTCAGCGTGGGGTCCGGATGGGGATCATCCACCGGAGCGCAGCGTGCTTCGTGCTGCTCCGAGATCTGGCTGGTCCCGTTGCGGCGTTCCGCCTCTTGGTCCGGTTGCGGCGCCTCGAGCGATATCTCGGACAACGATCGTTTACGAGCACCCGTCAACGAGTCGACGGAGTAGAGGTCGGAGTCCGCGAGATCTCCTGGTCGGTCGAGCGCGGCCACATGCACGAAACTCGTGGTCGAAATCAGAAAACTCGTGGTCGAAATCAGATCAGCCAGAACCGCCCTCGTGACGTTTCCGAGCAGTACTGTTCCGGTGTGATCTCCCGCCCACTCAGCGCCGCCGACAAGGCGAACGCCGGGCTCCCAGTGAGCTCGCTGCGGTCTCCTCCGGTGTCGAGCTCGAGGGAGAGGTGACCTGATGGCGATCGTCGGCCACCCCCGCGTCTCAACGCTGGATCAGAACCTGCACTCGCAGATGGACGCGCTCTCCGCCGCCGCCGCGGTGAGACCTTCAGTGACAAGCTCACCGGGGAGAACGCGAACCGTTCGGGTCTCACGGCGTGCCTCGACCTCCTCCGCGACGACGCTGACGACGTCCTGCTCGCCTTCAGCACGGACCGTCTCGGTCGGTCGATGTCCGACGTCGTTTCGATCGTCGGTCAGCTGCAGCGCCGGGGTATCCAGTTCCGCTCCCTCACCGAACCGTTCGACACCACGACCGCCGGTGGAGACCTCTTTTCCCCAACTGCGCTGCCTTCGCGCAGATGAACGGCCGCATCACCTCCGACCGCACCCAAGCCGGCCTCGCCGCTGCTCGCGCTCGAGGACGTCACGGCGGACGTCCGAGCGTGGTCACTCCGGAGCGGCTCTCGGCCGCGCAGCACATGCGGACATCGACTCCGCCGACGCCCTGGGCGACGATCGGCTCCACGCTCGGGGTCGACGCATCGACGATCCGCCGTGCGGTCGAGATCGCCTCAGCGGACGCGACCGGCGCCGACGGTCTCTCGGGACATCGGCAGAGCAGATCGAGGACTACCGGGTCCGCCTGCGCTCTCTCATCTGGGCGGCACGGCTCCTGCGAGAGCTCAGCCACACGAAGGACGAGGGCGCCGTCCTCGTCGCGGTCAACTGGGCGTTCGATGCCGTCTACGACCTTTCCGAGGCCTACTGGATCCTGACCGGTACGAAGAAGCCATCGCTGGAGTGGCAGAACGACCACCTCGCGTCGCTGACCCCGACCGCAGGCGAGAAGGTCGGCGGGCTCCTCGCCGTGCGTGGGGCGATGACCCACCGGCTACTCCGATCGAGCGTCCTCAGCCCGTTGCGCGATCTGCCCTACGACTTCGCGAAGCTCACAGACTGGGTCTGGGCGGAGCAGTCCTGGCCAGCCGCCCAGCGCCTCGAGCGTCGAATGAGCTGGTACGTCGACCACGTCAGCACGAGACCGCTCTGGCACGCCTTCGACGAGGCCGAATACTGGTTCGTCACAAACAGCCCCGTCTCATTGACACCCCTGAATCCGGACGACACCGAGGGTTGGGTCTACGGCGTCTCGCCTCAGTATCAGGACACGTAGTCCGTCTGACGGGGAGCATCGACGTCGCCGACCTGGCGGAGTGCAGCGCCCGTCCGCGGTTGGTCTTCGGCACGTGCACGCGGCCGGACTGCGCGACCGCCTCGCTCGGTCCTTCGACCTGACCGAGGTCGCCGCGTCATCTTCGACGGCAGCAGTCGGCCGACGTGCTGCGGGAGGCGCGCTCGGCCTGAGCGGACGGTCGTGCGTGACGAAGGGCTGCCTCGCGGCTCCGGTGACGGCCGTTCGCGACGAGTCGGCGCCCACCGCGAGACGGCCCGTGCCTGGGTGACCCCGGCAGGGCCTGGCTCGCACGGGCTCGCGCTCCTACGGTCGTGCTGCAGTCGTGAGCACAGAACCGGAGGGGGTCGCCGTGTCGGACGAGCCGTCAGTGAGCATCGGCATCCCGTACGTCGACGGGGGGACGTCCGCGCAGGTGCTGGACGTGTACGGCAGGACGGTGTCCCCGGCGGAGGACGCCGCTCGGCCGGCCGTCGTGCTGGTCCACGGCGGAGGGTGGTTCCGGGGGGGACAAGAGCAAGGAGCGAGCGCTCGCGACGATGCTGGTCGACGCCGGCTACCTCGTGTTCGCGGCGGACTACCGCGAGGCCCCGGACTCGATCTTCCCGGCCAGCAGGGACGACGTGCTCGCCGCCGAGCGGTGGGCCGTCTCGTCCGAGTGGGCGTTCGACCGGAGCGGGCTGGCGTTCTTCGGCGGATCGGCGGGCGGGAACCTGGTCGTGGAGGCCGCCATCGCCACCGGCCGGCCCGCCGTCAGCTGGTCGGGGATGTTCGATCGCCTCGGCATCGTCGAGGCGACGGACGGCCTCCCGGCCACGCCGACGACGCAGGACCTCGACGCCATGAAGAGCGCCGACATCAACCAGACCGGCCGGAACGACGCCTTCCTCCGCTGGACGATCCTCAACGAGGTCGGAGGCGACCGGGGGCTGCTCGCCGCCGCCTCCACCTCGCGCCACGCCTCGCCGGACGGCGGACCGGTGTTCCTGGCCAACTCGCTCGACGAGTTCGTGCCCGTGAGCGACGCGCAGGCGGCGCTGTCCGCGGTCGGAGTCGCCAGCACGCTGCAGCTGATCCCGGGCACCCGACACGCGGAGGGGTACACGGAGGCGCCCCTCGGCCCCTCGCTTGCCTTCCTCCGCGACGCCCTCCCGGCGGCCCGGGCATGACGGTGCCGGAGTTCGCCGGAGTCGGCAACGTCTTCTCCTTCGTCGACGACCTCGACGTGGCGGTCGCCTGGTACTCGGCGCGGCTCGGGCGCGACCCCGTCGTCCGGGGCGGGGCGCTCGTAGCCTTCGACCTGGACGGCACCCGCCTGACGCTGCACGAGCGGGATGAGCTGAACCGGCCCGGACCCGCTGGGACGAGCCCGTACTGGACCGTCCCCGACGTCGACGCTGTCGTCGCGGACTGGACGGCGAACGGCGCCGTCGCCCACCGCGGTCCGAAGACGGCGTTCACGGGGGAGCGGCTGTGCCAGCTGCTGGATCCGTTCGGCAACCTCTTCTCGGTGCGGCAGGTCGTGCCCGGTGGCTGAGGACGTCGCGCCCGCTCCCGCCGCCTCCGCGCCGGTTCAGCCCTCCGCCTGGGCGCCCCTGGCGATCACCGCCTTCCGGGTGCTGTGGTTCGCCCAGCTGGGCAGCAACATCGGCACCTGGATGCAGACCGTCGGAGCCCAGTGGTATCTGGTCGAGGCGGCTGCGGGTGCGGCGGTCGTCGCGCTCGTGCAGACGGCGAGCCTGGCTCCCTCGATCCTGGTTGCCCTGCCCGCCGGTGTGCTGGCCGACTCGCTCGACCGGCGGCGGCTGCTGATCTGGGGCTCGTCGGCCAGCGCCGTGCTGGCGGCCGCTCTGACGGTCGTGGCGGCGGTCGGCGCGCTGACTCCCTGGACGATCCTGGCCTTCACCTTCCTGCTCGGCGTCACCTCCACCCTGACCTCGCCCGCCTGGCAGGCGATCCAGCCCGAGCTCGTGCCCCGGAAGCTGATCGCGGCGTCATCGGCTCTCGGCGGCGTGACGGTGAACGGCGCCCGCGCGGTCGGACCCGCGCTGGCGGGAGTCGTCCTCTCGGCGTTCGGCGCCCCCGTGGTCTTCGGCATCAACGCGCTGAGCTTCGTCGGCGCCGTGCTCGCCCTCCTCTGGTGGAAGCGGCCTCCGCAGACCGGTCTCGACGACCGCGAGCAGTTCGGTGCTGCGCTCACGGGAGGGATCCGGTACGTCGCCTCCGCGCACCTCGTCCGCCGGATCCTGCTCCGCTCCGCGCTCTTCGCCCTGCCGGCCAGTGCGCTCTGGGCTCTGCTGCCGCTCACGGCGAAGCGGCTCCAGCTCGACTCGAGCGGCTACGGCTTCCTCCTCGGTGCCCTCGGCGGCGGCGCCGTGCTCGGCGTCTTCGCCCTGCCGCTCGCCCGGCGGAAGCTCTCGGACGACGTGGTCATCGCGGCGAGCGCCGTGCTCTTCGCGGCGGGGACGCTCGCGGCCGCCTTCCTCCCGCTCGCGCCGACGCTGCTCCTGCTCGTGCTCGCGGGGCTGGCCTGGATCGGCACGCTGACCGTGCTGAACGCAGCACTGCAGCTCACCCTGCCGCAGTGGGTGCGGTCGCGCGGGGCCTCGATCTACATCCTCGTCTTCATGGGGACGATGGCGCTCGGCTCGATCGGCTGGGGTCTGGCGGCGCAGGTACTCGGCACCTCGGACGCCTACGCGGCGTCGGCCGCCCTGCTCCTCGTCGTGGCGGCCAGTGTGCGGGTGCTCCCTCTGCTGCCGGGGACGGGCACCGTCGACCGCAGCATCTCGATGTCGTGGCCCACGCCCACGCTGGTGTTCGAGCCGCAGCCCGCGGACGGTCCGGTGCTCGTGCAGATCTCCTGGACGGTCCGGCCCGGCTCCCTCGCCGCATTCCAGTCGGCGATGCGCCTCCTCGAGAGCTCTCGACGCCGGACCGGCGCCTCAAGGTGGGCCCTCTACCGCAGTGGGGAGGAGGCCGACGTGCAGCTGGAGACGTTCCTGGTGCCCTCCTGGGGCGAGTTCCGGCGGCAGGAGACCCAGCGGCTCACCGGCCGCGACCGCGAGATCCGCGCGGCGGCGCTGGCGCACGCCGACCGCGATCCGGTCGAGCGCCACTTCTTCCCGAGTCGGGCCGCGTCGTCCTGAGGGGCAGAGACATCGCGCGAGGGGGACGGAGGGAGGGGGCGGCGAGTCAGCCGCCGGCGGAGGAGCCGAAGCCGGACTTGCCGGAGGAGCCGAAGCCGCCGGAGAGGGTGGCCTTGGAGCCGACGGTCGAACCGGCCGGCGCCTTCTGCACGACGTCGGGCTGCGTCGCTCCGCGCGCCGCGAAGCCGCCGGAGCCGACGGGCGCCCAGCTGGTCGCGCGCGTCGAGTTCCAGCGGGACGACGCGAAGATCAGCGGGCCGATCCAGTAGCCGCCGGCGTAGTGGCCGCGGTACTCGTCGGTCGACTCGCACAGCTGCTCGGGGTCGTCGCCGACCTGCTCGCCCTGCGCCTGCAGCTGCGCGATCTGCTCCTGCACGTCGGCGAGGCAGTCCTCGCGGCTCGCGTACACGGGGCGCTCGGCGTTCTCGGGGATGACGTAGTCCTGACCGTCCGCACCGGTGGCGACGACGCCGTCGGTCGACGGGTCGCCGCTGGCCAGGGCGACGGCCAGGCCGACCGCGCCGACTGCGACCACGCCGCCGATGATCAGGCCGCGGCGGTTCTTCGCGATGCCGCTGATGCCGACGCTCCGCGAGCGGTGGGGAGCGGTGCGGGTGGCGCCCTCGGAGTCGGCGGTGCTGCTGCGCGTGCCGGTGCCGCTCGCGGGCTCACGGCTGCCCCAGGTGTCGCCGGAGCGGGGCGTGCCGGAGCCGTCGTTGCCGGAGCCGTCGTTGCCGGAGTCGCCGTTGCCGGAGTCGCGGTCGCCGGAACCGGGTGCGCCGGAGCCGGGTGCCCCGGGATCGCGGGTCCCGGAGTCGCCGGGGGTGCGGTCGTCGTCCGTCATCGGGTCTCCTCGTCCTGGGGGCGGGCCCCGCGGGTGTCCTGCGGGCGGTCGGGCTCGGGGACGCCGTACGCGGGCGCGGGGGTGCCGGGCTCGGGGGCGCCGAACGGGGGAGCGGGCTCCTCGCCTGCGCCGCGCGGGGGCCGGCCGGCGGCCGACGTGCCGTCCGCGGTCGGCGCAGCCCCGTCACTCCGTCCGCCCTCGATGAAGTGGGGGACGAACTCGGCCAGATCGCCGGTGATCGGGCCGCTCGTCTCGCGCACGTCGATGCCGGCCGGGGTCTCGCCGACGATCCAGCTGCCGAGGACGACGGTCTTCCCGTCGATGCGGGCCAGCTCGGCGCGCTCCTGGTGGATGAACCCCTCCGCGCCGTAACCGCCGCCGTTCTCGGCGACGACCGTGCCGTCGGCGTCGAGGACCGTCACGTTCGCGCCCTCCCGGCCCAGGCGCGGCTTGCGCACCTGCGCGGTGCCGGCGAGCGGCTGCACGGAGGCGGGCAGCAGGTTCGGATGACCGCGGAACATCTCCCAGAGCACCACCAGCAGCTGCTTGTTGCTGAGCAGGAGCTTCCACGCGGGCTCGACCCAGCGGGTGCGCTCGCGCCGGTCGAGGAGGAGCCCGCCGAACTGCTCGCCGAGCATCCACTCCCAGGGGTAGAGCTTGAAGACGTGCCGGATCGGTTCGCCGTCGGCGTCGAGGAAGCCCGCGCCGTCGAGCTCGTAGCGGATGTCCTCGACGAAGATCAGCTTGGGGTCGAAGCCGGCCTGCGCGGCGGTCTCGGCCATGTACGCCACGGTGTCGGCGTCCTCGACGATCAGCTCGCCGTCGCCGGAGTCGTGCAGCGACGCGAGGTGCAGGCGGGCGCCCTCGTGGAGCTGCCAGCGTTCGAGACGGAGGTGGCGCCACTGCTCGATCAGTTGCTCGTGCAGGCTGTTGAACTGGTCGGCGTCCGGCCCGCGTGTCTCGACCAGCCACTGCCACTGGGCCGCGGCCGTCTCGACCAGCGAGGTCGGAGTGTCGGCGTTGAACTCGAGCAGCTTCACCGCGCCCGCAGTGTCGTAGGCGAGGTCGAAGCGGCCGTAGACCGTCGGGTCGTCCTCATCCCAGGAGGTCCGCACCAGGTCGTGGAAGCGGGGCGGGATGCCGAACTCGGTGAAGCGGTCCTTGCGTACCACGAGCTCGCACGCCTCCATGCAGAGGTCGAACAGCTCCGAGGTCGTGCGCTCGAGCAGGTCGATCTCGGCGGGCTCGAAGGAGTAGGCCGCGGACTCGTTCCAGTAGGGGCGGCCGCCCTCGGAGGGGAGGTCGTAAAAGCTGAAGCCGATCTCGTCGCAGTGGGCTCGCCAGTCCGCTCGCGGAGTGAGGGTGTGTCTGCGCATGGTGTCCGATCAGTCTAGGTCTGGGGGTGCGCGGGAGGGCAGGGATGGCGTCGCTCGCCGCGCTAGCCTCGACGGGAGCGAAAGGCCGTGCCATGACCGCACCCCTCCCGCTCGCGGGCGTACGCGTCCTCGAGCTCGGCAACTTCATCGCCGCACCCACGGCGGGACGACTGCTGGCCGACTTCGGCGCGGACGTGATCAAGGTGGAGCGTCCGGGCACGGGGGACGAGCTGCGCCGGTGGCGGCTGCACGAGGGCTCCGAGACCTCGCTCCTCTTCCACACCATCAACCGCAACAAGCGCTCCGTCACGCTCGACCTGCGCACGGACGAGGGCCGCGACACCGTCCGCCGGTTCGTCGCCGAGTGCGACGTGGTGCTCGAGAACTTCCGCCCCGGCACGCTCGAGCGCTGGGGGATCGGACCGGACGTGCTCGACGAGGCCCGCCCCGGCATCGTGATCGGCCGCATCTCCGCGTTCGGGCAGACCGGCCCGCTCTCGGCCCGACCCGGGTTCGCGGCGGTCGCGGAGGCGATGGGCGGGTTCCGTGAGCTCGTCGGCGACCCCGACCGGCCGCCTGTGCGCGTGGGCGTCTCGATCGGCGATTCGATCGCGGGCCTGTACGCGGGCTACGGAGTGATGATGGCGCTGTTCCAGCGTGAGACCCGCCGCGCTGCGGGGCTCGGTCCGGCGCCGCTGGCGGAGCGGGTGATCGACGTAGCGCTGCATGAGGCGATGTTCTCGATGACGGAGTCGCTGATCCCCGACTATCAGGCGCACGGCATCGTCCGGGAGCGCGTCGGCGGACGGATGGAGGGCATCGCCCCGACCAACGCGTACACCTGCGCCGACGGGTCGAGCATCGTGATCGCGGGCAACGCGGACGCGATCTTCCAGCGGCTGATGGCGGTGATCGGCCGCAGCGACCTGGGCGAGGACCCGGCGCTCGCCTCGAACGAGCAGCGCTGGCTGCGGCGCGACGAGCTGGACGCCGCGATCGGTGCGTGGACGGCGGGCCGCACCGGCGCCGAGGCGCTCGCGGTCCTCGATGACGAGGGGGTCCCCTCCGGCCCGATCTACACCGCCGCCGACATCAGCGCGAGCGAGCAGTACGCGGCGCGCGACATGATCCAGCCCTTCGACGTCGAGGACGCCGGCGGCACGCTCCACGGCGTCGGTTTCCCCGGGATCGTGCCGGTGCTCGGCGGGCGCTCGCTTCCGATCCGCTCGCTCGCGCCCGACCTGGGGCGGGACACGGAGGAGGTGCTCGGAATCCTCCGGGGCGCCGATCCTGCTTCTCCCTCCGCTGCCGAGGAGGCCGGGCGGTGACCGCGCTCGCCGCTGCGCGCCTGCGCGACGTCACCCTCCGCGACGGCCTGCAGCTCACCGGCAAGCTCCTGACGACGGAGCGCAAGGTCGACCTCGCGCGCACGCTGCTCGCCGCAGGGGTGCCCGAGCTCGAGATCGGCTCACTCGCGCGCGGCGACCTCGTTCCTCCGATGGCGGACACCCTCGACGTGATCGCCGCGCTCACCCCCGAGGAGCTGGAGCGGTGCTGGGTGTGGGTCGCGACTCCGCGCCACGTGGAGCGGGCCGCCGCCGCGGGGGCCCGGCGCTTCCAGTACTGCTTCTCGGCGTCCGACTCGCACAATCTGGCCAACGTCGGCCGGCTGACGGAGGCGAGCCTGGCCGCGATGCCCGAGGCGGTCGCGCTCGCCGAGAGCGTCGGCGGGCGGATCCAGCTGTGCATCGCCACCTCGTTCACCTGCCCGTTCGAGGGGCCGGTCGATCCGGATCGTGTGCTCGCGATCGCGCGCGATCCGCGGGCGGAGGGTGCGGCCGACGTGGTCGTCTGCGACACGCTCGGGCAGGCCCACGCCGCAGAGGTGTCGTCGCTGGTCTCGCGCGTCGCCGCCGAGACTCCGCCCCGCGAGATCGTGTTCCACGGGCACGACACCTGGGGCTCGGGCGTCGCGAACGCGATTGCGGCCGTGCAGGCCGGGGCAGCGGTGGTCGACGGCGCACTCGGCGGCCTCGGCGGCTGCCCCTTCGCCTCCGGCGCCAGCGGCAACACGGCGACCGAGGACCTCCTGTTCGCTCTGCGCCCCGACTGGTTCACGCCCGGTGCGCTCGCGGTCCTCGTCGGCGAGTCGGAGTCGCTGCTCGCCGAGCTCGGCGAGCCCGGCCGCTCCAAGACCGCACAGGGCGCCCGCTCGAACGCGCCCGCCTTCCCCTGGGCCCTGCCCGCCTGAACCTTCCGGAGTCCGCCGTTCCGATTCGTCGCGAACGGTCGCCTCCCGGTGGAGATGACAACGGTTCGCGAGCGGAGGCGCCGGGGTCAGCGCGCGAGCAGCGTGCCGAGGCGGGTGTGCTCGGTGCGGAGGACGTCGACCAGGAGTGTGGTGTCGGGGGCGGCGAGCCAGCGCTCGAGGGAGAGGTCGAAGAGGGCGGAGGCGGTGAGCGCGACGAGGGCGGCGTCGTCGGGGGCGACTCCGGCATCGACGAGAGCGGCCCGCATGCTCTCGGCGAGAGCGGCCGACGTGAGCAACTCGCGCTCGCGCAGCTGCGGCTCCGAGCGGACAACGGCGCGGCGCGCGGCGATCTGGGCGCGCCAGGTCTGGAGGTCGCCCGAGGCCGCCGCTTCGAGGCCGTGCATCACCAGGGCCATCGGGTCCAGGCCGTCGGGGGCGTCGGCGAGCAGGCGGCCGACGATCTCCGGGAACTCGCGCTCGCGGAGGAAGAGGACGTCGCGCTTGTCGGCGAAGTGGCGGAAGAAAGTGCGGGTGGTGAGTCCGGCGCGCTCCGCGATCGCGGGGACGGTGGTGCCCGCGAAGCCGTGCTGGGTGAAGAGCTCCATCGCTGCGCGTTCGAGGCGGAGGGCGGCGTCGGGGGCCCAGCGTGGCATCCGCCCAGGATAGCTGACGACACGACGTGTCATCAGGAGTAGTGTGATGACACGTCCTGCCATCACTCTCGACTGGAGCCGCCCGTGCCCGAGAACACCGCCGCCCTGCTCACCGCCCCACGGGCCGACCTCGTCGTCCGCCCCGCACCGATGCCCGTCGCCGGCCCGGGCGAGATTCTGCTGCGCACTCGCGCCCTGGCCGTGAATCCGGTCGACGACATGAAGCAGTGGACCGGGGATCTGATGTTCCGGTGGGTGCAGTACCCGGTGGTGCTGGGGGAGGACGTAGCGGGAGTGGTCGAGGCGGTCGGCCCCGGAGTGACGCGGTTCGCCGTCGGCGATCGGGTCGTCGCGTACGCCGTCGGGATGGAGCGCGGGCGGCGGAATCACGATGAGGGCGCTTTCCAGGCGTTCACGGTCGTGCGCGAGGACCTTGCGGCGCCGATCCCCGACCAGCTGAGCTTCGAGGACGCGGTGGTGCTGCCGCTCGCGGTCACGACGGCGGCGGCGGCGCTGTTCCAGAAGGACCACCTTGCCCTGCCGCACCCGAGCGTCCCGGTCCGCCCGACGGGAAGGACGGTCGTGATCTGGGGCGGGACGACGAGCGTGGGGAGCAACGCGATCCAGCTCGCCGTCGCTTCCGGGCACCGGGTGGCGACGACAGCGTCGCCGCGGAACCACGAGCGGATGCGTGAGCTGGGCGCCGAGATCGTGCTCGACTACCGCAGCCCCACCGTGGTCGCCGACCTGGTGGCGGCGCTCGCAGGACACGAGGTCGCGGGGGTGCTCGCGATCGGCACAGGGTCCGGCGCTTCGTCGGTGGCGATCGCCGCCGCCACCGGGGTGCGTCGCGTCGCCCTGGCCAGCCCCTCCGTCTCGTTCGGCTCGCTCCCGCGGCGGCGCGGGATCAGCACCGCCTTCGTGCGGACGATGCTGCGCCTGGCCGGCGGCACGGCGGCGCTGCAGATCGCGGCCCGACGCCGCGGCATCCGCGCCCGCTTCATCTGGGGCGGCTCGCCCATGACGAACGAGGTGGGACCGATGCTCTGGCGCGACCACCTGCCCGCCGCGCTCGCCGAGGGCCGCCACGTCTGCGCCCCGGCGCCCGAGGTGGTGGGCGACGGACTCGCCGCGCTGCAGCCCGCTCTCGACCGGCTGCACCGGGGCGTCTCGGCGATGAAACTGGTCGTTCGGCTCTGAGTGTCCGGGGTGCCGGCCGCGCCTCGACTACTCCGCTCAGCGACCAGGGGCAACCGGGTCGTGCCGCTCGCGCCTCCGGAAGCGGCCGCTCAGGCCCGGCCCTGCAGGATCAGGTTCCAGTACACCCAGGGCAGCACGCGGCGGTCGGCGATGAAGGTGATGCGCCGCTCCTTCGCCAGGCCGGTCCAGAAGGGGATGGTCGGCTTCGGGCGGTAGCGGTCGTCGAACTCGGCGAACACGACGCTCGAACGCGAGACGACGAAGGGGCAGACCGAGTAACCGTTGTAGACGCGGGGCAGCGGGCGGCCCTTCTGCGCGGCGACCAGGTTTTTCGCGAGCGTGGTGGTCTGCTGGCGCAGGGCTCCTCCTGACTTCGAGTTGACCGTGGCTGCGGCGTCGCCGAGCGCCCAGACGTCGGGGAACCGCGGGTGCCGCAGGGTCAGCGGGTCGACCTCGACGAAGCCGCCCTCGTCGCCCTCGGCGGCCAGTCCGGTGCCGGCGAGCCAGTCGGGGGCCGACTGCGGAGGGACGGCGTGCAGCACGTCGTAGGCGATCGTCTCGCGCGGGCCGTCGGTCCGGCGCTGCGCCCGGTCGGGGCCGGGGAGCGCTGGGGCGCGGTCGTCGACGGCGAGGACGACCCTCCGCTCGCCCGCGTCCACCTCGACCAGCTCGCGGCCGTAGCGGACCTCGATCCCGTACTCCGTGACCTTCCGCTCCAGCTCGGAGTCGATCAACGGCATCCCGAACAGGGTGGGGGTCGGCACCACGAGCACGACGCGGATGCGGTCGAGGACACCGGTCGCCCGCCAGTAGTCGCAGGCGAGGTACATCGGCTTCTGCGAGGCGCCGGAGCAGGTGCCGGGGCCGCCGGGCTGCGTGAAGACCACGGTGCCCGAGCGGACCTCACGGAGCACGCGAGACGCCTTGCGCGCGTACTCGTACTCGTAGTTCGACACTCCGAACGGCGAATCCATCGCCTCCTGCAGCCCGGGGACTGCGGCCCAGTCCATCTGAATCCCGGGACAGACGATGAGCTGCCCGTAGCCGATGCGATGGCCGGAGAGGAGGGTGACCGAGTGCGCGACCGGGTCGATCGTCTCGACTCGATCCTGGATCCAGGCGACCCCCTTCGGGGTGACCGAGCCCTGGGGCCGGGTCGCGGCGGACGCGGGAGCGGTGCCTCCGGCGACATGGGAGAGCATCGGCTGGTAGACGTGCGTAGACCGGGGTTCGATCACCGCGACGTCCGCGACTCCGGAGCGCCGCAGCCGCCCCGCCGTGGAGAGGCCGGCGTTGCCGCCGCCGATGATGAGGACGTCGTGGCGGGCTGCGCCGGGATCGGTCATGGCCTCACCCTAGGCTCGCGCGCTGGCGCGGGGACGGGGTTGCGCGCAGCCCCGGAGGCCGACGGACGCTCCTTGTGTTCATAACGCAGGATAAATTTGGTTCGACCGGCGGGAACAGGCGGATCCAGCGCCCTGCTCCGCCATCCTTCCTGAGTTGTGAACATCCTGTGGCGTCCAGGGCCCGCCGGTACCCTGAGATCGTGTCCGTCTCTCCCACGTTGCTGTCGCGCTCCCGCGCGCGCGCCGCCGCGGCGTACCCGAATCGGCTGCTGCTGACCAAGCGCGCCTCGGGCACCAACGGCTGGCTCAGCTCATGGGGGACGAACGCGCACGGCGAGATCGCCGGCTGCCCGCCGCCGCGCGCCTGACCCGCGACCGCCCCTCCTCCGGAGTCAGCGGCCGCGTCCCGCGCTCGCCCACCCCTCCGGACGGAACCCCTCATGCCCCACCAGTCCCTGCCCTCCGACCAGGCCCCCCACTCGATCTGGAGGGGCTTGCGCCAGACCCTCCAGAAGGACACCGTCGGCGGGGCGTTCCTGCTCACCGCGACCCTGCTCGCGCTGATCGTCGCGAACAGCCCCGCCTCCGCGCTCTACACGGCCGTTCGCGATGTTCGCTTCGGCCCCGAGGCCCTGCACCTCGAGCTGAGCGTCGGATCGTGGGCGGCCGACGGACTGCTCGCGATCTTCTTCTTCGTGGTGGGCCTGGAACTCAAGGAGGAGTTCGTCGCGGGCAAGCTGCGCGACCCCAGGACGGCGCTCGTGCCGATCGTCGCGGCCGTCGGCGGCGTGGCCGTCCCCGCGCTGATCTTCACCGCCGTGAACCTGCCTCGCGGCGGTGCTGCGCTCGATGGCTGGGCGATCCCCGCCGCCACCGACATCGCCTTCGCGGTCGCGGTGCTCGCCGTGGTCGGCCGCTTCCTCCCGCCGGCGCTGCGGACATTCCTGCTCACGCTCGCTGTGGTGGACGACCTCATCGCGATCACGATCATCGCCGTCTTCTACACCGCCGGCATCGACGTGCTGATGCTCGCTCTCGCGCTGGTGCCGCTGGCGGTCTTCGCGGTCTGCGTGCAGCGCGGCGTGCGCGCGTGGTGGGTGCTGATCCCGCTCGGAGTCGCGACCTGGGCGCTCGTGCATGCCTCGGGCATCCACGCGACGGTCGCCGGTGTGCTGCTCGGCTTCACGGTGCCGGTCGTCGCCACGACGCGCGCCCGCGTGCAGGTAGGGGCGGATGCGGAGGGCCGGCCGGTCTACGACGGCCTCGCCGCCCACTTCGCCGACCGCTGGAGCCTGCTGTCGACGGCGGTCGCGGTGCCCGTGTTCGCGTTCTTCTCGGCTGGAGTGACGGTCGGCGGCGTCGCGGGCCTCGCCGACTCGTTCCAGGACTCCATCGCCGTCGGCATCATCGCAGGCCTCGTGCTCGGCAAGCCGCTCGGAATCGCCGGGAGCACGTTCCTCGTGACCCGGTTCCGCGGTATCGGGCTCGATCCGTCGCTGCGCTGGGCGGACGTGATCGGCATGGCGTTCGTGGCGGGCATCGGATTCACCGTCTCGCTGCTCGTCGGCGAGCTCTCGTTCGGCGCGGGTAGCGAGTCCGACGACCACGTGAAGGTCGGCGTCCTGGCCGGCTCGTTCCTCGCGGCGGTGATCGGAGGAGCGATCCTCGCGGTCCGCAACCGCCACTACCGCCGTGTGCGGGACTGACGGCGGCGATCCTGCTACGCCCGTTCATGCTGGTCGAGGAGCGGCCGTGGGCGGCTCGAGACCCCGATGCTCGGAGGGGTGGATCGCGAGTCGTTCGCCTGCGCGCGCTACCCTCGCCCGTGCTCCTTCGAGCACCCGCCCCCGACCCCAGGAGCCCCGATGGCCGCCCCCACCGTCCTCTTCGTCTGCATCCACAACGCGGGCCGCTCGCAGATGGCCGCCGGCTATCTCCGCGCGCTCTCGGGCGGCGCCGTCGAGGTCCGCTCCGGCGGCTCCGAGCCCGGCGACAGCATCAACCCGGTCGCGATCCGGGCGATGGCGGAGGAGGGCATCGACATCTCGCAGGGGGTGCCGCAGCTGATGACGACCGAGCAGGTGCAGGCGTCCGACGTCGTGATCACGATGGGCTGCGGTGACGTCTGCCCGGTCTTCCCGGGCAAGCGCTACGAGGACTGGGACCTCGCCGACCCGCACGGGAAGGACCTCGACGAGGTGCGTCCGATCCGCGACGACATCAAGCGGCGCGTGCAGACGCTCGTCTCGGAGCTGCTGCGAGCCTGAGTCGCGGCCCCACCGACGGCTCGCGGGCAGTAGGTTGCGGGGATGAGGTGGCGAGCGGGAGTGGTGGCGGCGCTCGTCCTTGCGCTCGTCGGGTGCACGCCGCAGTCCGGGGTCGCTCCCGAGCCCGAGACCACGGTCGCCTCCCCCGCAGGGCAGGTGGTCGGCAACTACGGCGACCTGCACGTCGCCCCCGACGGCTCGATGCTGTTCTGCTTCTCCGACGTCGACCCCGGATTCACCGGACTCTGGCGCGAGTGCCAGGACGGGATCCGCACCGACGGCGTCGACCCGGCCGCGGTGGACGCGACGCTCGGGGAGACGGCGACCGCCGATCCGGGCGGGCACCGCTGGGTCGGCGCAGCGGCAGGCAAGCGTACGACGGAGGACGGCACGGCCGTGTACACGGTGTTCCTCGCGGGCACGCGGACCGAGGACACCTTCACCGTGACGGCGGTCGGCGAGGGCTCCTACCGGGTGCCGTCCCAGTACCAGGAGCTGCAGCCTGGCGTGCCGGGCGGGTTCCTGGTGCGGCTCGATCCGATCCTCGCGCCGTCGCCGACGGACTAGCCCCTCAGGTCGCCCGATCAGCCTCGACTCGACCGCCTAGAGCGGCCGCGGCCGGTACCGCTCGATCAGCGCGTCGAACAGCCCGTTCATCCGCTCGTCGACGACTCGTCGCGACGGATCGGCGTCGTACCACTCCACGATCTCGCGCGCACCGTCGCTGAAGCGCACCGAGGGGGAGTAGGCCGGGACGAGGCGGCGGATCTTCGCGGTGTCGAAGACCATCGAGTGCGCCTTGTCGCCGATGATGCCGGCGCCGAGCTCGGGGTCGGCCGCGGCGATCGCGTCGGAGGCGACGTGGACGAGGCGCGGTTCGACTCCGGCCGCCGCGGCGAGGCAGCGGTGGATCTCGTCCCAGGTCGGTGTCTCGTCGCCGGTGATGTGGAAGGCCTCGCCGATGGCGGCGGAGGCGCCGAGCAGCCCGACCAGGCCGACCGCGACGTCGTCGGCGTGCGTAAGCGTCCACAGCGACGTGCCGTCACCCAGGACGACCACTTCCTGGCCGCGGCGCATCCGGTCGACGACCGTCCAGCCTCCGTCGACCGGCAGCGCGGTGCGGTCGTAGGTGTGCGAGGGGCGGACGATCGTGACCGGGAAGCCGCTCGCGCGGTACTCGGCGACGAGCAGGTCCTCGCAGGCGATCTTGTCGCGCGAGTACTGCCAGTAGGGGTTGCGCAGCGGAGTCGATTCGGTGACCGGGAGGCTGCGCGGCGGCTTCTGGTACGCCGAGGCCGAGCTGATGAAGACGTACTGGCCCGTCCGGCCGGCGAACAGGTCGATGTCCTGCTGCACGTGCTCGGGGGTGAAGGCGACGACGTCGATCACGGCGTCGAAGCTCCGGTCGCCCAGGGCGGCGGTGACGGAGTCGCGGTCGCGGCCGTCCGCCTGCACCGCACGGACGCCCTCGGGCAACGGCCGGAGCGACGTCCGGCCCCGGTTCAGCACGGTCACGTCGTGGCCGACCCGCAGTGCCTCGCGGACGCAGGCGGCGCTGATGATGCCCGTCCCGCCGATGAACAGCACGCTGAGCGACATGGATCCTCCTCCGACGGCGCCCACAGTGGACGCCATCCCGATTCCCGCACATCGCGGCCCCGAGCGGGAGACCCTTGACCGCGCCGGCGCTCGGGCCGACTAGCGCTCGACGGGACGCGGCTGCTCGTCCTCCGGAGTCCGGACGAGTAGCGCCTCGGGGGCGACCGCGGGCGCGATCCGCTGCTCGATCCAGCGCCCCCAGGCCGTGCCCGCCAGGATCAACGCGATGCCGACGAAGCCGACCGGCGCGATCGCATCGCGAGCGAGCGCGACTCCGACGACCGCGGCCCACACCGGCTCGGTGCCCAGCAGGAGGCTGACCCGCGACGGGGAGGTGCGGCGCACCGCCCAGGTCTGCACGAGGAAGCCGAACACGGTGCAGACCAGGACGAGGTAGAGGAACAGGCCGGCGCCGACGGGGTCGAGCCCCGCGACGTACTCGGGCATCGGCACGCCGACGACGAGCGAGGCGGCGCTGAATACGACGGCGCAGGTGCCGAGCTGCACCGTCGTCAAGCGGAGGGAGTCCATCGGCGCCCGGGCCGAGAGGCGGTGCATCGAGGTGACGTGCACCGCCCGCACGACGGCGGCGCCGAGGATCAGCAGGTCGCCGGGGGAGAGCGGGCGGAGGGCGCCGTTGCCCGCGAGCAGCGCGACTCCGACGACCGCGACGACGCAGGCGAGCAGGAAGCGGCCCGGGAGTCGGCGCTTCGACACGGCGGAGTCCAGGATGGGGGTGATCACGATGGTCAGGCTGATGATGAGGCCCGCGTTGGTGGCCGAGGTGCCGGCGATGCCGTAGGTCTCGAGCGCGAAGATCGTCGCGAGCAGCCCGCCGAGGGTGACGCCCACTCGCCACTCCGCCGCGGTGATCCGATGCCGTCGCACCACGACGATCGCGGCCAGGCAGAGGGCGGCGAGGGTCATCCGCGAACCGAGCAGCGCCAGCACGCTGGAGTCGGAGACGAGCTCCTTCGCGGCGAAGTAGGTCGAGCCCCAGGAGGCGGCGACCACGAGCAGGAGGAGGTCGACCCGGAAGCGGGAGAGGAGAGCGCGCACGGCTCATGGTGCGGCACCGGGACGCCCAGGACAAGGCCGGCTCTTCTTCGCCGACGCGGGAGGGGAAACTGATGGACCGGCTCCCTCTTCTGCTCAGCGAAGCGGCTCGCCAATCCCGATGGCCTGACCCGAGCGCCTCAGCGCGCGCGAAGAAGCATCTCCACCCCGAGGTGATCGCTCCCGTTCGCGGGAAGCACGCTGCCGGCGCTGTCGAAGCCGCGCACGAGGACGTGATCCAGACGCACGAGCGGAGCATCCGCAGGCCAGGTCGGCCGCAGATCGGGAGCCTCGTCGGCAGCGTCTCGGAGGGGAGCGACCACGGGGTCGAGCGAGCCGCCGTTCAGATCGCCGGCGACCAGGAGCCGATCCGACTCGTCGTCGGCGAGCTCGGCGCGCAGCTCGGTCAGCATCGTCTCGCGTCCGCCGTCACCGGTCACGCGGAGGGAGGCCGCGTGCACGACGTAGAGGCGGACAGGTCCGGCGTCGGAGGCGACGTCGACCCGCAGCGCCCTGTTCCAGCTCAGGCCGAGAGCGAGAGGAGACCCGTCGCTGAGGGGAAGCGTGCTCCAGACTCCGATCGACCCGACGCGGTACAGGTAGGGGAACTGCCCCGCGAGGGCGTCGGCGATCGCCTCCGCGGACGACGGCGTGAGCTCCTGCAGAGCGATCACGTCCGGATGGCGCGCCGCGAGGGAGAGCGCGGTGGCGGCCGCGTCCTGGTTCTCGGCGTGCACATTCTCCGTGATGATCGACAGCGTCGCCGTGTCGGGGGCGATCCGCGCGACGAGCGCCGGCGCGAAGATCGCGGTCCAGGTCAGGGCGAGGGCGAGCAGCCCGGCGGCGATCCCCCGCGAGCGCAGGGCGGCAGCCAGCAGAGCCGCCGGAACGACCAGGGAGAGCGACCACGGCAGAAGGGTTCCGACGAGGGAACCCGGTGCGCCGAGAGCGGCGAGCGGGCGAGGAGAGAGGAGCAGTCCGCTCGTCGTCAGCAGCAGGGTCACCACGGCGACGACAACCGCGGTGCGCCCCACGGATGTGCGCGGTCTCCGTACGGGGGGAGCGGGCGTCGGTAGGGCGATCGTGGTCGTGGGCAGCATGGGCTCAGCGTCCGGGACGTGGATGAGGGGGAGGTGAGGTCAAGCGACCGGGAGCACGATCCGGATCGTCGTGCCGCCTCCCGGCGAGTCCTCGGCGGTGATGCGGCCCCCAGAATCCGCAACGATCTGCGCGGCGATCGCCAGCCCTAGGCCGGAGCCCGGCGTCCCGCGAGAGGCCGCACCGCGCCGAAACCGCTCGAACACGCGCTCGCGCTCGGCGCGGGGGATGCCGACGCCCTGGTCGACGACGTTGATGACCACTCGTCGAGCGTCGTCGAGGTCCACCTTGATCCGAACCGGCCGACCGGCACCGTACTTACCGGCGTTGTCGAGGACGACGTCCAGGAGGCGGGTGAGCCGTCCGTCCGGAACGAGCGCCTGCACGCCCTCGACAGCGGTCTCGACCGTGACAGGACTCGGCCACCGGCGCTGGGCCGCGGTCGCCGCCGCCCGAGCGGCGCCGACGACCTCCACCGCGGTCAGGGCGGGAGGACGTGCCCGGTCGCCCCGAGCGAGCTCGACGAGGTCGTCGATTGTCAGCGCCATAGCGTCGAGCTCCTCGACGAGCGCGGTGCGGAGGGTGGCCTGCGTCGCGTCGTCGAGGATGTGCGCGCCCGTGAGCAGTTGGATGTTCGTCCGCAGTGTCGTCAGCGGGGTCCTCAGCTCGTGAGAAGCGTCGGCGACGAAATCACGTTGCGCGTCCTGAGCGATCGCGAGCTCGGCGAGCATCGCCGTGAACGAGCGGGACAGGCGCCCCAGTTCGTCGTTCCGAGCGGAGTCCGGCCCGAGATCGAGGGGTGCGTGCGGGTCCGCTTCGGCTCGGACTCGGCGGACCGCGTCGTCCAATCGCCGCACGGGGCGCAGGGCTGCCGTGGCGGCCGCTGCCCCGAACGCCGCGGCGAGGAGGACTCCCGCAGATCCCGTCACGGCGAGGGCGAGTGCTGTGCGCTCCAGAGCCGTATCAGTCTGCCGAGTCGGAAGGCCGACCATGACTGCGCCGCCGTCCCCCACGGGCAGGACGAGCACCCGCACCCCCTCTGACGTGTACCGCTCCCGCGGTGAGGTCCCGTCGATCACGGCCAGCACCTGGGCGCTGGTCCGCAGGGGGCCGTCGGCGGCGGCGGACATGCGATCGACACGTCGGACGCAGGCGGGCTCGATGACGTAGCGACAGGTGGACCCCTGGCCGCCCGTCCACTCCGGATCCGACACCAGCAGGCGCTGCACGCGAATCGCCTCACGGTCCAGCGCCGTGTCGAGAGAGCCGCGGAGCTGATCGGAGACGACGAGCCAGGTCAGGGCGGCCACGAGAACGACGGCGAGTGCGACCGCCCCGGCGACGACCGCGGCCAGGCGGTGTCGCAGCGATCCGCTCCGCACGCCGGTCACGGCTCGAGCCGGTAGCCGAGGCCGCGGACTGCGCGTATCGCAGGCGCGCCGGTGGCGGATGCCACCTTCTTGCGCAGGGAGCTGACGGTGACGTCCAGCGCGTTCGAGGCGGGGGCGCGGCCGGTCGGCCAGGCCGCGTCGCTCAACTCATCCCTGGTGCGCACCCGCGAGGGATCGCGGAACAGCAGGTCGGCGATGAGCGTCTCGAGGCGCGTCAGCTCGGTCTCGCCCGAGGGGCCGGTGAGCCGTCGCTGCTGCGTGTCGAGAGCGACGCCGCGCCAGAGGGGTGCTGCGGAGGCTGACGCGCCGCGACGGATCAGGGCACGCACCCGGGCTCGCAGTTCGTCCACGTCGAACGGCTTCCCGAGGTAGTCGTCAGCCCCGGCGTCAAGTCCGGCGACGCGGAGAGGAGCGCTGTCGTGCGCGGTGAGCATCATCACCGGCACGTCGTCACCGACAACCCTGAGCGCGCGGCACACCGCGGATCCGTCCAGGAGCGGCATGTTCACATCCAGGACCACCGCATCCGGATCGTGCTCGGCCACGGCCGCGAGGCCGGCGCGTCCGTCGGCGGCCGTGACCACCCGATGTCCGTCGGTCTCGAGGGCGACCCTGATGCCGAAGAGGAGGTGGGGGTCGTCGTCGATGACGAGCACGATACTCACGATTCCGTGCCCCTCTTCTTCTTACCCAGCGGTGTCCGGTGACCCGCTGAATGGTAGAAGAATGCGCTGCCGGTCTCTGCCGGGGGCGCGTCCCGCTCCCGCGGCGGCGCCCCCTGCCTCCCGGCCGAGCGGGATATCGCCGAGCAGGCGTGGCAACCGTGCGCCGTGCTGGGCGGAAGGAGTCAGGTGGTCTCCTCGCCGTCGTGCTGCAGACGCGCCTGAACGCGGCGGACGGCCGAGGCGATGCCCACCGCCAGCGCCGTCTTGAGCGCGAGCATCAGGCGTGGACCGGTGAGAGCCTCCCGCCCAGGCGAGGGCGCTGCGCGACGTCCGGGTGCGGGGCATCCCGGCACCCTCCGGGAGGGTTCGGCCCAGCTCGCTCCGCTTGAGAGCGTCGGTCGCGGCGCTCCGGCGCTCGCCGCGGTCGCGCGGTTCACAACTCAGGAAGGATGGCGGAGCAGGGCGCTCGATCCGCCTGTTCCCGGCGGCCGAACCAAATTTATCCTGCGTTATGAACGGTTCCGCGGCGGCGGACCATTGCGGGAGAGGGAAACGCCCCGCGAATGGGGGCCGTTGAGTGCACGCACGTTGCCTGTTACCGTGAACAGGACCGCACAGCAGGCGGTGTCGGAGACCTCGAGGTGGAGGTACCGCCGAGTCCTGCGAAGCGCGGTACGTCCCTCCCGAGGCCGCAGAGCCTTTCTTCCCGAGGCCGCTCCGGCGTCGGAGCCCCGCACTCCCGGGGGCGCGCCGCCCACGGTGCGCCTCCGGGCCCCACCCTTGACGACGGAGTCACGATGACGACCGGACCAACGCGCTCCGACGCCGAGCGCCCCCGAGCCGCGGGGCTCCGGCGCCGCCTCACCGCCGGGCTGATGATCCTGCTCGCCGCGGTGATGGCCCTGCCCCTCACCGTCGCCTCACCGGCTGTCGCCCTCGGCGAGCCGACCTTCACCAACCCGATCGCGCCGGATACTGCGGACCCGACGATCGAGTTCCACGACGGCAACTACTACATGGTCGCGACTACATGGGACAACCGCGTCGTGATGCGCAAGGCGCCCACCCTCGCGGCGCTGGGAACCACCGCTCCGACCACGGTCTACACCGACACCAACCCCGGCCGGAACGCCGCCATGTGGGCGCCCGAGCTGCAGCGGCTCCAGGGTCCGAACGGCTGGCGCTGGTACCTGATGTACACGATGGGGGCCGAGGGGGACGTCGACCGTCAGCACCTCCAGGTGATCGAAAGCGCGGGCGACGACCCGATGGGCCCGTACACCTACAAGGGTCGGCCGATTCCCACCGACGACTGGAACATCGACGGCGCCTACCTCGAGCTGAACGGCGAGCTCTACATCACCTGGTCGGCGTTCTCGCCCGAGCCGAACCGGCTGCAGAACAACTACATTGCCAAGCTGTCCAACCCGTGGACCGCCAGCGGTCCCCTCACCGTGCTCTCGTCGCCCACCGAGCCGTGGGAGACCATCGGCGCCCCCGTCAACGAGGGCCCCGTCCCGCTGCAGAAGGATGGCCGCACCTGGATCGTCTACTCGGCGAGCTTCTGCGGCACCGAGGATTACCAGCTCGGCACCCTCGAGTACGACGGCACCGGCGACCCGGTGCTGGCCTCCTCCTGGACCAAGAGCGACGGCCCCGTGTTCTCGACGGCGAACGGCGAGTTCGGTACCGGCCACAACGACTTCTTCGACTCGCCGGACGGCACGGAGACCTGGAACCTCTACCACGCGAACCCCGGCCCGAACGACGGCTGCAGCCGCCAGCGCTCGGCCCGCGCGCACATCGTGGACTGGACCGCCGACGGCGAGCCCGACTTCGGCACTCCGCTCGGCACCTCGGCCCGCATCCCCGTGCCCAGCGGCGAGAACGCGCCGCTCACGGCTCGGGTCGAGGGCGCACCCTGGCAGTTGGTCAGCCGCAGTACCGGCCTGTGCGTCACCGTCTCCTCCGCGCAGAGCGGCGACGGCGCCGGAGTCGTGCAGGGTCCCTGCTCCAGCCCGCGCGCGAACTGGATGCTCGACGCCACCGGCGAGGGCGCCCTCCGCGTGATGAACGCCTCCAGCGGCAAGGCGCTCGGCCCGGTCGGCTGCGCCACCGGCTCCGCCGGACTCCAGCAGTCCGCGTGGCTCACCACCGGCTGCCAGCAGTGGACGGTCGCTCCGGCCACCGGCGGCTACTCCACCCTGACCAACCGCGCCAGCGGCACGCTGCTGGAGGCGTCCGGGACGACCGTGCGCCAGGCGGCCGCCACCTCCGCGGCGGCTCAGGAGTGGGTGCTCCGCCCCGCCGGACCCGTCGCCGTCACCTCGTTCGTCACCGGCAAGACCGTCGACCTGCCGAACTGCTCCACGGCCGGCAACGCGGTGCTCCAGCAGCAGGATTGGCTCGGCTCGCCCTGCCAGCGCGTCACCTTCGGCTCCGCCCCCGACGGAGCGCTCGAGATGCACCTGGTCTCCGCCGCCGCTCCGTGTCTCGCGGTCACCGGAGGCTCCACCGCCGACGGTGCGACCGTCACCCAGGGCGCGTGCGGCGTCGCGGGCAGCCGCTGGCGCCTCCGCCCGGGCAACGACGGCACTGTCGAGCTGCGGGCCGCGCACAGCGGCAAGGCGCTCGACCTGTCGAACTGCTCGGCGCAGAACGGCACCCGGATCGGCCAGTGGAGCGTCCTGAACAACGACTGCCAACGCTTCCGCGTCTCACTCGGCGCTCCGGCGTCGACGGTGCCGCTACAGCCGGTGGCGACCTCAGCCGCGCGCTGCGTCGCTGGCACGGTCGTGGTGACCACGGTCGTGAAGAATGCGGATGACCTGCCCGTCGACATCACCATCGGTACCGGCGCCACGGCGAAGCGGGTCACCGCGCTCGCCGGCGGAGCGAGCACCGCCACCGCCCTGACGACCCGCCAGACCAGCGTTCCGACCGGATCCACGACGGTCGCCGTGGCGGGCACCGACGACGCGGGCCGCACCGCGACCGTCACCGCGAACCACCCCGCCCTCACCTGCGGCTGACCCGCGCCGATCGAGCAGTCGTGCCGTCGTGCTGGTCGAGTAGCCGCGCAGCTGCTGAGTCGCTGACGCGCCTCGCCCGCGTCGAGACGGCGCGGATCTACCCCCTCGCGGGGCCGACCGGATTCAGCTGCCAATGACTGCCAACAGACGGATGTCCCCGGCCCTCTTCGCCACTCTCGTGCTGGCTCCCGTCGTCGCGGTTCACGTCGTGATGCAGGTCGTGACTGCCCCAGGGTTGTCGTGGGAGCTTCTTTCCGTCCTGATCATCTACGCCGCGTTCTGGCTGAGCGTCTTTGCTGTGTGGCGCAGAACCGGCCGTCGGCGTCCCTGAGCGAGGTGCGGGAGACGTCCTGATCCCCTTCCTCCTCGTTCGGCGGGGAGTGGGATGAGGCGCTCGGCTCGTCCGCCGGTGCTCGCGCGAACGGCCGAGCCGCCGCCGCTTCGCTGAGGCCCCGCCGCCTCGACGGTGCCTCGGCGCACACCGGGTGGTCCTGACCCGCCGGAGCAGGCCCGGGCCGCCCACATTCGGGCACGGCAGGCTGGAGGGATGAGCGCGCCAGGAACCACCGACTCCTACGACCGCGTCCGCGTGCGCGGGGCCCGCCAGAACAACCTCCGGAGCATCGACGTCGACGTGCCGCGCGACGCCCTCGTCGCCTTCACCGGCGTCTCCGGATCGGGGAAGAGTTCGCTCGCCTTCGGCACGCTTTATGCGGAGGCGCAGCGCCGCTACCTCGAGTCGGTCGCCCCTTATGCGCGGCGGCTGATCGACCAGGTCGGCGTTCCGGACGTCGGTCGACGCGGGCAACACGGTGATCGTGGTCGAGCACGACATGCGCGTGGTTGCGGACGCCGACTGGGTCATCGACCTCGGGCCGGGAGCGGGCCGCGCGGGCGGCTCGGTCGTTGCGACGGGGACGCCGGAGGAGGTGGCGGAGGCGGCGGGCAGCCGCACGGCTGCGTACCTCCGCGCGGCTCTCGACCGGCGCCGCTGAATGGACGCCGCGTTACCTGTTCGTTATGAAAAATGCAATTACACGACCAAACTAGCGACACCCTGGGAATCGGCAGGTCGCAGGTGAAAACTCTCCCGTATGAACCAGACAGCGGCACCCGTGCGCGAGCACCGAGCGCGATACCTCCTGCTCGCTGCTCTCGCGGGCATCATCACCGGAGGAGTCCTCCTCGCCGTCGCCGAGCTCGTCGCCCTCGCGGTCGCCCGGACGGCGAGCCCCGTGCTCGCGCTCGGCTCCTTCGTCGTCGACATCGTCCCGCGCCCCCTCAAGGAGTTCGCGATCGAGACCTTCGGTGAGAACGACAAGACCTTCCTCCTCGGGAGCATCGGCGCCGCCGTTGTCGTCGCGGCCGCGATCGCCGGCGTGCTCCAGCTCATCCGCCCGCCGCTGGGCCAGGTACTGCTGATCATTGCCGGCGGCCTCTCGATCGCCGCCATCGTCACCCGCGCCGGTGCCGCTCCGCTCGCCGCGGTGCCCACTCTGGTCGGCCTCGTCGTCGCCGTTCTCGTCATGCACCTGCTCTTCACGCGCCTGCGCGGCTGGCGCGCTGCACGGGTCTCGGAGGCGAGGGGAACATCCTCCGAGGCCCGTCCGGGGGCGCTCGAGCGCCGCGGTTTCTTCCGCATCGCGCTGATCACCGCCGTCGGCGCGGCCGTCGTGGGCACCGGAGCCCGCCTGGTCAACGCGGCGACCTCCTCGCTCGCCGGCGTCCGCAACGCCCTCCGCCTGCCGTCCCCCCGCAGCTCCGTCTCGGTGCCCGCCGGCGCCGAGCTCGACATCGACGGCATCACCCCGCTCTACACGTCGAACGCCGACTTCTACCGTGTCGATACCGCCCTCACCGTGCCCAACCTCGACCCGTCGGCCTGGTCGCTGAAAATCTCCGGAATGGTCGACCGCGAGGTGACGCTGAACCTTCAGCAAATCTTCGATATGGGTCTCGACGAATACGGCATCACCCTGACCTGCGTCTCGAACCAGGTCGGCGGCAACCTCGTCGGCAATGCCAAGTGGCTCGGCGTCCCGCTCCGCGACGTGCTGAAGATGGCCGGTGTGCAGAGCGGAGCCGACATGCTCCTCTCCACCAGCAGCGACGGCTACACCGCGTCCACCCCGATCAGCGCGGTGACCGACGAGAACCTCGATGCGATCCTCGCTGTCGGGATGAACGGCGAGCCCCTGCCGTTCGAGCACGGCTTCCCGGTGCGGATGATCGTGCCCGGTCTCTACGGCTACGTCTCGGCCACCAAGTGGCTCACCGAGCTGAAGGTCACCACCTTCGAGGCCGACCAGGCCTACTGGACCCCGCGCGGCTACTCCGCTGAGGCCCCCATCAAGATGTCCTCGCGGATCGACACCCCGCGGATCGGCGCGCCCGTCGCGTCGGGTGCCACCAAGATCGCGGGTGTCGCCTGGGCGCAGAGCATCGGCATCGAGAAGGTCGAGGTGAGCATCGACAGCGGCGACTGGCAGGAGGCGACGCTCTCGACCCCGGTCAACCTTGACACCTGGGTGCAGTGGTACGTCGACTGGGAGGCCCAGCCGGGCTCGCACTACGTCGCGGTCCGCGCGGTCGACAAGAACGGCCTGGTCCAGATCGAGGACCGCGCGCCGGTCGCGCCCGACGGCTCCTCCGGCTGGCAGCGCACGCTCATCAACGTCACCTGACGCGCGGCGGGCTCACGACCGCGAGCGTGCGGGCCGAGGACGATGGCGAGGGTCGCGTACCGGTGTGGAAGGGCGCCGCCCCAGAGCGTCACATACCCCGCGAGAGAGCCGTCGGCGATCTCCTCCACCGCGAAGCCGACAGTGGCCGCGGGATCGCGTTGGCGCTCCACAACCGAAGCATCTCGCTGAGCCCGCCCGTCGGCCGCGGCAGAACGCTCGCCTGCTGGAGGACCGCCGTCGCCGGGTCGACCTCGAGGAGATCCTCCTCGATCGCCCGCCGCGAGATGCCACTTATGCGCGTTTTCCTCGGCGTGTCGCGCACATAAGTGGCATCTCGCGGGGAGGTACTGGGGGGATGGGGGAGGCGGAGGGGCGGGCGCCGGGGACGACGTCCTGGCCGTGCTCGCGGCAGCCGACCACGCTGATCCACGGCACCCTCGACGAGGACGTGCCCGTCGCCTACAGCCGCCGCTCCGCCGACCGCCATCCGGGCGTGCGCCTGCACGAGCTCGCGGACACCAGCCACGTCGACCTCGTCGCCCGCCTTCGCCGCACTCCTCGCCGTGCTCGCGCGCCGGAGCACGCGCTACAGAACAGGCGGGTAGAGGAAGAGCGGCACCTTCGCGGTGGGGAAGGTGCGGGTCACATAGCTGTGCTTGCCGCCGTAGTTGTACTCCTCGAGGAGCACGGTGCCGTCGTCGTTGACCTTCTGCACGTAGGAGACGTGGTTGTAGGTCCACCACGCGACGCAACCGACGATCGGGACGCTGCTGGTCGCCCAGCCCTTCGCAGCCCAGTTGTCCGGCCACTCGTACGCGCTGCCACCGAGTGGCGTGATGTTGCCCCAGGTGTACTTCCACGGCGCGGAGGTGCGGCCGGCGTCGCGGTTCAGGCGCCACGCCACGAAGTCGACGCACTCGCGGTAGTAGTAGCCGAGCGGCGAGAGGCCGCCGCCATTGTCGTCGATGGTCTCGTAGGGCCACGGGTAGTCGTCGCCGGCCGCGCGGGTCTGCACGGTCGAGAACTCGCCACCGTTGGAGCCGGAGAGCACCGCCGCCTGGCGGCTGGCCTCGTCGAGTTGCGCCTTGGTTGGAGCGGCGAAGGCGTCACGCACGGCGGTCTGGCGGGTCGCGTCGGAGGAGACGGTCAGATTCTGCAGGCCGACCCGGTCCGCAGCGGCGCGGCCGGTTGCGGTGGCGGAGGCACTGCGGGCACCGTACGCGGGGATGGCGGCGGTGGCGAAGAGGCCGCCGACCACCGAGAAGGTACCGAACGCGAGGGCTCGGCGGCTGAGGCCGCGAGTCCGGGCCGGCTCGGCGGCGCGGGGTGCGCCGGGGCGCGAGGCGGCGCGGCGGGGTGCGGCGAGGCTCGATCGGGAAGCGGGGGAGGCGACCGCGGGGACGTCGACCGAGACGGTCCGAGCGGTCGCGACGGCGGCCGCGTCATCGACGTCGGGGGAGGCGGTATCGACCGACGCAGGGGTAGCGGAGGCGGCGGGCACGCCGGAGGCGGCGGAAGCAGTGGCGGACGCGGTCGCGGCGGCTGGCTCGGACGCAACGCCGCCCGCGACTACGGTCTGCTCCGCGGCGGCCGCAGCGGCGCGACGCTCGGCCTCACGGGCCTCCCGTCGCGTCCGGGGCGCACTCCGGGTGCCGGCACTCTCCTCAGGGGTGGGAATGCCTGGCTTCGACACGCGTGCGTTCTCCTCGGGTGACAGTTTCGACAGGGGTGGCAGTGATGACACGGCCGGGTGCCGGAAGGGCATCCGGCGAGGAGCCACTCTAGCCCGAGGCCCCTGCGTAACGGAACGATCACGGCGGATCAGGAGGGATGTTCCGGCTTCGCGCGCCCGCGCAGTGGGAGGATGGGGCGCAACCGGGAAGGAGCTTCTCATGACCGCACCCACCCCCAGCGCACCGATCCCGAGTGCACCCGCCCCGACCGGGCCCGTCCTCGTCGGCGTCGTCGACGGCCAGCGCCCCGAGGTCCTGCGCACCGCCGAGCGCGTCGCCGCCGATGCCGGAGCCGCGCTGCTGCTCGTGTCAGTCTCGGCCGATCCCTACCTCGTCGGCGAGTACGTCGATCCGATGACCGGCGGCGTCCCGATCGGCTTCGTCGGGGCGGGGGCCGATCGAGGCGACGGTCCGGCCGTCCCGCCCGAACTGCGCGAGACGGTCGAGCGCGAGCTCGACGACAGTCCTGTGGCCTGGTCGTTGCGGGCGGTCCGCGGGGAGCCGGCGCTGGCCCTCGCCGAGGTCGCCGACGAGGTCGATGCGCGGATGATCGTGGTCGGCACCCGCGACGCGGGCGTACTCGCGAGCATCGCGGAGTTTCTCGGCGGCAGTGTCGCCGCCCACCTCGCCCACCGTCAGCACCGTCCCGTTCTCGTCGTCCCGCGCGCCGACCGCGACACCTCGCGTCCCGCGCCCTGGGACCTCGCGGAGTGACGCGGCCCCTCCACCTGCGGCCCGCTGAGATTCTCCTGGTCGCGGCGGGCGGAACGGTCGGTACGGCGGCTCGTGCGGCGATCGGCGCCGCGCTGCCCCCGCTGGGGGTCGTGCCGGTCGCGACGCTCGTCGTGAACCTGCCCGGTGCGTTCCTCCTGGGCCTGCTGCTGGAGGCGCTGGCGCGGCGGGGATCGGACGACGGTCGCCGCCGCTCTCTGCGCCTCCTGCTCGGCACCGGTGTGCTCGGCGGCTTCACCACGTACAGCACCTTTTCGCTCGACACGGTTGCGCTGCTGCAGGGTGGGCACGGTGTCGAGTACCTCGCGTACACCGGTGGCTCGCTCGTGCTGGGGGTGCTCGCCGCCGCGCTGGGCATTGCGGTCGCGGGGAGCCGGAGGGGAGCGGTATGACGCCGGGTCTGCTGGTCGCGGTCGCTCTCGCGGGCGGAGTCGGCGCTGCGGCGCGGCTGGTGGTCGACTCGATCGCCCGCTCGCTCGTGCCCGCGCGCTGGCCGGTCGGCACCGCGCTGATCAACGTCAGCGGGTCGCTGCTGCTCGGGGTGGTCACCGGGCTCGTCCTGGCCGGGGTCCTCGACCCGGTCTGGCGGGCCGTGCTCGGGACGGGCGTGCTCGGCGGTTTCACCACCTTCAGCACGGCGAGCGTCGAGACCGCGCGGCTGCTGCTCGAGCGGCGCTGGGCGGCCGGCCTGGGCTACGGGATCGGTACGGCGGCGCTCGCCATCGCTGCGGCGGCCGCGGGGCTCGCGCTGACGGGTGTTCGATTCTCCTGAACCGGGCCCGCCTCGCCGCGCGATCCGCCCCGTGCACCCGGCGCCGTCACTCCTGAACCCCGCGCGGGCGAGGAGCCGCTGCCACGTCGGAGGGCGGCGCGGATCCCCGGCAACACTCCCTCTTCGAGGGACGCCCCGACGTCCGCGGTATGGGTGAAGATGGGCCAATGACATCCGTGGGGGGCGTTTCGGAGCTGAGGCTGGCCGTCGTCGACGACCAACCTCTCTACCGCCACATGCTGACCTCGCTGTTGCGCTCGATCCCGAGCGTGCGGAGCGTCGTGGAGGCCGGCTCCGCCGCGGAGGCGCGGTCGGTGCTGCGCCCTGCGGAACTCGACGTCGCGATCCTCGACATCGAGCTCGGTGACGGCGACGGCATCGACCTTGGACGCCGGCTCCGGATCACCGCGCCCGGGCTGGGCATCGTCCTGCTCTCGGCGGTCGATGCGATGCACCGCTTCCTCCGCCTCGACCGCGCGGAGGCGCGCGGCTGGAGCTACCTCTCGAAAAGCTCCTCCCTCTCAGCCCCCGCGCTGCTGAGTTCCGTGCGCGCGACCGCGGACGGCCGCACCGTGCTCGATCCTGCGCTGGTCGCCGCCCGGTCCGCCCGCCGCGACTCCCCGGTCGCCGCCCTCAGCCCGCGCCAGTACGAGGTGCTCGCGGGTCTCGCGTCCGGCCTGACCAACGCCGCAATCGGCGAGCGCCTGGGCATCGCGGTCCGCTCGGTCGACAACCACGTCAACGCGATCTACTCCGCGCTCGGCGTCCGCTCCGACGGCGAGCGGAATCCGCGGGTCGACGCGACCCTCCAGTTCCTCGAGCACACCGGATGACTGCCGAGCCGGGCGATGCGCGCGAGGACAACCGGATCGTCCTCGGTGCGATGGCCCTCCTCGGCGGGGTCCTCTCGCTGCTCGCCGCGCTCCAGGCCGTCTTCGCGCTCGGCATCCTGTCGCAGACGCTCCGGGGCATCGATCCCGGCCCGCTGCTCGACGTCACGACGCGCGTGCTGGTCAACGTCTCGACGATCGCGCTCGCGATCGCTCTGGTCGCGCTGCTGCGCCCGGAGCGCTTCGCGGGCGGCGACCGAATCGCCCGGACAGCTCTGATCGCGGTAGGCGTGGGAGTCGTGCGCTGCACCCTCCAGGTGCTGACGGGTATCTACCCGATCGCCGCCCTCCCCGCGATCGTGATCGAGCTGGTCGTGGGGTCCGTGGTGGTCGCGCTGATCTGCGGTTACGGCTACCTGCTCGTGCGAGCCGCGCGGCGGGTGCGCGAGAAGGAGCGGGAGCACGCCCGCGCCCGCGTGCAGGCGATCGAGGCGGTGCAGGCGCTTCAGCGCGAGGAGCTGCGGGTGCGGCGGGACGTGGCGCAGAGCCTGCATGGCCGGCTGCAGAACGGCCTCGTGGTGCTGGCCGCCGAACTGCACGCGGTCGCGAGCGCCGCGGATCCGGACGTCTCGGCCCGCCTGCTCGCGATCGCCGCCCGCCTCGACCGGTTGCGCGAGGAGGAGGTGCGCACGGTGGGCCACGCCCTCTACCCCGTCGAGATCGACCACGGCCTGGTCGCGGCCGTGCGCGACCTCCTCGCGCGTCTCCCACCCGAGATCGCCGTCGATCTCGATCTCGGACGCATTTCCGAGCTCTCCGCCGAGGGTCGCGAGCCGCCGCTGGATCAGCGGTTGCTGCTTGTCCGGCTTGTCGAGGAGGGCCTCACCAATGCGCTCAAGCACGGCTGTGCCTCGTCGCTGCGCGTGCGGGGCGCGGTGCAGGCGGGCGTGGTGGTGCTCACCCTCGATGACGACGGGAGCGGAGTCGCCGCGGGCTCGACGCGCTCGGGCCTGAGCCGGCTGGATCGGCAGCTGGCGGTCTACGGAGGATCGCTGGCGCTCTCGGACTCGCCGGTGCTCGCGGGTGCGCGGCTGCGAGTGCGACTTCCGCTCTGTGGCGGGGCGTCGGTGGCGTCCGAGGCTCAGGCCGGGTAGATCAGCAGCGACCGGGGGCTGACGCTGAAGCGGGCCTCGCGGCCCGGGGCGAGGTCGAGTCGCGCCGCGTCCGCTGGGGCGATGTCGGCACCGAGGAGCGCACTGCGCACCCGCACGGCGTCGCCGTGCTGCTCCACGTCGGTGATCACGGCGCGCACGCCTCCCGCGTCGCCGAACTCGCCGCCGTCGCCTCCGCTCTCCCCCGCGCGGACCTCGCGCACCTCGCGCACCTCGCCGACTGAGACGGCGGAGGGGCGGACCGCCGCGAGCACCGCGGCCCCGACCGCGATCGGCTCGGCCGCGACTCCGGCGAGCTCGTGCCCCTCGGCGATGCGCAGCCCCGTCGCCGTGCGCACGCCCGTGAGCAGGTCGAGCCCGGCGAGCTGCGCGGTGAACCCGGTGCGCGGGCGCGTGAGGACCCGGGCCGTCGGGCCCTCCTCGACCACCCGCCCGCCGTGCAGGACCAGCACCCGATCGGCAAGCGTCCAGGCATCGAGCACATCGTGGGTGACCACGATCGCCGAGCGCTCCGCGAGCACCTCGCGCAGCATCCGCCGGAGCGCCGGGGCGACCCGGGCGTCGACCGCGGCCAGCGGCTCGTCGAGCAGCAGGAGGCGCGGATCGGTCGCGAGCGCGCGGGCGAGGGCCACCCGCTGCGCCTGCCCGCCGGAGAGGCTCGCCGGGCGCCGGTCGGCCAGGTCGGCCACCCCTGCGGCGGCCAGCTCGCGCTCGGCCCGCGCGCGCGACTCCGCCCGCCCGACCCCGGCGCTGCGCGGCCCGAACGCCGCGTTCTCGCGCACGCTCAGGTGCGGGAACAGCATCGGATCCTGCGCGAGCAGGGCGACAGGGCGGCGGTGCGGAGGCGTCCAGCGGCGGTCGTCGAAGAGCAGCATCGCTCCCACACTCGCCCGGCCGGCATCGGCGCGGGCGAGCCCGGCGATCAGCTCGAGTACGGTCGACTTGCCCGCGCCGTTCGGGCCGATCAGGGCGAGGGTCTCGCCCTCGGCCACGTCGATCCGCACGTCGATCCCGCGTGCCGCGAGCCGCGCCTCCAACCGCAGGCTCACCGCGGCACCCCCCGGGCCGAACGGCCGTGCGCGAGCCCGATCACGAGGACGGCGACCACCACCAGTACCAGCGCCAGGGCCACCGCCGCGTCCGGGTCGCTCTCGCGCTGCAGGTAGATCTCGAGCGGGAGCGTGCGCGTCGTGCCCTGAAGGCTCCCGGCGAAGGTCAGCGTCGCACCGAACTCGCCCAGCGCCCGCGCGAACGAGAGGATGGCGCCCGAGGCCAGGCCCGGCAGGATCAGCGGCAGCGTGATCCGCCGCAGCACCGTTGCGGGGGAGGCGCCCAGCGTCGCGGCGACCGCTTCGTACCGGGCGCCGGCGCTGCGCAGCGCACCCTCCAGCGTCAGCACCAGAAAAGGCAGCGCCACGAAGGTCTGCGCGAGCACCACGGCGGTGGTCGAAAACGCGATACGGATGCCGGCCGCCTCCAGCGCACCGCCGAGCAGGCCCATCCTGCCGACGGTGTAGAGCAGCGCCAGCCCGCCGACCACCGGCGGCAGGACCAGCGGCAGCAGCACCAGCGAGCGGAGGAGGCGCTGCCCGGGGAAGGCGGTGCGCGCGAGTACCAGGGCCATCGGCGTCCCGAGCAGCAGGCACAGCAGGGTCGCGGCGGCGGAGGTGCGCAGGCTCAGCAGGAGCGCGGCGACGGAGGAGTCGGAGGTGATCAACGGCAGGAACTGCGGCCAGTCGACCCGGGTGAGGATCGCGACGAGCGGCAACAGCACCAGCAGGGCGCCGAGCGCGGCGACCGCCACGACCCAGCGCGGCAGACCGGAGCCGGTGCGCATCAGCCCCGCGCGAGCGGCGTCTCGACGATCACCGTCGTCGCCTTGACCACCGCCACCGCGGGCGATCCGGGTTCGAGTCCGAGCTCGCGCACCGCCTCGCTGCTCATCAGCGAGACCACCCTGTGCGGTCCGCACTGCAGCTCGACCTGCGCCATGACGGTGTCCATCACGATGTCGGTGACGATCCCGACGAAGCGGTTGCGGGCCGAGCGCGCGACCGGCGACGGATCCTCCGGCAGCACCGCGGTGGCGCGGGCGAGCCGGGCGACCTCGAGGCCGTCCACGACCCGCCGCCCGGAGGCGTCCTTCGCGCTCGCGAGCGCCCCGTTCTCGATCCAGCGCCGCAGCGTGTCGTCGCTCACGCCCAGCGCGGCGGCAGCCTCCCTGATCCGAATCTGCGGCATGCCACCGATCCTACGTCCGCACCTGCCCCCCGCCCCCCGCCC
>NZ_PSWS01000033.1 GCF_002932875.1 Rathayibacter tritici
GGCGTAGGAACCTCCATCATCGGAAGACCTCGACCCCACTCCCGGCCACGACGCGCCGACCCCACACTCGTACGGCTACACCCTCAACTGCGAAGAGCCAGTTATCACCGTCTCGAAGATCCGCGGCAGTGCTATCGGCATCACCGGCGTCGCTGGATCGTTCTACTGACCCTCACGGGGCAGTCACCACTAGCAGCACTCTCAAAGGAGAAGGTCATGGGCACCAGCTATAGCCGAAGACTGCTCATCACAGGAATCGTGACCGGCGCCATCAGTGCGGCCTTCGCCCTGTTCAGCCCCGCAGTCCTCATCGACCTAGGAGCCACCGTCGAGCAAAACTACCTCTATACGATCGCAGGAGCCATCTCCCGCATCCTCGTGTTCTTCGGGCTGCCGTTCTCTGCTGGACTCATCTGCCTTTCCCTCCTCCTCTCCAGAAGCGCGACCGCCGAACTCGCTCAGCGAATGCGTGAGCACAACGGAACCGCTGAGACAAAAAACCTTCGTCAGTAACTGCTGAGAACGGAACGCAAGTAGGGGGCTGGTCGCGATGCCATCGTGACCAGCCCCCTACTTGTCAGTATTCGCTGATTGCAGCCGCACTCGATGCGGCGAGATCGCCAAGACGTCCTGCAGTTCGGGAGCAACGCGGCCCGACCCGAGTCGGCCCGCACGAGCGGGGAGAGCCCCCTCAACCCCCGGTCATGCGCGCGGAGCGGCCACGCGCGCTCGAGCGGTGGTCAGCGGCGAGGACGCGGCTTGTACTTGCACGCGCGAGCTTGGTGCGAGGCTTGGCCATGACGTCACCCTGTCACCGGCATCTGAACGTGTCCACGAGATCCTGACGCCCGACCCACCGATAGGGCGAACAGATGACCACACGCGACGAGCTACGTCCCGTCCAGGCTCCGAACAACACCGAGGCCCGATCGCGTGCGCGCCGCGTGGGGGCACCGGTAGCGAGTCCCGTAAGGGATCCTCCACTGAGACATCGCGGCCTCAAGCTCGAGGTCGCCCCGCGTCGGGCCTCAGGGGGGTCTCGATAGACCCGCCCGATGAAGTGCCCGCGGAGGGGGTCTCTACTGAGACTGGACCGTACCCGTTTTGGTGGACTCGGGGGTGTGTTGCTGGGGTTCTCGACCTGTAGGAGACTACTATCGACCTGGTTCGCGAGCGGCCAGCGGTAATATTCGCTGCCATCGCGGGCTGGGCTGCGTCCGGCGCTTACCCCGTCGCGTTCATGTGTCACGAACTGAAGGTGTCACAATCCGGGTTCTACGCCTGGAAGAAAAGACCTGTCAGCGCTCGAGCGCTCACCAACGAGTCTCTACTCGCGGTCTGAGCTGCCCAACGTTTCCTGGACCAGTTGAATAGTTGTCTACGCGGCGAGGTTCTCGGTGATCCATGCCTGCTCGGCTTCGTTCGGGGTCCGATAGTC
>NZ_PSWS01000084.1 GCF_002932875.1 Rathayibacter tritici
CTCACCCCTCCCCGCGACAATCTGCCAGATCCGACAGATCAGCTCCGTCAATTGCTCCGCATCCAGGCCTGTAGTAGAGTCGTACCGCATCGGCTTCCCGTTCCGAAAATAGCGAGCTTTGGAACTTCTATTCTCCCGAATGGGAAGCCGATGCCTCGGAACGACACGCCCGAATCAGACCTTATGAATAACGCTCGTACTTTTTCGTGGCGAAGATCTAGTTAGAGCGTTATTCATAAGGTTGTTT
The DNA here is from genome assembly GCF_002932875.1 of Rathayibacter tritici. GTDB lineage: Bacteria > Actinomycetota > Actinomycetes > Actinomycetales > Microbacteriaceae > Rathayibacter > Rathayibacter tritici. The sequence goes on from NZ_PSWS01000084.1 coordinate 248, forward strand.
ACCAGCCGAGTCGGTAGAGTTCGAGTTTTGTGATGGTGCGGATGATGGCGGGGAGTTCGCTGAGGCGTCCGCGGTAGCCGGTGGCGATGATTTTCCAGTTCTTGAAGTGGGCGATGCACCTCTCGACTGCGGATCGGGTTCTGGAGATTTCCCGGTTCGATTTCTTGGTGTTGTCGTCGAGGGTGGTGCCGTGGGGTCGTTTGCGGGGAGTGGTCGCGGTGGTGCCGATGTAGCCCGGGTCGGCGATCCAGTCCGTGTCATCGAGGATCGGCTCCCAGCCGCAGAGCGCGAGAGCGACACGATCATGACGGGCGCCGGCGACAGGGTCTGACGCGGCGAGGAGGCCGCCGTCCAGATCTGCGGCGATCTGCACATTGAGGCCTTGTCGGTGCCGCTTCCCGGAGTAATTCGACCGACCCGTTTTCGCGCGGTTCCCGGTGGGAACGTCTGTCCCATCGACCAGGACGACACGGCCTCGGACAGCTTCTTCCAGGGAAATCCCTGAGAAGCAACAGGCTTGCTCGATCAGCGGAACGATGCGCCGGTAGATCCGCGAGACGGTGGCTTGGGAGACGCCGTGCAGGTCCGCGACGGCGGCTTGGTTCAGGTTCTGTCGCAACAGCAGCAACGTCAGGATGACCTGCTCCCGCAGGTTGAGAAGCGCGGGGCGGCCAGGCAACGATGGACGCCCGGACAGGACCTGGAATATCCGAGCCACCAACTCCGTCACCTGCCCAGAGGTCAAACCTGTAGTAGAGTCATAGCGCATCGACTTCTCGCTTCAAGAATGGCGTGTAGGAACTTCCATTCTCTCCCGCGAGAAGCCGATGTCTTCACAGCGACACGCGCGAAACAGACCTTATGAATAACGCTCTTAGAGTCCTTTGACGTCGGTTGATCTGGCTGCACAAGAGGACGAATGCTACTCGGCAGAGTGGAGCTACCTGACCACTGCCCATGAGCCATGGGGTTCTCGTGCCTCACGCGTTGCAGCGTTGGTTCCGCGCCAGTGACTGCGCAACGTACGGCGGCACGCTACACGACCAATCATTTCACCGCGAAAAGACATCACTGCCCCGTCTTGCCTGTCCTTCTGAGCTGCCCAACGTTTCCTGGACCAGTTGAATAGTTGTCTACGCGGCGAGGTTCTCGGTGATCCATGCCTGCTCGGCTTCGTTCGGGGTCCGATAG
>NZ_PSWS01000085.1 GCF_002932875.1 Rathayibacter tritici
GGCTCATCGTAATTGAGGGTGTAGTCGGGGTCTGAAGCCGCCAGTTTCGAGCAGGCTGCGGGCGATGTAGTTGGTGAGGTTGCGGAAGCCGAGGGCGGACCCTCGGAGGTGTTCGAGGCGGCCGTTGATCGCTTCGGTGGGGCCGTTCGATGTGCCGGGGCGGTCGAAGTAAGCGAGGATGTCGGCGGCGCGGGCGTTCATCGTGCGGCCGAGGGTGACCAGCTCTTTCAGGGCTCGTGGGACCTTGCCGCTGATCGAGTCGATCAGCGCTTGCATCGCCGTCTTCCCGGCGGTCCGATCCGGGTCGCGGTAGGCGGCGATCATGCGTTGATAGATGCCCCAGGTCGCCTCGACCTCGACGTGCTCGTCGACCGCGAACACCGTCTTGAGGCGGGCGTGTTGCTTGTCCGTGAGGAGGTCGGCGCCGGTGTGCAGGGTCCGGCGTGCCGAGTAGAGCGGGTCTCTGGAACGGCCGCGGTGCCCCGTCGACTGTTGTTGGACGCGTTGCCGGCAGCGGTCCAGGGCGTCGCCGGCGAGGCGGATGACGTGGAACGGGTCCATCACCGGAACCGCGTCGGGCAGTTCTTCCGCGGTCGCGGTCTTGAACCCGGTGAACCCGTCCATCGCGACGACCTCGACCCTCGCCCGCCAGGTGTCGGGTCGGTCGGCGAGCCACTGCTTGAACACGGCCTTCGAGCGCCCCTCGACCATGTCCAACAGCCTGGCAGGCCCAGTTTTCGCGCGGATCGGAGTGAGATCGATGATCACCGTGACGTACTTGTCTCCGCGGCGCGTGTGGCGCCAGACGTGCTCGTCGACACCGATCGTGGTCACGCCCTCGAACCGGGTCGGGTCATCGATCAGGACCCGTTTCCCCTCGGCGAGAACAGCCGCGTTCGCGGTATGCCACGACACCCCGAGGCCGGCCGCGACACGGGCGACGGTGAGGTGCCCAACGACGAGGCCTTCCAGCGCCCACCGCACGCCGCGGCGGGAGAGCTTCGCCCGCGGCTGCGCGGCCTTCGTGATGTCTTGTCGCCAGATCCGGCCGCAGCCCGTGCATGCGTAGCGGCGCACCCGGACCAACAGGGTCGTGGGTCGCCAACCGAACGGTTCGTGCGCGAGACGCCGCGTCACCGTGTCCCGAGGCACGCCCTCCGCACCACACTTCACGCACCACGGATCAGGGTCAACAACCCGACATTCCAGCACCGCCCGATCGGGCGCAAGATGCTGCCCGACAACACGAAGGCCGAGCTCGTCCAGGCGGCAGAAGGTCGTGAGATCAGGGTCGTCGAAGGTAGCGTGAGACACGTCGAGGTCTTTCTGATGGCTGGCGTAGGAACCTCCATCATCGGAAGACCTCGACCCCACTCCCGGCCACGACGCGCCGACCCCACACTCGTACGGCTACACCCTCAACTGCGAAGAGCC
>NZ_PSWS01000091.1 GCF_002932875.1 Rathayibacter tritici
GCAGCCACCCAATTAGTGAGGGTCTGCGGAACCAGTCCGAGCTCTCGAGCGACGTCCGCGACGGATCGCGACCTATCAATCACCTCGCGCACTGCCTCCGCGCGGAACTCCGGAGAATACTTCCCACGGGAACTGGACATCCCGGGCCTTCCTTTCGGTCATCGCGGTAATCCTACCAATTCCGCGGTGGTCCAGAAAGAATGGGGCACCTCACTCGGAACGACACGCCCGAATCAGACCTTATGAATAACGCTCAAAGCATGGGCATCATTCGTCCAGAACAATTCACTGAACACCTGGATCGAATACACGCCACTCGCCTGGATGAAGTACTTAATCCGATAACCGTCACCCGTGATCCCCCACAGATCAGCACTCTCCAACGTCTCCCGAACAAAGTACTTCCACCCCTGAGGCTTATGCAAAATACGATTGATCGAGATGGATTTGCGCGTGTCGGTCACGAATAACACCGGCTAATCCGCTTTGATTGAAGAGCAGCCTCTAACAG